>NZ_JAGGOZ010000112.1 GCF_018614075.1 Streptomyces sp. ISL-94 | reverse complement strand
GCGCAGCACACTAGCTAGCGGATCTCGAGGATCTTCTCCCGCATCGCGTAGACCACGGCCTCCATCCGGGAGTGCAGCTGGAGCTTCTCCAGGATGTTGCGGACGTGGTTCTTCACCGTGTTCTCGGAGATGAACAACTCCTTGGCGATGTCGCGGTTGTTCATGCCGGTGGCCACCAGCTTGAGGACCTCCAGCTCCCGGTCCGTCAGCCTCGGCGCCGGCACCAGCCGCCGCTCGTCGGTCCGCTGGATCATCGACTTGAACTCGGTGAGCAGCTTCGACGCCATCGACGGGCTGATCTGCGACTGCCCGTCCGCCACCGCCCGGATCGCCGTGGCGACCTCGTCCGTCGAGATCTCCTTCAGCAGGTACCCGGTCGCCCCCGCCTTGATCGCGTCGTAGAGGTCCGCCTCCTCGTCGCTGATCGTCAACATGATGATCTTCGCGGAGGGGGCCACCTCCTTGATCGAGGTGCATGCCTCGATGCCCCCGCGCCGAGGCATCCGTACGTCCATCAGCACGATGTCCGGCAGCAGATCGGCCGCCTTGTCCACGGCCTCCGCGCCGTCCCCCGCCTCGCCGACGACCTGGATGTCCTCCTCCTGGGCGAGGACGATCTCCAGCCCGCGCCGGAAGAGCGCGTGGTCGTCGACCACCAGTACCCGGATCGGCTCCCCGGCCGGCGTGCCCGCGGGATCCGCCGCCGCGCCCACCTCACGGCAGCCCGTACCGCCGTCACCGCGCACCGGCCCGAAGCTGTCCGCCATCGTTCCTCCCCCTGCATGTGCTGAGCTGCTGGGCCAACCGGACCGGCGGCGCCGCCGGTTGACTGCCCGCCATGATTCCATGCCCGCACCACGGCGCGGGGGCCTCCGGCGGCCGCCTGGCGCATTACGCGTCATGCAGCTGCCCCCGCAGGACGCCTGAAACGTCCCGCGGGGGCAGACGATGACGTGGTCAGCCGCCGAGCGCTCCGCCGGCGCCGCCCCGCGGTTCCTCCGAGCTGGAGGCCCCGTCGGGGTTCACGTGGATGACGCCGTAGTCGTAGGCGTGACGGCGGTAGACGACGCTGGGCAACTTGGTGTCGGAGTCGACGAACAGATAGAAGTCGTGGCCGACCAGTTCCATCTCGTACAGAGCCTGGTCGAGGGACATGGGTGCGGCCGCGTGGGTCTTCTCGCGGACGATGAGCGGGCCCTCGCCCTGCACTTCGAGCGATCCGATCCGGGTGATCGGGACCCCGTTCGTCTTCTCCTCGGCGATCGGCTCGCCATTCGCGTTCAGATGCGCGGCGTCCGGCACGACGTCGGCGACCTCTGCCGCCGAGATCCGGCCCGCGCCCCTGCGGGTGTAGCGCTTGTCGTGCTGCTTGCGCAGCCGGGCCTCCAGCTTGTCCTGAGCCAGGTCCAGCGCCGCGTACGGGTCTGCGGCGGCGGCCTCGGCACGGATCACCGGGCCCCGCGAGTGCAGGGTGATCTCCACGCGGTCGGAACGGTCGGCCTGCCGCGGGTTGTGTTCCTTGGACACCTCGACGTCCAAGCTGATCACCTTGGCGTCGAGCTTCTGGATCCGCTCCGGATTCAGCTTCTCGGCCACGTGCTTGCGGAACCGGTCGGGCACCTCGGTCTTGCGGCCCTTGACGACGATGTCCACGCAGAACTCCGTTCCCGGATAGCTCCGCCGTAGGGCGAAGCGTCTCCCTTTTCGCACCAGACTCCGGCGAAGGCCGGAGCCTCGGACTTGGCGACTTTCACCTCCTCCTCCCCCATCGGCAAGATCAACACCCCACCGACTTCGGAGTCGAGAGACAGCGATGCGTGGGGCCTTAAGGCTCGCCAGTCCTCACAACCGAACATATCCCTCTATGGCGGTTGTCGGCACCCGCTACCGGAACGTACTTCCGTTCAGGTGGCCATTCCCTCTTACTACCTGCAACGATGGGCCTTCCCCGGCAGTTCCAAATCTATTCACAGGATTTTTGCTCTGTCCGAGTAGCGGCCACGACCGCCGCCCGCAGTACCTCCTGCCCCAGATTCGCGGCGCGTACCGCCCGGGCCGCCTCCGCCAGCGTCGCTCCGGTGGTGATCAGGTCGTCCACGAGCACGATCACGGCCCCGTCCAGCAGCCGCGCCCCGCCCCGGCACACCCCCAGCGCCCCCGCGAGGTTCTCCCGGCGCTGCCCGGCCCCCAGCCCCGCCTGGTCCGCCACCGCGCGCCGCAGCCGCAGTACGGGGGCCACGCGCGCGGGCACACCGTCCCGCCGCAGCCGCCCCGCCGCGGCCAGCGCGATCCTGCGCGCCGGATCATGCCCGCGCGCCCGGACCTGGCGCCGCGCCGACGGGACCGGGACCAGCGCCACTTCCCTCTCCCCCTCCCCCAGCCCGCCCCCGCCCGCACCACGACCCACAACCCCGCTGCCCGACGCCCGTACCGCGCCCGCCAGGGCAGCACCGAGCGCCCCCGCCAGCGGAAGCGCCCCGCGCTCCTTGTGGGCCAGCAGGACGGCCCGTACGACGCCCTCGTAGGCGGCGGCCGCGTGGACGGCCGGCAGCCCGGCAGGCGGCGGAGACGGCCGCGCCGGCACTGGCCCGGCCCCGCTCAGCGCCTCCCGGCAGCCGGCGCACAGCAGCACCCTGGCGGCCCCGCAGCCGGCGCAGTCGACCGGCAGGACCAGCCCGGCCAGCTCCTGCCGCCACCCCCGCACCCCTCCACTCTGCCGAGCCGTACACCGGCCCGCCACCCCTGTGGAAAACCGCTGTGGAAAACCGGCCGGAGCCGCGGTCAGCCCGGGTACACCGGAGCCCGGCCGCCCGCTGCCACCGTGCGCCACTGCGCCCCCGGCGGCAGCCACACGATGCCGTCCTCGTCCGAGTACCCCACCACCGGCTTCGGCTTCGACTCGTCCTCCGACGCAGGGACCGCCACCGCGGTCAGCCCGGTGGCACCCGGCAGGCTCGCCGCGATCATCGATCCGTCCGTCAGCATGTAGCGGGCCTGTACGAGCCCGCCGCTCTCCCGGCCCACCACCAGCAGCCGGCCCCGCGGCGCCCAGCTCATCGCCGTCACATCCGCCATCTGCGGGGCCGCCGGGCGCAGCTCGCGCACCGACACCGCCGAGACGTCGCCCTTCCCGTCGGGCCGTTCGATCCGCCCCACGTACAGCTTCCTGCGGCCGCCCTGCTCCACGAGCAGCGCGATCCGCGCCCCGTCGGCCGCGGCCTTCAACGAGGTGATCCGCCCGTCGAGCCCGGCCACCTGCACCTTCTCGGGGGTTCCGGTCCCGCCCGGCACCCGCCACAGCGCCGGGTGCTGCGGGTCCTGGTCCGCGATCCACAGGTCGCCCGCCGCGTCCCAGCTGGGCGCGGTCAGTGTGTTCGGCTTGGCCCCCTTGCCGGTCAGCACGAGCTGCGGCATGACCCCGGACCCGGACAGCGACACCACGTACAGCCCGTGCCCGTCCTCGGAGACCACGGCCGCCCGCCGCTCGTCGTAGGACACGGCCGCCGAGTACGCCTTGAAGCCGGGCGGTGCGTTCAGCGGCCCCGGCACGGGCTCGGGCTTGGGCTGGTCCTCGCTCGCGATGTCGAGCTTCATCCGGACCAGCCGCTTCGCGTCGTCGACGAAGTACTGGTACTCGGGCGAGCGGGGCCGGTTCGCGATCGCGGCCGCGTTCACATCGGTCACCGAGCACAGCGAGGACGACTTGCCGTCGTCACGCAGCAGTTCGACCCGGCTGAGCCGGGAGGCCGTCAGGTCCTGCACCGTGTAGAGGAGTTGGGTGGCCATCTTCTGGCACTGCGGCTGCGCGACGTTGTCGGCCTTGTCGTTGAGCGGCACGCGCAGCGTGTTCTGGCCGTCGTACGAAAGGGACTTGGTGCCCGTCCGCAGTTCCGTGCCGGTGGGGAAGCTGGTCTCGACGACCGGCCCCAGCCACCTGGACGGCCCGGCGAGCAGCGACTGCACCGTCTGCGTGGTCGGGTCCATGCGCGAGTCCGGGTCGGTGCGCTGACGCACGTACACCTGGTCGGCGACGAGCGTGCCGCCCGCGAAGTAGTACTTGTTGGCCGGCATGTAGATGCGCTGGAAGTCGGACTCGCTGAGCACGAGGCTCTCGGGCGGGGTCGCGATCCGCCACTGCTTGTTCTCCTGGACCAGCTGGAGGAACTCCTCGTACCTCCCGCCGCCGGTCTCCGGCTGGTACGCGCTGCGCTCGTCCACCGTCGCGAGCTTCGTGCCGCTCACCTTCCACCGGGGCCCGTCGGGGTCCTTCTCGCCGCGGATCGGGGACCGGTCGAGGCCGGCCGACAGGACGGTGACGGCGGAGCCGGGCTTCCAGGTCTTCGCGGCCTCCTCGGTGAGGTACTTGCGGGCGGTCTCCAGCTGCGGGTCGTCGCTGGTCATCGCCTCCAGGAAACCCTTGACGATCTCGGCCGCTCCCGCCTTGTCGGCCGGGGGCACGCCGAACACCCTGACCTGGGAGTCGACGCCCTGGGAGGCCTGCACCGGGCGGATCTCACCGCTGGTCGGCATGGAGGCGCAGCCCGCCAGCAGCAGCCCGGCCGCGCCGAGCGCGTACGCCCGCAGCGTGCGAGGCCGCACCGTGCGCCCCCGCCGGCCGTGCGTCCGGCTGGGCCCGCTCCCGGGCTCAGCGTCCTTCGGCATCGGCATGGCCATCGGCATCGGTTCGGTCCTCCTGTGGTGCCTGCTCGGCCGGGCGGGGCACGACCCTGGCCCCGTTGCCCGGCAGGGCCGTCGGGTCGGAGGGTACGGGCAGCGCTGTGGCGACGGCCGACCGGGGCGGTATCGGCGACCGGTCGCCGCCGTCCGCCGGCGGCTTCGGGGCCGCCCTGCCCGCGGCGTCGGCGGCAGCCCTGGCCCGGTTGGCCCGGGAATCCTCGGGCTCCAGCGGAATCGGGGATCCCCGCAGCGGTTCGTCGGCGGTGCGCGGCAGGGTGAGGCGGAACTGCGAGCCGCCGCCCGGCTCGCCCCAGGCCTGGAGCCAGCCGCCGTGCAGCCGGGCGTCCTCGACGGCGATCGACAGGCCCAGGCCCGTGCCGCCGGTCGTGCGCGCCCGCGCCGGGTCCGCCCGCCAGAAGCGGTTGAAGACGCGGGTGGCCTCGCCGGGCTTCAGCCCGACGCCGTAGTCCCGTACGGCCACGGCGACGGCCCCGCCCGCGGACGCCAGCCGGACCACCACGTCGCGGCCCTCACCGTGCTCCACGGCGTTGACGACGAGGTTGCGCAGCACCCGCTCCACGCGCCGGGCGTCGGCCTCGGCGATGACGGGCTGCGTGTCGCCCAGCACCCGGATCCGGGTGCCCTTGTGCTCGGCGAGCGGCTCCGCCCCGTCGATGACGCGGTGCACGACGTCGCGCAGATCGATGGGCTCCGCCTCCAGGGCGGCGGCCCCCGCGTCGAAGCGGCTGATCTCCAGCAGGTCGGCGAGCAGCGACTCGAAGCGGTCGAGCTGCCCGGCGAGCAGCTCGGCGGAGCGCGCCGTGATCGGGTCGAAATCGACCCGGGCGTCGTGGATGACGTCGGCGGCCATCCGTACGGTCGTCAGCGGGGTGCGCAGCTCGTGCGAGACGTCCGAGACGAAGCGTCGCTGCATCCGCGACAGGTCCTCCAGCTGCTGGATCTTGAGCTGGAGGTTCTGCGCCATCTTGTTGAAGGCCTCGCCCAGACGGGCGATGTCGTCCTCGCCGGTGACCTTCATCCGCTCCTGGAGCCGCCCGGCCGAGAGCCGCTCGGCGACCCCGGCGGCCATCCGGACCGGAGTCACGACCTGCCGTACGACCAGCCAGGCGATGGCGCCGAGCAGCACGACGACGAACAGGCCGGCGGTGGCGAAGGTGCCCTTGACCAGGTTGAGGGACTCCTCCTCCTGGGTCAGCGGGAAGAGGTAGTACAGGTCGTACGGGTCCCCGTTGATGTCCGTGAGCCGCTTGCCCACGACCAGCGCGGGCTCGGGCGCCTTCTCCCCGGCCCCGGTGGTGTACCGGATCTCGGAGAACGTCTTGAAGGTGCCGGTGGTGTTGTCGACGGCCCGGCGCAGCTTCAGCGGGACGCTGGCGGTCGGGTCGACGTTGCCCGAGGCACGGGCGCCCTTGACGCCCTGGGTGCCGGGCAGGGTCTGCTCCCCGGTGCCGGCGCCGAGCGCAGCCACCTCGAAGGCGGTCTGGCCGCCACTGGCCAGCTGCTTGACGAGGGAGTTCATCCAGGTGCTGGCGTCCCGGCCGACCTTGCTGTCGGCCGCGTCGGCACCGTCCACGGCGGCCGGGGCGTTGGCCTTCTCCTGTGCGACCGCGAACCCTCCCGCGGCCTGGCTCTGCGCCGCCTCCTCCTTGGCGTCCAGCAGACCCTTGCTGACCTGCGCGACGACCACGAAGCCGAGCGCGAGGACCACGGCGAGTGACATCAGCAGGGTGGCGGCGACCACCCGGAGCTGGATGTTGCGCCGCCACAGCCGGACAGCCGGAAGCAGCGGCCGGCGTACGAGGCGTACGCACAGCCGCAGCACGGCGCCGCCGGGCCCCCTGCCCCGGAGCAGGCGGCCGGCCCGCAAGGCCCCCAAACGGGAACCTCCCCGGTCCTCGCCGGACTGCACGTCAGCTGGGTCCGGCCTTGTAGCCGACACCGCGCACCGTCACGACGATCTCGGGGCGCTCGGGATCCTTCTCGACCTTGGAGCGCAGACGCTGTACGTGCACATTGACCAGGCGGGTGTCCGCCGCGTGCCGGTAGCCCCAGACCTGCTCCAGCAGCACCTCGCGGGTGAACACCTGCCAGGGCTTGCGCGCGAGGGCGACCAGCAGGTCGAACTCGAGCGGGGTCAGGGCGATGGAGGCGCCGTCCCGCTTGACCGAGTGCCCGGCCACGTCGATGACGAGGTCACCGATGGCCAGCTGCTCGGGCGCGGGCTCCTCCGACCGGCGCAGGCGGGCCCGGATGCGGGCCACCAGCTCCTTCGGCTTGAACGGCTTGACGATGTAGTCGTCGGCACCGGACTCCAGGCCCACGACGACGTCGACCGTGTCGCTCTTGGCCGTGAGCATCACGATCGGCACGCCGGACTCGGCCCTGATCAGCCTGCACACCTCTATGCCGTCCCTTCCGGGCAGCATGAGGTCGAGCAGCACCAGGTCCGGCTTCGCCTCCCGGAAGGCAGCAAGTGCCTTGTCACCGTCCGCTACGAACGACGGCTCAAAACCTTCTCCACGCAGCACAATGCCGAGCATCTCGGCCAGCGCGGTGTCGTCGTCGACGACAAGGACGCGTCCCTTCATAGTTGACATCATCCCATTAGCTAATCGTTACCTGGCGGTGAGCTGTCCCACAGCCAAAAGGGCTGGAAATCGCCCCTCGGACCTGCGTGGAGATCAGGTCGACCAGTCTGCCCCGGATCCGGGTGACAATTGAAGGTACGGGCTGCCGGAGATCGGGGGGACGGCCGGTCCGTCGGATCATCCCGCGTGGCACGATGGCAGCGACCAGCGCCCCCGCCGCAGCAGTGCACGTGAAGGAGCGACGATGAACGACTCTCCGGGCTGGGCTACGCCCGGATCCTCTCCGTCCGACGGTGAGCGACCGGGGGCACCCGCCGACCAGCCCGCACCTCCTGCGGCCGGCCCCGGCTGGTCCGCCGAGCAGCCGCCGCCCGGCCAGTGGCAGAGCCCCGCACCGCAGGCACCGCCCCAGCCGCAGCCCGGCCCGGGGTGGGCGCAGCAGCCCGGCACCCCGTACGCAGGCCAGTACGGCCCCCAGTACGGCCATCCGGGCGGCCCCGGCCAGTGGGGCAAGCCCCCCGCCGCCAAGCCCGGAGTCATCCCCCTGCGCCCTCTGGGCCTCGGCGAGATCCTCGACGGCGCGGTCGCCACCATGCGCACCCACTGGCGCTCGGTCCTGCCGATCACGCTGGTCGTGGCCACGGTGGTGCAGGTGATCAGCCTGGCAGTGCAGAAGTACGCGGTGTCGGACCTCGCCCTCGCAGCGGACGGGACCGACCCGTCGTTCAACTCCCTCGGCACCGCCCTGGCACTCATCCTCGGAGCCGCCTTCATCGGAGCCCTCGGCGGTCTCATCGCCACGGCGATGCTCACGATGATCTACAGCCGGGCCGTACTCGGCACCGCCTCCACGGTCTCCGGCGCCTGGCGCGAGGCCAGGCCCCAGCTGCTGCGCCTGATCGGCCTGATGCTGCTCCTGGGGATCGGCGCGCTCCTCCTGATCACCCTGCTGTTCCTGCCCGGCATACTCCTCCAGAATCCGGGACTGACCTTCGCGGCCGTCGCCGCCGCGGTCCCGCTGTTCGCCTGGCTCTGGACCAAGTTCAGCCTGGCCCCGCCCGCACTGATGCTGGAAAAGAGCACCATCTCCAAGGCCCTCGGCCGCTCCTCCAAGCTGGTCCGGGGCACGTGGTGGCGCATCTTCGGCATCACCCTCCTCACCGAAATCATCACCGCCACCATCTCGTCGATCATCGTCTGGCCGCTGACAATCATCGGCATGGTCGCGTTCGGCGGCGGCCTGAGCGGGATCGAAAACGGCACGGCCTCCACCGCCTGGGGAGCGCTCATCCTCTCCGGCATCGGCGCGATCATCGCGACGACCATCGTCCTGCCGATCCGGTCGGGCGTCACCGTCCTCCTCTACGTCGACCAGCGCATCCGGCGCGAGGGCCTCGACCTGGAGCTCGCCCGGGCCGCCGGCGTCGAGAACTACGGGACGACCGGAGGCTGACACACCGATGATGAGTACGGGGGGCCTCCTCATCACCCGCGCGGACACACCACCGGTGACGACACCGCGCGAGCCCGCCCAGGAGGCGGCCGAGCGTGAACTGTCCAAGCCGATGTACCACGAGAACGACCCGGGCCTGCTGGACCGTGCCCTGCGCAAGTTCCTGACCTGGCTCGACGACCTCTTCGACGCGGCCTCCGGGGCAACCCCCGGAGGCGCGCTGGGCCTGGTCGTCATCGCGCTGCTGGTCGCCCTGGCCGCAGCCGCCCTGTGGTGGCGGCTCGGCGCCCCGCGCCGGACGGCCACCTCCGCGGGCCACCTCTTCGACGACGGCATCCGCAGCGCCGCCGACCACCGCACCGCGGCCGAAGCCCACGCCGCCGCCGGCCGCTGGACCGAAGCCGTCCAGGAGCGCATGCGCGCCGTGGTCCGCTCCCTGGAGGAACGCACCCTCCTCGACCCCCGCCCCGGCCGCACCGCCGACGAGGCCGCAGCCGAAGCCGCGCTCTCCCTCCCCGCCCACGCCGCGGACCTGCGCGCCGCCGCCCGCACCTTCGACGACGTCACCTACGGCGGCCGCACCGCCGACGCCGACACCTACACCCGCCTGCGCACCCTCGACCTCACCCTGGACCGCACCAAGCCGCTCCTGACGGGACCCACCGCATGACCGCCACCCCCGCAGACGGCCGCCCCACCCCACCCTCCGGCAGCTCAGGCTCCACCGAGCCCGGCCGTGTACCGGGGCACGTCCCAGGTTCCGATGGGACCGCGTCGGAGCGCTCCCCGCACGATCCGAACCGCCCAGACTCCACCGAGGCCGGCCATGTACCGGGGCACCTCCCAGGTTCCGGTGGGGCCGCGTCGGAGCGCTCCCCGCACGATCCGAACCGCCCAGACTCCACCGAGGCCGGCCATGTACCGGGGCACGTCCCAGGTTCCGATGGGACCGGGCGTGTGTCGGGGCACGTCCCAGGTTCCGGTGGGGCCGGGCGTGTGTCGGGGCGCTCCCCGCAGGGCGCCGAACACAGTTCCGCATCACCCTCCGGCCCCTGGTCACGTTCGGTGCCCGAGGAGACGCCCCGGCGCGCGCCCGGCCCCACCGGAACCGCCCCGGCATCCGCCGCCCAGGCATCCGCCGCCCAGGCGGGCACCGCCTTGAACGCCCCCGACCCCGCAGGCACGGGCACCGGCACCGGCACCGGCACCGCCCCTACCCCCGGCGAACCCCCGACCCCCCGCCAAGCCCAAGCGCAGCGAACCCGGCGGCGCCAAACGGCCCGCCGCATCCTCACCGCCCTAGCCGTGCTGACCGCAGGCGCCCTCGCCCTGGCCATCCTCAACGCCGGCACCCGCCACGGCCTCCTGGACCCCCGCTCCGCCGACCCCTCCGGCAGCCGCGCCGTAGCCGAGCTCCTCAAGGACCACGGCGTCACCACCCGCGTCGTCACCACCGCCCGCGACGCCGCAGCCGCCACCGGCCCCCGCACCACCCTCCTGGTCACCGACCCGGACCGGCTCGGCGCGGCCCAGCGCAGCGCCATCCACTCCGCCATGGACCTCTCCGGCGGCCGCACCGTCCTCCTGGCCCCCGGCGGCCACAGCCTTCCCGACCTGGCCCCCGGCGTCCGCGCCAAGGGCGAGGCCGCCACCGACGACCTCGCCCCTGCCTGCGCCCTGCCCGCCGCCACCACCGCCGGCCGCGCCGCCACCGGAGGCGGCCTGCGCTACACCACCACCCTCCCCCGGGCCACGGCCTGCTACCCCAGCGACGGCCACCCCACCCTCCTCCTGCTCCCCACGGGCACCACCGGCGACACCGTCCTCCTCGGCTCCGGCGCGATCCTCCTCAACGAGAACCTCGCCGAGCAGGGCAACGCCTCCCTCGCCCTCCAACTCCTCGGCTCCCGCCCGGACCTCGTCTGGTACATGCCGTCCCTCGCGGACTCCGGCCCCGACCCCGACTCCTCCGCCGGCCAGGACAAGAGCCTCTTCGACCTCGTCCCGTCCGGCTGGTCCTGGGCCCTGCTCCAGCTCCTCGTCGCGGCCGTACTCGCCGCCCTCTGGCGCGCCCGCCGCCTCGGCCCCCTCGTCACCGAGAAGCTGCCGGTCGTCATCCGCGCCTCCGAGGCCACCGAGGGCCGCGCCCGCCTCTACCGCAAGGCCGGCGCCCGCGACCGCGCCGCCACCGTGCTGCGCGCAGCCGCCCGCGAACGCCTCGCCGTGCTGGTCGGCGTACCGCACACACAAGCCCACGAACCCCTGTCCCTGGTCCCCGCCGTCTCCGCGCACCTCACCGGCGGGACGGCCGGGACCACGGACATCACCACCCTCCTCTTCGGCCCACCTCCCTCCGACGACGCGGCACTCGTCGCGCTCGCCGACCACCTCGACGCCCTCGAAAGAGAGGTCCGTACGTCATGACGTACCCGGCCACCGAGTCCACGGCTGCGACCGCGGACAGCGCCCGCGCTTCCCTCGAAGCGCTCCGCACCGAGATCGGCAAGGCCGTGGTCGGTCAGGACTCCGCCGTCACCGGTCTCGTCGTCGCACTCCTGTGCCGCGGCCACGTCCTCCTCGAGGGCGTCCCCGGCGTAGCCAAGACCCTCCTCGTACGGGCCCTGGCCGCATCCCTCGAACTCGACACCAAACGTGTCCAGTTCACCCCCGACCTGATGCCGAGCGATGTCACCGGCTCCCTCGTCTACGACGCCCGCACCGCCGAGTTCTCCTTCCAGAACGGCCCGGTCTTCACCAACCTCCTCCTCGCCGACGAGATCAACCGGACCCCGCCCAAGACCCAGTCCTCGCTCCTCGAAGCGATGGAGGAGCGCCAGGTCACCGTCGACGGCATCCCCCGCAAGCTCCCCGAGCCGTTCCTCGTCGCCGCCACGATGAACCCGGTCGAGTACGAGGGCACGTACCCCCTCCCAGAAGCCCAACTGGACCGCTTCCTCCTCAAGCTGACCGTCCCCCTCCCCTCCCGCGCGGACGAGATCGGCGTCCTGACCCGCCACGCCGCCGGCTTCAACCCCCGCGACCTGCACGCCGCAGGCGTCCGCCCGGTCGCCGGCCCCAAGGAACTCGACGCCGCCCGCGAGGCGGTGGCCAAGGTGACCGTCTCCCCCGAGATCGCCGGCTACGTCGTCGACATCTGCCGCAGCACCCGCGAATCGCCGTCCCTCACCCTCGGCGTCTCCCCCCGCGGCGCGACCGCCCTGCTGGCCACCGCCCGCGCCTGGGCCTGGCTCACCGGCCGCGACTACGTCACCCCCGACGACGTCAAGGCCCTCGCCCTGCCGACCCTGCGCCACCGCGTCCAGCTGCGCCCCGAAGCCGAAATGGAAGGCGTCACCGCGGACTCGGTCATCTCGGCGATCCTCTCCCACGTCCCCGTTCCGCGCTGATGGCGCTCACCGGACGCGCCGCCCTGCTGGCGGCCCTCGGCAGCCTCCCCGTCGGCATCCTCGAACCGAGCTGGACGGGGATGCTCGCGGTCAACGGCCCGCTCGCGCTGGCCTGCGCGGTCGACTGCGCCCTCGCGGCGCCCGTCCGCAGCCTGAAGCTGACCCGCTCCGGCGACACCTCGGTACGCCTGGGCGAGTCCGCGGACGTGCACCTCACGGTCACCAACCCGAGCGGCCGCACGCTGCGCGCCCGCGTCCGCGACGCCTGGCCGCCGAGCAGCTGGCTTCCGGGCACGGAACAGGCCGCGTCCCGCCACGCGGTGGTCATCCCGGCCGGCGAGCGCCGCCGGCTGACCACCCGCCTCTTCCCGACCCGCCGCGGCGACCGCCAGGCCGACCGCGTCACGATCCGCTCGTACGGCCCCCTGGGCCTGTGGGCCCGCCAGGGCTCACAGGCGTCCCCCTGGACGGTACGGGTCCTGCCCCCCTTCACCAGCCGCAAGCACCTCCCCTCCCGCCTGGCCCGCCTGCGCGAACTGGACGGCCGTACGAGTGTGCTGACCCGCGGCGAGGGCACCGAGTTCGACAGTCTCCGCGACTACGTCCCCGGCGACGACACCCGCTCCATCGACTGGCGTGCCACAGCCCGCCAGAACAAGGTGGCCGTCCGCACCTGGCGCCCCGAACGCGACCGGCACATCCTGATCTGCCTGGACACCGGCCGCACCTCGGCGGGCCGCGTGGGCGATGCCCCGCGCCTGGACTCCGCCATGGACGCGGCCCTCCTGCTGGCCGCCTTGGCCACCCGGGCCGGCGACCGCGTGGACCTCCTGGCCCACGACCGCCGCCCCCGCGCCCACGTCATGGGCCGCGCGGCGGCGGACGTGCTCCCGTCCTTCGTGAACGCGATGGCCACCCTGGAACCGGAACTGGTCGAAACAGACTCCCGCACCCTGGTCTCCACCGTCCTCCGCAATGCCCCGCGCCGGTCCCTGGTGGTCCTCCTGACGAGCTTGGACGCGGCCCCGATTGAAGAGGGCCTGCTCCCCCTCCTCCCCCGCCTCACGCAGCGCCATACGGTCCTTCTGGCCTCGGTGGCCGACCCGCACGCAGCCGAGATGGCGAAGTCGCGCGGCTCACTGGACGCCGTCTACGAAGCAGCGGCCGGCACCCAGTCCCAATCCCAGCGCACCCGCACGGCCGCCGAACTCACCCGCCACGGCGTCCACGTGGTCGACGCCACCCCCGACACCCTGGCCCCCGCCCTGGCCGACGCCTACCTGGCCCTGAAGGCCGCCGGCCGCCTGTAGCCACCCATCGGGGACTGGATACGTACGCTGGTCGGGCACCCACCAGGAGGACATCATGGCCGACCTCACCCCCGAGCAGATGCACAGAATGCACGAGTTCGCGGAGCAGCTCGCGGAGCTGGCCGAGCAGCAGGAGGACCAGTGGAAGGTGCAGACCACCGACGGTCAGATCTTCCTCACGATGATGAGCCCCACGGCTCCCCACGGGCTCAACGTGGTGCGGCTCCGCCGCCAGATCGAGGCCCAGACACCAGAGGTCATGGCCCTGAATGACACGAACATGGGCGATCCTCAAACCGGCCTGACCAAGGTCCCCGACCTTATGGTGATCGCGGAAGAGGACACCGACGACACCGCAAAGGTCGTCAACGCCCGGGATGTCCTGATGGTGGTGGAAGTCGTCTCTCGCACGAATTCCCTCACTGATATCCGCGACAAGCTGCACGACTACCCGAAGATGGGGGTCCCCCTGTATGTCGTCGTAGACCCCCGCAAAGACAAGAAAACCGTCACCGTGCACAGCGATCCCTCAGAAGGGCCCGACGGCATCCGCTACCGCAAGAAAGTCCCCTACGCCTTCGGGGACACCGTCACTGCCGGCCGCTGGACACTCGACACGAGCAGCCTCAAGAGCTACCCCGCCGACTGGTAAAGCGGAGGAGGCGCACTCGACGGCGCTGCGATAAACGCAGAAAAGCCCCGCACC
>NZ_JAGGOZ010000111.1 GCF_018614075.1 Streptomyces sp. ISL-94 | reverse complement strand
GTGCGGGGCTTTTCTGCGTTCAGGGCGCGGACGGGCTCCTGTAGGGTCAGAGGGCATCGTTCTACTTTTCTACAGCACAGTGGAGGCCCCCGGGTGGAGGTCCAGGAGACTCGGGTTCAGACTGACCGAATTTTCACCATTCCGAACGTCCTGAGCATGGCTCGCCTCGTCGGCGTGCCCGTGTTCCTGTGGCTGATCCTGGCGAAGCACGACGGGTGGGCCCTGGCCGTCCTCATGCTCAGCGGGGTCAGTGACTACCTCGACGGGAAACTCGCACGCCGCTGGAATCAGATCAGCAGCCTCGGCCGGCTGCTGGATCCGGCCGCGGACCGGCTGTACATCCTGTCGACGCTCTTCGGCCTGACGTATCGCGAGATTCTGCCCCTGTGGCTCACCGGAGCGCTCCTGGCGCGCGAACTGATGCTGCTGGTCATGGTGTGGATCCTGCGCCGCCACGGCTATCCGCCGCCGCAGGTCAACTTCCTCGGCAAGGCCGCCACCTTCAACCTGATGTACGCGTTCCCCTTGCTGCTGCTCAGTGACGGCACGGGCTGGTTGGCCTGGACGGGCGCAGTTTTCGGATGGGCGTTCGCGGGATGGGGTACAACCCTCTATTGGTGGGCAGGAATCCTTTACGTGGTCCAAGTCCGTCGTCTCGTGAAGGCGGACGCCACGGCCGATTGAGCCCGCCGGGCGCCGGATGACGCGGAAGGTTGCGGAGTCACCGCCGGAGATGCGGGTGAGGTCGGCCCGACCGTCGTCTCTCAAGGAGGACTCTTCCGACATGAAGGCCGTCGTGATGGCCGGTGGCGAAGGTACGCGCCTTCGCCCTATGACCTCGAGCATGCCCAAGCCGCTCCTGCCGGTGGCCAACCGGCCGATCATGGAGCACGTGCTCAGGCTGCTCAAGCGGCATGGGCTCAATGAGACCGTGGTCACCGTGCAGTTCCTGGCGTCGCTCGTCAAGAACTACTTCGGGGATGGCGAAGAGCTCGGAATGGAGCTCACCTATGCCAACGAGGAGAAGCCACTCGGCACCGCCGGCAGCGTGAAGAATGCCGAGGAGGCCTTGAAGGACGATACGTTCCTTGTCATCTCCGGCGATGCGCTCACCGACTTCGACCTCACCGATCTCATCCGCTTCCACAAGGAGAAGGGCGGCCTCGTCACCGTCTGCCTGACCCGCGTGCCGAATCCGCTGGAATTCGGCATCACCATCGTGGACGAGGAAGGAAAGGTCGAGCGTTTCCTGGAGAAGCCGACCTGGGGGCAGGTCTTCTCCGACACCATCAACACCGGCATCTACGTGATGGAGCCGGAGATCTTCGACTACGTCGACGCGGATGTCTCGGTGGACTGGTCCGGAGACGTCTTCCCGCAGCTGATGAAGGAAGGCCGGCCGATCTACGGCTACGTCGCCGAGGGCTACTGGGAGGACGTCGGCACGCACGAGAGCTACGTCAAGGCGCAGGCCGACGTGCTCGAGGGCAAGGTCCAGGTCGAGATGGACGGCTTCGAGATCTCCCCCGGAGTGTGGATCGCCGAAGGAGCCGAGGTCAGCCCTGACGCGGAGCTGCGCGGGCCCCTGTACATCGGGGACTACGCCAAGGTCGAGGCGGGAGCCGAGATCCGCGAGCACACCGTCGTAGGGTCGAACGTCGTCGTCAAGAGCGGGGCCTTCCTGCACAGGGCCGTCGTCCACGACAACGTGTACATCGGCCCCCACAGCAATCTCCGCGGCTGCGTCATCGGGAAGAACACCGACATCATGCGGGCCGCGCGGATCGAGGACGGCGCCGTCATCGGCGACGAGTGCCTCGTCGGTGAGGAATCGATCGTCCAGGGGAACGTCCGGGTCTACCCGTTCAAGACCATCGAGGCCGGCGCCTTCGTCAACACCTCGGTGATCTGGGAGTCCCGCGGACAGGCACATCTGTTCGGGGCCCGCGGGGTCTCCGGAATCCTCAATGTGGAGATCACCCCGGAGCTCGTGGTCCGGCTCGCCGGCGCCTATGCGACGACCCTGAAGAAGGGGGCGATCGTCACCACGGCCCGTG
The DNA here is from genome assembly GCF_018614075.1 of Streptomyces sp. ISL-94. Taxonomy (GTDB): domain Bacteria; phylum Actinomycetota; class Actinomycetes; order Streptomycetales; family Streptomycetaceae; genus Streptomyces. The sequence goes on along the minus strand of NZ_JAGGOZ010000111.1, from coordinate 22,985 downwards.
ACCACTCCCGGGGCGCCAGAGCGCTCAAGCGGGCTGTGATCTCCGCGCTCCAGGCCAGTGCCATCGACGTACGGGACCTGGAGAACGTACCGCTGCCCGTGGCGCGGCAGCAGACCGCGCGGGGCAGTGCCGGCGGGATCATGCTGCGGACCTCGCCCGGGGTGCCGGACTCGGTGGACATCATGTTCCTGGACGAGCGGGGCGCGGACCTCTCGCAGGCGGGGCAGCGCAAGCTGGACCGCGTGTACGCGCGTCAGGAGTACCGGCGGGCGTTCCCCGGCGAGATCGGCGACCTGCAGTTCCCCTCCAGCGTCTTCGACTCCTACACGGGCTCGCTGCTGCGGCAGGTGGACACGACGGGGATCGGCGACGCCGGGCTCAAGGTCGTCGTGGATGCCTCCAACGGCAGTGCCGGCCTTGTGCTGCCCAGCCTGCTGGGCCGGCTCGGCGTGGACGCGCTGACGATCAATCCCGGGCTCGACGAGTCCCGGCCGACGGAGACCACCGAGTCCCGGCGGGCCGGGCTGGTGCGGCTCGGGGAGATCGTGGCCTCGGCCAGGGCCGCTTTCGGTGTGCGTTTCGACCCGGTGGGCGAGCGGATCTCCCTGGTCGACGAGCGCGGGCGGATCATCGAGGACGACCGCGCGCTGCTGGTGATGCTCGACCTGGTGGCCGCGGAGAAGCGGAGCGGCAAGGTGGCGCTGCCGGTGACCACGACGCGGGTCGCCGAGCAGGTGGCGGCTTACCACGGCACGCAGGTGGAGTGGACGACGACCTCGCCCGACGATCTGACGCGGGTGGGCCGGGCGGAGGACACCATCTTCGGTGGAGACGGCCGGGGCGGGTTCATCGTTCCCGAGTTCAGCAGTGTCTTCGACGGGTCGGCGGCCTTCGTGCAGCTGCTCGGGCTGGTGGCGCGGACGCAGCTCACGCTGAGCCAGATCGACGCCCGCATCCCGCGGGCCCACGTGCTCAAGCGGGACGTGCCGACGCCTTGGGCGGTGAAGGGGCTCGTGATGCGCCGGGTCGTGGAGGCGGCCGGCGACCGGACGGTGGACACCACCGACGGGGTGCGGGTCGTGGAAGCCGACGGACGCTGGGCGCTGGTCCTGCCCGATACGGCGGAGGCGGTCACCCACCTGTGGGCCGAGGGTCCCGACGACGCCTCGGCGCAGGCCCTGCTCGACGAGTGGGCGGCCGTGGTGGACGGCGCCGGGCACTGAGTGCAGGGAGCTGAGCTGCGTATGACCTAAGTGCGGCCGACCGGGCGCGGGGCAGTCCCCGGGCCCTGTCGGCCGGACGGGTGCATTCGGTGTGTGCGGCGCCGACATGCGACGATGTGCGACATGTCGCAGCCGCCCCACAACCGGAGTTCGGCGTTCCCTCCGCCCGCGCGCCCGGACGCCTCCATGTCGCTGCTGACGCACGTGATGGACCACAGTCTCGACGAGGGCTATGCGGAGGCCGCGGCCCGGCGCGAGGCGGAGGGGACGGCTGGGCTGCCCCGCACCCTCAAGGCGAAACTGGCGCTCGCCGCCGGGCTCGTGTTCGCCGCCATGGTCGTCACGCTCGGAGCCGCCGAGGCGCGGGTGGCCGCGCCGGTGCTGGCCAAGGAGCGTCAGGAACTGATCGACCGGGTGGAGCGGGCCGGTGAGCGCGCGGACGGTCTGGAGCGGGACATCGAGCGCCTGCGGACGAATGTCGCCGACCGCCAGCGGGCCGCGCTCAAGCAGCCGGGCGGGGGGCAGGGCGATCTCGTGGCGCTGCTGGCCGGTGCCACGGAGGTCCGGGGGCCCGGGATCAAGCTGGTGGTGGACGACGCGAAGGGCGCCTCCTCGGGCGGCGGAGGCGGTCCGCGCGAGAGCGCCGGCTTCTCGGACACCGGCCGGCTCCGCGACCGCGATATGCAGAAGATCGTCAACGGGCTGTGGCAGTCCGGGGCAGAGGCCGTCTCGATCAACGGGCAGCGGCTGACGGCGCTCTCGGCCATCCGGGCCGCGGGTGACGCGATACTGGTCGACAACAGGCCGCTGGCGCCGCCGTACGAGGTGCTGGCGGCGGGGGACAAGAAGCGGCTCGGCACCGCTTTCCAGGACTCGGCGGACGGCCAGTACCTGCACGTTCTCCAGGAGAGCTACGGGATCCGCTACACCCTGTCCGCCGCGGACGAGGTGCGGCTGCCCGCCGCGTCGAGTCTGACCGTACGTACAGCTACAGCAGCAGAGCAGCAGAAGGGTGCATCGTGATCGCGGTACTGGGCCTCGTGGCCGGAGTGGTGGTCGGGCTTCTGGTCCGGCCCGAAGTGCCGGCCGTGGTGGAGCCATATCTGCCGATCGCCGTGGTGGCGGCGCTGGACGCGGTGTTCGGCGGTCTGCGCGCGATGCTGGACGGCATCTTCGTGGACAAGGTCTTCGTGGTGTCGTTCCTGTCGAACGTGGTCGTGGCCGCGCTGATCGTCTTCCTCGGTGACAAGCTGGGCGTGGGCTCGCAGCTGTCCACGGGCGTGGTCGTGGTCCTCGGCATCCGCATCTTCTCCAACGCCGCGGCCATCCGCCGGCACGTGTTCCGGGCGTGAGGCCGATGAGTACGAGCGACACCCCGCCCGAGCGTCCCGAGGGGCAGGATGCCTCCGGCGCGGCCGTTCCCCCGGTCCCGCCCGTTCCCCCGGTGCCCGCCGCGCCGCCGGCCGACGTGCCGGAGCCGCCCGAGCAGACCGGCCGGCAGCGGCTCGCGGCCGGGCTGTGGCCGCCGCGGGTGAGCCGGGCCCAACTGATCGTCGCGCTGCTGCTGTTCGTCCTGGGCCTGGGCCTTGCCATCCAGGTCCGGTCGAACAGCGACTCCAGCGCGCTGCGCGGGGCCCGTCAGGAGGACCTCGTACGGATCCTCGACGAGCTCGACGGGCGGACCAAGCGCCTGGAGGACGAGAAGCAGCAGCTGGAGGATCAGCGCAAGGAGCTGGAGAGCAGCTCCAATCAGGCCGAGGAGGCCCGCAAGCAGACCGTGGAGAAGGAGCGCCAACTCGGCATCCTGGCCGGTACGGTGGCAGCGCAGGGCCCGGGCATCACGCTGAAGATCACCGATTCCAAGGGCCAGGTGCGGTCCGACCAGCTGCTGGACACGCTTCAGGAGCTGCGGGCGGCCGGGGCCGAGGCGATCCAGATCAACGGCGTGCGCATCGTGGCGGGCTCGTACTTCTCGGACGAGGGCGACGGGGTCGGGATCGACGGTAAGAAGATCACACAGCCTTACGAGTTCCGGGTGATCGGCAAGGCCCAGGATCTGGAGCCGGCGCTCAACATCCCCGGCGGTGTCGTCCAGACGTTGGAGAAGGAACAGGCCACCGTCACCGTCACACGGTCGGCGAAGATCGTTGTGGACGCCTTGCGGGCTGCGAAGCAGCCTGACTACGCTCGGTCGTCATCGTGAGGAAACGGAGCGGAAAGCGGACCGGCTCACGCGGGCGGATGCCTGCGGGGGGTCGGCGCACCGAAGTCGCGGTGCGTGGTGGAAACTGTCTGGTGGTTACGGACGTTGTGAGGATGTCCGGATCGGCAGGTGTGTGTATTCGGAGTTCGTCCTGCCCCACGGGCGGGTCTGTTTCGGTCAAGGGGAATCGCCCGTGAAGTGGTTTGAGAAGTTGTTCGGCAAGAAGAACCGTGAGGAAAGCGGTGCGGCACGTCACCGCGCCGGGGACGGTGATGTGGAAGGGCAGGGCGACCGGCCGCTCTTCCGGGACGAGGTCGCGGGCGCCGGCGACCATTCGGGCGCGTACGGCGCGTCGTCTGTTGACCCTGCTGGTACCGGACGCATAGGTTTCGGTGAACCATCAACCTCAAGTACGGGTGGAGGGTTTGCCTCCGACCCGTATGCCACCAATGCCTCCGCGGGGCAGCCGCGGCGCGAGGAGCCGTCCATGTCGGCCGAGCAGGTTTGCAGCAGGTGCGGACACCGCAGCGATGCGGCCAGTCGGTTCTGCTCCAACTGCGGGGCGCCGCTGCGGGCGGGTCTGACGCCGGAGCGTGCTTCGGAGACCACGTCCACCATCTCGATCTCGGGCCTCGAGGCCTATGAGGCCGAGGTATCGGGACAACAGCACGTGTCGTCCTCGCTGTCCCCCGAGGCCCAGGCCGCGGTGGAGGCGCTGCCCCCGGGTTCCGCCCTGCTCATCGTGCGGCGCGGCCCCAACTCGGGCAGCCGCTTCCTGCTGGACGGAGAGCTGACCACGGCGGGCCGGCACCCGCAGAGCGACATCTTCCTGGACGACGTCACCGTCTCCCGGCTCCATGTCGAATTCCGCAGGAGCCAGGACGGCGGCTTCACCGTCTCCGATGTCGGCAGCCTCAACGGCACGTATGTGAACCGTGAGCCGATCGACTCCGTGGCCCTGCACAACGGCGACGAGGTGCAGATCGGCAAGTACCGGCTGGTCTTCTACGCGAGCCTGCGGGGCGTCTGACCCTCCCCCCGACTCCGTCCGGGGGGATCCCCAGAGGGAAGGTCCCATGCTGCGTACCCCCACCGGCGGTGCCCCGAAGAACGGCACCGCCGGTACCGCGGGCTCGGCCGGGCGGCTGGTGAGCATCGGCACGGTGCTCACCACGCTGCGTGACGAGTTTCCCGAAGTCACGATCTCCAAGATCCGTTTCCTGGAGGCGGAGGGGCTCGTCGAGCCCAGGCGCACACCCTCCGGATACCGCAAGTTCAGCACCGAGGACGTGGAGCGGCTGGCCCGCATCCTGCGTCTGCAGCGCGATCACTATCTCCCGCTGAAGGTCATCCGCGAGCAGCTCGACGCGCTCGCCCGCGGTGAGCAGATCCGTATCCCGGCGCCCACCGCGCACGCGGATGCCGTTGATCCCACGAGCCCCGCGGCCGTCTACGGCGAGGTGGGCCGGGAGCGGCCGACCGTGGCCCGGGTGGGCCGCGCCGAGCTGCTCGCAGCGGCCGGCGTCGACGAGGTCCAGCTGGTCGAGTGGGAGTCGTACGGGCTGCTCACCGAGGCGCCGGGCGGCGGATTCGACGCCGAGGCCGTCACCGTGGCCCGGCTGGTCGCCGATCTGGGGCGGTTCGGGCTGGAGCCGCGGCACCTGCGCGCGATGAAGGCTGCCGCGGACCGGGAGGCGGGCCTGGTGGAGCAGGTCGTGGCGCCGCTGCGGAGGCACCGCAACCCGCAGACCAGGGCACATGCCGAGGCGACCATGAAAGAACTCGCGGGACTCTCCGTACGGCTCCACGAAGCCCTTGTGCAGACGGCCCTCGGGGTCCGCCTGCCGTGATGGAGGGGGCCCCGACTACCCAAACCGGCCGGGCAGGTCCTAGGGTTACTGTGTGAACGAGCTCGACGTTGTGGGTGTCCGGGTGGAAATGCCCTCGAACCAACCGATCGTGCTCCTGCGTGAAGTGGGAGGCGACCGGTACCTCCCCATCTGGATCGGTCCAGGGGAGGCGACCGCCATTGCCTTCGCGCAGCAGGGGATGGCCCCTGCCCGGCCGCTGACGCACGACCTGTTCAAGGACGTGCTGGAGGCGGTCGGCGAGGAGCTCACCGAGGTCCGGATCACGGATCTGCGGGAGGGCGTCTTCTACGCGGAGCTCGTCTTCGCCAGCGGGGTCGAGGTGAGCGCGCGGCCTTCCGATGCCATAGCCCTGGCCCTGCGGACGGGGACTCCGATCTACGGCAGTGACGGCGTGCTCGACGACGCCGGGATTGCCATTCCCGACGAGCAGGAGGACGAGGTGGAGAAATTCCGCGAGTTCCTCGACCAGATCTCGCCAGAGGACTTCGGCACCGGCCCGCAGCAGTGAGGCGCTGAGGCGCCGGACGCGTCAATCACGTCGGTTGTGTTCGGCTGTGTCGTCCACGGGGAAGTTTCAGCCCATTCGAGTAGCCTTTCCCCGGAAACGGATACGGGAAACCACTCTCAGGGTGATTATCACTCGGCGTGCCGAGTGTGGCGATCGTTGACGCACCCCTGGTGACTGCCTACCTTCAAGGTGGCAGGTCAAGGACGGAGGGTCGGCGTGAGGATCACGGGCGACGGTACGACCGGGGGCATCCCCGTACGGAGTGACGGTGGACCGTACCCGCTGCACGGCAGCGCGGTGGGTTCCGCGCGCCGTCAGCCGGAGTCGACACCGGTCGGACCGGTGGGCGGCGACCCGGCGCCCGAGCAGATCGGCTACCGCGGGCCGACCGCGTGTGCCGCGGCCGGCATCACGTACCGGCAGCTCGACTACTGGGCGCGGACCGGGCTGGTGGAGCCGAGTGTGCGGGCGGCCTACGGCTCGGGCACGCAGCGGCTGTACAGCTTCCGCGACGTCGTGGTCCTCAAGATCGTCAAGCGCTTCCTCGACACCGGAGTGGCGCTCCAGAACATCCGTACGGCCGTGCAGCACCTGCGTGACCGCGGGTTCTCGGACCTCGAGCGGATGACGCTGATGAGCGACGGCGCCACCGTGTACGAGTGCACCTCGCCGGACCAGGTCGTGAGCCTGCTCCAGGGCGGGCAGGGCATCTTCGGCATCGCCGTGGGCGTGGTCTGGCGCGATGTCGAGAGCGCGCTGTCGCAGCTGCACGGGGAGCGCGTGGACACCGGCGAGACCCTGGTCGGGCACAACCCGGCCGACGAGCTGGCCGCCCGCCGCAACCGGGCCGTGTGACCTGCGAGCCGACGATCACCGCGTTGTCAGTGGCGTAGGGCAGCATCGGGGTGTGAGAGCCGCGCCGACCATCCTGCATCTGGACATGGATGCCTTCTACGCCTCCGTCGAGCAGGCGTCGAAGCCCAGCCTGCGCGGGAAGGCCGTCATCGTCGGCGGGCTCGGGCCGCGGGGGGTCGTCGCCACCGCCTCCTACGAGGCCAGGCGCTTCGGGGTGCATTCGGCGATGCCGATGGCGCAGGCGCGGCGGCTCTGCCCGAACGGTGCCTGTCTGATTCCGCGTTTCAGCCTGTACCGCGAGGTCAGCGACGTGGTGATGGCCCTGCTGCGGGAGCTGTCGCCGCTGGTGGAGCCGCTCAGCCTGGACGAGGCGTTCGTGGACCTGGAGGCGGGCGGCACCGCCTTCGACGCGCAGACCGCCCGGGTGACGGGGGAGCGGCTGCGGGCGGACATCCGTGCCGCCACGGGGCTCAGCGGGTCGGTGGGGCTGGCCGGGTCCAAGATGCTGGCCAAGGTGGCGTCCGAGGAGGCCAAGCCGGCCGGTCTGCTGCTGATCGAGCCGGGTACCGAGCGGGAGCTCCTCGCGCCCATGTCGGTGCGGACCCTGCCCGGGGTGGGGCCGGCCACCGGTGAGCACCTGCGCCGCGCCGGGATCACCACGGTGGGGGACCTGGCGGAGGCCGGCGAGGACGAGCTGGTCCGGATGCTGGGGCGCTCGCACGGCGTGGGGCTGTACCGGATGGCACTGGGGCTGGACGACCGGCCCGTGGTCGCGGAGCGGGACGCGAAGTCGGTGTCGGTGGAGGACACCTTCGACGTGGACCTGCACGACCGGGTGCGGATCCGGGGCGAGGTGCAGCGGCTCGCCGACCGGTGCGTGCAGCGGCTGCGGGGGGCCGGGCATTCGGGGCGCACGATCGTGCTGAAGGTGCGGCGGTACGACTTCTCCACCCTGACGCGGTCGGAGACCCTGCGGGGGCCCACGGACGACCCCGCGGTGGTGCGGGAGGCGGCCGCGCGGCTGCTGGAGGGTGTGGACACCACGGGCGGGGTGCGGCTGCTGGGGGTGGGGGTGACCGGGCTGGCGGACTACACCCAGGAGGATCTGTTCGCCCAGGCGCTGGCCGCAGAGACGCCGGCCGCCGGGACGGTCGCCGAGGCGGCACCCGAGGCGGCACCCGGGGTGGTCGCCGCCGAGGCGGGCGGGGCCGGTGGAGGGAACGGGTCGGAGGGTTCGCAGCCGGGCAGTGCGCCTACCGCGGTCGGCGGGGGCGCGCCGGAGGCCCTGGCGCCCCCGGGCCGGGCGCCGGGGCCGGAGAGCCGCCCCGAGGGCCCCGGCGAAGCGGAACCCGTGCCCGAGCGGCGGTGGCCGGCCGGGAGCGACGTAAGGCATGCGGTGTACGGGGCCGGGTGGGTGCAGGGCAGCGGGGTCGGGCGGGTGACCGTACGGTTCGAGCAGCCCGGATCGCCGCCCGGCCGGGTGCGGACCTTCCGGGTGGAGGACGCCGATCTGGAGCCGTCCGATCCGCTGCCGCTGGTGGGGGACGCGGAGCCGGACGGGCAGCCGACGGGGACCTAGCTAGGTGCTGTCGTCGCCGGCCAGGTGGCCGAAGTCGCGCTGGAAGTCCGTCGGGAGGGTCACGTCCAGGCCGTAGTGGTGGTAGAGCTGCAGCTCCTGTTCGGGGGAGAGGTGGCGCCCGACGCCGAAGTCCGGAGCGTCCTTGATGAGGGAGCGGTCGAAGGGCACCCGAAGGGTGTCGCCCACCAGCTCGCTGGGCTCCAGCGGCACGAAGGCGTCCCGGCTGAAGAGGCCCGTGCGGACGGCGGCCCATTCCGGGACGCCCGTGGCATCGTCGAGGTAGACCTCGTCGACGGTGCCGATCTTGGTGCCGTTGCGGTCGAACGCCTTGCGGCCGATCAGGCTGCGCGGATCGATGTCGGTCTGCACGGTCCCTCCAAATGGTCGCAACTCCTCCGTAAGCACTACAGAAGTGCATATCGGGAAAGCAGGCCACTCGGGGAGTGTCCAAATCCTCGCTGGTAGGCTGGGTGATGGCTGTCGACCCTGTGCGGGAGAGTCCTCCGAGTGAGCGTGACGGAGGCGCCGAAGGAGCAAATCCTCCCCGGAATCTCTCAGGCATACGTACCGCACGGACGAGGCCACTCTGGAAAGCAGGGGCGGGTACCGGGCGCGCAGTGCCGGTTCCCCTCCTCACCGACGGTGAAAGCCGGATCGCGCAGGTGACCCCTGTGAGGCCCGGTGAAACTCTCAGGTTGAGATGACAGAGGGGGAGGCCGTCCGGGTGCCCGCGCCGTGGTGCCCCTCGCAGGTCATACGACCAGGAGGCCTCCGTCATGACCGCCAACCGCATTCCGCTCTCCCAGCTGGAGCGAGGCATCCCCTTCGAGCAGCGCCACATCGGCCCGGATGCCGAGGCGCAGGCGAAGATGCTCGCCCAGGTGGGCTACGGCTCCCTGGACGAACTGACCGCCGCGGCGGTGCCGGATGTCATCAAGACCGCAGAAGCGCTGAACCTGCCCGAGGCGCGCACCGAGGCCGAGGTGCTCGCCGAGCTGCGCTCCCTCGCCGACCGCAACCAAGTCCTCTCCTCGATGATCGGTCTCGGCTACTACGGGACCTTCACCCCGCCGGTGATCCTTCGCAACGTCATGGAGAACCCGGCCTGGTACACGGCGTACACCCCGTACCAGCCGGAGATCTCGCAGGGCCGCCTCGAGGCGCTGCTGAACTTCCAGACCGTCGTCGCCGACCTCACCGGGCTGCCGACCTCTGGTGCCTCGCTGCTCGACGAGGGCACCGCGGCCGCCGAGGCCATGTCGCTCGCCCGCCGCGTGGGCAAGGTGAAGGACGGCGTCTTCCTGATCGACGCCGACGCGCTGCCGCAGACCATCGCCGTCATCGAGACCCGCGCCGAGCCGACCGGTGTCGAGGTCGTCGTCGCCGATCTCAGTGAGGGCATCCCGGCCGAGATCGCCGAGCGCGGTGTCTTCGGCGTCCTGATCCAGTACCCGGGCGCCTCCGGTGCCGTACGGGAGATCAAGCCGCTCATCGACCAGGCGCACGAGCTCGGTGCCATCGTCACCGTCTCGGCCGACCTGCTCGCCCTGACCCTGCTGACCTCCCCTGGCGAGCTGGGCGCGGACATCGCCGTCGGCACCACGCAGCGCTTCGGCGTTCCGATGGGCTTCGGCGGACCGCACGCCGGCTACATGGCCGTGCAGGCCAAGCACGCCCGTTCGCTGCCGGGCCGCCTCGTCGGCGTCTCCGTGGACGCGGACGGCAACAAGGCCTACCGCCTGGCGCTGCAGACGCGCGAGCAGCACATCCGCCGCGAGAAGGCCACCAGCAACATCTGTACCGCTCAGGTGCTGCTGGCCGTCATGGCCGCCATGTACGCCGTCTACCACGGCCCGGACGGCCTGCGCACGATCGCCCGCCGGACGCACCGCTACGCGGCCCTGCTCGCGGCGGGTCTCCAGGCCGGGGGCGTGGAGATCGTGCACGGCTCGTACTTCGACACGGTCACGGCCCGCGTGCCGGGCCGTGCGGCCGAGGTCGTCGCCGCCGCCCGCGGGCGCGGGGTCAACCTCTTCCAGGCCGACGCCGACCTCGTCTCCGTCGCCTGCGACGAGACCACCCTGCGCGCCGACATCGAGGCCGTCTGGGCTGCCTTCGGCGTGAGCGCGGACATCGAGGCCCTCGACGGGACCACGGACGACACCCTGCCCGAGGGCCTGCTGCGCTCGGACGCGTACCTCACCCACCCGGTCTTCCACCAGCACCGCTCCGAGACCGCGATGCTGCGCTACCTGCGCAAGCTCTCGGACAAGGACTACGCGCTGGACCGCGGCATGATCCCGCTGGGCTCCTGCACCATGAAGCTCAACGCGACCACCGAGATGGAGCCGGTCACCTGGCCCGAATTCGGCCAGCTGCACCCGTTCGCCCCCGTGGAGCAGGCCGAGGGGTACCTCACGCTCATCACCGAGCTGGAGGAACGTCTCTGCGAGGTCACCGGCTACGACAAGGTCTCCATCCAGCCGAACGCCGGCTCCCAGGGTGAGCTCGCCGGTCTGCTGGCCGTCCGCGCCTACCACCGCGCGAACGGCGACGAGCAGCGCACCGTCTGCCTCATCCCGTCCTCCGCGCACGGCACCAACGCCGCCAGCGCCGTGATGGCCGGCATGAGGGTCGTCGTCGTCAAGACCGCCGACGACGGCGAGGTGGACGCGGACGACCTGCGCGCCAAGATCGACCAGTACCGCGACGAGCTCGCCGTGCTGATGATCACCTACCCCTCCACGCACGGTGTGTTCGAGGAGCACGTCGCCGACATCTGCGCCCAGGTGCACGACGCCGGCGGCCAGGTCTACGTGGACGGCGCCAACCTCAACGCCCTGGTGGGCCTGGCCAAGCCGGGTCACTTCGGCGGCGACGTCTCGCACCTGAACCTGCACAAGACCTTCTGCATCCCCCACGGCGGCGGCGGTCCGGGCGTCGGCCCGGTCGGCGTCCGGGCGCACCTGGCCCCGTACCTGCCGAACCACCCGCTCCAGCCGACCGCCGGTCCGGAGACGGGCGTCGGCCCGATCTCGGCGGCGCCGTGGGGCTCGGCGGGCATCCTGCCGATCTCGTGGTCGTACGTGCGCCTCATGGGCGGCGAGGGCCTCAAGCGCGCCACCCAGGTCGCGGTGCTCGGTGCCAACTACATCGCCAAGCGCTTGGAGCCGCACTACCCGGTGCTCTACACCGGGCCGGGCAACCTGGTCGCGCACGAGTGCATCATCGACCTGCGCCCGCTGTCGAAGGCGACGGGCGTGAGCGTGGACGACATCGCCAAGCGCCTGATCGACTACGGCTTCCACGCGCCGACGATGTCCTTCCCGGTCGCGGGCACGCTGATGATCGAGCCGACGGAGTCCGAGGACCTCGCCGAGATCGACCGGTTCTGCGACGCGATGATCGCCATCCGCGGCGAGATCGAGCGGGTCGCGGCCGGCGAGTGGCCGGTGGACGACAACCCGCTGGCCAACTCCCCGCACACGGCGGCGGCGCTGGGCGGCGAGTGGAACCACCCGTACACCCGTGCCGAGGCCGTCTTCCCGGGCGGGGTCACGGCCGCCGAGAAGTACTGGCCGCCGGTGCGCCGCATCGACGGTGCGTTCGGCGACCGCAACCTGGTGTGCTCCTGCCCGCCGTTGGACGAGTACGACAACTGATCCGTGTGATGTGACGGCATGAGCGAGGGGCCGGTCCGGGGAGGTTCTCCCGGGCCGGCCCCTTCGTCATTGCTCCCGTCGGCTAGGCCGCCGCGAGCGGGCGGTGCGGTGCGATGATCTGGCCGTCGGGCAGCAGCTCACCGGTGTCCTCGAAGAGCAGGACGCCATTGCACAGCAGGCTCCAGCCCTGTTCCGGGTGGTTGGCCACGGGGTGCGCGGCCTCCCGGTCGGCGGAGTCGGCTGACGGGCAGGCTGGCTGGTGCTGGCACATGGATGCGTTCTTTCGCTGCGGTGTGGTCTGCGTGCTACGGCTCGATGCGTGGTTCATGGCCGTCCCCCTGGGTCATCCCCGCACCTGCGGGGAGCTTGTCATCAGTCTTCCCCCACGACAGCTGCTTCGCAGGCATTTCCCGCCAGCTGTCCTCATAGATTGATGACGCATCACTCGTGCGGGCGGTTCAGGCCAACTCCCCTGTCCTTTCGGATGGTTCGCCAGTGGCCCGAGCGGGCTAGGCCGAATGGGCAACTCGGGCCACCGGGCAGGTCAGGCGGCCGGCGCGGCCAGCGAGGGCGGGACCGGCGCCGTCGCGGGAGTCAGCCGGCGGGTCAGTACGGGCAGCAGCTCGGAGACGGAGTGCGGCCGGTACGCGGCGATGCCGGGCGGGGCCGGGGCCAGGGGCACCAGCAGGTCCTCGCCGGCGGGCAGGCCGGCGGAGGCGTCGGCGCCGACCGCCCCGTGCAGCCACAGGGTCAGCATGTACAGCTCCGGTACGGACAGCAGGCGGGGCTGGTAGCTCGTGCCGAGCGATTCCGCCTGGCGCAGCGCGCGCTCGGTGGCGGCGACGTAGGGGCCCTCGAAGAAATGGGAGAAGGCCCAGCCGTCCGGTGTCAGGCGGGTGTCGGCGGCCGCGACATAGCGGTCGCCGCTGCGGATCAGGAACCGCCAGCCCGTGAGCCGGGTACGGGGCGGCCGGCCGCCGGCCGCCAGGCCCGACATGGTCAGCCGGTCGAGGACGTGCACCGGGAGGGGGAGCTCGGCGGTCATCGGCCCCTGGAGCGCGCGCAGGGCCGGGGTGTGCGCCTCATGGACGGCGGTGGGGGAACCGAGTGCCGCGAGGACGCTGCGCAGGGCGGGCGCGGGAGCCGGAGGGACATGCAGCGGCATGGTGGGTCGCCTCTCACTTGGGAGACCGGTGGAACGGGGGCAGGTGCGGACGGGGCTGTCGCATTCTGGGGCCAGAGGGGGGCTGAGGGGCAATGGCCGCGCGCCAACTCTCTGCCTCGTTTGCGGAGTTTATACGACATGTGTTCACGCAGTGTTTCGTCTAGCTGTCCCGCCTATTGCCGACAAGGCGCTTACCGGTCCCGCTGACATGGCTTTCATGCCGGATCTGCGCGAACATGTCGCCCTGACCTCGGAGGTTACCGGACGGGGGCTCGGCTGGAAAGCATCGGTGATTTGGAAGGGGCAAAGTCGAGGGGGAATGTGCGGGCGGAAAATTGCCAGGTGAATGTGCCGAAGCTCCCTTCGGCCAAACCGGCGCGCGCTCCTCGCCACTCGCGCCCCCCAGGGCGTTATGGATCACGCTGCCGGGGCATCATCGACCGTAACGCGCGCCTGGGTGTCCCGTGCCAGGCCCACTCGAGGAGGGACGCTTCGATGGGGGAGAAGGTCGTGGCAGGCGGATTCGACCTGTCCGATCGGCAGCGGTATCGAAGGAAGCTTCACGAGTGCCTGGAGGGACTGGAGCGACTTCTGGCGGAGAAGAGGTTCGATCGCCCGAAGAACCTGATGGGACTGGAGATCGAGCTGAATCTCGCGGGTGCCGACGGTTTGCCGAGAATGGTGAATGCGCAGGTGCTGGAGCGGATTGCGAGCCCCGATTTCCAGACGGAGCTGGGAATGTTCAACCTGGAGGTGAACGTCCTTCCCCACCGGCTCGGCGGCCGGGTATTCGACCAGCTGGCCGAGGAACTCAGCGCGGGGCTCGGCTACGCCCACCGGCAGGCCGCGGAGATCGATGCCGGCGTGGTGATGATCGGCATTCTTCCGACGATCTCCCGCGAGGACCTGGTCACCGCCAACCTGTCGGCGGTCGACCGCTACTCGCTGCTCAACGAGCAGATCCTGATGATGCGCGGGGAGGACTTCACGCTCGACATCGACGGCGTCGAGCGGCTCGTGTGGACCTCCGGGTCGATCGTGCCCGAGGCCGCCTGTACCTCCGTACAGCTCCATCTGCAGGTGACTCCGGCGCGTTTCGCGGACGTGTGGAACGCGGCGCAGGCGGTGACGGCCGTGCAGATAGCCGTCGGCGCCAATTCGCCCTTCCTGTTCGGGCACGAGCTGTGGCGGGAGTCGCGGCCGCCGCTGTTCACGCAGGCCACGGACACCCGGCCGCCCGAGCTCCAGGCCCAGGGTGTGCGCCCGCGCACCTGGTTCGGGGAGCGCTGGGTGGATTCGGCGTACGAGCTCTTCGCGGAGAACGTGCGCTACTTCCCCTCTCTGCTGCCGATCTGCGACGAGGAGGAGCCGCTGCGGGTCCTCGCGGAGGGCGGGGTGCCGGGGCTCCAGGAGCTGGTGCTGCACAACGGCACCGTCTACCGGTGGAACCGGCCGGTGTACGGGGTCGCCGACGGGGTGCCGCACCTGCGGGTGGAGAACCGGGTGCTGCCCGCCGGGCCCACGGTCGCCGATGTCGTCGCCAATGCCGCCTTTTACTACGGGCTCGTACGCACCCTCGCGGACGAGCCGCGCCCGGTGTGGACGCGGCTGCCGTTCGCCGAGGCGGAGGCCAACTTCGACGCGGCCTGCCGGTACGGGATCGACGCGCGGCTGCGGTGGCCGCGCCGGGGGCGGGGCGGCGGGCTGGCCAGTGTGCCCGCCGTACGGCTGGTCCTGGAGGAGCTGCTGCCGATGGCGGCGGCCGGCCTGGACGCCTGGGGCATCGAGCCCGCGGACCGGGACCGCTACCTCGGCATCATCGAGGAGCGCTGCCGGCGGCGGGTGAACGGGGCGACCTGGCAGGTGGACACCTACCACCGGGCCCTGGCGGGCGGGCTGGCGCGGGAAGAGGCACTGGCCGCGACCACTCGGCGCTACAGCGAGCTGATGCACAAGGGCGACCCCGTGCACACCTGGCCCGTGGGGCTGGGAGAGGAGGTGGTGATCCCCGGCCGGCGCGGGACCTGAGCGGCCGCCGGTCCCGTCAACCCGCCGCGATGATCCCCCCGGGCCGCCGAGGAGGCAGTATGGGGAGGTCGGAAACGGAATTTCGCCCTGCGATGGCGCAGCGGGATGGCGGGACGGGAGTCGGGCGTGCGCACGGAGCCGGAGCCGGTGGTCGTGGAGCTGGGCGAGGACGGGCGGCGCGGGGTCCTGCGCGCCGAGACGCTGCTCGTGCTGGCGCTGTCGCTGGGCGCGAGCGGGGTCTCGGCGCTGATCAGCTTCATCGGCTCGCTCACCAAGCCGGGCGGGCTCAAGGACCAGGCCGCCACGCTCAACGGCTCCTACGCCCCCGGCCGGCCCTGGCTGGACCTGGCCTGGCAGCTGTTCGGCATCGGTACCGCGCTGGTCCCCGTCCTCCTGGTGGCGCACCTGCTGACCCGCGAGGGCGTGCCGGGGCTGCGGGTGCTGGGCTTCGACCGCACCCGGCCCGTGTGGGACCTGGGGCGCGGGGCCCTCGTGGCGGCCGGGATCGGGAGCGCGGGGCTGGTGTTCTACCTGGGCGCCCGGGCCACCGGCTTCAACCTCACGGTGGTGCCGGAGGCGCTGCCCGACGTGTGGTGGAAGTTCCCCGTCCTGGTCCTCTCCGCGGTGCAGAACTCCGTGGTGGAGGAGGTCATCGTGCTGGCCTACCTGCTGCGGCGGCTGGACCGGCTGGGCTGGTCGCCGATGGCCGCGCTGCTGGCCAGTTCGGTGCTGCGCGGCTCGTACCACCTCTACCAGGGCATCGGCGGCTTCATCGGCAACGTGGTGATGGGCGTCGTCTTCGTGCTGGCCTACCGCCGCTGGGGCCGCGTGGGGCCGCTCGTCGTCGCGCACGCGCTGCTCGACATCGTGGCCTTCGGCGGGTACGCGCTGCTCGCGGGCAAGGTGGGCTGGCTGCCGACGCCCTGACCGGCCCGGTCAGGGGCTGGTGAGCAGTTCCCCGTCGAGGACGGTGACCGCGTGACCGGTCAGGAGCGTCCGCTCGCCGGCCAGGGTGACCCGGACCAGGCCCTGGCGGGCTCCGCCCTGGAGACCGGTCAGTTCGTTGCGGCCCAGGCGGCTCGCCCAGAAGGGGGCGAGCGCGGTGTGCGCGCTGCCGGTGACGGGGTCCTCGTCGATGCCGAAGGCGGGGAAGAAGCCGCGGGAGACGAAGTCGTACCCGCGGGAGGGGTCCTCGGCGGGCGCGGTGACGATCACCCCCCGCCTGGCGAAGGCGCGCAGGGCGGCGTGGTCCGGCTCCAGCTCGCGCACGGTGTTCTCGTCGGCGAGCTCGACGAGGAGGTCGCCGATGTGCGGGGCGGTGTCGTGCACGGAGAGGATCGGGGCGCCGCCGAGCGCGTGGTCCACCGCGGTCGGTGCCGGGACCGGGGTGAGGGACGACGTCGGGAAGTCCATGGTGACCGTGCCGTCCTCGGCGGCCTCGGCCGTGAGGATGCCGCAGCGCGCGGCGAACCGGATCAGGCCCGTGGCCCTCCCGCTGGTCGCCAGTACGTGCGCGGTGGCGAGGGTGGCGTGGCCGCACATGTCGACCTCGGCGGCCGGGGTGAACCAGCGCAGCGCCCAGTCGGCTTCCCCGCCCGGCGGCAGGGGGTGCGCGAAGGCGGTCTCGGAGAGGTTCATCTCGGTGGCGACCTGCTGGAGCCAGGTGTCCGGCGGGAACGAGCCGTCCAGGAGCAGGACGGCGGCGGGGTTCCCGCTGAAGGGGCGGTCGGTGAAGGCGTCGACGATTCGGATGCGCATGCCCCGACGGTAGGGGTCCTCCTTGATCACGGACAAAGGCCAATCCGGGGTGAGTGGCCTTGCGAGGTTGATGTAGCGCCCGGCGGAGCGGTCCAGGGCCTCCCGCGGCCGGCACAGCACACACCTGTAGGCCTATCGCCCGGAAGTGCGGCCGCCAATCCTCCAAGGTGTGCAATCGGCGCGACTGTCGATGACGCATCCCGATATATCGTTGACACATCGCGAGCGGTCATCGATAGTGGAGAACATCGGAGAACCGATGAAGCGACGACGATGTGGCGAAAGGAGCGCAGTCATGCGTTCACACGGACAGCACGGACACGACCACGGGCATGAGCACGGACGGGGCCACGGCCACTGCGGGCCCGACCGTCGGGAGGAGTTCAGGGGGCTGCGCGCCGCTTTCGGGCCGTTCGGGCCGCCCTTCGGCGGCGGGCCCTTCGGAGGACGCGGCGGGCGCGGCGGAGGGCGCGGCCGGGCCCGGCGGGGCGATGTGCGCGCCTCGATCCTGGCGCTGCTCGCCGACCGGCCGATGCACGGCTACGAGATGATCCAGGAGATCGGCGAGCGCAGCGGCGGAGCCTGGAAGCCCAGCCCCGGCTCGGTCTACCCGACCCTCCAGCTGCTGGAGGACGAGGGCCTGATCACCAGCGCGAGCGACGGCGGCAAGAAGCTGTTCACGCTCACCGACGCGGGCCGCGCCGAGGCCGAGTCGGGCCCCGATGCCCCCTGGGCCGATGCGGGGCGCGGCTTCGACTTCGAGGCGATGCACGAGATCCGGACGGCCGGCGTCGGCCTGATGGAGGCCTTCGGGCAGGTCTTCAAGACAGGCTCGCCCGAGCAGCGGGAGAAAGCCCTCGCCGTCATCAACGACGCCCGCAAGAAGCTCTATCTGATCCTCGCCGACGAGCACTGAGTGTGCCCGGCCTGCACGCAGCGCGCCCCGCGGGTCTTCCCGCGGGGCGCGCTGTCGTCGGCAGGGGTGTGAACGGGCAGGTCAGGGCCGGGCAGGTCAGGTGACCAGGCCGGCCAGCTTGCGGAGTGATTCGTTCAGCGCGGCGGTGGCCGAGTCCTTGAGCTTGCCCGCCATGAGGGACACGGCGGCTCCGGTGAACTCGCCGTCGATGCGGACGGTGGTGGCCCCGCCGTCCGGGATCAGGGTGTACCGGGTCAGCACGGCCACACCCATCGGGCCCTTGCCGGTGATGGCGAAGACGCGCTCGTCCTCCAGCTCCGAGACGGTCCAGACGACCTCGGCGGGGAAGCCCATCATCTTCATGTTCTCGGCGAAGGCGGAGCCGACCGCGAGGGTCTCCGGGCCGCCCTTCGGGAAATTGGTGTGGGTCATGCTCCACTGGCCGTACGCGTCCCAGTCCGTCAGCTGGGACCAGACCTTCGCGGCGGGCGCCTCGATGCGTGATTCCGCGGTGACTTCGGCCATGCGACCACCCCTTCTCGTCGGGTACGTGCGGCGGAACGTAGCCCCGGCGGGCGGAACATTCAATACTGACGACCAGTCAGATATCGCAGGCCGGCGCCCGCGGTGTCGGGTGCATCTCAACAGGTGTCATGTCTGTGACGGTCCTGACCGGGCCCTGCCATGATGGCCCGATGCAAGCGACAGGGAAAAACGCCGGACTGGGGCTCGCCCTGGTCTCGGCGTTCGCTTTCGGTGGTTCCGGAGTGGCGGCCAAGCCGCTGATCGAGGCGGGACTGGACCCCCTCCACATGGTCTGGCTCAGGGTGGCCGGGGCAGCGCTCGTGCTCTCCCCGCTGGCCTGGCGCCACCGCGATCTCGTGCGGCGCAAGCCCGCCCTGCTGGCGGGTTTCGGTCTCGTCGCCGTCGCGGGCGTGCAGGCCTTCTACTTCGCCTCCCTGTCCCGGATCCCCGTCGGCGTGGCCCTGCTGCTGGAGTACCTCGGGCCGGCGCTGCTGCTGGGCTGGATCCGCTTCGTGCAGCGCAAGCCCGTGACGCGGGGCGCCGCGGCCGGCGCCGCCGTGGCCGTCGTCGGCCTGGCCTGCGTGGTCGAGATCTGGGCCGGGCTGAGCCTGGACCTGCTCGGCGTGCTGTTCGGTCTCGCCGCCGCCTGCTGCCAGGCCTTCTACTTCGTCTTCGCCGACCAGGGGACCGACGGCGACGACGTACCCGACCCGCTCGGGGTGATCGCGTACGGCATGATCGTCGGCGCCCTGGTGATGACGGCGATCGCCCGGCCGTGGGAGATCGACTGGCGGGTGCTGGAGGGTCAGGCCTCGGTCGGCGGGACGATGATGCCCGCGCCCGTGCTGCTCGGTTGGGTGGTGCTGGTCGCGACCGTCTTCGCCTACCTGACCGGCGTGGTCTCGGTGCGCAAGCTGTCCCCGCAGGTCGCGGGCGTGGTGGCCTGCCTGGAGGCGGTCGTCGCCACCGTGCTCGCCTGGATCCTGCTCGGCGAGCACCTTTCGACCTGGCAGATCGTCGGCGGCGGCCTGGTGCTCGGGGGCGCCTTCATCGCGCAGTCCTCCCGGCCGACCCCGCCGGCCGCCGCCGATCCGGCCGTGCTGGACCGCGAGAGGACCACCGCATAGGGTGGCGATCATGCCGTCGACCGTGCTTCCGCCTCCCGCCGCCTAGCGCGGGCGGCCCCTCCACGAAACCCACCCGGCCCGGGGAGTTCCCGGGCGGGTGCGCGCTGTCCGCGAAGCGATGACCTTCCTCTTTCATCCTTCACGCATGCGCGGAGACATCTCGTGTCGAACGTTTCGCCCGCTGCCGGGCGCAGTCTGCTGTACCTCGTCGTCGCCGGAGCCGCCTGGGGCACCGCCGGGGCGGCCGCCTCCCTCCTCTTCCTCGCCAGTGACCTCGGTCCGCTCGCCCTGTCCTTCTGGCGGTGCGCGGGCGGGCTCGCGGTGCTGCTGGGGGTGTTCGCCGTACGCCGGCCCCGCCCCGTTCTCGGCCGGGCACGGCCTTCGGCGGGGTCCCTGATCGCGACCGGGCTGATGTTCACGCTCTTCCAGGCCGCCTACTTCGCCGCCGTGCGCGAGACCGGACTCGCGGTCGCCACCGTGGTCACCCTGGGCGCCGGGCCCGTGCTCATCGCGCTCGGGGCGCGGTACTGGATGGGCGAGCGGCTCGGGCGCGGGGGCGCGGCCGCCGTCGCGGGAGCGCTGGCCGGGCTGGCCGTCCTGGTCCTGGGCAGCGGGGGAGGTGACGTGCGCCCGATCGGCGTCGGCTGGGCGCTGCTGTCGGCCGCCGGATACGCGGCGATGACGCTGCGGGCCCGCTGGCTCGGGCAGCGCGGGGCGGGCGGTGATCCCCTCGTCACCACCGCCTGGTCGGTCGGGGTGGGCGCGGTGTGCCTGCTGCCGCTCGCCGCCGTGGAGGGACTGCTGCCGCACACCGCCGAGATCGGGCGGGTGCTCTGGCTGCTGGTGTACGTCGCGACCGTGCCGACGGCGCTGGCGTACGCGCTCTACTTCACCGGGGCCGCCGCCGTACGGGCCGCGACCGTGTCGGTGATCATGCTGATCGAGCCGGTGAGCGCGGCGGTGATCGCCGTCCTGCTGCTCGGGGAGCGGCTGACCGGCGCCGTGGTGCTGGGCACCGTACTGCTGCTGGCGGCGGTGGGGGCGCTGATCGCGGCGGAGGCGGGGAGGCCGGCGGGCGGGCGGGCCGGTGAGCAGGCCGGCCGGCCCGCCGCCGTTGCGCGGCGGTCTCAGAGCGCGGCGAGGTAGCCCGGGGTGGCGATGCCGGGGCCCAGGTCCGCGGCGGGTACGGGGGTTCCGTACGCCGGCGCGACCGGGACCACGCCCGCCCAGTAGGGCAGGTCCATGTCCTCGGCATCGTCGTTCGGCCCGCCCGTACGGATCTTCGCAGACACCTCGGTGAGGTCCAGGCGGATCACCGCGGTGGCCGCGAGTTCCTTGCTGTTGGCGGGCCGGGAGTCCGCGGAGCGGCCCGGAACGACGTGGTCCACGAGGGCGTCGAGCGCCATCCGGCACTCCTCCTCGTCGGTGACCTGGTAGGCGGTGCCGTGGACGACCACCGAGCGGTAGTTGAGCGAGTGGTGGAAGGCCGAGCGGGCCAGCACCAGGCCGTCGACGTGGGTCACGGTCACGCAGACCGGCAGGCCCGGGTCGGCCTTGCCGGCCGCGAGGAGGGGGCGGGAGCCGGTGGAGCCGTGGATGTAGAGGGCTTCACCGACCCGGCCGAAGAGCGTGGGCAGGACCACCGGCGCGCCGTCGCGGATGAAGCCGAGGTGGCAGACGTAGGCCTGGTCGAGTATCGAGTGCACCGTCTCGCGGTCGTAGCGGGCCCGCTTGGGGGAGCGCGTCGGGACCGTGCGGTCGGTGGGCGCGTACGCGTCGGTGACAGACGTGGCGGTCATGCTGCGAACTCCATTGCATTAGTGCATACTGTGTTTTGTGCTAGAAGACTATCGGATCAGAGGGCGCCGCGCATCCGAGATCGCGGCGAGTGTCGAAGAGGGTGTGGGCTCGGGGGCGCTCGCGCCGGGAGCGCTGTTGCCGCCGATGCGGGAGCTGGCGGGTGAGCTGGGGGTGAATCCCAACACCGTGGCGGCCGCGTACCGGACCCTGCGCGAGCGCGGGGTCATCGAGACCGACGGGCGGCGCGGCAGCCGGGTGCGGGCCCGCCCGGCGAGCGCCCCGCGCGACGCGCTGCGCACGGCCGTGCCCGCGGGCGTACGCGACATCACCGCGGGCAACCCCGACGCGTCGCTGCTGCCCCCGCTGGACCGGGCGCTGGCGGCGGCCGCCCGGCGGTCCGCGCAGGCGCCGACCCTCTACGGGGAGGACCCGGTCGCCCCGGAACTGGCGCAGCTGGCCCGGGCCGACCTCGACGCCGACGGGGTGCCGGAGGGGCCGATCGCGCTGACCTCGGGCGCGCTGGACGGGATCGAGCGGGTGCTGGCCGCCCACCTGAAGCCGGGAGACGCCGTCGCGGTCGAGGACCCGGGGTGGGGCAACGTGCTGGACCTGATGCCGGCCCTCGGGCTGCGGATCCTGCCGGTGGCGGTGGACGACGACGGTCCGCGCCCCGAGGCGGTGGCCCGGGCGCTGGCGGCCGGGGCGCGCGCGCTGCTGGTGACCGCCCGCGCGCAGAACCCGACCGGGGCGGTGGTGAGCGCGGAGCGGGCGGCTCGGTTGCGGGCCCTGCTGGCGGAGCATCCCGGGGTCCTGGTCGTCGACGACGACCACGGGCACGGGATCGTGGACGAGCCCCTGCACCCGCTGGGCGGGGTGACCCGGCACTGGGCGCTGATCCGGTCGGTGGCGAAGGCGTACGGCCCGGACCTGCGGCTGGCGGTGCTCACCGGTGATCCGGTGACGCTGGACCGGGTGCGCGGGCGGCAGCGGCTGGGGCCGGGGTGGGTGAGCCGGCTGCTCCAGTACGCGGTGGTGGAGCTGTGGACCTCGGGGGCGGTGGACCGGACCGCGGTGGCCCGCTCATACGGGGAGCGGCGCGACGGGCTGGTGGCGGCGCTGGCGGAGCGGGGTGTGCGGGCCCACGGGCGCAGCGGGCTGAACGTGTGGGTGCCGGTGGCGGACGAGACGGGGGCTGTGACGCGGCTGCTGGCCGCCGGGTGGGCGGTTTCGGCGGGGGCCCGGTTCCGGGTCGAGTCCCCGCCGGGCGTGCGGCTGTCGGTGTCCCTGCTCACGCCGGCCGATGTGCCGCGGCTGGCGGACGCCGTCGCCGAGGCGGTCCGGCCGGGGACGCCGGGGGTCCGCTACGACTGACCCCCGTGAGCCCGTGGTCCGGTTTGGCCGGCCGAACCGGCCGAACCGGTCGACCGGTCAGCCGGTGACCTCGACCAGGCTGACCAGGGTGAGCATGCACCCGGCCAGGGTGATCACCGTCCCGAGGAGGCGGTACAGGGCGCTGGACATGCGCCGTGGGGCGGGCCCGAGGTCGCCGCGGGCCCGCATGCGCATCTGCGTGTTGGTCTCGGCCATGCGCTCCAGCGCCACGGCCGAGCCGCGGATGTTCAGCGCGACCCAGCCGCCTCCGATGACGGCGGTCAGGCCGAAGGCCAGGAGAAAGACGCCGATGCCCATGTGATGCCCCCCAAGGCGGTGTGTGGTGATCGCCGGGAGGTTAGCACTGGTCAGACCAATGCCGGTGAGTTAGCGA
>NZ_JAGGOZ010000110.1 GCF_018614075.1 Streptomyces sp. ISL-94 | reverse complement strand
CCGGGAAGGTGTGCCGGGGCGCGGCGTCCGGTGCGGTGCATCGCAAGGCGGAGGGCCGCGGCTCGTACTGGACGTACTTGCGCGGTCCGACAACACGGCGAGGTGCCGTGCCTGGGGGCACCTCCGTGGGGGTCCCCCCGGACGGAGTCCGGGGGAGGTAGCCGGGGGAGCGTCGCGACCCGGTGAACCATTCCGGTCACAGCACTAGCCAGGGTCCGGTCCCGCAGGCGGGACGGCGGGCCGCGGCCGGTCAGCGGCCCCGCAGTCTCCGTACGAGGATGCTCGCGTCCCCGCGGGACTCGAGGTCGGCGAGGACGACCGCCACCGCCTCGCGGACGATACGGCCGCGGTCGACCGCCAGTCCGTGCTCGCCGCGCAGGACCAGCCGCGCGTGCTCCAGGTCCATGAGCTCCTCGGCGGAGACGTAGACCGTGATCTTCTCGTCGTGCCGCTCGCGCCCGCTGGGCCGCCGGTTCGCGCCCCGGCCCTGGCCCTTGCCCCGCCGGTCCGGCTGGGAGGTTCCGTTGACCGAACCCTCCTGCGACCGCCGGGGTGCGCCCACGCCGGGCTCCGTGCCGGCCGCGGCCTCCCGGCTGCGGCCCTCCCCCGCCGTGCCGTCGGCCGAGGCGGCCGAGTGCCCGGCGCCCGAGGCCTCCTCGGCCCCGCGCCGCGGCGAGGACGACTGGAGGGCCATCCCCCCGGTCGTGCGGAACAGTTCGTCGGCTCCGGGCAGACTCACTCGGCGTGACACCGGGCGAGCACCTCCCTGGCCAGCTGGCGGTAGGCGGCGGCGCCGACGGAGTTGGAGGCGTACGTCGTGATCGGCTCACCGGCGACCGTGGTCTCCGGGAAGCGCACGGTGCGGCCGATGACCGTGTGGTAGACGTGGTCGTCGAAGGCCTCGACGACGCGCGCCAGCACCTCGCGGCTGTGCACCGTACGGGAGTCGTACATCGTGGCGAGGATGCCGTCGAGCTCCAACTCGGGGTTGAGCCGCTCCTGCACCTTCTCGATGGTCTCGGTCAGCAGCGCCACACCGCGCAGTGCGAAGAACTCGCACTCCAGCGGGACGATGACCTTGTGAGCCGCCGTCAGGGCGTTCACGGTCAGCAGGCCGAGCGAGGGCTGACAGTCGATCACGATGTAGTCGTAGTCGGCCATCAGGGGCTTCAGGGCCCGCTGGAGGGTCGACTCGCGCGCGACCTCGCTGACCAACTGCACTTCGGCGGCGGACAGGTCGATGTTGCTCGGCAGCAGGTCCATGTTCGGGACCGCCGTCTTGAGCAGCACCTCGTCGGCCGACATGCCCCGCTCCATGAGCAGGTTGTAGACCGTCAGGTCGAGTTCCATCGGGTTCACGCCGAGGCCCACGGACAGTGCGCCCTGCGGGTCGAAGTCGACGAGCAGCACGCGGCGCCCGTACTCGGCGAGCGCGGCACCCAGGTTGATGGTCGACGTGGTCTTGCCCACGCCGCCCTTCTGGTTGCACATCGCGATGATCTTCGCGGGGCCGTGGTCGGTCAGCGGGCCCGGGATGGGGAAGTACGGGAGCGGGCGTCCGGTCGGGCCGATCCGCTCACGGCGCTGGCGGGCAGCGTCGGGGGCGAGGGTGGCCGCGTACTCGGGGTCGGGCTCGTACTCCGCGTCGGGGTCGTAGAAGTGCCCTTCGGGCACGTTTTCGTAGTCGGCGAAACCCACGGGCTTTTCGCCGCTCAGGTCGCCGGCCCTGGAGTTCACGTCTAGGCCGTCCATGCTCTTTTGGGGCGTCGTCATGTGCTGGTGGTTTGCGAAGGTGCGGACTGCGACGGAGCCGACAGCTTCGAGCCCTCGACCACCCCCAGGAGCGAATGTCGACTCATTCACAAGTCGTCTTACCTCCTCGGACGTGACCAGGACACTTATCGATAGGTCAGCGTGGCACCATGCCGACGGTTGGCGACTCTATGGCGTGTCACCACTCAGCGGCAACACAATCCGCCGGACCCGGCACGATGTGTCGGCAACCGAACACCACTCTGTCAAGGGCGTGCGGGCTGCCACCGCGAAGTTCCGCGGGTGCGCGAAAGGGTTAAAGGGTTACGTTCGAGGCGAGTTGAGCGGGGTCCGGGGGCACCCCGCAAACACGTCCGGCCGGACCTTGCGGGCAAGGTCCGGCCGGATACGTGAGATTGACGTCAGTCGTTGACGTTTCAGCCGAGCAGCGTGCTCAGCTCGAGGGTCTCGAGACCGTGGGCCTCGGCGACCGGGCCGTAAACGACCTGGCCGTCATGGGTGTTGAGGCCCAGCGCGAGCGCCGGGTCACGACGCAGCGCCTCGACCCAGCCGAGGTTCGCGAGCTGCACGATGTAGGGCAGCGTGGCGTTGGTCAGGGCGTAGGTGGAGGTGTTCGGCACCGCGCCCGGCATGTTGGCGACGCAGTAGAAGACCGAGTTGTGGACCTGGAAGGTCGGCTCGGCGTGGGTGGTCGGACGGGAGTCCTCGAAGCAGCCGCCCTGGTCGATCGCAATGTCGACAAGGACACTTCCGGGCTTCATCTTGGCGACGAGCTCGTTGGTGACCAGCTTCGGGGCCTTCGCACCCGGGATCAGCACCGCGCCGATGACGAGGTCGGCCTCGATGACGGCCTTCTCGAGCTCGAAGGCGTTGGAGACGATCGTCTTGATCTTCGTACCGAAGATCTTGTCGGCCTCGCGGAGCTTGTTGATGTCGCGGTCCAGCAGGGTCACGTGGAAGCCCATGCCGATGGCGATCTGCGCCGCGTTCCAGCCGGAGACGCCGCCGCCGATGACCACGCACTCGCCGGCGTGGGTGCCGGGGACACCGCCGGGGAGGACGCCGCGGCCGCCGGCCGAGCGCATCAGGTGGTAGGCGCCGACCTGCGGGGCCAGGCGGCCCGCGACCTCGGACATCGGGGCGAGCAGCGGCAGCGCGCGGTTGGCGAGCTCGACCGTCTCGTACGCGATGGCGGTGGTGCCGGACTCCAGCAGGGCGTCCGTGCACTCACGCGAGGCCGCGAGGTGCAGGTAGGTGAAGAGGGTCTGGTCCTTGCGGAGGCGGTGGTACTCCTCCGCGATCGGCTCCTTGACCTTCAGCAGCAGATCAGCGGTCGCCCAGACCTCATCGGCGGTACCGAGGATCTCGGCGCCGGCCGAGACGTACTCGGCGTCCGTGATCGAAGAGCCCACACCGGCGTTCTGCTCGATGAAGACCTGGTGGCCGCCCCGGACCAGCTCATGCACGCCGGCGGGCGTGATGGCGACCCGGAACTCGTTGTTCTTGACCTCGCGGGGGATGCCGACCTTCATCGTCGATCACGGTCCTTGACTCAGGGGGGGGATAACGGGGGCACTTCCATACATACCCGCCCACAAGAACGCGCAACGGGATGCACCACAGGATGACGTGGTGAAGCCAGTCTAATGAAGGATGAGTCGCTGTCTAGCCTTGCAAACGAATAATCTTAGTCGGAAGTACTGCGGATTTCGCAGGCTGCGGGGTCGTCTCCCAGCAATCTGTCGGCCGCGGAGCGGTGCAGCCTGGCAGCCGCGGGGTCGCCCAGCCGGTCGAGCGTGTCGGCCAGCCGCACCTGGAGCGCGGCCTGAAGCCGCTGGTCCCCGGCACGGCGTGCGAGCTCCACCGCCTCGCGGCAGGTGTGCAGCGATTCCTCGGGCCGGCCGGCGTACTCCTGGACCCGGGCCATCTCGCTCAACGCCTTTGCCTGACCGGGGACATCGGCCAGCCGCCGGTAGCCCGCGGCGGCGGCCCGCCAGCTGCGCAGTGCGTCCCCGTAGCGGCCCGCGTACGTGTGTACGTTTCCGAGCCGCCCGTACAGGCGGGCCTCGTCCTCGCGCTCCCCCCGCGCATGGGCCTGGGCGAGCGCCCGGCCGAACCAGTCGGAGGCCCGGTGCCAGTCCGCCAGCTCCTGGTACGCACCCCCTACGGATTCCATCGCGCGGCCGGTGGCGTACGGGTCATTCGCGGCCCGTCCGGCGTCCAGCGCGGCCCGGTAGCGCTCCAGTGCCTCCCGGGTCCGGCCGGTCTCGGCGTCCAGGTCGGCCAGGTTGAGCAGCGCGGCCGCCTGCTCGCGGTGGAGGCCGCGGCGCTCGGCCACGTCCAGGACCAGGCGGTGCAGCCCGTACAGCTCGGGGGCGGCCTCGGCGGTGCCGCGGTGCTCCGCGAGGGCCCGTACGAGGCCTGCGATCAGCCGGCGGGCCAGCGTGTCCAGCTCGCCGTCGGCCACGGCGAGGGAGGCGGCGGCGGAGAGGGCGGGCAGCCGGGTGTCCAGCCAGGTGGCGGCGGCCCGCCGGTCGGGGAACCGCAGGGCGCGCGGCAGGGACTCCAGCTTCTCGGGCACGCCGAGGAGGCCGAGCCCCTCCTGGTCCGGATCGGCCATGGCCCGGCAGGAGT
This sequence comes from Streptomyces sp. ISL-94, assembly GCF_018614075.1. Classification (GTDB taxonomy): domain Bacteria; phylum Actinomycetota; class Actinomycetes; order Streptomycetales; family Streptomycetaceae; genus Streptomyces. The sequence goes on along the minus strand of NZ_JAGGOZ010000110.1, from coordinate 26,825 downwards.
GCAGCAGCCGTACCGTGCGCTCCAGCATCCGGGCGCGGGCGAGCTGGACCTCGGCCGGGCGCTCCTTGGCCTCCAGCAGGGCCTGGAGCAGGGGCGCCAGGCAGCCCGGCAGCAGGAAGAGGCCGTTGTGGGCATGGCGCAGGAGGCCCAGCCCGGCGAAATCGTCGAGCGTGGACTGGGCGGCGCCCACGGAGCAGCCGGCGAGGGCGGACGCGGTGTGCGAGTCGACGATGCCGGCGGGCGCGAGCGGCAGGAGCCGCAGGGTCCGCTGGGCGGGCTGCGGCAGGGACTCGTAGACCAGCCGGAACGCGCGGCCGAGCGGTCCGCCGGCACGGGCGGGCGTGTCGTGCAGCTGCTTGGCCACATCGGCGACGGAGGCCTTGGGGTGGGCGGCGAGCCATCCGCCGACGAGGGAGAGCGCGGCGGGCTGGCCCCCGCACTCCTCGGCGAGCGCCTCGGCGGCGCGGGGGTCGACGGTGATGCGGATGTCGCCGATGCGCTGCGCGAGCATCTGGACGGCGGAGGGGGTGTCCAGCCCGCCGAGGGTGCAGGGGCGCACGTCGGGGATCCCAGTGAGCGGGCCCTCGGCGGTGACGACGACGAGGCACTCGGGGGTGTCCGGGAGCAGGGCGTCGACCTGGTGCGGATCGGCGGCGTCGTCGACCAGGATGATCACCCGCCGCCCGCCGAGCGCGGTGCGCAGGGCGGAGCTGAGCTCGTCCTCCCCGGCCCCGGGGGGCGTGGCCTGCCCGAGCCCCTCGATCAGTCCCCTGAGGGCCCGCTCGGTGGCGACGCCCTCCCCGCCGGGAGCGGTGAGCCGGGTGCGGAGCACCCCGTCGGGGTACTGCTCGGCGACCTCCCGTACGAACGCCTCGGCCAGCGCGGTCCGCCCGGATCCCGGTCGCCCGGCGATCAGCAGGACCCGCGCACGGGGCGCCTTGGCCTTGCGGCCGGAGAGGGTGTCGAGCCCGGTCCGTGCGATGTCCTCGCGCAGCTCCTTGAGCTCACGCCGCCGCCCGACGAAATCCGCCACGGATCCGCTCCTCTCGCTGCCTTCGGATTGCGAGCGTAGTTCACGCAGAGCGACGGCCAGGGTGGAGCGCGGCGGACAAATCCCCCAATCGGATCAGCAGATGGTCCTTTTATTCACGTTATTCACGCGCCGGTCGCTTATTCACGCTCCGCTCACGCGGCTCGGGCCCGCCTCGGCTTGCGCCGCTAGGCCTCGTACGGCCGGGCCGGCCACGGGGCCAGCGCCGGGCGCAGCGACTCCACCCCGCCGGAGGCCAGGGCGGCGGACAGGGCGAGCGCGCCCGTCACCAGGCCCGGGTTGCCCAGCCGGCCTGCCAGGACTCCGGCGACCAGGTCGCCGAGGGGGACGCGGGCGATCTCCATGTCGGACTCCTCCTCGGAGACCACGTACCGGGCCCCCTCCGCCTCCGAGAGGTCACGCGCGAGGAAGATCCGGACCGCCTCGTCGGAACCCCCCGGCGAGGAGAAGAAGTCGGCCAGCACCCGCCAGTCCTCCGCCTTGACGTGCGCCTCCTCGTACAGCTCCCGCTGCGCCGCGTGCAGCGGATTCTCCCCCGCCACGTCCAGCAGCCCCGCCGGCAGCTCCCACAGCCGGTGGCGCACCGGGTGCCGGAACTGCTTGAGGACCAGGACCCGCTGCTCCTCGTCGAGGGCGAGGACGCACACCGACCCCGGGTGCGCCTGGTAGTCGCGGCGCACCACCGACCGGTCCGGCATCCGCACCTGGTCCGAGCGGACGGCCGTCTTCGCGCCCTGGAACGGGGTGCGCGAGGCGACGACCTCCCACGATTCCGGTGTGTCCACGATGGCGGTGCCGTTGTCGTTGTCCAGGGCCATGGCCAGTACCTTTCCGAAACGCGACAGCCGGGGCACGATCCGTGCCCCGGCTGCCTACGTTATTCGGTCGGGCTGTCAGGCCGTCACTTCGCGGCCTGCTGCCGCTCCACGGCCGCCTTGATCAAGCCCGCGAACAGCGGGTGCGGGCGCGTCGGGCGCGAGCGCAGCTCCGGGTGGGCCTGGGTGGCCACCAGGTAGGGGTGCACCTCGCGCGGGTACTCGACGTACTCGACGAGCTTGTTGTCCGGGGAGGTGCCGGAGAAGACGAGGCCCGCCTTCTTCTCCAGCTCGCCGCGGTAGGCGTTGTTGACCTCGTAGCGGTGCCGGTGGCGCTCGTCCACGTACGCCTGGTCTCCGTAGACCTCGCGCACGATGGAGCCCTCGGCGAGCTTCGCCGGGTACATGCCCAGGCGCATGGTGCCGCCCAGGTCGCCCGCGCCCTCGACGAAGGCCAGCTGCTCCTCCATGGTCGAGATGACCGGGTTGGCGGTGGAGGCGTCGAACTCGGTGGAGTTCGCGTCCTCGATGCCCGCCAGGTTCCGCGCGGCCTCGATGACCACGCACTGCAGGCCCAGGCACAGGCCGAGCAGCGGGATCTTGTTCTCGCGGGCGTAGGTGATCGCGCCGACCTTGCCGTTGACACCGCGGTCGCCGAAGCCGCCGGGCACGCAGATCGCGTCCACGTCGGCCAGCTGCGCCGCAGCGCCCGCCGGGGTCTTGCACTCGTCGGAGGTGACCCACTTGATCTGGACGCGGGCCTTGTTGGCGAAACCGCCGGCGCGCAGCGCCTCGGTCACCGACAGGTAGGCGTCCGGCAGGTCGATGTACTTGCCGACGAGCGCGACCTTGACCTCGTGGTCGGGGTTGTGGACCCGGTCCAGCAGGTCCTCCCACACCGTCCAGTCCACGTCCCGGAAGGGCAGGTCGAGCTTGCGCACGACGTACGCGTCCAGGCCCTCGGTGTGCAGCACCTTCGGGATGTCGTAGATCGACTTGGCGTCGATGGCCGCGACCACGGCCGCCTCGTCCACGTCGCACATCAGCGAGATCTTGCGCTTGATGGAGGTCGGGACGTCCCGGTCGGCGCGCAGCACGATCGCGTCGGGCTGGATGCCGATGTTGCGCAGGGCCGCGACCGAGTGCTGGGTCGGCTTGGTCTTCAGCTCGCCGGAGGGGCCGATGTAGGGCAGCAGCGAAATGTGCACGACGAAGACGTTGTCGCGGCCGACCTCGTGGCGGACCTGGCGGACGGTCTCCAGGAACGGCAGCGACTCGATGTCGCCGACGGTGCCGCCGACCTCGGTGATGACGACGTCGACGTCCTCGGTCGCCATGCGGCGGATGCGGTGCTTGATCTCGTTGGTGATGTGCGGGATGACCTGCACCGTGTCGCCGAGGTACTCGCCGCGCCGTTCCTTGGCGATGACCGTGTTGTAGACCTGGCCGGTGGTGACGTTGGCCGAGCCGTCGAGGTCGACGTCGAGGAAGCGCTCGTAGTGGCCGATGTCCAGGTCGGTCTCGGCGCCGTCGTTGGTGACGAACACCTCACCGTGCTGGAACGGGTTCATCGTGCCCGGGTCGACGTTCAGGTACGGGTCGAGCTTCTGCATCGTGACCCGCAGACCGCGCGCCTTCAGGAGCGCACCCAGGCTGGAGGCCGTCAGGCCCTTGCCGAGGGAGGAAGCGACACCCCCGGTGACGAAGATGTGCTTGGTCGTCATGGATTTGGGCGGCATCGCCAAGAGGGGGCTCCCGTGGTCGCGAGGTGAGGTGCGTCGGACGCCGGCCGCCGTCGATCCGGAAGGGTCTCAGGGGGCGCCGAAGCTGCGGTTTCGGGGCTCCTGATTCGCACAGGCAGACCACCGGTCCACGGGGTACCAGCCTATCAGCGCCCGGACCCGTCCGCCTCCGGCCGCGCGGCGCGGAGGTTCCGTCCGGGGGTCGGCGCAGGGCCGCCGCAGGCCGCCGCGCCCGCGCGGCGGCCCCTCACCCGTTTGGCCCAGCCACATTCTTCGGGGGCTTCAGGAGATCACTAGGGTGCCGTTCTATCCTGCTCGGATATCGCACACATCGCCGCCGAGCAGTCCGTCGGACGGCGTAACCGAGCCGGGATACGGAATCATGGCTCACGCGGGGGATCCACACACAGGAGACCGCGCACCGCGCAATGCAAGCGCCCCTAGGGGCGGACGTGGCCGTTCGACTGGAGATGCACGTGTCCGGGCGCATCGAGGATTACGCACTGATCGGGGACATGCAGACCGCCGCGTTGGTCTGCGTGGACGGGGCTGTGGACTGGTTGTGTCTGCCCCGTTTCGACTCCCATGCCATTTTCGCGAGCATTCTCGGCACCGAAGATCACGGTTTCTGGCGGATCGGCCCGGCGTTCCCGGCGGGATCCGAGGCCCCGCGTGCCACCCGCCGCCGCTACCGCGGCGACTCGCTCGTGCTCGAGTCGGAGTGGGAGACCCCGCGCGGCACCGTCCGCGTGATCGATTTCATGCCGCCCCGCGAGGACCACGCCCCGCAGCTGATCCGCATCGTGGAGGGCGTCAGCGGGCGCGTCCCGATGCGGTCCGCGCTGCGCATGCGGTTCAGCTACGGGCGCGTCGTGCCGTGGGTGCACAAGGTCGACGGGCGCACCGTGGCCGTCGCCGGCCCGGACTCGGTCTGGCTGGACACCGATGCGCAGACGTACGGCAAGGACCTGACCACGTACTCCGACTTCACCGTCGGGCCGGGCGACCGGATGGCCTTCAGCATCAGCTGGGAGCGTTCGCACCGGGGCGCGCCGGAGGCCCCTGACGCCGAGGCGGCGCTGGACTCGACCACCGAGTTCTGGCGCGAGTGGGTCGAGCAGTGCACCTACCACGGGCCCTACCGGGAGGCGGTCGTCCGCTCCCTGATCACCCTCAAGGCCCTGACCTACGGCCCCACGGGCGGGATCGTCGCCGCTCCGACCACCTCCCTGCCGGAGGAGATCGGCGGCGTCCGGAACTGGGACTACCGCTACACCTGGCTGCGCGACGCCGCCATCACCCTGTCCTCGCTGCTGCGCACCGGCTACCGCGAGGAGGCCCGCGCCTGGCGCGAGTGGCTGCTGCGGGCGGTGGCCGGCGACCCGGAGAACCTGCAGATCATGTACGGGATCGCGGGCGAGCGGGAGCTGGGCGAGACCGAGCTGGACTGGCTGCCGGGCTACGAGAACTCCCGCCCGGTCCGCGTCGGGAACGGCGCCGCCGGCCAGCTCCAGCTCGACGTGTACGGCGAGGTCACCGAGGCCCTGCACCTGGGCCACATGACCGGCCTGGCCCGCAGCGACTACGCCTCGCTGCTCCAGCTCAAGCTGATCCGCTACCTGGAGACCCACTGGGACCAGCCGGACGAGGGCATCTGGGAGGTGCGCGGCCCCCGCCGGCACTTCGTGCACTCGAAGGTGATGGCCTGGGTGGCCGTGGACCGCACGATCAAGCTGATCGAGAGCGGGGACGCGGACGGACCGCTGGAACGCTGGCGCGAGCTGCGCGACGAGATCCACCAGGACGTGTGCGAGAAGGGCTACGACAAGGAGCGCAACACCTTCACCCAGTCGTACGGCTCGCAGGAGCTGGACGCCTCCCTGCTGCTGATCCCGCAGATGGGCTTCCTGCCGCCCGACGACAAGCGGGTCATCGGCACCATCGAGGCGATCCAGCGCGAGCTGTCCACGCCCGACGGTTTCATCCTGCGCTACCCGACGACGGGCTCGGAGGCCGGTGTGGACGGCCTGGAGGGCGACGAGGGGGCCTTCCTCGCGTGCTCGTTCTGGATGGCCGACGACCTGGCGATGATCGGGCGGGTGGACGAGGCGCGGCGGCTCTTCGAGAGGCTGCTGTCGCTGCGCAACGACCTGGGACTGCTGGCGGAGGAGTGGGATCCGCGGCTCCAGCGGCAGGTCGGGAACTTCCCGCAGGCCTTCAGCCACGTTCCGCTGATCGACACGGCCCTGCGGCTGACGGCAAGCGGGGCGTACGGAGGCTGACGGCGAGCGGGGCATACGGAGGCTGACTAGCCTGGAAGTGTCGTATGCCCCTCCGCCCCTCCCGGAAGGGGGTAGCCATGGCTCCCCTCTCGAAGGCGGCCACGGCGCTTGCCGAGCTCCGCGACGACCTGTCCGGCGACGTCTTCGCTCCGGAGGATCCGGGGTACGACGAGGCCCGCACGGTCTTCAACGCGATGGTCGACCGCAGGCCCGCGGTCATCGCGCAGTGCGAGAGCGCGGTGGACGTGGTGACCGCCGTGCGCTTCGCGCGGCGGCTCGACCTGCCCGTCGCGGTGCGCGGCGGCGGCCACAGCGTCGCCGGGATGTCCCTCAACGACGGCGGCCTGGTCGTGGACCTGCGCCGGATGCACGCGGTCACGGTCCATCCGGGGGCGTCGGCCGTGCGCGTCGAGGGCGGCGCCACGATGAGCCACCTGGACCGGGCCTGCGAGCCGTACGGGCTGGCGACCACCGGCGGCCGCGCCTCCACCACCGGGGTCGGCGGCTTCGTACTGGGCGGCGGCACCGGCTGGCTGGACCGGAAGTTCGGCCTGGCGGTGGACAACCTGCTGGGCGTGGACCTGGTCACGGCGAACGGCGAGATGGTGACGGCGACGGCCCAGGACCACCCCGAGCTGTTCTGGGGGCTGCACGGCGGCGGCGGGAACTTCGGCATCGCGACCTCGCTGACCCTGCGGCTGCACGAACTGCCGGTGATGTCGATCGCGTTCCTGCTGTACCTGCCGGAGCGCGGTCCCGAGGTGGTCCGTACGTACCGGGACATCATCGAGTCCGGACCGCGCGAGGCCGGCGGCGGCGCCATCTACCTGACCGGCCCGCCCGAGGAGTTCGTCCCGCCGCACCTGGTCGGCCTGCTGCTGGCGGGCGCGCTCGTGACGTACGCGGGCCCCGAGGAGGAGCTGCGCAGGCTGGCGGCGCCGCTGCTGGCGATCCCGCACGAGGTGGAGATGGTCACCGCCATCCCGTACGCCGACCTGCAGTGCATGATCGACGACCCGCCGGGCATGCGGAACCACTGGTCGGCGGAGTACCTGACGGGTGTGCCCGACGAGTTCGTGGACGTGTTCTGCGCCCGCGCGGACTCCATGCCGGTGCCGACCGGCACCCAGCACGTCGTGTGGCCGCAGGGCGGCGCGATCGCCGAGGGCCCGGCCGACTACCCGGTGCCGTTCCGCGACGCGCCCTGGGCGGTGCACCCCTTCGGCATCTGGGAGGACGAGGCCGACGACGAACGCGCCCGGCAGTGGGTCAGGGACGTCCGCGCCGACGTCCGGCCGTGGAGCACCGGCGCGGTGTACCTCAACTTCACCGGGGACGAGGGCCACGACCGGGTGGTCGCGGGCCTCGGCGCCGAGAACATGCGGCGGCTGGGTGAGCTGAAGCGGGAGTACGACCCTGACAACGTCTTCCGCTTCAACCACAACATCAAGCCCTTCTAGGACTTACGCGAGGGCGGCGATCACCTCGCGTGCCGCGCGCTCGCCCTCGGTGGCGCCGCCCTCCATGAAGCCCTGGAAGTCGTAGCTGCAGTGCTCGCCGCCGATGTGGACGTTGCCCTGCGCGGTGCCCTCGTACTTGGCGTAGCGGTGCAGGTAGCCGGTGGGCCAGTACGAGTAGGCCCCCAGGGAGTACGGGTTGCGGTGCCAGGCCGAGAGCTGGGCCCGCCCGTTCCAGACCGCCTTGGTCCCCGGGAAGAAGGAGTCGACGCCGGTCAGCACGCGGCCCGCGAGGTCGCGTACGTACGGATCGGCCTCGGTGGCGAAGGGGGTCGCGGGGGTGAGCGCCCCGGCCAGGGTGCCGCCGCCGTACTGGAGCAGGATCCCGCCGGTGCCGGGCTGCACCTTGGTGGTGTCCCAGGTCTGCTGGACGGTGGAGTCCGTGAAGCAGTCGCCCGCGGAGACGCCCGGCCAGGGACCCGTGCCGCGCCAGGGGCGGGTGGTGAACTGCATGTTGAGCTTGGTGCAGTAGCCCATCCTGGCGTCCCTGAGCAGGTTGCGCATGAGGGGGTCGAAGCCCGCCCCGGAGGTGTCGATGCGCTGGAGGATCGGCAGCGGCAGGCACAGGACGGTGTGGTCGGCGACGACCGTGCGGGTGGCGCCGGAGTCGTTGAAGGTGAGGGTCTGGGTGCCGTCGGAGTTGGCGCGTACGGCGACCAGCTCGCGGCCCATCACCAGGGTGCCGGCGGGCAGCGCGGCGGCGATGGCGTTCGGCAGCCGGTCGTTGCCGCCGGTGATGTGGTAGCGCTCGTTGGACAGGCCCCAGACGTTGAACTTGCCGGGATTGGGCTGATAGCCCATCAGGAGGACCAGGGCGAGGGCGGACTGCCGGTCGGTGTCGGCGCCGTACTCGACGTTGTAGGCCACGTCGATGAAGCGGCCGAGCTGCGAGCCGTGGCCGCCCGGGACGCGGGTCTCGATCCACTCGTACAGGGTCATGTTGTCGAGGGCCGTGCCGGCGGGGGTGGTGGTATTCCAGGAGACCTCGCCGGCCTCCTGGAGGTCGCGGTGCAGCGCCTGGTAGACGGCCTTGAAGTCCTCGTCGGCCTGGGTGCGGGAGTAGTACTCCCCGTTGAACCAGAGGACTTCCTCCGCCCCGTTGGGGCCGCCGCCGAGGAAGTCCTCGGTGGGCAGGTTGAAGCGTCGGCACAGCTCCAGGATCTTCTTGTGGCTGGTGTCGATGAGCTCGCCGCCGATCTCGGAGGTCTGCCCGTACGCCCAGTGGTCGCGCTGGGTCCACATCCGGCCGCCCACGCGGGCCGGGTTGGCCTCGTAGAGGGTGCAGGGGACGCCCGCGTCCTTGAGGGTGAGGGCGGCGGTCAGGCCGGAGATGCCGGCGCCGACCACGGCGACGCGGGCGGGGCCGAGGGGCTTCTTGGCGGGGGCGGACTCGGCGGCGTAGGCGGTCGCGGTGGAGGCGAGGGCGGTACCGAGGCCGAGGGCGGCGGCCCGGCCGAGGAGTTCGCGGCGGGTGGAGCCGCGGACCTCGGCGGCAGGCAGGTCGAGGCGGCGGGCGGCGGCGTGCTCGGCGGCGAGCCTGCGCAGGGCGTGCATCACGGGTGTACGGGCCATGGCGGGGCTCCTCAGACGTTCGCGGCGGCGGTGGACGGGGACGGGGAGTCGGTGCGCTCGGCGGCGTCCTCCAGGACGATCCGGCCGATGATCTCGTAGCGCGCGGGGGCCTTCACCTTGAGCCAGAGGCCGAGGCCCAGGCCGCCGAGGAAGACGGCGCCGACGATCCACGGGATGAGCTTGAAGAACAGCGAGCCGGCCGCGGCGCCCGCGGCGGTCTCCATGTTGAGCACCAGCAGGACCACGACGGCGGTCATGCCGACACCGCCGAGCAGCGGCGCGGTCATGGTCTTGAACCAGTGCCGGTCCTCCGGGTGGTTCTTGCGGAAGTACCCGATGACGGCGAAGGAGCAGAGGGTCTGGACGATCAGGATCGCCATCGTGCCGAGGATCGCGAGCAGGGTGTAGAGGTGCAGGTAGGGGTCCTGCCCGGTGAGCCAGAAACCGGCGACGAGCGCGGTGGCGATGGCGGTCTGCACCACCGAGGCCACGTACGGCGAGCCGTGCTTGACGTGGGTGCGGCCGAGCTTCGGGGACAGGAAGCCCTCGCGGCCGATGGCGTAGAGGTAGCGGGCGGCGCACTGGTGGAAGGCCATGCCGCAGGCGAAGGAGCCGGTGAGCAGCAGCCATTGGAAGGCGTCGACGGCCCACGCGCCGATGAAGCTCTGGGTGGGGGCGAAGAAGAGGTCGAGGGGGCTGGCGGAGGCGGACAGCTCCACGGACTTGGCCAGGCCGTTGCCGGCGATGGTCATCCAGGAGACGTAGATGTAGAAGAGGCCGACGCCGACGACGGAGATCAGCGTCGCCTTGGGGATGACCCGCTTGGGGTCGCGGGACTCCTCGCCGTACATGGCGGTGGACTCGAAGCCGACCCAGGACCAGAAGGCGAAGAAGAGGCCGAGGCCGGCGGAGGTGCCGGTGAAGGCGTTCTTCGGGTTGACGGGCTCCAGCGGGATCCCGTCCGGGCCGCCGCCCGCGATCAGCACGGCGGTGGCGACGACGAACAGCACGGCGATCTCGGCGACGAGCATCACCCCGAGGGCCTTGGCCGTGAGGTTGATGTCGAAGTGGGCGAGGGCGGCGGTGACGGCGAGCATGGCGGCCGCGTACAGGACCCAGGGCAGGTCGACGCCGAGCTGGTCGTGGACGGTGGTCTTGGCGAAGTAGGAGAAGACCCCGACGATCGAGGCCTCGAAGACGATGTAGGCAAGGACGGCGAGCATCCCGGACGCCATGCCGGCGATCCGGCCGAGGCCGTGCGAGATGTAGCCGTAGAAGGCGCCGGCGGCGGTGATCCGCTTGGCCATGGCCACGTAACCGACCGCGAAGACCGTCAGGACGAGCGTCGCGAAGAGATAACCGGCCGGTGCGCCGGTGCCGTTCCCGAAGCCGACGGCAATGGGGAGGTTGCCGGTCATGGCGGTGATCGGGGCGGCGGTGGCCACGGCCATGAAGACGACGCCGACCAGTCCGACCGAGTTGGCTTTGAGCCGCTGCACCTGCGGAGTTGTCGAGTCCTTGGGTGGCTGACCGGTGATACCTCTGCTCATGGCTTCCTCTTCCGTGTGGAGGGCGCCCACTCTCTCCCCGCGTGACGCAGACCACAATCGGCACGTGGTCCGATAATCTCCTTCCGGGGGCGACGAGTTGTCGGGCCGGACGGGGGCATATGGCTGTCCGTAACCGGCCGGTGATGTGCACGGAACAGGCCTGCCGGTAGCGTCCCGCGCTATGGACAACCAGGGCGGAATCACGGTTCAGCGGGCACTGGAGCTGCCGGGGCTGCGCAGCGGGCTGCCGGAGGTGGTGGCCTGCGCCGACCGGCTCGGCCGGACCGTCCGCTGGGTGCACGCGGGCGAGGTGCCGAACATCGCGTCCCTACTCAAGGGCGGTGAACTGCTGCTGACCACGGGTCTCGGCCTCGGCACCCGGCCCGCCGAGCAGCGTGCCTTCGTACGCCGCCTCGCGGACCGGGGCATCGCGGCGCTGGTGGTCGAGCTGGGCCCGCGCTTCACCCGGCTCCCGGCGACGCTCGTGGAAACGGCCCGCGCGGCGGGTCTGCCTCTCGTCCAACTCCACCGCGAGGTTCCCTTCGTCACGGTCACGGAGGAGATCCACACCGAGATCGTCAACCACCACTACGCGCTGCTCCAGCGGGCCGAGGAGGTCCACCGGCGGTGTACGGAGGCCCTGTTGGGCGGCGGTGGCATCCCGCACGTCCTGCGGATCCTGGCCGACTTCACGGGAAACCCGGTCTTCCTGGAGACCCCCGACGGGCAGCTGCTGTACGCGGCCGGCAGCTCGGGCGGGGACGCGGGCGCCGATCCCCTCCAGGTGTGGGAGGGCCTGCGGGGCCAGCGCGAGGCCGAGCCGTCGGCGAACACGGTGGTGGTCGACGTCCCGGGCGGCGGCCACGGCACGGGCTCGGTCCGCGCGCGGGTGGTCCTGGTCGGGGTCTCGGCCCCGCTGCAGCCGGTCCACCGGATGGCGGCGGAACGCACGGCGGGCGTGCTGGCCGTCGTGCTGATGCAGGCCCGTCAGGAGGAGGAGCTGGCGGCGCGCGGCCGCGGCGACTTCCTGACGGACCTGGCCGAGGGCCGCATCTCGGCGGAGGACGCCCCGGCGCAGGCCCGCGTCCTGGGCTTCAAGCCGGGGGCGGGACCGCTGCTGCCGATAGTGATGCGGCTGTCCTCGGAACTGGCCCCCTCGGGGAACTGGGCGGTCCTGGCCCGCGCGGTCCTGGAGGAGCTGTCGTCGGTCGGGGTCCCGGTGCTGCTGGGCGTGCGCCCGGTGGAGGGCCGCGTCCCCCTGCTGGTCTGCCTGCGCACCGAATCGGAACGCACGGTGGTGGCGGACCGGGTGGCCACGGCTCTGCGGGCGGGCGTCGAGCGCGCCGGCCTCGACCGTGCGGGGGCGCCGCCGGCGGTGGTCGTCGGGGTCCCGGGCGGCTGGGCGGCGGCCTCGGCGGGCCTGCGCCACGCCGCGGAGACCGCCACGGCGGCCCACGGCCTCCCGGCCCGCCCCTGGTACGACGCGCGGAGGCTGGACATCGACCTCCTCCTCTGGCGGCTGCGGGAACACCCCGACCTGGCGGCCTTCGTCGACCGCGCGATCGGCCCCCTGCGCACCCACGACACGACCTCGCGCCCGCCGCTCCTGCCCACCCTGGAGACCTACCTGGCCCACGCGGGCCGCAAGGCGGAGACGGCCCGCGAGCTCCACCTGAACCGCCAGACCCTCTACAACCGCCTGGCCCGCATCTCGGAACTCCTGGGCACGGACCTGGACGACCCCGAAACGGTCCTCTCCCTCAGCCTGGCCCTCCGCGCCCGCCGCCACGCCCCTGCTCCTTCTTGACGCGCTTCCTTCTTGACGCGTCCCTCGCACCGCTCGGCGCCAGGGCGCCTCACGGGCTTCGGGCCGCTGCGCCGGACTCCGTCCGGCGAAGGCCGGGCGGGACCCGGCCACCCGCGGCGGGCAGGCACCGTGGGGGGCGCGTGCGGGCGCGGGTGCGGGTACCGGGGCGGGCACGGGCGCCGGTACCAGGGCGGGCGCGGGTGCCGGTACCAGGGCGGGCGCGGGCGCCGGTGCGGGCGCCGGTACCGGGGCGGGCGCGGGTGCCGGTACCGGGGCGGGCACGGGCGCCGGTGCGGGCGCCGGTACCAGGGCGGGCACGGGCGCCGGTGCGGGCGCCGGTACCGGGGCGGGCACGGGCGCCGGTGCGGGCGCCGGTACCGGGGCGGGCGCGGGTGGGGTTGGCGGCCCTGCGGGGCGTGTCTCCTACCCGCCCTTCCACCGTTCCCCGGGGCTCCGCCCCGGACCCCCGAGCCGAACCGGCACCGTGGGAAATCCAGCCTCGCCGGCGTTTGAGGCGCGGGGCGCGGGACGGAGCCCCGATCCTGAACCCGCGCCCCACACACTCAGGTCGGCAAAATCCAGCCCCGCCGGCGATTGAGGCGCGGGGTGCGGGGCGGCGCCCCGCGATCGGGAGGGCCGTCGGCTAGCGCCGGCCCCGTTCCGTCAGCTCGTCGTAGACGGACAGCACCTGCGCCACCGTGTCGTCCTCCGACGGCCACGTCGCCGCCTGCGCACGCCCGGCGGCAGCCAGCCCGGCCCGGCGGTCCGGGTCCGCCAGCAGGCCGGCCACGGCCGAGGCGAGGGCCCCCGCATCCCCCGGCGGGACCAGCACCGCGCCCTCCCCCACCAGCTCCCGCACGCCCCCCACCGCCGTCGCCACCAGCGGCACGCCCACCCGCAGCGCCTCCTGCGCCAGCAGGGCCCGCTCCTCCCGCCGGCTCGGCAGTACCGCCACGTCCGCCGCCGCCAGCAGCTGCGCCGCGTCCCGGCGCCGCCCCAGCAGCCGTACGGGGAGCTCCTCGGCCTCGATCCGCCGGGACAGTCCGGCCCGGAGCGGCCCCTCGCCCGCGATCACCAGCAGCGGCACCGGCTCCAGCGTCCGCCACTCCCGCGCCGCGTCGAGCAGTACGGAGTACCCGCGGTGCGGCACCAGGCTCCCGACCGCGATCAGCAACGGCCGCTCCACCGCTCCGAGTTCCGCCCGCGCCTTGCCGGGGTCGGCATCCGTCCCGGCCGCCGGCACGGCAACCGGCGCCAGCCGCGCGTCCCGCGCACCCCGCAGCCGCGCGAGGTCCACCTGGTCCGAGGAGGACCCCAGCACCACCGCCGCGGCCCGCGCCACGTGCCGCTCCAGCATCCGGCTCAGCCGCCCGAGCGCCCCCGCGGCCGCCGGGCCGTCGCCGTGCCAGCTCACCACCAGCGGCACCCGGCGCCCCCGCAGGGCCAGCGCGGCCCGCAACCCGGCCCGCACCCCGTGCGCGTGCACCACATCGGCCCCGGCGCACGCGGCCCGCAGCGCCCCCACCGCGTCGGGCTCGAACTGCGCCCCGGCGCCGGTGAAGTCGTACTCCCCCTCCGCCTCGACGGGCGCGCACACCGTGACCCGTACCCCGCGCGCGGCGAGCCCGGTCGTGAGCGACCGCACGTGCGCGCTGTTGCCCACGCCCGCGGCCCCGCCCAGCACTTGGACGGTACGGAGCGGCGGCCGCCCGTAGGGCTGTGCCGGGAGGGAGGCGGAGACCGGGGAGCTGCTCACGGGCCGAAGCTCCAGGGTGAGGGAGTCAGAGACGTCGCCCAGAATGCCAGTCCGCACGCGCGTTCCGGGACCATACGAGTACGGATCCGGTGAGAGATACCGCGGGACACCCCCCAGCCTCACCCACACGGGCTATCGGAGTGTCACCCCGAGGCCCCGGAAACGACCAAGGGCCCGGAGTGCCACGCACCCCGGCCCCCGGCCCGCGTATCCGCCTACCCGTATCGCCGTTATCCCCGTATCCGCGTCCGGCCGGTCAGCCGTCCGCGCGCGCCGCCGCGAGGAGTTCCTCGGCGTGCGCACGCGCCGACGCCGAGTCCTCGTGGCCGGCCAGCATGCGCGACAGCTCGCGGATCCGGGCCTCGCCCTCCAGGACGGTGACCCCGCTGCGCGTCACGGACCCGTCGTTGGTCTTCTCCACGAGCAGCTGCCGGTCCGCGAAGGCCGCGACCTGCGGCAGGTGCGTGACGACCACGACCTGCGCCGACTTGGCCAGCTTCGCCAGCCTCCGGCCCACCTCGACCGCCGCCTTGCCGCCGACGCCCGCGTCGACCTCGTCGAAGAGGTATGTGGGCACCGGGTCGGAGCCCGCGAACACGACCTCCACCGCCAGCATCACCCGGGACAGCTCACCGCCCGACGCGCCCTTGGCGATCGGCCGCGGCTGGGCTCCGGGGTGCGGGGCCAGCAGCAGCTCGACCTCGTCCGCGCCCGAAGGGCCGTAGGCGACGGCGCGGCCGTCCACCTCCACCCCGTCCCCGTCCTCGACCTGCCGGATGTCGATCGTCACCCGCGCGTGCGGCATCGCCAGCGACGCCAGCTCCTCCGTCACGGCCGAGGCGAACCGGGTGGCCGCCTCCACCCGCGCGTCCGTCAACGCCTGCGCCAGCACCGACAGTTCGGACCGCAGCCCGTCCCGCTCCGCGGTCAGCTCCGTGATCCGCTCGTCGTCGCCGTCCAGCTCCAGGAGCCGCGTCGCGCCCCGCTCGGCCCACTCCAGCACGGCGTCCACGGTGCCGTCGGAGCCGTACTTGCGCGTCAGCTGGGTCAGGGCGGCCCGCCGCTCCTCCACCGCCGCCAGCCGCAGCGGATCGGCGTCCAGGTCGTCGGCGTAGCCCGCCAGCTCCCCGGCCACGTCGGACAGCAGGATGCCCAGCTCCCCGATCCGCTCGGCGAGCGCGCCGAGGGCCGGGTCGTGGGACCGTACGGACTCCAGGGCCCGGTGCGCGCCCGCGACGAGCGTGTTCGCGTCGATGCCCTCGGGGTCCTCGGGATTGCCCGCGAGCGCGGCATGCGCCACCTGGGCCGCCGAGGCCAGCGACTCGGCGTGCCCGAGCCGCTCCGCCTCCGCCGCCAGCTCGGCGTCCTCGCCGGCCACCGGCTCCACCGCCGCGATCTCGTCGAGCCCGAAGCGCAGCAGGTCCGCCTCCTGGGCCCGCTCCCGGGCCCGGGTGGTGATCTCCTCCAGCTCGGTGGTGACCGCGCGCAGCCTGCGGTAGGCCGAGCCGTACTTCTCCAGCGGGACGGCGACGGCGTCCCCGGCGTACCGGTCGAGGGCCTGGCGCTGCCGGGCCGGCCGCAGCAGCCCCTGCTGGTCGGTCTGCCCGTGGACGGCCACCAGGTCGTCCGCGAGCTCCGCGAGCAAGCCGACGGGCACGGACCGGCCGCCGACGTGGGCGCGCGAGCGCCCCTCGGCGGACACGGTCCGGCTGATCAGCAGGGCGCCGTCGTCGAGCTCGGCCCCGGCCTCCTCGGCGCGCACGGCGGCGGGGGCGTCGGGGCGCATGACGATGCGGCCCTCGACGACCGCGGCCTTGGCCCCGATCCGTACGAGCGCCGGGTCGGCGCGCCCGCCGAGCAGCAGCCCGAGACTGGTGACGACCATCGTCTTGCCCGCACCGGTCTCGCCGGTCACGGCGGTGAAACCGGGCGACAGCTCGACCACCGCGTCGTCGATGACCCCGAGCGACCGTATCCGCATCTCCTCAAGCACGGGACGACCATACCGAGGTTTCACGGGTGCCATGTGACGTCACCCGCCCAGAGATTCCCGAACGAGTGTGCTATTGCGGGCGGGGTCTCAGTGGGGCGCCCCACGCCACCCCGACACGGGCAGCGCGAACTTCGCGACGAGCCGGTCGGTGAAGGACGCGTGGTGCAGGCGCGCCAGCCGTACGGGCACCGCCCCGCGCCGGACCTCCACCCGGGCCCCGGCCGGCAGCTCCAGCATGCGCCGGCCGTCACACCACAGCACGCCGTGCGGGGTCCCGGTCTGCACCTCCACCGCCAGCACCGAGTTCGGCGAGGTCACCAGCGGCTTCGCGAAGAGGGCGTGCGCGCTGATCGGCACCATCAGCAGGGCCTCCACCTCCGGCCAGACCACCGGCCCGCCCGCCGAGAAGGCGTACGCAGTCGAGCCGGTCGGGGTCGCGCAGACGATCCCGTCGCAGCCGAAGCCGGACACCGGGCGGCCGTCGATCTCCAGGACCACCTCGAGCATCCGCTCCGGCGACACCTTCTGGACCGCGGCCTCGTTCAGCGCCCAGTCCTGGTGGACGATGTCGCCGTTCGTGCGCACGGTCACGTCGAGCGTCATCCGCTCCTCGACCTCGTACTCGCGCGTCACCACGCGGTCCACGACCTTGTCCAGGTCATCGCGCTCGGCTTCGGCGAGGAAGCCCACCCGCCCCAGGTTCACGCCCAGCATCGGCACCCCCGAGGCGCGCGCGAACTCCGCGCCCCGCAGCAGGGTCCCGTCCCCACCCAGCACGATCAGCAGCTCACAGCCGTCCAGCACCCCCGGCGTGGACTCGGTGACCAGCTCCACCTCGCGCGGCAGCGGCAGGTCCGCCGCCTCGTGCGCGAAGACCCGTACGCCCAGCCCGGACCGCAGCAGGCCCTTCACGACCAGCTCGGCACTGCGGATGGCCGCCGGCCGCCCGGTGTGCGCGAGCAGAAAGACGGTGCGCCCCCCACCCGGAGCCGCCAGGTCTTGCGAACCTGCCGACACCGATGCACCCAATGAACCCAATGCACCCGCTGAACCCGCTGAATCTGTCACTGCGGCCCCTCCGCCACTGCACGGTCAACATCCGCCGGGTCGAGTGCCGGTGCCCCCGCCCGCAGCCACAGAAAGTACTCGACGTTCCCCGACGGCCCCGGAAGCGGACTCGCCGTCACCCCGAGAACCCCCAGTCCCAGCTTCCAGGCCTGCGCCGCCACGTCCCGTACGGCCTCGGCCCGCAGCTCCGCACTGCGCACCACTCCACCGCTGCCGAGCCGCTCCTTGCCGACCTCGAACTGCGGCTTGACCATCAGCACCAGGTCGGCGTCCGGCGCCGTGCACCGCACCAGCGCGGGCAGCACCAGGCCGATCGAGATGAACGACAGGTCTCCGACGACGAGATCGGCCGGAATGCCGTCGATCTGCTCGACCGTCAGCTCGCGCACGTTCGTCCGGTCCTTGACGGTGACCCGGTCGTCGCTCTGCAGCGACCAGGCGAGCTGCCCGTAGCCGACGTCGACGGCCACCACGTGCGCGACGCCCGCGCGCAGCAGCACGTCGGTGAATCCGCCGGTGGAAGCCCCCGCGTCCAGCGCCCGACGGCCCTCGACGACCAG
Source organism: Streptomyces sp. ISL-94 (assembly GCF_018614075.1). Lineage (GTDB taxonomy): Bacteria > Actinomycetota > Actinomycetes > Streptomycetales > Streptomycetaceae > Streptomyces. The sequence continues at coordinate 9,112 of NZ_JAGGOZ010000110.1, read as the reverse complement.
CCCCTGCGGCTGGAACGCGGCGAGGGCGCCCGCCAGCTTGTGGCCGCCCCGCGAGACGTAGTCGGGATCGCTGTCGTCCTTGAGGACCACGAGGGCCGCGCTGGTCTCGACCTGGGTGGCGGCCTTGGTCGCGGTGCTGCCGCCCACGGTCACCCGGCCTGCGGCGATCAGCTGCGCGGCGTGCTCGCGCGAGCGGGCCATGCTGCGGCGCACCAGTTCGGCGTCCAGGCGGCGGCGTGCCACTCCTGCCACGTTCGGTTCAGCTCCTGTTTTCGTACGGACCGGGGACGGGCGGTGCGTCCAGCGCGCTCAGCGCCTCGCGCAGCCCCCTGTGGACATCCTCGTACACGGCGAGGTGTCCGTCCGCAGGGAGGTGGTCGGCGTCGGCCAGCCGCGCCAGCTGCGCGTCCACCTCGGCGTGCCCGGTGGGAGTGCGTACGACGCCCAGCGCGGCGGGCTCGGCGGCGTCTTCGTCGGTCATGCCCCCGACGCTACCCCCAAGCGCCCGGCGACCACGCACGGCTCTGCGGTACGGTCGTGATCACGATGGCTACGATCGAGGAGTGCCGCGAAGCACTCGACCGACTCTCCGGCAACCTGGCGCGCGCCGATGGCGACGTGCGGGGTGCGGCCGCCCTGGACCGCTCCCTGAGCTGCCACATCACGGACCTGGACCACACCTTCACGGGCCGCCTCGACGGCGGCCGCATCCGCGTGGACGCGGTCGCCCCCGGCCCACCCGCCACAAAGGCCGAAATCCGCCTCGCGATGACCGGCGACGACCTGCTCGCCCTCGTCGCCGGCAACCTCCACTTCGCCAAGGCCTGGGCCTCCGGCCGCATCCGCCTGGAAGCCGGCCTCCGCGACCTGATGCGCCTGCGCACCCTCCTCTGACCCCCTCGGCGCCACTCCCGCCCCGCCGGCGTTTGAGGCGCGGGGTCCGGGGCGGAGCCCCAGGAAGCCGGGCCCCGGCCGCTAAACGGCGGCAGCCCGCGCCTTCCGCGCCGCCGGAATCACCAGCGGCGTCCCGGTCTCCGGATCGGAGATCACCTGGCAGCGCAGCCCGAACACCTTCTCCACCAGCTCCGCCGTGACCACCTCCCCCGGGGCCCCCTCCGCCACGACCTCCCCGCCCCGCATCGCGATCAGATGCGTCGCGTACCGCGCGGCATGGTTCAGATCGTGCAGCACGGCCACCAGCGTCCGCCCCTGCGTCTCGTGCAGCTCCGCGCACAGGTCCAGCACATCGATCTGGTGCTGGATGTCCAGGTACGTCGTCGGCTCGTCGAGCAGCAGCAGCGGCGTCTGCTGCGCCAGCGCCATCGCGATCCACACCCGCTGCCGCTGCCCGCCCGAGAGCTCGTCCACGGCCCGGTCGGCGAGCTCGGCGACCCCGGTCGAGGCCATCGACTCCGCCACGATCCGCTCGTCGTCCGCCGACCACTGCCGCAGCAGCCCCTGGTGCGGGTACCGGCCCCGCGAGACCAGGTCCGCCACCGTGATGCCGTCCGGCGCGATCGAGGACTGCGGGAGCAGGCCGAGCGTCTTGGCGACCTTCTTCGCCGGCATCGACCCGATGGCCTGCCCGTCGAGCAGCACCCGCCCGGCCGACGGCTTCAGCATCCGCGACAGCGCCCGCAGCAGCGTGGACTTGCCGCACGCGTTGGGCCCGACGATCACGGTGAAGGAGTGGTCCGGGATCTCCACCGACAGGTTCTCGGCGATGACCCGCTGGTCGTAGCCGAGGGTCACGTTCTCCGCGGTCAGCCGCTGCACTTGCGTACTCCTGAGGTTCATATACGTCCCGCCTTGCGCTCGGTGACGAGCAGCCAGAGCAGATAGACACCGCCGACCAGCCCCGTCACCACACCCACCGGCAGCTGGTCGGCGCCGAAGGCCCGCTGCGAGGCCCAGTCGGACACGAGCAGCAGTACCGGGCCCATCAGCGCGGCGGTCAACAGGTTGGCCCCGGGCGACCGGGTCAGCCGCCGGGCCAGCTGCGGCGCGGCCAGCGCGACGAAGCTGATCGGCCCGGCCGCGGCGCTCGCCGCGGTCGTCAGCAGGATCGCGGCCAGCATCAGCAGCAGCCGCGTGCGCTCCACCCGCACCCCCAGGGCGTACGCGGCGTCGTCGCCCATCTCCATCATCCGCAGGGCCCGGCTCTGCCCCAGGACCAGCGGGAACAGCACCGCGCACACCGCGAGCAGCGGCCACACCTGCGCCCAGTCCCGCCCGGCCAGCGAGCCGGTCAGCCAGACCATCGCCCGGGAGGCCTCCACCAGCTGGGCCTTGGTGATCAGGTACTGGATGACGGCCACGAGCATGGCGGACGCGCCGATGCCCACCAGGACCAGCCGGTAGCCGTGGATGCCCCGCTTGTACGCCAGCAGGTAGACGGCGGCGCCGGCGAGCAGCCCGCCGAGCAGCGCGCCGACGGCGACCTCGGTGGCCGAGCCGTTGAAGAGGATGATGACGATCAGCGCGCCGACCGCGGACCCGTACGAGAAACCGAGCAGGTCCGGAGAGCCGAGCGGGTTGCGGGAGACGGACTGGAAGACGGCCCCGGCCATCCCCAGGGCGGCGCCCACCAGCAGCGCCACCAGCACCCGCGGCAGGCGCAGGTCGTTGACGATGAAATCGTCGGCGGGGCTGCCGTTGCCCAGCAGGGTCTGTACGACGTCCCAGGGCGCGATGTCGAAGTCGCCGGTGCCGATGAGCAGCACGGCCATCGCCAGCGCGGCGACGGCGAGCAGCCCCCCGGCGGCCAGGGCGCGCCGTTCGACCCGCAGCGAGATACCGCCGGGAAGGTGCAGGGGACGGGTCTTGGCGGTCACGGTCACAGCTGGGCCATCCTCTTGCGCCGAACCAGGCAGATGAAGACGGGGCCGCCGATGAGCGCGGTCACGACCCCGACCTGCAGTTCGGCGGGCCGGGTGACGACACGGCCGACGACGTCGGCGCCGAGCAGCAGGACGGGCGACAGGACCGCCGAGTAGGCGAGCACCCAGCGCATGTCCGGCCCGGTGAACACCCGTACGAGGTGCGGGATCATCAGCCCGATGAACACGATGGGCCCGCAGGCGGCCGTCGCCGCGCCGCACAGCAGGGTGATGGCGAGCATCGCGCCGATCCGCGTCCGCGTCAGGTTCGCGCCGAGCGCCCGCGCGCTGTCGTCGCCCAAGGCCATCGCGTTGAGCGGCCGGCCCAGGGACAGCGCGAGCACCGCGCCGGCCAGGAGGAAGGGGGCGACCTGACGGACGGTGTCCATGTTGGCCGAGGCCAGCGAACCCACCGTCCAGAAGCGCAGCTTGTCCAGCGCCTTGCTGTCCATCAGCTGCACGGCGTTGATGTAGCCGACGAGGGCCGCGCTGGCCGCCGTACCTGCGAGCGCGAGGCGCACCGGCGTCGCGCTGCGGCTGCCGCCGAGCACGTAGACGACGACGGAGACGACGGCGGCGCCGAGGAAGGCCCACCACACGAACTCGCTCAGCGAGCCCGCGCCGAAGAAGCTGATCGCCGAGACCACAGCGGCCGCGGCCCCGGCGTTGACGCCGAGGATGCCCGGCTCGGCCAGCGGGTTGCGGGTCAGCGCCTGCATGACCGCCCCGGACAGGCCGAGTCCGAGCCCGACCATCATCCCGAGGAGCGTGCGCGGCACCCGCAGGTCCCGCACCACCACGTCGGAGGGCGTCCCCGCGTAGTGGAAGAGGCCGTGCCAGACCTCGTCGAGGGGCATCTGCTTGGCGCCCACGGCGATGCTCACGACCGCGATCAGCGCGAGCACCGCGAGGGCGCCGAGCAGACCGGCGGCACGCGCGGCATGGCGCGGGCGTGCGACGGCGGCCCGCGCGGACACCGTGCTCGGTTCGGGTTCAGGAGGACTCTCGACCAACACGCAAGTTAGGTTAGCCTACCCTCCACCCCGACGAATCCCCCGCCGGATCCTCCGAAGGGCCCTAAAGACCCAGCCTGGCCAGGGCCTTCGCCGCGTCCAGCGTGCAGACCCCGTCCCCGGCCGCCGTCCAGGCCGCCGCACACAGCGCCCGCAGCCCGTCCACCGGATCCCCGTCCTCGCCCTGCAGCTCCAGTACGCCGTCCCGCGCGACCGCGGTCCAGCCACCGCAGCAAAAACCCTCCGCCGCCCGCTCGACCTCCGGCTGACCGGTCAGCAGCCCCCGCAGGTCCCGGTCCACATATGTCGGCCGGTGCCGCGGCTCCGCCCGCACCAGCTGCGCCGCGTCCGTCACCCCGGTCAGCACCAGCAGCGAGTCCACCTCGCCGTTGAAGGCCCCCTCGATGTCCGTGTCCAGCCGGTCCCCCACCACCAGCGGCCGCCGCGCCCCGGTCCGCAGCACCGTCTCCCGGTGCATCGGGGGCAGCGGCTTGCCCGCCACCTGCGGCTCCGCGCCCGTGGCGATCCGTACGACCTCCACCGCCGCCCCGTTGCCCGGCGCGATCCCGCGCGCCCCCGGAATCGTCAGGTCGGTGTTCGACGCGTACCACGGCACGCCCCGGTTGATCGCGTACGAGGCCTCCGCGAACCGCCCCCACGCCAGCTCGGGCCCCCCGTACCCCTGGACGACCGCCGCGAGGCCCTCCTCGTCGGCAGACTCCACCGGCACCAGCCCCCGCTCGCGCAGCGCGACCCGCAGCCCCTCCCCGCCGATCACCAGCACCTTCGACCCCGGCTCCACCTGCTCCGCGATCAACCGGGCCACCGCCTGCGCCGAGGTGATCACCTCGGCCGCCTCGGTCGGGATCCCCAGCTCGCCCAGGTGCTCCGCGACGGCGTCCGGCGTCCGCAGGGCGTTGTTCGTGACGTACGCGAGGTGCATCCCGTCGGCCCGGGCCGCGGCCAGTGACTCCACCGCGTGCGCGATGGCCTCCCCGCCCGCGTACACCACACCGTCGAGGTCCAGCAGAGCCGTGTCGTACGCCTGGTGCAGACTGCGCTCACTCGCCGCGGGACTGGTCCTGCTCTGCCGGCTCATCGTGTCCGCTCCTCATACGTTCGATCTTGTCCGATTCCGTACTCCCCCGATCATCCCGCATCGCGAGACGCGTCTTACCATGCACCAATGACCACACCTGGCACCGCGGACCACGGGCTGCGCCTGATCCCGTTCCATGGCCTGCGCTACGTCCCGGAGCGCGTCGGCAGCCTGGCCGCCGTCACCTCGCCGCCGTACGACGTGGTCGTACGCCCCGACGGAGTCGACCACCTCGAATCCGCCGACCCGCACAACATCGTCCGCCTGATCCTTCCGCAGGCCGGCACCCCCGCCGCCCGCAACGAACAGGCCGCGCGCACCCTTCAGGACTGGCTGGCCGAGGGCATCCTCAGCGCCGACCCCGAGCCCGCGCTCTACGTGTACGAACAGCGCCGGGCCGGCCTCCTGCAGCGCGGCGTCATCGGCGCCCTCGCCCTGTCCACCGCCGACGCCGGCATCGTCCTGCCCCACGAGGACGTCATGCCGGACGTGGTCACCGACCGGGCCGGCCTGATGCGGGCCACCTGCGCCAATCTCGAACCCCTCCTCCTCACCTACCGCGGCGACGACCCCGCGGCGGGCGCGGCCGCGATCGTGGAGAACACCGCCCGACGGGCCCCCCTCCTCTCCACCACCACCGAGGACGGATTCCAGCACCGCCTCTGGGCCATCACGGACCCGGCGGAACTCGCCACCCTCACCGCCGACCTCAGCCACCGCCAGGCCCTCATCGCCGACGGCCACCACCGCTGGGCGACCTACCTGCGCCTCCAGCAGGAGCACGGCTCCCCGACCGCCTGGGACTTCGGCCTGGTCCTCCTCGTGGACACCGCCCGCTACCCGCTCCAGGTCCGCGCCATCCACCGGATGCTGCGCCGCCTCCCGGTCGCGGACGCCCTGGCCGCGGTCGCCGGCACCTTCCGGGTCCGCCCGGTCGACGGGCCGCTCCCCCTGGCCCTGGAGGCCCTCGCGGACGCCGCGGAACGGGGCAACGCCTTCCTCCTCACCGGCGACGGCACCTTCCACCTGGTCACCGACCCCGATCCGGCACTCCTCGACCGCACGGTCCGGCACGACCGCCCCGAGGCCTGGCGCCGGCTGGACGCCACCGTCCTGCACGCCGCCCTCCTCGACGCCGTGTGGCGCGTCCCGGACACCCCCGACCAGATCACCTACATCCACGACGCCGCCGCCACGGTGGCCATGGCCGAGCGCCACGGCGGAACCGCGGTCCTGCTGCATCCCGTACGGGAGGAAGTCGTACGGGACCTGGCCCGCCAGGGCGTCACCATGCCCCGCAAGTCCACGTCGTTCGGCCCGAAGCCGGCCACCGGCCTGGTCCTTCGCGGCCTGGCCTGACCGGACCCGGACGTGAAAAAGGGCGGTACCCCACCGGGGGTACCGCCGTTCTTCACTTCACCAGTTCACCGGCGCTTCAGACTCAGGCCTTGTCGTCGTCGTCCTCGACGACCGCGGCCTCGTCCGTGACGTCGAAGTCGGCCTCGGACTGCTCCAGCGGCTCGTACTCCTCGTCATCCTCGTCGTAGTACTCGGCGACGTCGGAGGCACGCTCGGCCGCGGCGACCTCGGCCGCGTCCTGCTCGTCGTCCTCGTCCTCGACCTCGTCCTCGTCGACGTGGTCGACCGCGGCGTCGAGGAACTCGACACCGTCGAGCTCGGCGAGACGGTCGGAGGCGTCCGTGGCCCCGTCCTTGTCCGCTTCGAGGGTCTTGCCGAACCACTCGCGCGCCTCGTCCTCACGACCGGCCGCCAGCAGGGCGTCGGCGTAGGCGTACCGCAGGCGCGCGGTCCACGGCTGGACGGAGCTGGAGGCCAGCTCCGGGCTCTGCAGGGTCACGATGGCGGCTTCGAGCTGCCCCTGGTCGCGCCGGGCACCGGCAGCGACCAGCCGCATCTCGACCTGGCCGGCCTTGTCCAGCTTCTGCACCTCGGGCTCGCCGGCCATGGCCAGCGCCCGCTCCGGACGGCCGAGGCCGCGCTCGCAGTCGGCCATCACGGGCCACAGCTCGACCGAGCCGGTCATGCGCTTGGCGGCGCGGAACTCCGCGAGCGCCTCGCTGTACTTCTGCGAGGCGTACGCGGCGAAGCCGGCGGCCTCGCGGACGGCGGCGACACGGGAGGCCAGCCGCAGGGCGATGCGCGAGTACGCGTACGCCTGCTCGGGATCCTCGTCGATCAGCCGCGCGACCATGACCAGGTTCTTGGAGACTTCCTCGGCCAGCCCCTTGGGCAGGCTCAGCAGCTCCTGACGCACATCGGCGTCGATCTCGAGACCGGTGACGTCCTCGTCGATCGGAAGCCGCTTGACCGGGTCCCGGTCGCGGTCCGCGCGGTAGTCGCGGTCGCCGCCACGGTCATCGCGACCACGGTAGCCACCGCGATCGTCACGGCCACCACGGAACCCGCCACGGTCGCCATCACGGTCGTCGCGACGGGGGTAGGACGGACGGTCGCCACCACGGTCGTCACGACGGAAACCACCGCCACCACCGGAGGGACGCTCGCCCCGGTCGTCACGACGGAACGGGGGGCGGTCCCCACCGCGGTCGTCGCGACGGGGGTAGGACGGGCGGTCGCCGCCACGATCGTCACGGCCACCGCGGAACCCACCACGGTCGTCATCACGACGCGGGAAGGACGGGCGGTCCCCACCACGGTCATCGCGACGCGGGAAGGACGGATGGTCCCCACCACGGTCATCGCGACGGAAACCACCGCCACCACCGGAGGGACGCTCGCCCCGGTCGTCACGACGGAACGGGGGACGGTCCCCACCGCGGTCGTCGCGACGGGGGTAGGACGGGCGGTCGCCGCCACGATCGTCACGGCCACCGCGGAACCCACCACGGTCGTCATCACGACGCGGGTACGACGGACGGTCCCCGCCACGGTCATCGCGACGCGGGAAGGACGGGCGGTCCCCACCACGGTCGTCACGACGGAAACCACCGCCACCGGAGGGACGGTCGCCACCGCGGTCATCGCGACGCGGGAAGGAGGGACGGTCGCCGCCGCGGTCGTCACGACGGAAACCGCCGCCACCACCCGTGGGACGGTCGCCACGGTCATCACGACGGGGGTACGACGGACGGTCGCCACCACGGTCATCGCGACGCGGGAAGGACGGGCGGTCCCCACCACGGTCGTCACGACGGAAACCACCGCCACCGGAGGGACGGTCGCCACCGCGGTCATCGCGACGCGGGAAGGAGGGACGGTCGCCGCCGCGGTCGTCACGACGGAAACCGCCGCCACCACCCGTGGGACGGTCGCCACGGTCATCACGACGGGGGTACGACGGACGGTCGCCACCACGGTCGTCACGGCGCGGGAAGGAGGGACGGTCGCCGCCGCGGTCGTCACGACGGAAACCACCGCCACCACCGGAGGGACGGTCGCCACCGGAGGGACGGTCGCCACCACGGTCGTCACGGCGCGGGAAGGAGGGACGGTCCCCACCACGGTCGTCACGACGGAAACCACCGCCACCACCGGAGGGACGGTCGCCACCGGAGGGACGGTCGCCACCACGGTCGTCACGGCGCGGGAAGGACGGACGGTCCCCACCACGGTCGTCGCGACGGAAACCACCGCCACCGCCGGCCGGTCGACCACCGCGGTCGTCACGACGGAACGGAGGACGGTCGCCGCCCCGGTCGTCACGGCCCCCGCGGTAGCCGCCCCTGTCACCGCCGTCGTTGCGCCGAGGCTCGCGCTCCGGACGATCGTCGGGAGAGTTGGACATGGGTGTGACTCCTGTCTTCGGGGTACCGCTAGTCATTCTCGCGCAACCAACCCATGGCCGCGCTTCGGCGTAAAGATGTACAAAAATAAAAAGGACCCTTGGTCCAGCGTTGAACGCTGGACCAAGGGTCCTTTGAAAGATTGTTCGGCGGCGTCCTACTCTCCCACAGGGTCCCCCCTGCAGTACCATCGGCGCTGAAAGGCTTAGCTTCCGGGTTCGGAATGTAACCGGGCGTTTCCCTAACGCTATGACCACCGAAACCCTATCGGTTTCGAGCGAACAAGCACACTTTGTAGTTATGTTCTAGCTCTAGAAACCAGCAACTGTTCGTTGCTTCAGAACTAACACAGTGGAC
>NZ_JAGGOZ010000109.1 GCF_018614075.1 Streptomyces sp. ISL-94 | reverse complement strand
GTCGCTTTGACCGGCTCTGTTTGGTCGGTTGACCTTGGTGTCCGAGGGGGGACTTGAACCCCCACGCCCGATAAAGGGCACTAGCACCTCAAGCTAGCGCGTCTGCCATTCCGCCACCCGGACAAGGTGTCTGTCTCGCGTCCCTCGCGGGCCGTTCCGACGTGGAAAACATTACCAAACATTCCGGGGTCCTCGATCGCACCCCCCGGTGACCGGGATCGCCCTTGGGCAGAGCGGCCCGGAGCGGGAGGATGGGGGCAGTTCGGTACCGATCAGTGGGAGGAAGCAGCGTGAGCGAGTCGAGCGCGGGCAGGACCGTCTCCGGCGAGGACGAGGTCGTCGACCTCTGCCGGGACCTCATCCGGATCGACACCAGCAACTACGGAGACCACTCGGGCCCCGGCGAGCGCAAGGCGGCCGAGTGGGTGGCCGAGAAGCTTGCCGAGGTCGGCCTGGAGCCGCAGATCTTCGAGTCGCACAAGGGGCGGGCCTCGACCGTCGCGCGGATCGAGGGGGAGGACCCCTCGCGGCCCGCGCTGCTGATCCACGGGCACACCGACGTGGTTCCGGCCAATGCGGCCGACTGGACGTACGACCCCTTCGCGGGCGAGATCGCCGACGGCTGCGTGTGGGGCCGCGGCGCCGTCGACATGAAGGACATGGACGCGATGACGCTGGCCGTCGTACGCGACCGCATGCGCAGCGGGCGCAAGCCCCCTCGGGACATCGTGCTGGCCTTCCTCGCCGACGAGGAGGCCGGCGGCGTCTACGGGGCACGGCACCTCGTCGACAAGCACCCGGAGCTCTTCGAGGGCGTCACCGAGGCCATCGGCGAGGTCGGCGGCTTCTCCTTCACCGTGAACGAGAACCTGCGGCTGTACCTGGTGGAGACCGCCCAGAAGGGCATGCACTGGATGCGGCTCACGGTGGAGGGCACCGCGGGCCACGGCTCGATGACCAACACCGACAACGCCATCACGGAGCTGTGCGAGGCCGTGGGGCGGCTCGGCCGCCACCAGTGGCCGGTGCGCGTGACCAAGACCGTGCGGAGCTTCCTGGACGAGCTGTCGGACGCGCTCGGCACCCCGCTGGACCCGGACAACATGGACGCGACGCTCGCCAAGCTCGGCGGCATCGCCAAGATGGTCGGCGCGACCCTGCGCAACTCGGCGGCCCCGACCATGCTCGGCGCCGGCTACAAGGTCAACGTCATCCCCGGCCAGGCGACCGCCCACGTGGACGGCCGCTTCCTGCCGGGCTACGAGGACGAGTTCTTCGCGGACCTCGACCGGATCCTCGGCCCGCGCGTGCAGCGGGAGGACGTGCACGGGGACAAGGCGCTGGAGACCGACTTCGACGGCCGTCTGGTCGATGCCATGCAGGGCGCCCTGAAGGCCGAGGACCCGATCGCGCGGGCCGTCCCGTACATGCTCTCGGGCGGTACGGACGCCAAGTCCTTCGACGACCTGGGCATCCGCTGCTTCGGCTTCGCTCCGCTGCAGCTGCCGCCCGAGCTGGACTTCGCCGGGATGTTCCACGGCGTGGACGAGCGGGTGCCGGTGGACGGGCTGAAGTTCGGCGTGCGGGTCCTCGACCGATTCATCGACAAGGCATAACGGCTCGGAATCGCAAAGATGTGCGTAAACCACTGAGAAGAGTGAATGCGCTCATACGCTCGTAGCCCTGGTGATCCCTCCTCGTTACAGGTGGTGCGGTCCGCGGCTGGGACCGCATTGCCTACTAGGAGGAACAATGATCAAGAAGGTTGTAGCCGCTGCGGCTGCCACGGGTGGCCTGGTTCTCGCGGGTGCGGGTCTGGCTGTCGCCGACGCGACTGCCCAGGGTGCGGCCATCGGCTCCCCCGGTGTCCTGTCCGGCAACGTCGTCCAGGTTCCGATCCACATCCCGATCAACGTGTGCGGCAACACGGTCAACATCGTCGGCCTGCTGAACCCGGCCTTCGGCAACACCTGCATCAACGCCTGACGCGTCTGAAGCTCTGAGCCCCGGAACGCATTCCAGCGTTCCGGGGCCACCGGGCTTTCCGGCGAGAAACCTCACTTTCGGCGTAGCAGGCGGGGGAGCCTCGACGACCTGTACGTCGACCGTTACGTACACACCAGGGGACGAGTACAGATGCGACGACCGGCACAGGCCACCAGGAAGACCCTGATCACCATGGCTGCCGCGGGGGGTGTCCTCGCCTTGGGCGGCGGGTACGCACACGCGGACTCCGGCGCCTCGGGGCACGCCGCGAACTCTCCGGGACTGCTGTCCGGGAACACCGTGCAGGCGCCCGTGGACGCGCCGGTGAACGCGTGCGGGAACACGGTGACGGTGGTGGGAGGCCTCAATCCGGCCTTCGGCAACCACTGCTTCAACGGTTCGGGCCCCGGCGGCACGCCGGAACACCCCGGCAACCCGGGGCAGCCCGGCACCCCGGGCCACCCCGGACATCCGGGCGGCGGCGATGACGGCGACGAGCCGTGCGACGACCACCCGGAACACCCAGGGAACCCGGGCAATCCGGGTAACCCCGGTACGGAGAACCCCGGTACCCCGGGCGGGCACCAGCCCGGCAACCCCGGTACGCCGGGCGGACACACCCCCGGGAATCCGGGTACGCCCGGTACGCAGAACCCCGGCCACGGGCAGCACCCCGGCACGCCGGGCACCGGCACCGGCCCGGGCACGGGCTCCGTCACCCCCGTCACGCACCCCGGCCCCGCCACCGGCGGGAACGGCAGCGCCCCCGGCCAGTCGGTCGGTCTCGCCGCCACGGGTGCCGGTGACGTCCTCACCGCAGGCCTCCCGCTCGCAGGCGGCCTGCTCCTGGGCGGCGCCGTGCTCTACCGGCGGGCCCGCAGCGCCGGCTGACGAGCACTCACGACGACGCGGGCCCCGCGACCGGGGCCCGCGTCTTGCGTTCACCAGGTCGCGCGGACCTGACGGATGATCCGGCGTCGCAACCGCACGCGGCGGCTGCCGTCCCGGTGCAGGCACAGGCGGTCGAGCTCCCAGTTCCCGTACTCGGCGTGGTCGGTCAGCAGGCGGGTCGCCTCCTTGCGGGGAACCCCGCGAGGCACGTACACGTCGACAAATTCGTATTCCGGCATCGCATCTATTGTGCGGGCAGAGCCCTGCTACGGATAGCGTCTGCTCTATGTCTGATGCCGCTCTGCCCACTGTTGCCGAGGTACGCGCCGCCGCCGAGGCGGTCAAGGCCGCGCTCGACCGCCACCTCGCCGCGGTCGAGCGCAGGACCGGGGACGATGACCCCGAGGTCTACACCGCGTTCAACGAACTCGCTGCCGCTGCCGAGGAGTACGACGAACTCCTCTACGACCGCTACGACGAGGTCACCCCCTTCGAGATCCCCACGCCCGAGGACGGTGTCCCGTACACCGGCCCCGCCGAACCCGCTGCCTTCAGCGTGCTGATCCGCCGCGACTACGCCGTGGTCGAGCCGCCGCGGCTGATCGCCCAGGCCGAACGGGTCGTCGCGCACGACCGCGAGGCCGAACTCGTCCACGACGGTGGCACGGCCGGCGCGCTGGGCGTGCTCTTCGGGGAGTACGAGCCCGACGAGATCGCCTCCCGTTACAAGGAGTTCGGGCTGGAGGAAGGCGATTCCACGCTGTGGATCGCGGCGTTGGAGGAGGTGGCCGAGCCGGGCGACTGGCTGGGCTCGCCCTTCGAACACACCGCTCCGGAGGATGTGCTGCACCGCTTCGACGTCAGCTCCGTCTTCGATGAGGACGAGGACGAGGACGAGGACGAGGACGAGGACGAGGACGAGGATGCGGGGGCGGATGCGGATGCGGACGAGACCGCGGAGCCGGGGCTGACCCCGGCCTGATCCCGAAGCGGCCCCCGTCCCGCCGCGCGCGGGGCGGGGGCGCTCCCGGGCTACTGCGGCTGTTCGCCGGCCGCCGCCGCGAGGGCCGACAGCAGGCCCGCCAGCCGGGTCGTACGCGGCTTCGGCAGCACCTGCGCCACCGCCTGCGGCAGCGCCTGGTCCACGCCGTGCACCACCGACAGGTGCCGCTCGGCCCGCCCGAACGCCGTGTACACCCAGTCCCGCGAGAGGGCCTGCGCTGCGTCACCCGGCAGCACGACGACCACCGCAGGCCAGCGCACGCCCACGGCCTGGTGCGCTGTCACCGCCCAGCCGTGCCGCACCTGGGACTCCACGAGCTCCTTCGGTACGACGACCCGTGCGCCCGCGCGGTCCAGGTGCAGCCCCTCCGCGTCGGCCGACACCACCCGGGCCGGCAGCGCCCGCCCGGGCGAGGGCACGTGGACGACCCGGTCGCCGGGGTCGAAGCCGCCGAACCGGCCCGGGCCGGGGTTCAGCCGCTCCTTGAGGGCGGCGTTCAGCGCCCGGGTCCCCGCGGAGCCGCCGTGGCCCGGGGTGATCACCTGCACGCTGTCCGCCGGGATCCCGAAGGCCCGCGGCACCGACTCGGCCACCAGCTGCACGGCGCGGTGCACGGCCTCCCCGGCGTCGCGCACCGGGACGATGACGACCTCCTTGCCGGGGGCGTCCACCTGGTTCAGCTCGCCGATGCCGATGCCCGAGACCAGCTCGCCGATCGGGCCCGGGTCCGGGACGCGGGAGACCACCTGGGGGCAGGCGCGGGCCGCCAGCAGATCGGCGAACACCCGCCCGGCCCCAGCGGAACCGAGCACTCCGGGGTCTCCGGAGAGCACCAGGCGCGCGCCGTCGGGGACGGACTCCACCAGTGCGGCCGCGATCTCCACGTCGAGTTGGGGCGCGTCGAGGACGATGAGCAGGTCCAGCGCGAACTGCCCGTCGGCGTCCCGGCCGGGGCCCTCCGCCCCCGACAGCAGCCCGGCCACCGTGACGGCCTCGGCAGAGGCGGAAGGGGCGTGAGCGGCCAGGCAGGCGCGCAGGCCCAGCTCACGGGCTGCCGCCAGCAGGGCGAGCGGCTCGGCGCGGGCGGCCTCGCCGCCGGTGTGGGCGACCAGGCCGTGCGCGGCGACCGCGCGGATCAGCTCGGCGCCGGGGCCCTGTGCGGCGGCCTTCTCCCAGTCGGCCGGGCTGTCGAAGGTGTTGGCGATCCGGGCCAGGCCGTCGGCCAGGCTCTCCTCGGCCATCGCGGAACCCTCCAGGCCCACGAGGATCTGCACGGGCTGCTCCTCGCCCTCCGGCACCGGGGCGCCCAGGGGCTCGTGGAAGACCAGTACCGTGCCCTCGCCGATGGCGTGTTCCAGGGCCTCGGCGGGGTCCGGCACGCCGTACTGGGCCAGGGCCTTCTCCAGGACCGGAGCCTCCAGCGCGGTGTGCCCCTTGAGCCCGGCCTGGACCAGCAGCCAGCCCACCAGGGCGGTGGTGCGGCGCTCGTCGCCGGGACCGGCCTCGGGGCCGAGGAGGGCGCGGGCGAACCCGTCGGCCTGGGTCGGGCGGACGGCGGGAACGGCCAGCAGCCGCCAGGGGTTCTCGGCGAGCTGCTCGGCGGCGCCGTCGCCGAGGGCAGCCGCGGCGGTGGCGGCGAGCGTCTCGGGGGCGCCGCCGCGGGCCAGGACGGCGCGGACGGAGTCGACCGCGGCTGCGGCGGGGGCGGCGGCCGGTTCCGGTGCGGGTGCCGGCTTGCGGACCGGCGGGGGAGTCGGGGCCGCCTTGCGCGGCGCGGCCGGGGCCTCGTCGAAGTACCGGTCGGGCTTCTCGCCGCTCTCCACGGCCCGTACGGCGGCCAGCAGGTCGGCGGCCTTCCCGCTGAGCTTCGCTCCGGCGTCCACGGGGGCGTCCCGCTCGGCCTTGCGGCGGGCGATGCGCTCCCGCTCGACCTTCTGCGCGGCCAGTTCGGCGGCGGCCTCACTGAGCGCGGGCTGCGGTTCGGCCTCCGGGGTGGGCCCTGCGGGGCTTTCCCCCACCCCGCCCCTTCCCGAAACCATGGGCTCCGCCCCTGGACCCCCTGCGTCCGCGGGCTGCGCCCCGGCCCCTTCGCCTCCGCCGGCTACGGGGCCTTCGGCCGCGTCGGCGGGCTGCGCCACCGCTGCTTCGGCTCCGCCGGCTACCGGGCCTTCGGACCCGTGCGCGGGCTGCGCTGACGACCCCTCGGCTTCGCCGACCGTAGAGGCCCTGGCGTCGTCGCCTGCGGCGGACTCAGGGCGCTCCGCGCCCGGCTCGCCGCCACCGGTGGTGGCCGGTTGCGGCGCAGAGCCCTCGGCTGCGCCGTGGACCGGGCCTCCGGCCCCGTCCGCCGGCTGCGCCCCCACCTCTTCGGCTCCGCCGCCGGTAGAGGCCTCGGCGTCCGCCCCCGGCCCCCCGGCCCTGCCGTCGGCAGAGGCTTCGGGCCCCGCCGCGTCAGCGTGGTCGCCTGCGGCGGGGGCCTCGGTTTCGGCGGACGCCGGATCCGTGGTCGGCTGCGGGGCGTTGGCGCCGGGCTCGGACGGGTCGGCCCCCATGGGCGGCTGCGCCGCCGGACCTTCGTCGCCGGCTGCGGCGGGGGCTTCGGTTTCGGCGGAGGCCGGATCCGGGGTCGGCTGCGGGGCGTTGGCGCCGGGCTCGGACGGGTCGGCCCCCGTGGGCGGCTGCGCCGCCGGACCTTCGTCGCCGGCTGCGGCGGGGGCCTGGGGCTCCGGGGCGGCTGCTCTGGTCATGGGGGTGTCCTCCGTGCTGTTCGGTCCGGCCTGGGCCGAGTCGGGGCCGGCTTCCTCCGCACCAGCGGCTTCGGCTTGGCGGTCCGTACTCACAGCGTGCTCCAGTCCTGATCGGGGTAGCGGTGCTCCGGCGCCGAGACATCGTCCAGCGCCCGGCAGATCTCCTCCGGAAGACTAAGGGCCTCCACCGACAGAGCCGCCGCGAGCTGCGCCGACGTCCGTGCCCCGACGATCGGCGCGACCACCCCGGGCCGGTCCCGGATCCACGCCAGGGACACCTCGAGCGGGGTCACGGCCAGGCCCCGCGCCGCCGTCGCCACCGCGTCCACGATGCGGCCCGCCGCCTCGTCGAGGTACGGCTCCACCAGGGCGGCCAGGGTCGGGGAAGCACCGCGCGAGTCCGCCGGGATGCCGTCCCGGTACTTGCCGGTCAGGACCCCGCGCCCCAGTGGGGAGGAGGGCAGCAGGCCGATCCCCAGGTCCAGCGCGGCCGGCAGCACCTCCCGCTCCACGCCCCGTTGCAGCAGGGAGTACTCCATCTGGGTCGAGGCCAGCCGGGTACGCGTCGCCGGGGCCGCGAGCTGCCAGGTCGCCGCCTTGGCCAGCTGCCAGCCGCAGAAGCCCGCCACCCCGGCGTACCGGGCCCGGCCGCTGGACACCGCCAGGTCCAGCGTCTGGAGGGTCTCCTCCAGCGGGGTCGCCGGGTCGAAGGCGTGCACCTGCCACAGGTCGACGTAATCGGTGCCCAGCCGGGCCAACGAGTCGTCCAGGGCGGCCAGCAGGTGCCCGCGCGAGCCGTCGAACCGCCGGTCCGGATCCGGCACGCTGCCGGACTTGGTCGCGATGACCAGGTCCCGGCGCGGCACGAGCCCGTCCAGCAGCCGCCCGAGGAGGTACTCCGCCTCCCCGCCGCCGTACGCGTCGGCGGTGTCGACGAGCGTGCCGCCCGCCTCCCAGAACGTCTTCGCCTGCTCGGCGGCGGCTTCCTCGCCGGTGTCGCGGCCCCAGGTCAGGGTGCCGAGGCCGATCCGGGAGACGCGCAGTCCGGTGCGGCCGAGATGCCTCTGCTCCATGGACGCTGAGACTACTGGGGCACTGACGCGGCGTACCCTAGCGCGCTACAGTCCCCGCAGACCTACGTTACTGATCGGTAAACCGGCACACCGTAAGGGGACGACACATGCGGCTCGGCATCAATCTCGGCTACTGGGGCGCGGGCATGGACGCCGACAACCTCGCCGTCGCCCAGGAGGCGGACCGCCTCGGCTACGACGTCTGCTGGGCCGCCGAGGCCTACGGCTCGGACGCCCCGACCGTGCTCGCCTGGGTCGCCGCCCAGACCGAGCGCATCGACGTCGGCTCCGCCATCCTCCAGATCCCGGCGCGTCAGCCCGCGATGACCGCCATGACGGCAGCCACCCTGGACTCCCTCACCAAGGGCCGCTTCCGGCTCGGCCTCGGCGTATCCGGCCCCCAGGTCTCCGAGGGCTGGTACGGCGTCAAGTTCGACAAGCCGCTCGCCCGGACCCGGGAGTACGTGGAGATCGTCCGCAAGGCCATGACCCGCGAGCGGCTGAGCTACGAGGGCGAGCACTGGATCCTGCCGCTGCCCGGCGGCCCGGGCAAGCCCCTCAAGCTGACCGTGCACCCGGAGCGCGAGCACATCCCGCTCTACATCGCCGCCATCGGGCCGAAGAACCTGGAGCAGACGGGTGAGATCGCCGACGGCGCCCTGCTGATCTTCCCCGCCGCCGAGCACCTGGAGGCGACCGCGCTCACGCACATCCGCGCGGGCCGCGCGAAGGCCGGGCTGACCATGGACGGCTTCGACGTCTGCCCGACCGTGCCGCTGGCCCTCGGCGACGACGTGCCCGCGCTCGCGGACATGTTCCGCCCCTACACCGCGCTGTACGTCGGCGGCATGGGCAGCCGGAAGCAGAACTTCTACAACCAGCTGGCCCAGCGCATGGGCTACGAGAAGGAAGCCGCCGAGATCCAGGACAAGTACCTGGCGGGCGACAAGACCGGCGCGGCCGCCGCCATCCCGCACTCGCTCATCGACTCGACCACGCTGCTCGGCCCGGTCGAGCGGATCGCGGACGGGATGCGGGCCTACGCGGAGGCCGGGGTCACCACCCTCACGCTCGCCCCGGCCGGATTCACCCTGGACGAGCGGATCGCCGCCCTGCGCGCCGGCACCGAGGCCCTGGAGCGCGCGGGCCTCGCGTGACCCGGACCGGATAAGCCTGCGGCCGTGGTGGGGGCTCGGGGGGTCTTCCCCGCCACGGCCGACACAGCCAACAACGCTCCGTGCGCCCGCAGGGTTACGCTCCCGGGTCCATCCGCGCGTTTCGTTCATTCGGACGAGTAGGGCGCCCCCTCGGTTGCCCGCCCCCGCGCCCGGGGTTTGACTCGGTGCATGCTCTCTGCCCGCAGCCTGTTCCAGGAGATCGTCGACAACGACGACTCCTTCCAGCTGTTCTGCTCCATCGCCGCGAGCGGAGAGTCCCAGGGAGGCTGGGAGAACGCGCGCATCGCGACCCTCGTGCCGGACGGCATGCGCGATCTCGCCCCCAAGATCACCCGGCACGGCGCCGACGAGGACAAGCACGGGCGGATCTTCAACGCCCTGCTGCGCAAGCGCGGCCTGCCGCCCGTCCCCGTCCCCCCCGAGACCGATTACACGGTGCTGCTGGAGCGCAGCGGCATCGGTCTCGCGCACGAGAAGCTGCGCCGCGAGGAGCCGCTGAGCGAGCGCGACATCGTCGTCTACCTCTCGCACAGCCGCGTCACCGAGCAGCGGGCCGCAGACCAGATGGACATGCTGGTCAAGAACTTCGGCGACCATCCCGAGGTCGGCAAGGCCATCCGCATGATCAGCCACGACGAGGACAACCACCTCGTCTACTGCCACGAGGAGTTGCTGCGTCTCGTCCGGGAGGGCCACGGCCGCACCATCCAGCAGGTGCTGCGGGACAGCGCGCTCGTCGAGATCGCCGTCTACCGGGACGTGAGCCTCGCCGTCATGGGCCACATGGGGCGGCTGCTGCGCTGGCCCGCGCCCAAGGCGGCCGCGCTCGCCGCCGGCATCCGCGGCATGTACGCGTACGAGCGCTTCGCCGGCTGGCACCGGATGGTCGGCCTGCACATGCCGGAGCGGCGCGACGCGCTGGGCGGCGCACCGGTCACCTCACCCGAGTTCGCCTGAAAACGGGACCGAGACCGAGACCGGGACCGGGACCGAGACCGGGACCGGGACCGAGACCGGGACCGAGACCGAAACCGGGACCGAAACCGGGACCGAGACCGAGACCGAAACCGGGACCGCGACCGCGACCGCGACCGGGACTGCGCCCAGGCCCGAAGCCCGAGAAGCCCGTCCTCAGAGCCAGCCCCGGCGCTTGAACAGCCGGTGCAGGCCCAGGCACAGGCCCGCCATGACCACCAGCACCGCCGGGTAGCCCCAGCTCTGCTTCAGCTCCGGCATGTCGTCGAAGTTCATCCCGTAGATCCCCGCCACCATCGTGGGGACCGCCGCCATCGCCGCCCAGGCCGAGATCTTGCGCATGTCGTCGTTCTGCCGGACCCCCATCTGCGCCAGGTGCGCGGCGAGGGCGTCCGACAGCAGCCGGTCCAGGCCCTCGATGTACTCGTTCGCCTTGGTCAGGTGGTCGGCCACGTCGCGGAAGAACGGCTGGGCGTGGTCGTGGACGAAGGGCACCTCACCGAAGGCGAGCCGGTCCATCGGCTGGAGCAGCGGGCTCGTCGCCCGGCGGAACTCCAGGACCTGCCGCTTGAACCCGTAGATCCGGGCGGCGGTGTTCTTGGTGTCCGAGGCGTTCGGGGCGAAGACCTCCGCCTCCAGCTCCTCCAGGTCCGCCTGGAGCTCGGCCGCCACCTCGATGTAGTGGTCCACCACCGCGTCCGAGATCGCGTACAGCACCGCCGTCGGGCCCTGCCGCAGTACGTCGGGATCGTGCTCCAGCCGCCGCCGTACCGCGGCCAGCGGGGCCCCCTCGCCGTGCCGGACCGTGACGACGAAGGAGTCCCCTATGAAGACCATCAGCTCACCCGTGGTCACCGTGTCGGTGGCCTCGTCGTACTGCACCGGCTTGAGGACGACGAACAGCGAATCGTCGTACACCTCCAGCTTCGGCCGCTGGTGCGCCGTCAGCGCGTCCTCCACCGCCAGCGCGTGCAGGCCGAACTCGCTCCGCACGTGGTCGAATTCCTTCGCCGTCGGCTCGTGCATCCCGATCCAGAGGAAGGCGTCACCGGCCGCCCGCGCCTCGTCCAGGGCGTCCGAGAAGTCCTCCGGCCCCTCGCTACGGCGGCCGTCCCGATAAATCGCGCAGTCCACAATCATCCGGGCATTGTTCCCTGCCCGGGCCCCGCCCGCACGTCGGCGGCACCGCATAGGCTGGCGCCATGGCCACGCTGATCCTCGTACGACACGGGCGGTCCACCGCCAACACCGCCGGGCTCCTCGCCGGATGGACCCCGGGAGTGACCCTCGACGAGCGGGGCGCCGAGCAGGCCGCCGCGCTGCCCGGACGGCTCGCGGGGGTGCCCCTCGCCGCCGCCGTCACCAGCCCGCTGCAACGCTGCCGGGAGACCCTCGCCCCGCTGCTGGCCGCCCGGCCGGAGCTGGAGCTGCACGCCGACGAGCGGATCGGCGAGTGCCACTACGGCGACTGGTCGGGCCGCAAACTCTCCGAACTGGCCGACGAACCCCTGATGAGGATCGTCCAGCAGCACCCGTCGGCAGCCGCCTTCCCCGGCGGCGAGTCCATGCGCGCCATGCAGGCACGCGCCGTGGACGCCGTACGGGAGTGGAACGCGCGGATCGAGGAGGAGCACGGGAGCGACGGCGTGTTCCTGATGTGCTCGCACGGCGACATCATCAAGTCCCTTGTCGCCGACGCCCTGGGCATGCACCTGGACCTCTTCCAGCGCATCCACGTCGACCCGTGCTCGGTGACCGCCATCCGCTACACCCCCGCCCGGCCCTTCCTCTTCCGGCTGGGCGACACCGGGGACTTCGGCTCGCTCGTGCCGCGCCCGGCCACACCGGACAAAGCCGTAGAAGACGGTGGGAACGGCGTTGTGGGAGGCGGCGCGGGCGCAGTGTGATCGAACGGCGCAGTAGGGTGGACTGGCCTTCTAAAAGCGCAGCCCCCGCCGCGTGCAGCCCTGCCCCTGCCGCCGAGACTTGGAGACTGGACGTGCCCCGTCAGGTGTTCCTCTACGACCCCCCGGACCGCTTCGTGGCCGGCACGGTCGGCTTGCCTGGACGCCGTACGTTCTTCCTGCAGGCCTCCGCCGGCCCCCGCGTCACCAGCGTCTCCCTGGAGAAGACCCAGGTCGCGGCGCTGGCCGAGCGGATGGACGAGCTGCTGGACGAGGTCGTGCGGCGCACCGGCGGCAACGCCCCGGTCCCCGCCGTCGCCCCCTCCGAGGTCGCCGACACCGCGCCCCTGGACGTCCCGGTCGACGAGGAGTTCCGCGTCGGCACCATGGCCCTGGCCTGGGACGGCGAGGAGCAGCGCATGATCGTCGAGGCGCAGGCGCTCGTGGAACTCGAAGCCGACTCGGACGAGGATCTCGCCGAGGCGGAGGAGCGGCTGCTCCAGGACGAGGAGAACGGCCCGCCGATGCTGCGGGTCCGCCTGACCGGCGCCCAGGCCCGGGCCTTCGCCAAGCGGGCCCTGGACGTGGTCAACGCAGGCCGCCCCCCGTGCCCCCTGTGCAGTCTGCCACTGGACCCGGAAGGGCACGTGTGCCCGCGCCAGAACGGCTACCGGCGCCAGGCGTGACGGGGACGGGGGAACACGAGGAGCTGCTCACCAAGGGGGAGCTGACCGTCGTCGGCCGGATCCGGGAGGCGTCCAACGCCGTCCTGCTGTGCACGGTCGCCTACGAGGGTGTGAGCGCCGACTGCGTGTACAAGCCGGTGAAGGGCGAGCGCCCGCTGTGGGACTTCCCCGACGGGAACCTGGCCCAGCGCGAGGTCGCCTCCTACCTCGTCTCCGAAGCCACCGGCTGGGGCTTGGTGCCCACGACCGTGCTGCGCGACGGGCCGTACGGCGAGGGCATGGTCCAGCGGTGGATCGAGACCCCGGAGGCCGAGACGGCCGGTGCGCAGCTCCTCGCGCTCATCGAGGGCGAGGACGCCGGGGAGGGCTGGAAGCCCGTCGCCTTCGCCGAGGTCGGTGAGGGCCGCACCGCCCTGCTCGTGCACGCCGACGACCCGCGGCTGCGGCGGCTGGCCGTCCTCGACGCCGTGATCAACAACGGTGACCGCAAGGGCGGCCACCTGCTGCCCGCGGCCGACGGCCGCCTCTACGCCATCGACCACGGTGTGACCTTCCACGCCGAGGACAAACTGCGCACCCTCCTGTGGGGGTGGGCGGGGGAGCCGCTGACCGGGGAGGCGCGCGAGGTGCTGGACTCCCTGAGCGACGGGCTGGCCGAGGGCGCCCCGCTCGCCACCCGCCTGGCCGAACTGATCACGGCGGTCGAGCTGGCCGCCGTACGGGACCGGGTGGCGCAGCTGCTGCGCACCGGTATCCACCCGCAGCCGTCCGGGCAGTGGCCGGCGATCCCGTGGCCGCCGGTCTGAACCGGCCACGCGCGACACGCATAGATCCGGCCAGACCGCAAGAGTGCCGATCAAGACAACAGTGCAGGTCCGGTTCGTTTCCGGAACATCCGTCCGGTTAGGCTCGAGACATGCATGCCTGGCCCGCTTCTGAGGTCCCCGCCCTTCCTGGCAAGGGCCGCGACCTCCAGATCCACGACACCGCGACCCAGGGGACGATCACCCTCGCCCCCGGTCCCGTCGCCCGAATCTACGTCTGCGGCATCACTCCGTACGACGCGACCCACATCGGTCACGCGGCGACCTACAACGCGTTCGACCTCGTACAGCGCGTGTGGCTCGACACCAAGCGGCAGGTCCACTACGTCCAGAACGTCACGGACGTGGACGACCCGCTCCTGGAGCGGGCGCTGCGCGACGGCCACGACTGGACCGAGCTCGCCGAACGCGAGACGGCCCTCTTCCGCGAGGACATGACCGCCCTGCGGATGCTGCCGCCGCAGCACTACATCGGAGCCGTCGAGGCCATACCCGGCATCGTGCCGCTGGTCGAGCGGCTGCGGGACGCGGGCGCGGCGTACGAGCTCGACGGCGACACCTACTTCTCGGTCGAGTCCGACGCGAACTTCGGCCAGGTCTCGAACCTCGACGCCGAGGCGATGCGGCTGCTGTCGGCGGAGCGGGGCGGCGACCCGGACCGGCCGGGCAAGAAGAACCCGCTGGACCCGATGCTGTGGATGGCGGCGCGTCCGGGCGAGCCGAGCTGGGACGGCGGCTCGCTGGGCCGCGGCCGGCCCGGCTGGCACATCGAGTGCGTGGCGATCGCCCTGGACCACCTGGGCATGGGCTTCGACATCCAGGGCGGCGGCTCCGACCTGGCGTTCCCGCACCACGAGATGGGCGCCTCGCACGCGCAGGTGCTGACGGGCGAGTTCCCGATGGCCAAGGCGTACGTCCACGCGGGCATGGTCGCCCTGAACGGCGAGAAGATGTCGAAGTCCAAGGGCAACCTGGTCTTCGTCTCCGCGCTGCGGCGGGCCGGGGTCGACCCGGCGGCGATCCGCCTGGCGCTGCTGTCGCACCACTACCGGGACGACTGGGAGTGGACGGACGCCGTCCTGGCCGAGGCGGTCGCCCGCCTGGAGCGCTGGCGCGCGGCCGTGTCCCGCCCGGACGGCCTGCCGGCGGACGGCGTCGTCGAGGAGGTCCGCGAGGCCCTCTCCAACGACCTGGACGCCCCTGCCGCGCTGGCGGCGGTGGACCGCTGGGTCGACGCGCAGAACGCCTCGGACGGCGACGACGAGTCGGCCCCCGGCCTGGTCTCCCGAACGGTGGACGCCCTCCTGGGCGTGGCCCTGTAGACCCTGGGGACCGTCCACTGGGGGCTCCGCCCTCCAGGCCCCGGGACGGGACGGTGCGGCGCCGTTGCCGGGGGCTCTGCCCCCGGACCCCCGCGCCTCAAACGCCGGCGGGGCTGGATTGCGCGCCGCGCAACCCAGCCCCCAGCAGACAAGAACGCCGGGTCGGCCGCAATTGCGGCCGACCCGGCGTTCCTGCTTCCGCCGAGGCGGAGCCATTCCAGCCCCGCCGGCGTTTGAGGCGCGGGGTGTGGGGCGGAGCCCCACGAAGCCCGGGCGCAGCCCGGGGGCGCTTGCGTGGCGGCGCCGCACCCGGACCCGCACCCGGACCCGACCCGCCCCCGCCTGGCCAGGGCTACGGCTCCGGCGAGTCCGGCGGCTCCGGCTCCTCCGGCGACGGCGCAGCGGGCGGAGGCTCCTCCGCCGTGGAGTCCTTGCGCTTCGGCGGCCGCGTCAGACCGCTCGAGGTGTCCCGCAGGTACGACGGATCACCCGGCTCCGCGGCCGGCCCCGCCGCCGGATCCCGCCGGCGCAGGTACCGCTCGAACTCCCTCGCGATGGCGTCCCCCGACGCCTCCGGCAGGTCGGCCGTGTCCCGCGCCTCCTCCAGCGTCTGGACGTACTCCGCCACCTCGCTGTCCTCGGCGGCGAGTTGGTCCACGCCCAGCTGCCACGCCCGCGCGTCCTCCGGGAGTTCGCCCAGCGGGATCCGGATGTCGATCAGATCCTCCAGCCGGTTCAGCAGCGCCAGCGTCGCCTTCGGGTTCGGCGGCTGCGACACGTAGTGCGGCACCGCCGCCCACAGCGACACCGCCGGGACACCCGCGTGCGTACAGGCCTCCTGGAGGATGCCCACGATCCCCGTCGGGCCCTCGTACTTGGTCTCCTCCAGGTCCATCGTCCGCGCCAGGTCCGCGTCCGAGGTGACCCCGCTCACCGGCACCGGCCGCGTGTGCGGGGTGTCCCCGAGCAGCGCCCCCAGAATGACCACCATCTCCACGCCCAGTTCGTGCGCGAAGCCGAGGATCTCGTTGCAGAACGACCGCCACCGCATGGACGGTTCGATCCCGCGCACCAGCACCAGGTCGCGCGGCTTCGCGCCGCCGATCCGCACCACGGACAGCCGTGTCGTCGGCCAGATGATCTTCCGTACCCCGTTGTCCAGCCACACCGTCGGCCGGTTGACCTGGAAGTCGTAGTAGTCCTCGGCGTCGAGCGCCGCGAACACCTCGCCCTTCCACTCCCGGTCCAGGTGTGCGACCGCACCGGAGGCCGCGTCACCCGCGTCGTTCCAGCCCTCGAACGCGGCCACCATGACCGGGTCGATCAGCTCGGGCACGCCCTCAAGCTCGATCACCCAGGTCTCCTTCCGAAGTTCCCTTGCGTACGTGGGTCAGCCTAAGCCTTGATGAGGCACCGGCCACAGCCCACGACAGAGGGGCGGTTCCCCTCGGGACCGCCCCTCTTCCCCACCTGCGTGAGAGCTATGCCCCGGCTATCCCCTGTGGCTCAGCATCTCCGCGACGCGGGCCCGTACGGCCTCGTCGTCCAGACCGCGGACCGTCACCGTCGTACGGCGGCGCAGCACGTCGTCGACCGTCTCGGCCCACTCGCTGTCCCGGGCGTAGGCGACCTGCGCCCAGATCTCCGGACCGTCCGGGTGGATGCGCTCGGCCAGCGCCGGGTCCTCGTTCGCGATGCGCGCGATGTCGAAGGCGAGCGAGCCGTAGTGCGAGGCCAGGTGGCGGGCGGTCAGCGGGTCCATCCGCGAGCCGGGCTCGCGGTCCACCAGCAGCCGGTGCGCGACCGCGTTCGGGTTGGCGACACCGGGCAGCGCGATCCGGCGCACCAGGGACTTCACCGGCTCCATGTCGTCGGTCAGCGGGCTCCCGGGGAGCTTGGCCAGCTTGTCCATGACCACGCGGCCGATGTGGCGGTACGTGGTCCACTTGCCGCCGGCCACCGACAGCATGCCGCCCGCGCCCTCGGAGACCACCGTCTCGCGCTTGGCCTTCTCCACGCCGCCGGGGCCGCCGGGCAGCACCCGCAGGCCCGCGAAGGCGTACGTCATCAGCGAGCGGTCGAGATCCGCGTCCTTCACCGAGAAGGCCGCCTCGTCCAGGATCTGCTGGATGTCGGCCTCGGTGGCGCGCACGTCCGCCGGGTCGCCCTCGTACACCTCGTCGGTGGTGCCGAGCAGCAGCTGGTCCTCCCAGGGGAGGGCGAAGGTGATGCGGTACTTGTCGATCGGGGTGGCCATGGCGGCCTTCCACGGCGACTTGCGCTTCATCACGATGTGCGCGCCCTTGGAGAGGCGGATCGACGGCATCGCGTGCTTGTCCTCCATGCGCCGCAGGTGGTCCACCCACGGGCCGGTGGCGTTGAGCACCACGCGCGCGTCCACCCCGAACTCGGTGCCGTCGAGACGGTCCTTGAGGTCGGCGCCGGAGACCCGGCCGCGCGTCATGCGCAGTCCGGTGACCTCGGCGTGGTTGAGGACGACCGCGCCCGACTCGACGGCCGCGCGGACCGTCATGACGGCGACGCGGGAGTCGTTCATCTGGTGGTCGTAGTAGACCGCGACGGCCTTGAGGTTGTCCGTCTTCAGGCCCGGGTTGTCGGCGGCGGCACGGGCCGGGGATATGACCTTGCCCATGCCGTCGCCGAAGGCCGAGAGGGCGGAGTAGGCGAAGACGCCCGCGCCCAGCTTGGCCGCACCGACCGGTCCGCCCTTGTAGACCGGCAGGTAGAAGGTGAGCGGGTTGACCAGGTGCGGGGCCACGTCCTTGGCCAGCACCCGGCGCTCGTGGTGGTTCTCGGCCACCAGCTTGACCGCGCCGGTCTGCAGGTAGCGCAGGCCGCCGTGGACGAGCTTGGAGGAGGCGGAGGAGGTGGCGCCGGCGAAGTCGCCGGCGTCCACCATGGCGACCCGCAGACCCGACTGCGCGGCGTGCCAGGCCACGGAGGTGCCCAGGATTCCACCGCCGATGACCAGCAGGTCGTACGTGGCCTTCGCCAGCTGCTCACGGGTCTCGGCGCGGCTCGCGTTCGAACCGGCGGTCGGGTGCGTGCCCAGTGCGGTCACGCTCTGCAGGTTGCTCATATCTCTCTTGGCTCCTCGTCGATAGCGTCAGCTGAGTGCGGTCAGCTGGCGTCTTCGTCGTCGACCCAGCCCATGGACCGCTCGACGGCCTTGAGCCAGCTCTTGTACTCGCGGTCGCGCTGCTCGGCAGGCATCCGCGGGGTCCACTCGGCCGCGCGGCGCCAGTTGGCGCGCAGGGCGTTGGTGTCAGGCCAGAAGCCGACGGCCAGGCCGGCGGCGTAGGCGGCGCCGAGGCAGGTGGTCTCGGCGACCATCGGGCGCACCACGGGGGCGTCCAGGAAGTCCGAGAGCGTCTGCATCAGCAGGTTGTTGGAGGTCATGCCGCCGTCGACCTTGAGGGCCGTGAGCTCGACGCCCGAGTCCTTGGTCATGGCGTCGGTGATCTCACGGGTCTGCCAGGCGGTGGCCTCCAGGACGGCACGGGCGATGTGCGCCTTGGTGACGTACCGGGTGAGGCCGGCGATCACACCGCGGGCGTCGGAACGCCAGTACGGGGCGAACAGGCCGGAGAAGGCGGGCACGAAGTAGGCGCCGCCGTTGTCCTCGACCGAGGAGGCCAGGGTCTCGATCTCGGCCGCGGACTTGATCAGGCCCATCTGGTCGCGCATCCACTGGACGAGTGAGCCGGTGACGGCGATGGAGCCCTCCAGCGCGTAGACCGGCTTCTGGTCGCCGATCTGGTAGCCGACCGTGGTCAGCAGGCCGCTGTAGGAGTTGATGATCTTGTCGCCGGTGTTCATCAGCATGAACGTTCCGGTGCCGTACGTGGACTTCGCCTCGCCCTCGCCGAAGCAGGTCTGGCCGAACAGCGCGGCCTGCTGGTCACCCAGCGCCGAGGCGACCGGGACACCGGCGAGGACGCCGTCCTTGACGTGGCCGTAGACCTCGGCGGAGGACTTGATCTCCGGGAGGACGTTGAGCGGCACGCCCATGGACTCGGCGATCTTCTCGTCCCAGGCCAGGGTGTGCAGGTTCATCAGCATGGTGCGCGAGGCGTTGGTGACGTCGGTGACGTGTACGCCGCCCTGGGCGCCGCCGGTGAGGTTCCAGATGACCCACGAGTCCATGGTGCCGAAGAGGATGTCGCCGGCCTCGGCGCGCTCGCGCAGGCCCTCGACGTTGTCGAGCATCCAGCGGATCTTGGGGCCGGCGAAGTAGCTCGCCAGCGGCAGGCCGGTCTCGCGGCGGAAACGGTCCTGGCCGACGTTGCGGCCGAGCTCCTTGCACAGGGCGTCGGTGCGGGTGTCCTGCCAGACCAGCGCATTGTGCACCGGCTCGCCGGTGTGGCGGTCCCACAGGAGGGTGGTCTCGCGCTGGTTGGTGATGCCGACGGCCTTGACGTCGGCGGATGTGATCTCCGCCTTGGCGATGGCGCCGGCGACGACCTCCTGGACGTTGGTCCAGATCTCGGTGGCGTCGTGCTCGACCCAGCCCGGCTTCGGGAAGATCTGCTCGTGCTCCTTCTGGTCGACGGCGACGATGCGGCCGTCGCGGTCGAAGACGATGCAGCGGGAGGAGGTGGTGCCCTGGTCGATCGCGGCGATGAAGGGGCCGGTGCTGCTGGTCATGGTGGCTGCTCCTGGCAGGTCTCGTGAGTAGGCGGAATCAGGAGGGCGGTGCGGATCTTGCGATCGTGCCGATGCTGATCAGGCGAACGCGATGGTGTACAGACCACCGGCGACGGCGGCACCGACGAGCGGGCCGACGACCGGGATCCAGGAGTATCCCCAATCGGAGCCGCCCTTGTTGGGCAGCGGGAGCAGGGCGTGCACGATGCGCGGACCGAGGTCGCGCACCGGGTTGATGGCGTAGCCGGTCGGACCGCCCAGCGAGAGGCCTATGCCGACGACCACGAAGGAGGTGATCAGGACGCCTATGACACCGAGCCCCTTGCCGTCGTCCTGGAGGCCCTGGGTCAGGATGGCCAGGACCAGGACGGCGGTGCCGATGATCTCGGTCGCCAGGTTCTGGACGACGTTGCGGATCTCGGGGCCGGTCGAGAAGATGCCGAGCACGGGTCCCGCCACGTCGTGCGGGTGCGGGTCCTCGGGGCCGAGCTTGGCGTCGCGGATGTGCTCCGGGTCCGCCAGGTGCACGCGGAACTGGCCGTAGTACGTGACCCACATCAGGACCGCGCCGATCATGGCGCCGAGCAGCTGGCCGGCGAAGTAGACCGGAACGTCGCTCCAGTCGCCGTTCTTGATGGCGAGGCCGACGGTGACCGCCGGGTTGAGGTGCGCACCGGAGAGCGGGGCGGACACGTAGGCGGCGATCAGGACGGCGAAACCCCAGCCGAAGGTGATCGCGAGCCAGCCCGCGTTCCTGGCCTTGGAGCTCTTGAGCGTCACTGCGGCGCAGACGCCACCGCCGAGCAGGGTGAGCAGGGCGGTACCGATGGTCTCGCCGATGAAGATGTCGGAGCTGGACACCCGCGACTCCTTTGTCTTACGTCCAGGGGGTGGGTGGACACCGGGTCCCTCCGGTGGTCCACACGCACTCGGTGAGTGCTGCACCGGTCCTTGGCCTCGCCACACCCTAACGCGTATTGCCGGTAGGTGTTCGACAATGCCGACCGATGAACGGCAGTTTTCCGCCTCAGTGAAGAACGCGTCAAGGGTTGGCCAGGTCAAAGAACCGGATCGTTACCACGCGGTGCGAACGCCCAAATCCGGCCATTGGATGATCAGGAAAAGACAAAATCCACCCAATGGCGCACAGAGTGGCCTTTGGGTGGACTGGTTGGCGTCAGGTCAAGCTCAGAACCGGCCCGCGCCGAGATCGCGCGAAACGGACCGTGCGCAATCCCGTACGGAGGCCACCAGGGCCGCCCGCGGCTCCCTAGACTCCCCGCAGACCCGCTCCACGGCCCCCGCGACGGCCACGGCGCCGACGGGCATCCGGCGCCGGTCGTGGATGGGCGCGGCCACCGAGGCGATGCCGTCCCAGGTCTCCTCCACGTCCGAGGCCCAGCCGCGCGCCCGGATCAGTTCCAGGATCTCCTCGAAGCCCGCGCCGTCCGTGACCGTGCGGGGCGTGAACGCCTCCCGCTCCACCTCCACGGCCTGGGTGTGCGCGACCGGGTCGTACGCCGACAGCACCTTGCCCAGGGCCGTCGAATGCAGCGGCTGCATGGCCCCCACCTCCAGCACTTGGCGGCTGTCGTCGGGCCGGAACACGTGGTGCATGATCAGCACACCGCTCTTGTGCAGCACCCCCACGTACACGCTCTCCCCGCTCGCCCGGGCCAGGTCGTCCGTCCAGACCAGGGCGCGGGCGCGCAGCTCGTGCACGTCCAGGTAGCTGTTGCCCAGGCGCAGCAGCTCCGCGCCCAGCTGGTAGCGGCCGGAGGCGGGGTCCTGCTCCACGAAGCCCTCGGCCTGCAAGGTGCGCAGGATCCCGTGCGCCGTGCCCTTGGCCAGGCCCAGGGACGAGGCCACATCCGACAGTCCCAGCCGGCGCTCCCCGCCCGCCAGGAGCCGCAGCATCGCAGCGGCTCGTTCGAGCGACTGGATGTTCCGTGCCATCGCGCAGCCTCCTGCTGACGTAGTTCGACAATGCTGAACACTATCGGTCGATGCCGACCTTGTGCATGCTTGGGAGGTTGCGGAGCGGCGCACCACCGCGCAAACCCCCGCGCACAGAATGCAGTCCGCCACGTGGGACGACCTCACCGGGGCGGGCCCCGCCGGTTACCCTGACCGCGTGCACCCTTGACACCGAAGGGGTGCAAAGCCGACAGCCGTCGCATCCCAGGGAGCTCTCCATGGCCTCGTTGCCGAACCTGCCCGCTGACACCCAGACCCGGGCCGATGCCCTCCGGGAGGCGCTCGCCACCCGTGTGGTCGTCGCCGATGG
>NZ_JAGGOZ010000010.1 GCF_018614075.1 Streptomyces sp. ISL-94 | reverse complement strand
GCGGCCCGGCCGGGGCCGCGCGTATCCCTAGTGCTGTGACCGGAAAGGTTCACCGGGTCGCGACGCTCCCCCGGCTACCTCCCCCAGACTCCGTCCGGGGGGACCCCCACGGAGGTGCCCCCAGGCACGGCACCTCGCCGCGTTGTCGGACCGCGCAAGTACGTCCAGTACGAGCCGCGGCCCTCCGCCTTGCGATGCACCGCACCGGACGCCGCGCCCCCGGCAGCCTCCCGGCCACAGCACCAGGGAGCCGGACCCGCCCCGCCTTCCCGGCCCCGGTCAAGATCGCGCAAAGCGGACGGTTAGGCTCGACGCCATGAAACGCAGTGTGCTGACCCGCTACCGGGTGATGGCTTTCGCGACCGCCGTGATGCTGCTGGTGCTGTGCACCTGCATGATCTTCAAGTACGGCTTCGACAAGGGCGCCGATCTGACCTTCGTGGTGTCCCAGGCCCACGGTGTGCTCTTCATGATCTACCTGGTCTTCGCCTTCGACCTGAGCTCCAAGGCCAGGTGGTCCTTCGGCAAGATGCTCTGGGTCATGATCAGCGGCACCATCCCGCTGGCCGCGTTCTTCGTCGAGCGCAAGGTCCGCGCCGAGGTCGAGCCGCTGGTCACGGACGGTCTCGCGACCGCGAAGGCCTAGTGCGCCAGTAGGGCGAAACTCCCCCGGGGGCATCTCCCCCGGGGTTGCCCATCGACATTTACTAGGACGTCCTAGTAAATTCATGGGTATGGACGCTGACGCCATCGAGGAGGGCCGCCGCCGCTGGCAGGCCCGTTATGACAAGGCCCGCAAGCGCGAGGCAGACTTCACCACGCTCTCCGGCGATGCCGTCGATCCGGTCTACGGGCCCCGGCCGGGCGACGCGTACGAGGGTTTCGAACGCATCGGGTGGCCGGGGGAGTACCCCTACACACGGGGCCTGCACGCCACCGGGTACCGAGGGCGGACCTGGACCATCCGGCAGTTCGCCGGGTTCGGGAACGCCGAGCAGACCAACGAGCGCTACAAGATGATCCTGGCCGCCGGCGGCGGCGGGCTCTCCGTGGCCTTCGACATGCCGACCCTCATGGGGCGGGACTCCGACGACCCCCGCGCCCTCGGCGAGGTCGGGCACTGCGGGGTCGCCATAGACTCCGCCGCCGACATGGAGGTCCTGTTCAAGGACATCCCGCTCGGCGACGTGACCACCTCGATGACCATCTCGGGCCCCGCCGTACCCGCCTTCTGCATGTACCTGGTCGCCGCCGAGCGGCAGGGCGTGGACCCCGCCCTGCTCAACGGCACGCTCCAGACCGACATCTTCAAGGAGTACATCGCCCAGAAGGAGTGGCTCTTCGAGCCCGAGCCGCACCTGCGCCTCATCGGCGACCTCATGGAGTACTGCGCCAAGGGCATCCCCGCCTACAAGCCGCTCTCCGTGTCCGGCTACCACATCCGCGAAGCCGGGGCGACGGCCGCGCAGGAGCTCGCCTACACCCTGGCGGACGGTTTCGGCTACGTGGAGCTGGGTCTCTCGCGCGGCATGGACGTGGACCACTTCGCGCCCGGGCTCTCCTTCTTCTTCGACGCGCACCTCGACTTCTTCGAGGAGATCGCCAAGTTCCGCGCCGCCCGCCGCATCTGGGCCCGCTGGATGAAGGAGGTCTACGGCGCCAAGAGCGACAAGTCCATGTGGCTGCGCTTCCACACCCAGACCGCCGGTGTCTCGCTCACCGCGCAGCAGCCGTACAACAACGTCGTCCGCACCGCCGTGGAGGCCCTCGCGGCCGTCCTCGGCGGCACGAACTCCCTGCACACCAATGCCCTCGACGAGACCCTCGCGCTGCCGAGCGAGCAGGCCGCCGAGATCGCCCTGCGCACCCAGCAGGTGCTGATGGAGGAGACCGGCGTCGCCAACGTGGCCGACCCGCTGGGCGGTTCCTGGTACGTCGAGCAGCTCACCGACCGCATCGAGGCGGACGCCGAGAAGATCTTCGACCAGATCAAGGAGCGCGGCCTGCGCGCCCACCCGAACGGGCAGCACCCGATCGGGCCGATCACCTCGGGCATCCTGCGCGGCATCGAGGACGGCTGGTTCACCGGGGAGATCGCCGAATCGGCCTTCCAGTACCAGCGGTCGCTGGAGAAGGGCGACAAGCGGGTCGTCGGCGTCAACGTCCACCACGGCTCGGTCACCGGGGACCTGGAAATCCTGCGGGTCAGCCACGAGGTCGAGCGCGTACAGGTACGGGAGCTGGCCGAGCGCAAGGCCCGGCGCGACGACGCGAAGGTGTCGGAGTCGCTGGCCGCGATGCTCGATGCCGCCCGGGACGGCTCGAACATGATCCCGGCCATGCTCGACGCGGTACGGGCCGAGGCCACCCTCGGCGAGATCTGCAACGTCCTGCGCGACGAGTGGGGCACCTACACCGAGCCGCCGGGCTTCTGACGGCGCTTCCGCAACGGCCGGCCGTGCCCACCGCAGGGTGGGCGCGACCGGCCTTCCTGTGTCCGTACCGTACGGGCGTGAACGCAGGGGCGGGCGGACCGCGTTCAGGCCGGGGCCGGGCCCCGGAGGCCGTGCATCAGGAGGGCCGTGAAGGTGGCGACCCAGAGTTCGTCCACCGGCTCGGAGCTGACCAGGGCGCGGTGCACCACCGTGCCCGCGATGACGTCGAAGATGAGGTCGGTGGTGCGGCCCGCCAGCGCCTCGTCCTTTTCGTACGGGAGTTCCCCGCGGGCCTGGGCCCGTTCGCGACCCAGTACGACGAGACGTTTCTGCCGGTCCACGATGGCCGACCGGATGCGGTCGCGCAGGGCCTCGTCCCGGGTGGACTCGGCGACCACGGCCATCAGGGCCGTACGGGCCTCCGGGCGCCGCAGCAGCTCCGCGAACTGCAGGACCACATATTCGACATCGGCTTCGAGGGAGCCCCGGTCCGGGAGTTCGAGGGAGTCGAAGAGTTCCGCGACCGCGTCCACGACCAGCTCGTTCTTGCCGGCCCAGCGCCGGTAGAGGGTGGTTTTGGCCACCCCTGCCCGGGCCGAGACGTCGCCCATCGTCAGCTTCGACCAGCCCAGCTCCACCAGCGCGTCCCGCGTCGCGGCGAGGATGGCGGCGTCCGCGGCGGCGCTGCGGGGGCGTCCGGTGCGGGCGGGGCTGGAGCCGGGACTGGGGTTGCGCATGGCCGAGACCATACCCGCCGGTAGCCAGTTGGCCGGATTCCGCAACGCTGTGGTTCAGATCACGGGCGCCGGAGGGCCGGGAGGAGTTACGCTACGACTCGTAGCGTAAGAGCGACAACCACGCGAAGGGCTACAGGCGTCAGGTGGGGACCCGGCGCCGCACCGCGGAACGGCCGTAGGACGACGGCAATTCACGCGATCTTTTTCATCGGCGCGCGCACACGGGGGAGGATGTACGCATGCAGCCCAGAAACATGTCCATGAGCGGCGTCGTCGACCTCGCCGCGGTGAAGGCGGCCGGTGAGGCCAAGGCCAAGGCCGAGCAGGCCCGCGCCGAAGCGGCACGGCAGGCGGCCCAGGGCGGCGGGGCCGGTCCGGCCGCCGGCGCCGTGCCGCCCTCCGCCCTCGTCATCGACGTAGACGAGGCCGGCTTTGAACGCGATGTGCTCCAGCTCTCCGCCGAGGTCCCGGTCGTCCTGGACTTCTGGGCCGAGTGGTGCCAGCCGTGCAAGCAGCTCAGCCCGCTCCTGGAGCGACTGACCATCGAGGCCAACGGCCGCCTCGTGCTCGCCAAGGTCGACGTCGACGCCAACCAGATGCTGATGCAGCAGTTCGGCATCCAGGGGATCCCGGCCGTCTTCGCCGTGGTCGCCGGCCAGGTGCTGCCGCTGTTCCAGGGCGTGGCCCCCGAGCAGCAGATCCGCGAGACCCTCGCCCAGCTGGTCCAGGTCGCCGAGGAGCGCTTCGGGATCCTCGGCATCGAGGTGGACCCGAGCGCCGAAGGGGCGGCCCCGGCGGCTCCGGCCGAGGTCCCGGCCGGCCCGTACGACGCCCTGCTCGAGGCGGCCGTCGTCGCGCTCGATGCCGGTGACCTGGGCGGTGCGGTGCAGGCCTACAAGAACGTACTGGCCGACGACCCGGGCAACACCGAGGCCAAGCTGGGTCTGGCCCAGGCCGAGCTGCTCACCCGGGTCCAGCACATGGACCCGCAGGCGGTGCGCGCCACGGCCGCCGAGAAGCCGCGCGACCCGGCGGCGCAGATGGCCGCGGCGGATCTGGATCTGGCCGGCGGTCATGTGGAGGACGCCTTCGGGCGCCTGGTGGACACCGTGCGCGTGACGTTCGGTGAGGACCGGGACGCCGTACGGGTGCGCCTGCTGGAGCTGTTCGAGGTGATCGGAGCCGACGATCCGCGGGTGGCGGCGGCGCGGACGGCGCTCGCACGGGTGCTGTTCTAGAGGCGGCGTCCAGAGGCGCTCCGGCGGCCGGTGAGCCACCGGCTTTGTTGACACATAGATAAACAGCGGCCGCGCTTTGCCAAAACTTGGCAATCGCGGCCGCTGTTACTCGCAGTAAATCGAACCCCGTGAACTGTCCGGTGTGTTCACTCTTCCACCGATCTGTCGTGGCCCTCGGTTACACCCTGTGTTGCTGCCCGATGGTGGCGGGTCGTGTGCAGGTTATCAGGCCGTTACCCGCCAGTAACGAACCCCCTTGTGCCCCGGCCGGGAATGGACCACGATCGGCCACGCTCGGTCCTTCCCGCAGCGCCGCTCATCCGGAGCCGCGGTGGAGGGTCCCCACCGAGCCGCCCGGTGGCAGTGGCACCGGGTGTGGACAGGGGGGTCTCCGCCACACGGTGGGGCCTGTCCTCCAGGTTGCGCGAACGCGTGGCCCAGTGGTTGTCGCTCGGGGGTGATCGCCGGTGTTTCGGACGTGGCACAGCCGCGGCCCGGCCGCCTGCGCTCCTTCCCGAGGACGTAGCACTTCTCCCATCCCAGGACGGGCACGGCCCGGACCGGAGATGTACGTCCGAGAAGGAGGAACAAAATGAGTTCTCAGGTTCGTGGCGGGACCAGATGGAAGCGCTTCGCGCTCGTCATGGTCCCGAGCATCGCGGCCACGGCCGCGGTCGGTGTGGGTCTGGCGCAGGGTGCCCTCGCGGCGTCCTTCAGCGTCTCCGGCCAGGACTTCAAGGTCTCGGCCGACAAGCTCGACGGTGACAATCTCATCCAGTACGGCGGCATTGCCGAGGGTCATGACCTCAAGGGCAACGCGCAGCATCACCCGGTCACCATTTCCGGGTTCAGCCACGCCGAGATCACCAACATGTGCCAGTCACTGGTGACCCCGACGCCGCTGGGCAACATCACGCTGCAGCTGCGGACGGGCCACAAGGGCAAGCCGGCCGTCGCCGACAACATCTACCTGGATGTTGCGGAGCTCGACACCGACGCCGAGTTCAAGAACCTGGACATCGGTGTCGCAGTCGGCGACGCGAGCCACAAGACCAAGCCGCAGGCCGGCACGGTCGCCAGCCCGTACGCGTTCTCGCAGCGCGCCGACAAGGCGATCCTGTCGAACGTGCGCCAGAAGGCGTGGGCGACCACGGCGGGCACCTTCAAGCTGCCCGACCTGAAGCTGCGCCTGCTCGGCGGCGACCAGCCGTGCTACCAGGACGAGAAGTAATCCGTCCAGGCGAGTGACCGGAGGGCGGTCGGCGGCGAGATTCCCGGTCGCCGCCCGCCCGTCCGGGCTCCAGAGATCTTCCGTACCACCGTTTCCAGGGAGCTGTTGTCCATGAACCCCCAGGCCCCGGTTTACGTTCGCGCCGAAGACGACGCCTGGCTGACCATGGTGTGGTACCGCTTCTACGCCTGGCGCGGCCGCCGTCCCTTCTGGGCCGGGCTGTTCACCCTCTTCAGCGGCTTCCCGATCGCGTACTTCCCGTACGCGGACCTCCGGCTCGGCAACCTCAGCCTCGCGATGGCCACCACCGGCGGCGCGGGTGCACTGATCATCGGGATCCTGCTGATCACGCTGGGGCTCGCCCTCTGGTTCCAGCAGGCGATCCGGGTGTTCGCCGGCGTCGCCTCGATCCTGCTGGCCCTGGTGTCGCTGCCGGTGTCCAACCTCGGCGGCTTCGGGCTCGGCTTCGTCCCCGCGATCCTCGGCGGCGCCCTCGCGCTCGCCTGGGTACCGGGACAGCCGGCGGACGAGGCTCCGGCGGACGGCCGGTCGGCCGCGGTCGACCTGGGGAAGGCGGAGACGATGGCGGGCCCCCACGGCGTCCCGGGACAGCGCGACACGGAAACGCCGGCATACGCGAGCGAGACGACTGCCCACGCCGATGGCGGGAGGAACAGTGCGGGGTGACGAGACGCAGCGGGGCGTGGCCCCAGGCGCGCAGTCCCGTGAGAACAAGGGTCCGCGGCACGCGGCGCCCAGGAAGTCGCTGCTGAACAAGCTCCAGATACCCGTCGGCAAGACGATGGCACTGGCGGCCATGCCGACGGCCGTGTTCGTCGGAATGGGCATGGCGCCGAAGCTGGCCGTGGCCGACGAGAAGGACATCCCGTTCGCCCCCGGGCCGTGCGTGACGCGGTCCGACGAGCCGACGCAGTCGCCGTCCCCGACGGCCTCGACGAAGCCGTCGCCGAGCGCTAGCGCGAGCGCGTCGCCCGGCGCGAGCCCCTCGCCGTCCGCTTCCGCGAAGCCGAAGCCGAGCACCTCCCCGTCCCCGTCCCCGACGGCGACCAAGCCCGCGGCGGACACGAAGGCCACGGCCCAGGCCACCGCGCCGTCACCGTCGCCGACCAAGACCACGAACCCGCTCGACCCGCTGGGGGTCGGCGACGCGCTCACGAACCTCCTCACCCCCGGCAAGGACGCGCAGCCGACGGCGACCCCGACGCCCGCGCCGCCCACGACGACCGCTCCGAAGCCCGCTGCCCCGGCCCCGGACCCGGCGGCGGACGCCATCCGGGACGCGGCGAAGAAGGCCGGAGCCGAGGTCGAGGACCTGTCCGACGAGGTCAAGGGCACCGCGAAGACCCCGAAGGACGAGACGGGCGAGGACAAGGCCACGCCGGAGGCGACGAAGGACGCGGACGGGAAGGAACCCTTCCCCTGCCCGACCTACGACGCCCAGGCCCTGGCCGACGCCAAGCTGGAGCAGGGCGTCCCGCTCCTGCCGGACGAGCCGTGGTACCTCGACAGCTCCCTGCTGACCCTCTACGGCCTGGACTACCACGGCATCGTCGAGGTGAAGACGGCGGGCGGCAAGACCAAGAAGGTCCTGAAGTTCACGGCGGACTCGCTGGACATCAAGGACCTCTACCAGACGGTCGGCAAGGAGGGGAACGTCGCCCACCTGAAGTCCCGCCCCGGCTCCACCTCCAAGATCCGCGGCGGCACGGTGACGATGTACACCGAGAGCCTCAAGGGCAACCTCTTCGGCCTGATCCCGATCGAGTTCACCCCCAACAGCCCGCCGCCGCTGAACGTCCCCTTCGCGTTCTTCACGGACGTCAAGGTCATCCAGGCCGGCCAGTTCGGCGGCACCCTCACGGTCCCAGGCCTCAAGAACTACATCGGCCCGCCGGAGTAGCCGCAAAACGCCAAGGCGGCGCCCCCTGATGGGGTGGCGCCGCCTTTTGGCGTCCGCCTCGGGCGAACTTCAGGTACCCGCTGAGCGTATGGTCGGCCGAGCCCCTTCGAGCACGTCCTGCATGACGGGCGCCGGATGCCCCGGTCCATCGGCTGGTGGTCCGTACGCGCGAAGCTCCCGGCAGCGCAGATGCTGCCGGGAGCTTCGCTGTCATGAGTGCGGCCGGTGATCAGTCGCCGATGAAGAGGAGGTATCCGCTACGTCGGATGGCCAGTTGAGCACTGTCCAGGATGGCTTGTACGACAGGGGTCACCTCGTTGGGGGGGAGTGCCTCCAGCTCTTCAATGAGACGACGAAGCTGCAGACTGTTGAACAGGGTGTCCCCGTATCTGGATACGCCTGCACGCAGACTCTCCCGGGGAGCCGCCTCGCACATGCGGCGAAAAGAGTCTTCGGGATCATCGATGAGGAATCCGATTTCGTCCCGCCTCAGGTCTTTGACGTAGATCCCCAGCCCCATGTCGCTCTCCTCTTGAACCCTAGTGGGGAAACATTGTAACGACATCCCCCCACCCATTGATTACCAGTGTGACCCGCTGCGCAGGCATTGCGCCATTGCCTGCGGATGTGAAACCCACACCTGTGCGCGAGAACGTCTTCTCGTAGTAGCCTCTAGCGTTCTGCGTGAATTCTGCGGCGTCCTTCATTCCTACTTCAAATATTTCCTGCAGTTGCGCATCTGTTATCTCAGGCTTGAAAAGACCCTTTGATGCATCCACTCCAGTTCCCCCGGGAACGTGGTACTTCCTGATCTCGTCGATCGCCCGCTCGTCGAGTTCGGGCATGTGGACGCCCTTGGGGAGGTTGCACTCCTTCGGGTCGAGGTTGCTGAGCGCACGCTGCGGCGAGGCCGATGCCTTGTAGGCCGATACCGCTGTCGGCCCGGGAACTGTGGGGCACCCGGGCTTATGCTCTGGGTTCTTCTTCAGCTTCTCGATCAGGTTGCGGTAGCGCTCGAGCACCCGCTTGCCTTTGGCGGATTCCTCGAAGAATTTTGTGACGCCCGCCACGACCCGCGCGATGGCCTTGGAGACGGCAGGGAGCTTGCCGACGACGAGGACAATGGACGCCACGTTGACGAGCGTCCAGAGGCATCCCTCGACATCGCCCTTGGTGAGGCATCTCTTCAGGTCATTGACGCCGATGACCTCGAGAAGGATGTCAGCGCCGTTGGCCTTGACCCAGTCGATGACGTCCTGGCTGGCGATCGCCATGGCAGCACGCCATTCGTCGACGCAGCTCTGCCCGCATTCCTTGAGGAGTAGTTCTTCATCGCTGGCGGACAGAGCAGGGCCAGCGTTGACGGCAGGGCTGTTCGAGATCCACTGCGCCCGCTCGGCTTCGACGCGCGCGGCTGCTTCCGCTTCAGCCCGCGTGGCCGCAGCATTGGCGTCCTTGGCTGACTGCTCGGCATTGGCCGCCGCCTTTTCGGCTGCGGTGGCATCGGTCTCCGACCGGACCGCAGCCGTGTTGGCCGCAGTGGCGTCCCGAGAGGCGGAGTCGGCGGCGGAACGGGCGCTGACGGCGCTCTTTTCGCCTTCGGTCGCCTCGTTGTTGGCTCCTGCCGCCTCACTGGCGGCGTCCCGTGCCGCGCTGCTGGCCAGGACCGTGTCCTGGCCAGCCTGGGCGCTGTATGCCTTTGTCTTCTCGTCCGCCTTCTTGGTGGCTTCAGCGGCCTTGGCCGCATCAGCGGCCGACGCGCGAGCCGCCGCGACGGACTTCAGCGCCGCAGCAGTGTCGGCGGCCGCCGCGGCCGCCGCCTGGGCTGCGAGCTTCTCGTCACCGGCGGCCTTGTCTGCTAGCGACTTCGCGGCGGCCGCGGCCTTGTCCGCCTCGTTCGCTTTAGCTGTGGCGGCGGCAGCCTGCTGCTCGGCGTGGGTCTTGGACGCCTGGCCGACCAGGACGGCGAAGGCCGCCGCCGAGTCGGTTTCCCGGTAGGGGGTACCCATCGCGATCGCCGTGTTGGCCGGCGCAATGGCCCGGGCTGCGGAATCACGGGCCGCAGAGGCTGCCTGGCTGGTGGCGTACGCGTACCCGGCGGTGACTGCTGACCAAGCGGCCGTCTTAACGGCCTCGGTACGGGCGGCTGCGGCTTCCTTGCTCGCCTGCGCCGAGGTGGCCTGCGCCTTCTTGGCCTCCGTATCGGCCTTGGTGGCGTTTGCTGAGGCGGCGTCGGAGGCGTCGATGGCGTCTGCCGCGGCAGCGTGGGCAGTCTGCGCGGCGGAGTAACTATCCCACCACGCGGCCCACGCCGTGTCCGCGTCCGCCTTGGCACGCTGCGCTGCTCCCTCGGCTCTCGTGGCAGCGGCGCGGGCACTGACGGCCGCGGTACTCGCGGTGTCGGCGTCCGTACGCGCTCTGGACGCCGCGCTGGCTGCGGTATTCGCGGCGGCGCGGGCGTCGGTCGCCGCCTGCCGCGCTTCTCCCGCGGCCGAGGTTCCCACCGCGCGTCGGCCGCGGCTTCGAGCGCCGCGGCACGGGAGGCCTTGGCTTCCTTGTCCCGCTCGGCCTTCTCTGCCGCGAAACGGGCCAAGTATGCGCGGTGCTCGGCGAGTTCCGCCTCAGCCCGTTTCGAGCCGGCGGCGGTCGCCTCGCCTTCGGCGGTCGTGCGCGCCCGGGCAGCCGTCTCCTTCTCAGCCAGCGCGCGCTGCTCGGCCGCCTGGGCCTTGCCCCGCTCGGTGGCGGCCTGCTGCCGCGCCGCGGCCGCAGTGGCCTTCTCCTTCTCAGCCTTGACCCGCTGGTTCTTCGCGGTCTGCGCCGCGAGGCGCGCCGTTTCCTGCGCCTTCTCGGCGGTGGCCTGAGCGGCCTGGGCCTTGGTGGCGTTCTCTGCGGCTTCCTTGGCCTGGGCGGCCGCCGAAGCAGCGGCAGCCTTGGTCTGGGCAGCGGCCTCCTGTGCGGCCACACGACGGAACTCGGTGCTCAGGGCGTGCGACTGGGTCTGTGCGAGAGCGTAGAGCGTCTTACTGTCCGCGACGGTCGCCTTGGCGGCGTTCGACGCGGTCAGCGTGGCCTTCGCCGCCGCTTCGGCCGCGGCGGCCGAGGCCTTGGCGACCTGGACGGACTGCTGTGCGAAGAGCAGGCCGCGCCCGCGTGGGGTCTTCGCCCCGTCGGCGATGTTCCACGCGATGCTTTGTGCGGCCCCGGCCTTGTCCGCGGCCGTCTTTGCCGCGGCCGAGGCGGTGGCGGCGATCTTCGCTTGGTCGGCCGCCTTGGTTCGCGCGGCGGCGAGGTCCTGGTTGGCCTTGGTGAATATGGCGGCCGCGGGTCGGCCCGACGCGTTGGCGGGCTGGCCCGCCCAGTACTTCTGCCAGGTCAGGATCTGGTCGGCGAGCCATGCCTGGCCGAGGGCCTCGATCATGGCCTCGGAGGACTTGCGTACCTCGGCTGCCGCGGCAACCTCGGCGTCGACGATGTCGGCGCGCGGCTTGGCCTGGGCCGCGTACTCCTGCTCCCACTCTAGGTGGGCGGTCACGACGATGGGGGACATGACGCGGTAGTAGTCGCCCGGGTTACGGCTGTCGCAGGAACCCCAGGCGACCTTCAGCGCTTCGACTTCGAGGCGAAACTCGACCGAGTCCTCGGCGGGCGTCTGCTTCATGTAGCCGCCGAGCCGCAGGTAGCGGGCTATGTCGCTCGCGCTGGGCGAGCGGTAGTTGCTGTTCGGCGCGTCCCGAAGCATCCCGTCGGTGACGAAGTCGTTGTTGAGGTCCTGGCCCTTGAGCTCAGCGGCCAGCGCCTTCGCCTTGTCCAGAGCCGCGGTGGACGGCACGGCATGGCCGTCGGAGCCCAGCTGGTT
Organism: Streptomyces sp. ISL-94; assembly: GCF_018614075.1. Lineage (GTDB taxonomy): Bacteria > Actinomycetota > Actinomycetes > Streptomycetales > Streptomycetaceae > Streptomyces. The sequence continues at coordinate 141,708 of NZ_JAGGOZ010000010.1, read as the reverse complement.
GTAGAGGTCGCGTTGGGGCCCGAGGGTGAAAGCGACGACGTCCTTATCGAACTGCGGGGCGTACTGCGGGATGCCCGCGCCGGTGCCGGACTTCCAGTACGGGTAGTTGGACGCCTCCCAGCGCTCCCGGCGCTCCGCGGACGCGACCGGTGAGCCCTCGTAAGAGTCGCGGTCCTTGACCCGCGCCTGGTGGAGCGGGTCCATGCCGGTGGCGAGGTCGGTGGCCTTGGCGAGCTCGGCGGCCGGACCCGTGAGGGCTTTGGCCGCCGTCTTCTTCATCTCGGGGCCGCCGATGTGCAGGGCGAAGCCCCCCGCGCAGCGGTCGAGACGGGCCTGCTCGCCCAGGCTGATAGGGCGGTACGGCGGCTCGGTGTCCGGCGGTACCTCGACCGCGCCGGCGGGGGCGGCCTGGATCAGGCCGACGAGGACGGCGGACGCGGTGAGCAGGGCGGTGCCTGCCAGTCCGCGCCGCAGGGCGTCGCGCGTGGCGCGCCGCCTGCCTCGCAAGAGGGTGGGAGGGTGGTTCGTTGCACGTACTTGCCTGTCTTCAGGGCGTTGTGGTCAGCCCGAAGGAAGGCTCGAAATGGCTACCGCGCCGCGATACAGCGACGCGGTGGTGCAGGTGTTGGTGTTTCCCCCTCGTGCACGGTCAGTGCACAGCCCCCGTTTGCCCTCCCCAGGGCGTTTCGAGAGTTTCATGATCCGGTTACCGTCGGTAGCTGAATTTCGGCCATTAGGCGCTGTATTCAGCCATATATCTACTGGGAAGTAGCCGGAACGCGCCGAGGGCGGCACCCCCGGGACATCGGGGGCGCCGCCCTCGGCCTCTGTGCGGCAGAGTTCAGGCGGTGCCTGGGGGCACCTCCCAGCGGTAGCTGGGGGAGTCAGTCGCGGGCGGCGCCGCCCAGGTGGTGGACCCGGACCATGTTGGTGGTGCCCGGGACGCCGGGGGGCGAGCCGGCGGTGATGACCACGGTGTCGCCCTCGTTGTAGCGGCCGAGCTTGAGCAGCTCGCCGTCCACCAGGTCGACCATCGCGTCGGTGTTGTCCACGTGCGGGACCACGTACGACTCGACGCCCCAGCTCAGCGCGAGCTGGTTGCGGGTGTTCACGTCGGTGGTGAAGGCCAGGATCGGCTGCGTGGCGCGGTAGCGCGACAGCCGGCGGGCCGTGTCACCGGACTGGGTGAAGGCGATGAGCGCCTTGCCGTCGAGGAACTCCGCGATCTCGCAGGCCGCGCGGGCGACGGAGCCGCCCTGGGTACGGGGCTTCTTGCCCGGGACCAGCGGCTGGAGGCCCTTGGAGAGGAGCTCCTCCTCGGCGGCCGTGACGATCTTCGACATCGTCTTGACGGTCTCGATGGGGTAGGCGCCCACCGAGGACTCGGCGGACAGCATGACCGCGTCGGCCCCGTCGAGGATGGCGTTGGCGACGTCGGACGCCTCCGCGCGGGTCGGGCGGGAGTTGGTGATCATCGACTCCATCATCTGGGTCGCGACGATCACCGGCTTGGCGTTGCGGCGGCACATCTCGATGAGCCGCTTCTGGACCATCGGGACCTTCTCGAGCGGGTACTCGACGGCCAGGTCGCCACGGGCCACCATGACCGCGTCGAACGCGTCGACCACGGCCGCCATGTTCTCGACGGCCTGCGGCTTCTCCACCTTGGCGATGACGGGGACCCGGCGGCCCTCCTCGTCCATGACCTTGTGGACGTCCTTGACGTCGCTCGCGTCGCGGACGAAGGAGAGGGCGACCATGTCGCAGCCCATCCGCAGGGCGAAGCGGAGGTCGTCGACGTCCTTCTCCGACAGGGCGGGGACGTTCACGGCGGCACCCGGCAGGTTGATGCCCTTGTGGTCCGAGATGACACCGCCCTCGATGACGATGGTCCTGACCCGCGGGCCCTCGACCTCCGTCACCCGGAGCTCGACGTTGCCGTCGTTGATCAGGATCTGGTCGCCCTTGGCGACGTCACCCGGCAGGCCCTTGTAGGTGGTACCGCAGATGGACTTGTCGCCCGGGACGTCCTCGGTGGTGATGGTGAACTCGTCACCGCGCACCAGCTCGACGGGACCCTCGGCGAAGGTCTCCAGACGGATCTTCGGGCCCTGGAGGTCGGCGAGGACGCCGACGGCACGCCCGGTGTCCTCGGAGACCTTCCGGACGCGGTCGTACCGCTCCTGGTGTTCTGCCTGGGATCCGTGGCTGAAGTTGAATCGGGCCACGTTCATACCTGCCTCGATGAGCGCTTTCAGCTGCTCATACGAGTCGACGGCGGGGCCCAGCGTGCAGACGATTTTGGAACGGCGCATGGAGCGGATCCTATCGGTTTGTTTCGTAGCGGAATATTCCGTCTGGTGGAAAGTCCAAGTGACTACTGAGTAACGAGCGCATACGCCTGGGTGGCGATCTCCAGTTCTTCATCCGTCGGGACCACGGCCACGGCCACCCGGGCATGGTCCGCCGAGACCAGCCGCGCCTGCGGGGAGCGCACCGCGTTGGCCTCCGGGTCCAGCGCCAGGCCCAGCTCGGCCAGGCCGTCCACCGCAGCCTCCCGGACCTGGGGGGCGTTCTCGCCGACCCCGGCCGTGAACGCCACCGCGTCCACCCGCCCGAGCACCGCCGAGTAGGCGCCGATGTACTTCTTCAGGCGGTGGACGTACGCCGCGAAGGCGGTGCTCGCCGCCTCGTCGCCCTCGCCCGCCCGCCGCAGCACCTCGCGCATGTCGTTGTCGCCGCACATGCCCAGCAGACCGCTCTTCTTGTTCAGGAGCGAATCGATCTCATCCACCGAGAGGCCGCCCACCCGCGCCAGGTGGAAGATGACCGCCGGATCGAGATCGCCCGAACGGGTGCCCATGACCAGACCCTCCAGCGGGGTCAGGCCCATGGACGTCTCCACGCACACCCCGCCGCGCACGGCCGAGGCCGAGGCGCCGTTGCCCAGGTGCAGCACGATCACGTTCACGTCCGCCACCGGCCGGCCCAGCAGCGCGGCCGTCGCCCGGGAGACGTAGGCGTGCGAGGTGCCGTGGAAGCCGTACCGCCGGATGGCGTACTTGTCGGCCGTCGCGGCGTCGATCGCGTACCGCGCCACGTACTCCGGCATCGTCGAGTGGAAGGCCGTGTCGAAGACGGCCACCTGCGGGAGGTCCCCGCGCAGCGCGCGCGCCACCTCGATGCCGGTCACGTTCGCCGGGTTGTGCAGCGGGGCCAGGGGGATCAGGCTGCGGATCTCCGCCAGCACCTCGTCGTCGATGACGGTCGGCTGCGTGAACCGCGTCCCGCCGTGCACCACCCGGTGCCCCACCGCGGCCAGTTCGGGGGAGTCCAGGCCCATCCCGTCGGCGGCCAGCTCCGCGGCGACGGCCTGGAGCGCCGCCTCGTGGTCGGCGATCCGGCCGACCGTCTCCCGCTTGCCGCCCTCGGCACCCGGGCCGGTCAGCGGCTCGTGCACCAGCCGGGAGGCGTCCTCGCCGATGCGCTCCACCAGGCCCACCGCCAGCCGGGAGCGGTCCGCCATGTCGAGGAGCTGGTACTTGACCGACGATGAGCCGGAGTTGAGGACGAGTACGCGCGATGCGGTGACGGTCACGGTGGGGGTCTTTCCTTGTCGCAGTCGTGGTTCGGTGGGAGGTCGGTGCCGGTCCGGTCAGGCGGGGGGCGCCGGCGTGCCCTGCGCCTGGATCGCGGTGATGGCCACGGTGGTGACGATGTCCTGCACCAGCGCGCCGCGGGAGAGGTCGTTGACCGGCTTGCGCAGGCCCTGGAGGACCGGGCCGACCGCCACCGCGCCCGCCGAGCGCTGCACGGCCTTGTACGTGTTGTTGCCGGTGTTGAGATCGGGGAAGATCAGCACGCTGGCGCGGCCGGCCACCTCGGACCCGGGCAGCTTGGTCGCGGCCACCGAGGGCTCCACGGCCGCGTCGTACTGGATCGGGCCCTCGACGGCCAGGTCGGGGCGCTGCTCCCGGACGATCTCGGTGGCCTTGCGGACCTTGTCCACGTCGGCGCCGCTGCCCGAGGTGCCGGTCGAGTACGAGAGCATCGCGATCCGCGGCTCGACGCCGAAGGCTGCCGCGGTGGCGGCCGACTGGACGGCGATGTCCGCGAGTTGCTCGGCGTTCGGGTCCGGGTTGACGGCGCAGTCACCGTAGACGAGGACCCGGTCGGCCAGGCACATGAAGAAGACCGAGGAGACGATGGACGCCTCGGGCTTGGTCTTGATGATCTCGAAGGCCGGGCGGATGGTCGCGGCGGTGGAGTGCACCGAGCCGGAGACCATGCCGTCGGCCAGGCCCTCCTGGACCATCAGGGTGCCGAAGTAATTGACGTCGGTGACCACGTCGTTGGCCAGCTCGACGGTCATGCCCTTGTGGGCGCGGGCCTTCGCGTAGTACTCGGCGAAACGTTCCCGCATGGGGGAGGTGGCCGGGTCGATGAGCTGTGCGCCCGAGATGTCGATGCCGAGGTCGCCGGCCTTCTTCAGGATCACCTGCTCCTCGCCCAGCAGGGTCAGATCGCAGACCCCCCGGCGCAGCACCACGTCCGCGGCGCGCAGCACGCGCTCCTCGGTGCCCTCCGGCAGGACGACACGGCGGCGGTCGGACCGGGCCCGCTCCAGCAGCTCGTGCTCGAACATCATCGGGGTGACGCGCTCCGAGCGGGCCACCGACAGCAGGTCGCGCAGCTCGCCGGTGTCCACGTGCCGCTCGAAGAGGCCGAGCGCGGTCTCCAGCTTGCGCGGGGTCGCGGAGTTCAACCGGCTCTGCAGCGAGAAGAGTTCGGCGGCGGTCGGGAAGCTGTTGCCGGCCACCGACACCACCGGCGTGCCCGGCGCCAGCTTCGAGGCCAGCGTCAGGATGTCCGGGCCCGGGCGCTCGTTCAGGGTCAGCAGCACCCCGGCGATCGGCGGGGTCCCCGAGGTGTGCGCGGCCAGCGCGCCGACCACGAGGTCGGAGCGGTCCCCGGGGGTGACGACCAGACAGCCGGGGGTCAGGGCGTTCAGGAAATTGGGCAGCATGGCGCCGCCGAAGACGAAGTCCAGGGCGTCGCGGGCCAGCCCGGCCTCGTCGCCGAGGAGCACCTCGCCGCCGAGCGCCCGGGTGATCTGGGCGACGGTCGGGGCGGACAGCGACTTGTCGTCCGGGAGCACGTAGCAGGGCACGGGCAGCCGGGCGGCCAGCCGCTCGGCTATGAGGTCGCGGTCCTCGGGAGCCACCCGGTTGACCACCATCGCGACGACGTGGCAGCCCAGGCTCTCGTACGCGCGGTAGGCGTTGCTGGTCTCGGCGCGCACGGCCTCGGCGAGGTGCTTGGTGCCGCCCACGACGGGAACGACCACCGCCCCCAGCTCGTTGGCGAGGCGGGCGTTGAGCGCCAGCTCGTCCGGGAGGTTGGTGTCGGCGTAGTCGGTGCCGAGGACCAGCATGACCTCGTAGTCCCGGGCCACCTGGTGGAAGCGGTCGACCAGCCGGGAGACGAGCTCGTCGGTGCCCTTCTCGGCGAGGATCGCCGAGGCCTCCTGGTACTCCATGCCGAAGGCCGTCGCGGCGTCCTGGTCGATCCGGTAGCGCGCCTTGAGCAGATCGAAGAGCCGGTCCGGTGCGTCGTGGAGCAGCGGACGGTAGACGCCGACCCGGCCCGTCTGCCGGGTCAGGAGCTCCATGATCCCCAGTTCGACGACCTGGCGGCCGTCCCCCCGCTCGATACCGGTCACGTACACGCTGCGCGTCACGCGTGCTCTCCGTCCATGTGTGTCTGGGAGTCGATTGACCCAGTTAGGGTGGGCTTGACCTCTTGACAATACCTCTGCGGATGGATAGGGCGCCCCCGGGGAAACAGGCCCTTCCCGGGGGGTCCAAAGGCCCTGTGGGCGGAGCAGCACAAAGCGCGCCGCACCCTTCGCCCGTGGAACAATCGGACAGGCTTCACCAATACGCCTTTCATATGTACGGCCGCCCGCCCGCAGGCGGACGGCCAGGTACGACCAGGAGCAGGAGACACAGCACGATGCGTATCGGAGTTCTCACCGCAGGCGGCGACTGCCCGGGTCTCAACGCTGTCATCCGGTCGGTCGTACACCGTGCTCTGGTCGGGCACGGGGACGAGGTCATCGGTTTCGAGGACGGTTTCAAGGGCCTCCTCGACGGCCACTTCCGCCCCCTCGACATCAATGCAGTCAGTGGCATTCTCGCCCGCGGCGGCACGATCCTCGGTTCGGCGCGCATGGAGCGCGCCCGCCTCCACGAGGCCGCCGAGAACGCCCACGAGCTGGCGAAGCGCTACGGCCTCGACGCGCTCATCCCGATCGGCGGCGAGGGCACCCTGACGGCCGCCAGGATGCTGTCCGACGCAGGGATGCCGGTCGTCGGCGTGCCGAAGACCATCGACAACGACATCTCCTCCACCGACCGTACCTTCGGCTTCGACACCGCCGTCATGGTCGCCACCGAGGCCATCGACCGCCTGAAGACCACCGCCGAATCGCACCAGCGCGTGATGGTCGTCGAGGTCATGGGCCGCCACGCGGGCTGGATCGCCCTGGAGTCCGGCATGGCCGGCGGCGCCCACGGGATCTGCCTGCCGGAACGCCGCTTCGAGGTGGACGCCCTGGTGAAGATGGTGGAGGAGCGATTCGCGCGCGGCAAGAAGTTCGCCGTCATCTGCGTCGCCGAGGGTGCGCACCCGGCCGAGGGCTCCATGCCGTACGAGAAGGGCGCCATCGACCAGTACGGTCACGAGCGCTTCGCCGGCATCGGCAACCGCCTGGCCATCGAGCTGGAACACCGGCTGGGCAAGGAGGCCCGCCCGGTCATCCTCGGCCACGTCCAGCGCGGCGGCGTGCCGACCGCGTACGACCGCGTCCTGGCCACCCGCTTCGGCTGGCACGCCGTCGAGGCCGTCCACCGCGGCGAGTTCGGCAACATGACCGCCCTGCGCGGCACCGACATCGTGATGGCCCCGCTGGCCTCCGCCGTCACCGAGCTGAAGACCGTCCCCGAGAACCGTATGTACGAGGCCGAGTCGGTGTTCTAGGCACCCGGTGGACGCGGTACGGGCGGGGCTCCCGAGCCCTACGGGATCTCCGGGATCTCGGGGGCTTCCGCCCCCACCTCCCGGGCCGAACGGCCTACGACGCACCGCCCGCGAGATGCCAGAAGCGGTCCACGATCTCGGCGAGGAACTCCCGCCCCGCGTCCCCGCTGGCCGTCCCGCCCCCGCCGCCCCAGCTCAGTGTGGCCACCATCCGCGACTGGTAGTCCGCGTGCAGCTGCTCCAGCACGGCCTCCAGGTGGCCCTTGGGTATCGGCAGCAGCTTGGCCAGCGGCTTGACGTACGCCTGCCAGCGGGTGGTCACCGCACTGCGCAGCAGGTCCGCCAGCTCGTCCTCCTTGCCGGTGGCCGTCACGAACTGGGCGAGCGTCAGCCCCAGCACCGTCGCGAGGGCGGCGGACTGCCGCTCGTTGCCCTTCCAGCGCCCGGCGTCCTCCATCTTCTGGTAGGAGTTCGTCTCCAGGCCGATGCGCCGGGCGAGGTCGTCGACGGACAGCCCCCTCGCGATGCGGTGCTCACGCAGGGTGACCGGCTCCGCGAGCAGCTCCCCGGGTGAGCACCACAGGACGCCGGCGAGGGCCGTGAGCTCGGCCGAAGTGGGCGAAATCTCGCCACGCTCCCAGGCCATCACGGTCTCGGGCGCGACGATCAGTCCGTACTGGGCACGCAGGCCATAGGCGACATGACCGGGAGCCATGCCCAGGGCCGCGCGCAGGCGACGCGCGGCGGGGGCATTGAAAGGTGGGCTGGAGTGCACACGGCACACCGTAGAAGTGGCTGGGCTTCGCCGCCTACAGACCAAACAAACAAGCCCATAACTCGTAGGAACGTCCTATGAAGTGAGGGGTTTTTGGCGGGTTTCCCGGCGACTGTCCGGTAATCGGTGCACTCGAAGATCCACTACTGGGTACGGTTCCAGCCAACACCCTACGGCGCAAGGCCTCTCACAGCCCCTCCACATTTCACCGCCTTGCCTTGACGTCAGCGTCAAGCATGAGCGTCGGGGCATGCGAATCGGCGAACTGGCGGAGCGGGCCGGGACCAGCACGCGGACCCTGCGGTACTACGAGTCGCGCGGGCTGCTGCCCGCGCGGCGCGCGGACAACGGCTACCGCACGTACGACGAGGGCGACCTGCGCCTGCTGCGCCAGATCCGGATGCTCCAGGACTTCGGCTTCGAGCTGGAGGAGACCCGGCCGTTCGTGGACTGCCTGCGGGCCGGCCATCCGGCCGGTGACTCTCCCCCAGCTACCGCTGGGAGGTGCCCCCAGCCCCGCCTCGCTCGCCGTCTACCGGCGCAAGCTCGCCGAGCTGGACGGGCTGATCGGCCGGCTGGCCGACGTACGGGACCAGGTCGCGCGGCAGCTCGCCGCCGCCGAGGAGGCCGACCGGCTCAAGGTCGTGCAGATCGACGCCGACACCAACCCGGAGACCGTCACGCGGTACGGGGTGCTGTCCATGCCGACGCTGCTCGTCTTCCGCGACGGCGAGCCCGTCCGGCAGATGGTCGGGGCCCGGGCCAAGCGCAAGCTGCTCCAGGAGCTGGAGGAGCAGTTGGCCCGGGCCGCCGGAACGGCCGCTACGGCCTGAGCCAAACCGTGGCCAGCGGCGGGAGCGTCATCCGCAGGCTCACCGGCCGGCCCTGCGCCGGCACCGGCTCGGGGCGCAGCGGCTGCAGGTGGCGCACGCCGCTGCCCCCGTACTGCTCCTCGTCCGTGTTGAGGACCTCCCGCCACATCGGGACCTCCTCCGGCACCCCGATCCGGTACCCGTGCCGGACCACCGGCGAGAAGTTCGACACGCACAGGAGCTGCGAGCCGTCCTGTGCGTACCGCAGGAAGGCGTAGACGTTATCCTCGGCGGCCTCCGCCTCCACCCAGGCGAAGCCCTCCGGCACGCTGTCGCGCTCCCACAGGGCGGGCGTCGCCGTGTAGGTGCGGTTCAGCTCGCCGACGAGCGTCTGTACGCCCCGGTGGTCGCCGGCCGCCGAGTAGGAGGAGTCCAGCAGCCACCAGTCCGGGCCGTGCGCCTCCGACCACTCGGAGCCCTGGGCGAACTCCTGCCCCATGAAGAGGAGTTGCTTGCCGGGGTGGGCCCACATGAAGCCCAGGTAGGCGCGGTGCGCGGCCCGCTGCTGCCACCAGTCGCCCCCGGGGATCTTCGACACCAGCGCGCCCTTGCCGTGCACCACCTCGTCGTGCGAGATCGGCAGCACGTAGTTCTCGCTGAACGCGTAGACCATTCCGAAGGTCATGTCGTGGTGGTGGTACTTGCGGTGCACCGGCTCCTTCGACATGTAGCGCAGGGTGTCGTGCATCCAGCCCATGTTCCACTTCAGGCCGAAGCCCAGGCCGCCCGAGTCCGTCGGCCGGGTCACCCCGTTCCACGCGGTGGACTCCTCCGCGATCGTCACCACGCCCGGGCAGCGCCGGTACACGGTGGCGTTCATCTCCTGCAGGAACGCCACCGCGTCCAGGTTCTCCCGCCCGCCGTGCTCGTTCGGCGACCACTCGCCCTCCTGGCGCGAGTAGTCCAGGTAGAGCATCGAGGCCACCGCGTCCACGCGCAGCCCGTCCACGTGGAACTCCTCGCACCAGTACACGGCGTTGGCGACGAGGAAGTTGCGGACCTCCTTGCGCCCGTAGTCGAACTCCAGCGTTCCCCAGTCCGGGTGCGCGGCCCGCCGCGGGTCCTCGTGCTCGTACAGCGGCCGCCCGTCGAACTCGGCGAGCGCCCAGTCGTCGCGCGGGAAGTGCGCGGGCACCCAGTCGACGATCACCCCGATCCCGGCCCGGTGCAGCGCATCGACCAGGAAGCGGAAGTCGTCCGGCGCGCCCATCCGGGAGGTCGGCGCGTAGAAGCCGGTGACCTGGTAGCCCCACGAGCCGCCGAAGGGGTGCTCGGCGATCGGCATCAGCTCGACGTGCGTGAAGCCGAGCTCCTTCACATAGGCCGGGAGCTGCTCGGCGAGCTGCCGGTACGAGAGCCCGGGCCGCCAGGAGGCCAGGTGCACCTCGTACACCGAGAAGGGGGCCTGGTGCAGGGGCCGGGCGCCGCGGTTCGCCATCCACTCGGCGTCCTCCCACGTGTAGCGGGAGGCGGTGACCACCGAGGCGGTGGCCGGCGGCACCTCCGCGGAGCGGGCCATCGGGTCGGCGCGCAGGGTGCGGCTGCCGTCGGGGCGCGTGATGTCGTACTTGTAGAGCGCCCCGGCGCCCACGCCGGGCAGGAAGAGCTCCCACACGCCGCTCGCGCCGAGCGAGCGCATCGGGAAGGCGACGGAGTCCCAGCACGTGAAGTCCCCGGCGACCCGGACCCCCTGGGCGTTCGGCGCCCACACCGTGAACCGGGTCCCGGGCACCCCTTGGTGCTCGATCGGCTCGGCGCCCAGCGCCTTCCACAGCTGCTCGTGCCGGCCCTCGCCGATCAGGTGCAGGTCCAGCTCGCCGAGGGACGGCAGGAACCGGTACGGGTCGTGGACCTCTGTCTCCGCGCCGTCGTACGCCACCAGGAGCCGGTAGTCCGGCACCTCGGTCAGCGGCAGCAGCCCGGAGAACAGTCCGTCGCCGTCGTCGTGGAGCTCGGCCCGCAGCCCCTTGGCGATGACCGTGACCGCCTTGGCGTACGGGCGCAGGACGCGGAAGGCCACCCCGCCCCGCTGGGTGTGGGCGCCGAGCACGGCGTGCGGATCGTGGTGCCGGCCCTCCAGCAGCCGGGCCCGTTCCTCCCCGTCGAGCGGGGGTGCCGGCCGGACCCCGTGGGGAGGCGCGGTGCGGCGGGCACGGGGCGCGCGCGGTTTGCCCGGAGCGGCCGGGACGGCGGGTGCGTCTTCGTCGCGGACCTCGGTCGGCGACGGCTGTCGTGCGGCGCTCACGCGAGCGGCCTCCTCGGGGGCTTCTGATGGGCGGTGGGGTGCGGGGCGATGGAGCCGGGGGCGGGCGGGGGCGGCGGCATCCGGTGGGCGGGCCGCTGGGGCTCCGAGAGCCGCCGGATCGCGGCCATCGGGACGTGCAGCCAGTCGGGGCGGTGCCGGGACTCGTAGCGCGCCTCGTACACCGCCTTGTCGGTCTCGTACGCCCGCAGCAGCACGGGGTCCTCCCGGGGGTCGCTGCCCGTGGTGCGGGCGTAGCCCTCGCAGAAGGCGGCCCGGCAGTCGTCCGCCCAGGCGGGTGCGAACGGCCGGTGCGAGCGGGCGGCGTAGTCGAAGGAGCGCAGCATCCCGGCGATGTCCCGCACCGCCGGCTCGGGGCGGCGCCGGTCGGCCAGGGGCCGGGCCGGCTCGCCCTCGAAATCGATCAACGACCAGCTGCCGTCGAGGGTGCGCAGGGTCTGGCCCAGATGGAGGTCCCCGTGGATCCGCTGGGCGGGCACCCCGGAGCCCCGGGAGGCGGCCAGCGCGTCGAACGCCCCCCGCAGCCCCGACTCGTAGGGCCGCAGCGCCGGCACCTCGCGGGCCGTGGCGGCCAGCCGGGCCGTCATCCCGGCGGCGAGCCGGGCCGTCTGCTCCGGCCCGAGCGCGACGGTGGGCAGGGCGGCGGCGAGCGCGCTGTGCACCTCGGCGGTGGCCCGGCCCAGCGCGTGCGCCTCGGCGGTGAAGTCCGCCCCGGCGCCGAGCCGGCGCAGCGCGAGCTGCCAGCCGTCGTCGGAGCCGCGCAGGTACGGCTGGAGCACGCCCAGGGTCAGCGGCTCGCTCCTGGGCAGCTCGGCCTCGTACCAGGCGACGGGCGCCGGGACCCGGGTGCAGCCGGCGGCGGCCAGGGCTCTGGGCAGCTCCAGGTCCGGATTGACCCCGGGGCCGACCCGCCGGAAGACCTTCAGGATGTACGAATCCCCGTAGATCAGCGAGGAGTTGGTCTGCTCGCCGGACAGCTGCCGGGGAGCGAGCCCGGCCTGGATCGGCGCCTCCGGGTCCCGGTCGAAGCGCAGCGGACCGAGGGCGCCGGGGGAGCGCAGCCGCTCCAGCAGCATGGCCGCGAGGCGCGGATCGCCCAGCGCCTCGTACACCGCGCGCCCCGCGAACGGGCCGTGCTCGGCGTGGCCGATCAGCGTGGGCGCGAGGGCGGGCGGCAGCGACGGCCGGATGCCCAGCAGCAGCTGGTAGCAGTCCCCGTCCACGTCGAGGAGCACGTGCAGCATTCCGGGGTTCGAGCCCGGCGGCAGCAGTTCGGCCGTCGATACGGCCCTGAGCCTGCTGATGGGGCGGCCCTTGCCCGCGAACCAGCGCTGTGTGGGCAGCCAGGCCCGCAGCATCGGTTCCAGCGGGCCGATCCCGGCGGCCCGGTCGGCCGTCAGCCGGCTCCGGGCGGATGCAGCCTCCGACATGGCGTCGCGTCCTTTCCCCGGGCCGTCACAGAGTGCGCAGAGTGTCCGGGATGTGCGGCAGTTGCTTCTCCGGTATGTGCGAGTGTCGGGTCAGGATGGTCCGTACAGGGCGGGCGATTGACCCGTTTGAGCTGCCCGCCCCGTACCGGGCTACTGCTCGGCGCGCTGCTCCGTATGCAGCCGGAACCAGTAGAAGCCGTGGCCCGCCAGGGTGAGCAGGTACGGCCACTCGCCGATCGGCGGGAAGCGCACATCACCTGTGAGCTCCACCGGGACCCGTCCGTTGAACGACCTCAGGTCCAGCTCGGTGGGCTGCGCGAAGCGCGAGAAGTTGTGCACGCACAGCACCAGGTCGTCCCCGAAGTCGCGCAGGAACGCGAGTACAGCCGGGTTGGACGAGGGCAGTTCGGTGTACGAGCCGAGCCCGAAGGCGGGGTTCGCCTTGCGGATCTCTATCAGCCGGCGGGTCCAGTGCAGCAGTGAGGAGGGCGATGCCATCGCGGCCTCGACATTGGTGACCTGGTACCCGTAGACCGGGTCCATGATGACCGGCAGGTTCAGCCTGCCCGGATCGCAGGAGGAGAAACCGGCGTTTCGGTCCGGGGTCCACTGCATGGGCGTGCGGACGCCGTCGCGGTCGCCCAGCCAGATGTTGTCGCCCATGCCGATCTCGTCGCCGTAGTAGAGCACCGGCGAGCCGGGCAGCGACAGCAGGAGGGCGGTGAACAGCTCCATCTGGTTGCGGTCGTTGTCCAGCAGCGGGGCGAGGCGGCGCCGGATGCCGATGTTGGCCCGCATCCGCGGGTCCTTGGCGTACTCGGCGTACATGTAGTCGCGCTCTTCGTCGGTGACCATCTCGAGGGTGAGCTCGTCGTGGTTGCGCAGGAAGATGCCCCACTGGCAGCGCTCCGGGATCGCCGGGGTCTTGGCCAGGATTTCGGAGACGGGGTAGCGGGACTCTCTTCGGACGGCCATGAAGATGCGCGGCATGACCGGGAAGTGGAAGGCCATGTGGCATTCGTCCCCGCCCTTCGAGAAGTCGCCGAAGTAGTCGACGACGTCCTCGGGCCACTGATTGGCCTCGGCGAGCAGCACGGTGTCCGGGTAGTGCGCGTCGATCTCCGCCCGGACCCGCTTGAGGAGCGCGTGGGTGCGGGGGAGGTTCTCGCAGTTGGTGCCCTCCTCGGCGTAGAGGTAGGGCACGGCGTCGAGGCGGAAGCCGTCGATGCCGAGGTCCAGCCAGAAGCGCAGTGCGGAGATGATCTCCTCCTGCACGGCCGGGTTCTCGAAGTTCAGGTCCGGCTGGTGCGAGAAGAAGCGGTGCCAGTAGTACTGCTTGCGTACCGGGTCGTACGTCCAGTTCGAGGTCTCGGTGTCGACGAAGATGATGCGGGCGTCCTGGTACTGCTTGTCGTTGTCCGCCCACATGTAGTAGTCGCCGTACGGCCCGTCCGGGTCCTTGCGCGACTGCAGGAACCATTCGTGCTGGTCGCTGGTGTGGTTCATGACGAAGTCGATGATCACCCGCATGCCGCGGGTGTGCGCCGCGTCCACGAATTCCACGAAGTCGGCGAGGTCGCCGAACTCGGGGAGCACCGAGGTGTAGTCGGAGACGTCGTAGCCCCCGTCGCGCAGGGGTGAGGCGAAGAAGGGCGGCAGCCAGAGGCAGTCGACGCCGAGCCACTGGAGGTAGTCCAGCTTGGCGGTGAGCCCCTGGAGGTCCCCCACGCCGTCGCCGTTGCTGTCGTGGAAGGAGCGGACGAGGACCTCGTAGAAGACGGCCCGCTTGAACCAGTCGGGATCGCGGTCCTTGGCGGGGGTGTCCTCGAACGTGTCGTGGACGGGGTCGTTGATCATCATGTGGTGGGTGACCCTCCGGTGGGCGGGGACGGTCGCAGAGCGGCCAGTACGTGCGCGGGCGTACGGCCCGGCTCTAGGCGCACGTAGTTCGCCCTGCCCCAGTGATAGGTCTCGCCGGTGAGCTCGTCGCGCACCGCGAGGGACCCGTGCCAGTCGAGGCCGAGTACCGGCATGTCCAACGACACGGTCGCCTCGTGGGTGTGGTGCGGATCGAGGTTGACGACCACCAGTACGGAATTGGCGCCGGCATGCTTCGAATAGGCGATCACCTGTTCGTTGTCGGTCGAGTGGAAGTGGATGTCGCGCAGCTGCTGGAGGGCGGGGTTGCGGCGGCGGATCCGGTTCAGCGTGGTGATCAGCGGGGCGATGGTGCGGCCCTCGCGCTCGGCGGCGGCCCAGTCGCGCGGCCGGTACTCGTACTTCTCCGAGTTCATGTACTCCTCGCTGCCCTCCCGGACCGGCTCGTTCTCGCAGAGCTCGTAGCCGGCGTAGACGCCCCAGGAGGGGGAGAGGGTGGCGGCGAGCACCGCGCGCACCTCGAAGGCGGGGCGGCCGCCGTGCTGGAGGTAGGCGTGGAGGATGTCCGGGGTGTTGACGAAGAAGTTCGGCCGCATGACGGAGGCCGAGCGGGTGTCGGACAGCTCGGTCAGGTACTCGGTGATCTCGGCCTTGGTGTTGCGCCAGGTGAAGTACGTGTACGACTGCTGGAAGCCGACGGCGGCGAGCGCGCGCATCATCGCGGGCCGGGTGAAGGCCTCGGCCAGGAAGATCACGTCCGGGTCGGACTTGTTGATGTCCGCGATGACCTTCTGCCAGAAGACCACGGGCTTGGTGTGCGGGTTGTCCACGCGGAAGATGCGGACGCCGTGGTCCATCCAGTACCGCAGGATCCGGCAGGTCTCCTCGACGATGCCGGCCATGTCGGCGTCGAAGTGGATGGGGTAGATGTCCTGGTACTTCTTCGGCGGGTTCTCGGCGTACGCGATCGTCCCGTCGGCGCGGTGGCGGAACCACTGCGGGTTCTTCTCCACCCACGGGTGGTCCGGGGAGCACTGGAGGGCGAAGTCCAGGGCGACCTCCAGGTGCAGCTCGCGGGCGCGCGCGACGAAGGCGTCGAAGTCCTCGATGGTGCCGAGCTCGGGGTGGACGGCGTCGTGGCCGCCCTCGGTGGAGCCGATGGCCCACGGCACACCCGGGTCCCAACTGCCCGCGGACAGCGTGTTGTTGGGGCCCTTGCGGTAGGTGCTGCCAATGGGGTGGATGGGCGGCAGGTAGACCACGTCGAAGCCCATGGCGGCGATCGCCGGCAGCCGCTCGGCGGCGGTCCGGAAGGTCCCGCTGACGGGGGTCTTGCCCGGTTCGACCACGGCCCCCTCCGACCGGGGGAACATCTCGTACCAGGAGCCGAAGAGGGCGCGCTTGCGCTCGACCACCAGCCGCAGGGGCTTGGAGGCGCTGACCAGCTCGCGGTACGGGCGCCGGGCGAGGGCGGCGTCGACGGCCGGTGCGAGGGCGGCCGCGTACCGTACGGAGACCTCCAGGTCCTCGTCCCGCATGGTCTCGGCGGCGGCGAGCACGTCCTGGCGGCCGTCGCGCTTGGGCATCCGGGTGCCGGCCCGCTCGTAGAGGTCCGCGCCTTCGAGGAGCATGAGCCCGGTGTCGATCCCGGCCGGGATCTTGATGGCGGCATGGGCACGCCAGGTGGCCACCGGATCGCTCCAGGCCTCGACGGTGTACGTCCACCTCCCCTCGACCTCGGCGGAGACCCGGGCCCCCCACCGGTCGGTGCCGGGGGCGAGCTCCCGCATGGGCACGGGGGGCCGCAGCCGCCCGCTCGGGTCTCGGAGCACGACGTGGGCGGCTACGGCGTCGTGTCCTTCGCGGAACACGGTGGCGGAGATCTCGAATACCTCGTCCACCACCGCCTTGGCGGGTCTGGCGCCGCAGTCGACGGCGGGGCGGACGTCCAGCACGGGAATGCGACCGATCATGATGGGCTCACCTGGGGGCAGTTCGCAGGGCTCGGTGACGACAGGCCAGCCGGTGTCCCGGCTGGTAGTGCACGCTCTGTTCGCTCTGTTTCTAGCCGCTCGGTGGACGGCTGGGCTGCGGGCATGGCCGCTCCTGTCCGCGTTCACTCGGGTGGCGGGGAGAGGTTGGGGGCGGGTGCGCCGTGCGTGTACGACGTGTACCCGGTGAGCCCTTCCCACTCTCTCCCCGCCCAATCCGCGCGCTCGGTCAACTACTCGTACGTAGTGGCACGGGCTTTACCCAGCGCTCGGACGAGATCCGCCCGGGCTCCGTCAAGTCGGCCAGGACTACCTGATGGGGCGACACGCCACGCTGACCCCGCCCGTCACTCGACCCCCTCCCGGGCCGCGGGACGGCGGTACGAAAGCGGAAGGAAGCGGATGAATGCTGTCCGCCGCGGGCCAATCTGTACCCCTGCGTGAACCTGCCTGAGTTGACCGGATCGGCACGGCCCGGAGCGCGGGAGCCAGCCGGCCCGGATGCCGGGGATCTCACGGTGTGGGACGAAAACGTGGACGCCCGGCCCGTCGCGGCGGCGGCCCGGGACCGGACAGGGGGCGGAGCGGGGAGGGACGGACTAGCGGCGGTCGTTCGCCTCGACCAGGACGTCGAGCATCCGGCGGAGCTTCGTGCTGGAGACGTGCACCGTGTACGGGAGGTAGACCACCTCGACGCCCACGGCGGCGAAGTCGCGCTCCCACTGGGCGCCGCGGGCGGTGCCCTTCCAGTCCTCGCCCTTGAACAGGCGGTGGAAGCCGACCTGCCGCCAGGCCTCCATCTTCTCCATCGTGGAGTCGGCCACCGCCTCGTCGACGTGGTCCACCGCGCGCACGATCTCCAGCCGCTCGTGGAGCGGGACCACGGGAAGGTGCCCCTTGTGGCCGGCGACCGTGCGGGGGTGCCCGGCGAGGGCCGCGGAGCCCGGCCGGGCTCCGGAGGCGGCATGGTCGCGGGGGTCCGGCGACGCTAGCCTTCCGGGGGTGATGCGCGGATGCACAGCGTGGTGCGGCCGCTCCGATCCGTCATCCCCTGCGAAGGTGGAACACGTGAAGGCTATCCGTCGATTCACCGTGCGCCCCGTCCTCCCTGAGCCTCTGCTGCCGCTCGCCGACCTCGCGCGCAATCTGCGCTGGTCGTGGCATGCCGAGACCCGCGATCTCTTCCAATCCGTCGACCCCGAGGGCTGGCAGGCCGCCGCCGGCGACCCCGTCCGGCTCCTCGGTGCCGTCTCCGCCACCCGGCTGGCGGAGCTGGCCGCCGACCGCCGGTTCCTGCGGCGGCTCACCGCCGCCGCTGCCGACCTCGATGACTACGTCAACGGCGGGAGGTGGTACCAGAACCAGGAGAACGGCCCGGAACTGCCCGCCGCCCTTGCCTATTTCTCCCCCGAATTCGGGATCACCGCCGCCCTGCCCCAGTACTCCGGCGGCCTCGGCATCCTCGCCGGGGACCATCTGAAAGCCGCCAGCGACCTCGGAGTCCCGCTCATCGGGGTAGGACTGCTCTACCGGCACGGCTACTTCCGCCAGTCCCTCTCCCGCGACGGCTGGCAGCAGGAGCACTATCCCGTACTCGACCCCAACGAACTCCCCCTCGACCTGGTCCGCCAGGAGGACGGGACCCCGGCCCGGGTCTCGCTGACCCTGCCCGGCGGGCGCGCCCTGCACGCGCACATCTGGCAGGCCCGCGTCGGGCGGGTACCGCTGCTGCTCCTGGACTCCGACGTCGAGGACAACGACGCCGCGGCCCGCGAGGTGACCGACCGGCTCTACGGAGGCGGCAGCGACCACCGGCTGTTGCAGGAGATGCTGCTGGGGATCGGCGGGGTGCGGGCCGTCCGCGCGTACTGCCAGATCACCGGGCATCCGGACCCCGAGGTGTTCCACACCAACGAGGGTCACGCCGGGTTCCTGGGGCTGGAGCGCATAAGGGAACTGGAGCGGGAGCGCGGCCTCGGCTTCGACGCCGCCGTCGAGGCGGTCCGCGCCGGGACCGTGTTCACCACGCACACCCCCGTCCCGGCCGGCATCGACCGCTTCGAGCGGGCCTTGGTCGCCCGGCACTTCGGAGAGGGCGGGGAGCTGGACGGCGTACCCGTCGAGCGGATCCTGGAGCTGGGCGCCGAGTCCTACCCCGGCGGCGACCCGGGCGTCTTCAACATGGCCGTCATGGGGCTGCGCCTGGCCCAGCGGGCCAACGGGGTGTCCACCCTGCACGGCGCGGTCAGCCGGGAGATGTTCGCCGGGCTGTGGCCCGGTTTCGACCCGTCCGACGTGCCCATCACCTCCGTCACCAACGGGGTCCACGCCCCCAGCTGGGTGGCACCCGAGGTCGTCCGCGTCGGCGCCCGCCAGATCGGCGCCGGACGGACGGAGCACGCGCTGTCCGTCGGCGGCTCGCCGCGCTGGGACGCGGTCGCCGACATCCCGGACCAGGACGTGTGGGACCTGCGCCGGGTGCTGCGCGAGCAGCTGGTCCAGGAGGTGCGGGACCGGCTGCGGGCCTCCTGGCGCCAGCGCGGGGCCGCCGACGCCGAACTGGGCTGGGTGGACTCCGTGCTCGACCCGGACGTGCTCACCATCGGTTTCGCCCGCCGGGTGCCCTCGTACAAGCGCCTGACCCTGATGCTGCGCGACCCGGACCGGCTGCGCCGTCTCCTGCTCGACCCGGACCGGCCGGTGCAGATCGTGGTCGCGGGCAAGGCGCACCCGGCGGACGACGCCGGGAAGCGGCTCGTGCAGGAGCTCGTGCGGTTCGCGGACGACCCGCGGGTGCGCCACCGGATCGTCTTCCTCCCCGACTACGGCATGGCGATGGCGCAGAAGCTCTACCCGGGCTGCGACGTCTGGCTGAACAACCCGCTGCGGCCGCTGGAGGCGTGCGGGACCAGCGGGATGAAGGCCGCGCTGAACGGCTGCCTCAACCTGTCCGTGCTGGACGGCTGGTGGGACGAGTGGTTCGAGCCCGACTTCGGCTGGGCCATCCCGACCGCCGACGGGCTCGGGGCGGACGAGGACCGCCGGGACCACCTGGAGGCGGGCGCTCTCTACGAGCTGATCGAGGGCCGGGTCGCGCCCCGCTTCTACGACCGGGCCCAGGGCACCGGGCTCCCGGTGCGGTGGATCGAGATGGTCCGGCGCACCCTGGTCTCGCTCGGCCCGAAGGTGCTGGCCGGGCGGATGGTGCGGGAGTACGTGGAGCGGCTGTACGCGCCGGCCGCGCTCGCCCACCGCGCCCTCACCCCGGAGGCGGCGCGCGACCTCGCCTGGTGGAAGGGGCGGGTCCGGGCGGCCTGGCCGCGGGTCGGCGTCGGGCACATCGAGGCCCTGGCCGCGGCTCCCCTCAACGGCACCGCCGAGCTGGGGGCCACCCTCACCCTGCGCGTGCAGGTCTCCCTGGACGCGCTCGCACCCGAGGACGTGGAGGTCCAGGCCGTCGCCGGGCGGGTGGACCCGCAGGACGTGATCCGGGACGGCCGGGCCTTCCCGCTCAAGCCGGCCGCCGGCCCCGACCTGGAGGGGCGCTGGGTGTACGAGGGCCCGCTCGCCCTGGACCGTACGGGGCCCTTCGGCTACACGGTCCGCATCCTGCCGACGCACCCGCTGCTGGCGAGCCCGGCCGAACTGGGCCTGGTCGCGGGCCCGGTGGACACGGACGCGGGGGGCGGCGTACTCCTGCGGTAGCGGTTGCTCAGGGGACGGGCGGCGGGTCCACCGGCCGCCCGTCCTCCATGAGCGGCCCGGTCCGCTTCACACTGCGCACGGCGGTAACACGACCCGGCCATAAGGCGGGTGGCCGGGGCATCTGACGGGTGAACATTCGAACGTGCTGCGCCCGCCGAATCGTTTCGGCACAGGGGTCCGCTCCTACGCTGCCCTGCGGATGCCACCGGACCCGGTATCCGCGGAACCCGAGAAATGGACTCCCATGCGCATTCGTACCACCGCCGCCGTGTTCGCCGGCGCCCTCGCTCTCGTCCTGCCCACCGCCGGCCCGTCGCTGGCCGACGACCACGGCGACCACAGCCTCGGCACGCTCCACTACCGGTTCGTCGACGAGGACGGCGACGACCGCACCGCGCAGATCCGGCCCGCGCAAAACGACACCTGCTACGTGCTGACGCGCACCTCCGAGGCGGAGCCGGCCGTCGAGGTGCTGAACGAGACCGAGTCCCTCGCGGTGCTCTTCGACAACCGCACGTGCGACGGCAAGGCGGAGCGGACGCTGCGGCCGGGCGAGCGGGCGCGGGGCGTGGAGGCCGTCTCGGTCTTCTTCAAGCCGGTCGAAGAGCACGGCGCGGGCCGTGACGACGAGGGCCGCGGCGAATGGAACGGCCGTGATGACGAGGGCCGTGGCGACGCGGGCCGCGGCGAATGGAACGGCCGTGATGACGAGGGCCGTGGCGAGCAGGGCCGTGACGACGAGGGCCGTGGTGACTCGATCGGCCGTGATGACGAGGGCAGCGGCGAGCAGGGCCGCCCGGAATACGCCGGTCGTGACGAC
Organism: Streptomyces sp. ISL-94; assembly: GCF_018614075.1. Lineage (GTDB taxonomy): Bacteria > Actinomycetota > Actinomycetes > Streptomycetales > Streptomycetaceae > Streptomyces. Next base: position 120,933 of record NZ_JAGGOZ010000010.1, on the reverse strand, counting down.
CAGGCCGGCGAGGAGAGGGAAGGGGAAGGGCCGGAGGAGGACGACCTCTTGAGCACGATCTTCCGCACGATTGGCTGACATATGGAACAGGGCCGCCCGGGGAGGTCTTCTCCCGGGCGGCCCCGTGGTCAAACGGTTCAGCAGGTGCTCACCTCACCCCGGTGGGGTCAGAAGGTGAGCTTCCAGCTGTTGATGTAGCCGGTGTCCAGGCTGGCGAGGTCCGCGACCCGCAGCTTCCACACACCCTGGGCGACCTCGGAGGAGGCGTCCACGGTGAAGGACTGGACGATGTTGTCCGCGCTGCCGCCGGAGCGGTTGCGCAGGTTGTAGACGGAGCCGTCGGGGGCGACCAGGTCGACCCGCAGGTCACCGACGTAGGTGTGGACGATGTTCACGTCCACCTTCAGGGCGCTCGAGGCGTTGCCCGTGCGCGTCACGGTGATCGGGGACTCCACGGTGGAGTTGTCCGCGATCTGGTAGTCCGTGGTGTTCTCGAAGACGCTCGGCTGGCTGGTCCCGACGGTCCAGGTGAAGGACGCCGTACCGGTCTGGTTCGCCGAGTCGGTCACCGTGACGGTGGTGTTGTAGGTGCCGGCGGTGGAGGCCGTACCCGTGATCAGGCCGGTCGAGGAGTTGATCGACAGGCCGGTCGGCAGACCGGTGGCCGCGTAGCTCAGGGCACCGGCGTTGGTGCTGGTGGCCTGGACCTGGAGGCTGACGGCGCTGCCGGTGACGGTGTTCTGGTTGCCCGGGTTGGTGACCGTGACACCGTTCACGATGCGGGCGCCGACGCCGATGCCCGCCCAGGCGTTGGCCACGTTGTTGTAGGTGGCCGAGCCCTGGCCGTACAGGTCGGCCGCCGCCTGCAGGGTGGCCGTACGGGCCGCCGCGTAGTTGGTGTTCGACTTGAAGTAGCCGACCGTCAGCGCGCGGAACCAGATCTTGGACGCGGCGTCGCGGCCGATCGCGGTGACCGGGAGGCCGTCGGAGGTCGGCGAGTTGTAGCTCACGCCGTTGACGACCTTGGCGCCGGAGCCCTCGGAGGCCAGGTAGTACCAGTGGTTGGCCGGGCCGGAGGAGTAGTGCACGTCGATGGAGCCGATGCCGGAGTACCAGGAGTCCTTGGATCCGCCGTCCTTGCTCGGCTTGTCCATGTAGCGCAGCGGGGTGCCGTTGCCGTTGATGTCGATCTTCTCGCCGACCAGGTAGTCGCCGACGTCCTGCGGGTTGTTGGCGTAGAACTCGACCGCCGCCGCCATGATGTCGGAGGTGGCCTCGTTCAGACCGCCGGGCTCGCCGCTGTAGGTCATGTTGCCGGTGACCGAGGTCAGGCCGTGGGTCATCTCGTGCGCGGCCACGTCGATCGAGGTGAGCGGCTTGTTGTTGCCCTCGCCGTCGCCGTAGGTCATGCAGAAGCAGGAGTCGTCCCAGAACGCGTTGACGTAGGCGTTGCCGTAGTGGACCCGGCTGTACGGGGCCACGCCGTCGTTGCGCAGGCCGTTGCGGCCGTGCACGTTCTTGTAGTAGTCCCACGTGACCTGGGCGCCGTAGTGTGCGTCCGCGCCGGCCGTCTCCAGGTTGGAGGCCAGGCCGTTGCCCCAGATGTCGTCCGTGCCGGCGAAGAGCGTGCCGGTGCCGGAGGAGCCGTGGTTGAGGTTGTACGTCTTGTGGCTGCCCCGCCCCGCGTCGGTCAGCGTGTAGTTGCTGCCCGACTGGGACGTTCCGAGGGTCACCTGGCCGCTGTACTGCGTGTTGCCGGTGCCGGTCTCGATGGCCTGCCACTCGGTGATCTTCGCGCCGGTCTTGGCGTTCGTCACCACGTGGAGCTCGCTCGGGGTGCCGTCGTCCTGGAGGCCGCCGACCACGGTCTCGAAGGCGAGGACTGGAACTCCCTCGGCCGCCCAGATCACCTTGCGGGCGCCCTTGGAGGCCTTGGCCTCCTTGGAGCCCGCGGCGCTGGCGGCGGCGATCGCCTGGCCCTCCGCGGCCGCCGGGGTGACCAAGGGGCTGGTGTCGGCGACCTTGATCTCGTGGTGGGTGGCCTTGGTGACGCTCTTGGTGGCGCCGTCCTTGGCGTGGACCGTCAGGTCGCCGCCGAGTACCGGAAGACCGTCGTAGGTCCGCTCGTACGTGGTGTGCGTGGTGCCGTCCGCGTCCCTGACGACATCGCGGACGACGAGCTTCTCGCCGCTGCCGAGGCCGAGGGCCTTGGCAGCCTGCGCTGTGGTGGAGTTGGCCTCGGCCAGGAGCGTCGCACGCTCCGAGGCGCTGAGTGCGCGGTTGGCCGCGCCCGGGTTGGGCTGTGCAGCCGTGCGGGCCTGCGACGCGGTGGCGTCGGCGGTTGCGGTGCCGGCCTGTATGCCTACGGCGAGCATGGCTGCCGCGGCAATGAGCGCGCCGGCCGCGGTGGCACGCCTGTGGGGGGTGGGACTCAACGCAGACTCCTTCTGCAAGGGGGTATCCGGACGGCTGGGTGGGCCTCCGGGCAGATCAGGGCTGGTGCGATGAACGGTCGAAGAGTGCCACTTACAGGACGCAATGTCAGGGCCGCGTCAAAATGTTGGCCGGAAACGGTTCGTTGTCCGAAGAGACGTATCCGGTATCCGAACTCTTCACCTTCGTGTGGGACCCTGCGGAGCCCGTCATTCGGAATGATTGGTACCGGTTGCTAACGCTTGAGCAATAAGAGGTCCGGTAAAGCCAAACGGCATTTACCGTACGGGTGTTTGTCGTACTGTTTGCCGGTGCGACACATGTCCGAGGCTTGGGGAAGCCGTGGACCGTCGCCGCTGCCATAGACCACGTGCCAGGGGGGCCCATGAGGCATGTCCATTTTCCTGCGCAAAGAGTGGCCGGAACGGCCAGGGGGTCAGCTCTGCCCGCACGGCGCCTCGGTGACAAGGCCCGCTGGTACCTGCCGGCCGCCGTCACCGCCGACATCCTCGGTGCCGCCGTCCCCGTGGGCCTCGTCTTCGAGGCCGCGGAGCAGGTCAGACCCCTCTACTGCGCCCTCGGCGCCGCCCTGGCGTGGACCGGGGTGCAGGCGCTGCGCCGGCGCTACTCGACCCGGGCGCTCGGCGAGTCCCGCGGAGTGCTGCCCGTCCTCCACGACTGGCTGATTCTCATCGGTGTCCTGGCCGTGGCCCGGGTGGTGACGGAGGAGGACACCCCCCGGTTATCCGCCCTCGGGGCCCTGCTGCCCGCCCTGCTGATCACCGTCGCGTGCCACAAACTGACCTACCGCCACCTCTCGGCCGCCCGCCGCGAGGCGCAGGCCGTCAGCCGGGTCCTGGTCGTCGGCGAGCCCGACGCCGCCGAGGACGTCATCGCCCACCTCGCGGCGCGCACCGACCATCCGTACGTGGTCGTGGGCGTGGTGGCGGTCGGCGCCGGATCCCTCGTCAGCGGAGTGCCCGTCGCGGCCCGGCTCGGCGCGGCGATGCCCGAGGCGCCCGGCGGCGACTCCGCGGCCGTGCTCGGAGCCGTCGCAAGCCATCGCGCCGACCTGGTGCTGGTGGCCCCCGGCGCGCGGATCTCGGGGGAGCGGCTGCGCCGGGTCGCCTGGGCCCTGCACGACGCCGGGCTGGAACTGGCCGTCTTCCCCGGGCTGGTGGAGGTCTCCGTCAAGCGGCTGGAGACCCTGTCCGCCGGCGGCCTGGCCGTGCTGCGGGTGGTGCCGCCAGTCAGCCGGGGCGTGCAGACCCTGCTCAAGTCGGCGCTGGACCGGGTGGGCGCCGCGGCCGGGCTGCTGCTGCTCTCCCCGCTCTTCCTCGGCATCGTCCTGGCGATCCGCCTCGGCTCGCGCGGCCCGGCCTTCTACCGGCAGCGGCGCATCGGCCGCGACGGAGTCCCGTTCGTGATGTGGAAGTTCCGCACCATGGTCGTGGACGCCGACGCGCGCAAGGCCGAACTGTCCGGGGCCAACGAGAACGACGGCCTGATGTTCAAGATCCGCCGCGACCCCCGGGTGACCCGGGTGGGCCGGCTGCTGCGCCGCACCTCGCTGGACGAACTGCCGCAGCTGCTCAACGTACTGACAGGCCACATGTCGCTGGTCGGCCCGCGCCCGCCGCTGCCGGAGGAGGTGGCGCGGTACGGCGAGGTCGAACTGCGCCGGCTCACCGTGCGGCCCGGGATGACGGGGCTGTGGCAGATCAGCGGGCGGTCCGACCTGTCGTGGGACGAAACGATCCAGCTGGACCTCCAGTACGTCGACAACTGGTCCTTCACCAGTGACGTCGACGTCATGGGCCGTACGATCCGCGCCGTCGTCGACGGCCGCGGAGCGTACTGAGGGGCCGTGGCCCGTGCGATCAGCCCTGCTCGGCCAGCCACCACTGGTAGGTGGCGGCGATGCCGTCCCGCAACGGGATGCCGGGCTTCCAGCCGAGCGAGGTCAGGCGGCCGACGTCCAGGAGCTTGCGGGGGGTGCCGTCCGGCTTCGAGGTGTCCCAGGCGAGCCGGCCCTGGAAGCCGGTCACCTCGGCGACGATCTCGGCCAGCTCCTTGATGGTCAGGTCCTCGCCGCAGCCGATGTTGACGGGCTCGTCGCCGTCGTAGCGCTCCAGCAGCACGGCGCAGGCGGCGGCCAGGTCGTCGACGTGCAGGAACTCCCGGCGCGGGGTGCCGGAGCCCCACAGGGTGACCTCCTCGCGGCCCTCGGCGGCGGCTTCGTGGAAGCGGCGGATGAGGGCGGGCAGGACGTGCGAGGACTCCAGGTCGAAGTTGTCGCCCGGGCCGTAGAGGTTCGTCGGCATGGCCGAGATGTACGAGGCCCCGTACTGCTTGCGGTACGACTGGACCTGGACGATGCCGGCGATCTTGGCGAGGGCGTAGGCCTCGTTGGTCGGCTCCAGCGGGCCGGTCAGCAGGGCGTCCTCGCGGATGGGCTGGGGGGCCAGCTTCGGGTAGATGCAGGAGGAGCCGAGGAAGAGCAGCCGGGCGACGCCGGCGGCGTGGGCGCCGCCGATCACGCTGAGCTGGATCTGCAGGTTCTCCTCCAGGAACTGCACCGGGTAGGTGCTGTTCGCCATGATCCCGCCGACCTTGGCGGCGGCCAGCACGACCGCGTCCGGGCGCACGTCGCGGAGGTACGCCCCGGTCGCGGCGGCGTCCCGCAGATCGAGGTCGGCGCGGCCCCGGGTGAGCACCTCGTGGCCGTCGGCGGTGAGCCGGCGGGCGACCGCGGACCCCACGAGGCCGCGGTGGCCGGCGACGAAGACGCGGGCGTTCGGGGGCAGGAGCGGCAACGGACTTGTCATACCGCCGATGATGCCAGTCCGCTCCCGCGGGGGTGGCAGCAGTCCGGACCCTGCCGGTCCGGACCCTGCCGGTCCGGACCCTGCCGGTCCGGACCCTGCCGGTCCGGACCCTGTCGGTCGGGGCCCTGCCGGTCCGGGCCTTGCCGGTGGCCCTGTCGGTCCGGGCCTTGCCGGTCGGGGCCCTGCCGGTCCGGGCCTTGCCGGTGGCCCTGTCGGTCCGGGCCTTGCCGGTCGGGGCCTTGCCGGTCCGGGCCCGGCGTGGCGGTGGCCGCCCGGCGGGCGTCGGCATCGCCGGGGACGGGTGTGTGCCGGGGCACCTCCTCGGGCGCCGAACGTGGCCAGGGGGCGGAGAGTGAAAGCGGCACAGCGTTCGGCGCCCTGCGGGGGCGCCCCGGCACACACCCGGCCCCGGGGGTGCAGACGCCGGGTGGTCGGGGCCGGACGTGTACGGTACGCATCCAGTCCCGGGCGCGGGCCCGCACCGTGAACCCCCGGCGGGGACCGGCACGGGTGGGGCGAGTCCCGCTCATGACAACGAACAGCAACGAACCCCAGGGGGACCCGACATGGGCAAGACCGCACTGATCACCGGCGTCACCGGACAGGACGGCTCGTACCTCGCCGAGCTCCTGCTCTCCAAGGGCTACACGGTGCACGGGCTCGTGCGGCGGTCCTCCAGCTTCAACACGGAGCGGATCGACCACATTTATCAGGACCCGCAGACCGTGAACCGGTCCTTCGTGCTTCACCACGCCGATCTGTCCGATGGTGTTGCCCTGGTGAACCTGCTCCGTGAGATACGGCCCGACGAGGTCTACAACCTCGGCGCGCAGTCGCATGTCCGGGTGTCCTTCGACGCGCCGTTGTACACCGGCGACGTGACCGGGCTCGGCGCGCTGCGGCTGCTGGAGGCCATCCGGGCCAGCGGCATCGACACCCGCATCTACCAGGCCTCCTCCTCCGAGATGTTCGGCGCCACCCCGCCCCCGCAGAACGAGCAGACCCCGTTCCACCCCCGCAGCCCGTACGGCGCCGCGAAGGTGTTCGCGTACTGGACGACGGTGAACTACCGCGAGGCCTACGGCATGTTCGCGGTGAACGGGATCCTCTTCAACCACGAGTCCCCGCGCCGCGGCGAGACCTTCGTGACCCGCAAGATCACCCGCGCCGTCGCCCGCATCAAGGCCGGCCTCCAGGAGAAGCTCTACCTCGGCAACCTCGACGCCGTCCGCGACTGGGGCTACGCCCCCGAGTACGTGGACGCCATGTGGCGGATGCTCCAGCAGGACGAGCCCACCGACTACGTCGTCGCCACCGGCGTCGCCGCGACCGTCCGCGAGTTCGTCGAGGCCTCCTTCGGCCACGCCGGTCTGGACTGGAAAGAGCACGTTCGCTACGACCCCAAGTACGAGCGCCCCAGCGAGGTCGACGCGCTCATCGGCGACGCTTCCAAGGCCCATGACCTGCTTGGCTGGAAGCCGACGGTCCTGGTGGCCGAATTGGCGAGGATCATGGTCGACGCCGACATCCGCCAAGTCGAGGACCAACTGGCGGGCGCTACGGTCCGCATCGATCGCTGAGGCCTTGTATTTCGCCTACGATTTGCCGTGTCCCGGTCATTCGCGCAGCTCTCTGCGGGTGCGGCCGGGGCAAACCTGCCGTATGTCCGTAGTGCACCCTCCGTGTTGAACCCTGTTGATTCCAAGTTGGTATGCAATGGGTCAAGTGAGGGGACCGAGCCTTCGCACGAGCCTTAGTCTGCCCCCGTACATATGGCTGTTCGGATAGTTCCAGCCATCAAAACCGGGCACTTGCCCTGGGGGGCTCATGCGTAGATCCAGAGGGCTGACTGCCGCCCTCGTCCTGTCACTGGCCGGTGCCGGCACCGGTATAGGCCTGGTGCTGATGCCTCAGGCGTCGGCCATCACCGCGCCGGTGGCATTCACGGCCGACGAACTGCCCACGTGGCAGACGAATGGCGTTGTGTGGGCGATGGCCCAGGCGAACGGCATTGTCTTCGCCGGCGGCACCTTCTCCGCCGTCCGTCCGCCCGATGGCACCGCCGGTACCGAGCAGGAAGCCGTGAACTTCGCCGCGCTGGACGCCGCGACGGGCAACCCCACCTCGTGCAAGCTCGCCTTCACCGTCGGAGACGGCACCGCGACCGTCCGCACACTGGTCGTCTCGAAGGACCAGAAGACCCTCTACGCGGGCGGCTACTTCGGGGCCGTCAACGGCACCCCGGTCTCCAGCGTCGCCGCCATCGACATCGCGAGCTGCACCCCCAAGGCCGCGTTCCACCCGAGCTTCTCCGCCACCGTGCGCGCGCTCGCCGTCACCGACGACACCCTTTACGCGGGCGGCGACTTCGGCGCCGTCGAGGGCCAGACCCGCGAGCGGTTCGCCGCGGTCGACGCCTCCACCGGCGCGATCAAGCCCTTCAAGGCCAACGCCGACGAGCCGGGCCGCGCGATCGAGGTCACCCCGGACGGGAAGCACGTCCTGCTCGGCGGCGACTTCTTCGCCGTCAACGGCTCCACCACGCACGCGCTGGCGGTGGTCGACTCCACCACCGGCGCCGTCGCCAAGACGTACACCAACATCCCGTCGAACTCGGTCGTCAAGGACATCTCCACCGACGACAACGGCGGTTTCTACACGGGCAACGAGGGCTCCGGCGGCGGCGTCTTCGACGGCCGCATCGGCCTGCGTCTGAGCGACTTCAGCGAGAAGTGGCGCGACCGCTGCCTCGGCGCCACCCAGTTCGTGCTGCCGTACCAGGGCGTGCTCTACAGCTCCTCGCACGCGCACGACTGCTCCACCGAGCTGGAGTTCCCCGACGGCAAGCGGAACTTCCTGCTGGCCCAGCCCACCAACCACGAAGGCGCCGCCCCCGCGCCCGTGGACGGTTTCGTGCGCGGCCCGGGCAAGCTCGGCTGGCACCCCACGGCCAACGACGGCATGGACGGAACCGAGGGCATCGGCCCGCGCGTCATGGCCGTGGCGGAGAAGAACGACGTCAAGTACTTGTGGATCGGCGGTGAGTTCACCCTCATCAACGGCAAGGCGCAGTGGGGCCTAACCCGCTTCGCCTCCACCGGCGACCGCGGTGCCCCGACCACCCCGGTGGCCAGCGCCGCGAGCGTCAAGCCCGGCGAGGCGCAGGTCCGCTGGCGCACCAGCTACGACGCGGACGACAGCAAGCTGACGTACCGCATCTACCGCAACGGCTCGGCCACCCCGATCGCCACCGTGAGCGCGAGCTCGCTGGAGTGGGAGCGCCCGCAGGCCTCCTGGGTCGACACCACGGTCAAGGCCGGCCAGACGTACACCTACCGCGTGACGGCGACGGACGCCGCGGGCAACACCAGCGCCCTGTCGGCCACCGCCTCGGCGACGGTCCCGAGCGCGGTCCAGGCGTACCCGAACCAGGTCCGCGCCGACGGCGCCCAGCTGTACTGGCGCTACGACGACACGGTCAGCCCGTACGTCGCCGACGGCTCGGTCAGCGGCAACACCAGCGGCCTCCAGCTCAACGCCCCGGCCCTGCGCCAGTCGCCCGGCGCCGTCTCCGGCTCCAGCACCGCCATGGGCTTCAACGGCACCAGCCAGCAGGTGTACAGCGACCACCGCCAGACGGTCGGCAGCACGTTCACCATCGAGACCTGGTTCAAGACGAGCACCACCCGCGGCGGCAAGCTGATCGGCTTCGGCAACAACACCAGCCGCAGCAGCACCTCGTACGACCGGCAGCTCTACATGACCAACACCGGTCGCCTGGTCTTCGGCGTCTACAACGGCTCCACCAAGACCGTCGCCACCGGTCTGCTGGACACGTACAACGACAACAAGTGGCACCACGTGGTCGGCACCCAGGGCCCCGGCGGCATCACCCTGTACGTCGACGGCCAGAACAAGGGTACTGACAAGGCGACCAGCACCCAGGCCTACGCGGGCTACTGGCACGTCGGCGGCGACACCCTGGCGAGCTGGCCGAACCGCCCGACGAGCAACTACTTCGCCGGGCAGATCGACGAGACGGCCGTCTACCCGTCGGCGCTCACCGCGACCCAGGTCAAGAACCACTTCGACCTGGCCGGCGCCCCGACCGACACGGTCTCCACGGTCAAGGCGACCGAGGACACCTACATCAACCAGGGCGCCCCGAGCACCGCCTACGGCACGTCCACCTCGCTCGCGGTGCGCGGCACCTCGGCGTACGAGGCGTACCTGCGCTTCAGCCTCCCGGCCGCTCCGGCCGGCCAGGTCCTGAAGTCCGCGTCCCTCCAGGTCAAGACGAACACGCAGACGGGCGCCGGCACCGTCGACAAGGTCTCCGTGGTTCCGGTCACCGGCACCTGGAGCGGCGCGGGCACCACCTTCAACACCAAGCCCACCCTCGGCACCACCCCGCTCGGCACCCTCACGGGCGTACCGGACGGCTCGGCGGTCCAGAACGTACCGCTGGACACCGCCGCGCTCTCCGCGGTGCTGGGCACCAGCTACAGCCTGGGCCTCACGGGCTCGGGCAGCGACCCGCTGTGGATCTGGTCCTCGGAGTCCACGGCGGCGGAGGGCGCTCCGCAGCTGGTCCTGACCTTCGGCGCGAAGTAGCCGCAGGAACAGGGAACCGAGTCACCACCTCACGGCGTGCGGGGTCCGGCCTTCCCGGCCGGGCCCCGCACGCCTGTCCCACCACCCCAGTAAGTACGGGAGCCATCCGATGTACCGACGCTCCGCAGCGGCTGCTGTCCTGCTGGCCGCCGCCCTGACGCTGACCGCCTGCAGTTCCGGCGGGGACAAGGCCGACTCCGGTGCGGAGGCGAAGGCCAAGCCCCCGGCCGCCTCACCGGCCCCCGACCCGGCGGACACCCCGCAGCCGTCGGCCGACCCGGCCGCGAAGCCGACCGGCCCCGTCCTGCCCGACGCGAAGCTCACCCCGAAGACGGGAAGCTTCACGGCGGAGGAAAAGAAGTACCTGAGCGGGCGGGTGCCGGAGAAGATGGACCCGGCGGCCGTCCTCCAGAGCGGCCAGGAAGCCTGCCAGCGCGTGGAGCGCACCGCGAAGCGCGACAAGGACGCGGCGACCGGAGCCGTCATCACCGGGGAGATCGCGGGCGCGAAGGACGCGATCAACCTGCTGTGCCCGGAGCAGAAGCCGATCCTCGCGGCGGCCGAGAAGGGCTTCCCCGAGGGCGCCCGCCAGTCGCCCGCGCCGGGCGCCTACCGCGCGCTGACGCAGGCCACCACCTGCACGTGGGAGGCGAAGGGCAAGGACGGCGCGATCCTGGCCTCGGGCCCGGAGACCCCGCCCAAGCCGGGGGACAAGATCACGGCCACGATCCCGGCGGGCACGGCCGAGTTCAACTCGACGGGCTGCTACGCCTGGATCCCCGCGTAGGGGGCCATGGCCCCACGAGAACGCCCCAGCGGCCGGACTGCCGGTGCCCGGGGGCGTTTTCGTGTGCCGGGGCGGGGTACCCGCGTGCAGTACGCGACTACGACACCGGCATCCGGAGGCGAGTCCTATGAGCGGCCTGGGCGGCTGCATCGGCCTGATCGTGGTGGGGGCCATCCTCACCTTCGCCACCGACTGGGAGATGCGCAGCGTCGACCTCGACCTGGTCGGCCTCATCATGATGGCGGCGGGAGCCATCGGCCTCGCCGTGTACTCCAGCGTCCTCAAGCGCCGTCGCGCGGCGGGCGCGATCCCGGTGGTGGAGGAACGCCGCCGCGACGTCATCTGATCGATTCAGCCCGCCCGGCGTTCGAGGACCGGGGCCGGTGCCGGGCAGAACCCGGGTGGGGGTCCCCCGGACGGAGTCTGGGGGGAGGCGGAAGGGCGGGCAGGGGACGGCCCCGCGCAGCGGCTCCGGCCCCTACCGCCGCACCGCTCCTCCGTACACCGGGAGCAGCGCGTCCAGGACGGCCTCCATTGAGAAGGACTCGGCGGCGAGCTTGCGCGCAGCGCGCGACGCGGCTTCGTTGACCGCCGGGTCCAGCAGCGCGAGGACGGCTGAAGCGACACCCCCCGGCCCGGGATCGACCGCACGGCCGGCTCCGGAGGCCGCGATGTCCCGGGCCAGCCCGTTCGAGTGGGTCACCACCGGCGGGACCCCCACCGACAGTGCCTCCAGCACCGACATCGGGAACGGCTCGTCCACGGAGGGCAGTACGTAGACGTGCGCCCGCCGCAGCTCCGCCAGGACCTCCGCGCTGGACAGGGCTCCCGGCACCGTGAAGCGGGACGAGAGGCCGAGCGCCGAGATCCGGGCCCGGACCGCCGCCAGCTCGCCCTCGTCCGGGCCCGCGACCACGAACTGCGCCTCCGGGTGCGCCGCGAGGACCTCCGGGGCCGCGTCCACGAAGTCCACCGGCCGCTTGCGGGCCTGCAGGCGCGCCGAGTACAGGATGCGCGGCGGCCCGCTCAGGGCAGGCCGCTCCTCCTGTGCCGGAGTGCCGTTGACCAGGCGGACCGCGTTCGCCAGCGGGGCGCCGACCACCGCGTCCAGGCCCTCGCGTTCATACGGGGTCAGGTACAGCACCGCGTCCGCCCCGCGCAGCAGCCGGCGTACGGCCACCGCGTCCAGCACCTTGGCCAGCAGCTTCTCGCTCGGGTCCACCATGCCGTGGGTCTGCAGCACCAGCGGCTTGCCCGCCCGCAGCGCCGCCAGTGCCACCGGCAGGGTCACCAGGTCCCGCGCGAGGTGGACGTGGACCACATCCGCGTCCCGCACCAGGCGGCCCGCCGAAGCCAGCAGGGCCGGCGAGGTCATGCCGCTGAAGCCCAGCGGCAGCAGCCGCCGCGCCGGGAAGAGCGTGGCCGGGACGCCCTCCACGGAGGTCGGCCAGGGAGCCGGGAAGCCCTCGCCCAGCGCCAGCAGCCGCGCCTCGTGGCCGCGCGCACGCAGCCCCTTGGCCAGGTTCAGCGCGACCCGGACCGGCCCGCCGAAGGCGTGCGAGGGGGAGTGCAGGGTGACGGCGTGCAGGACTTTCAGCGCGGCACTCACCGGGGCTCCTCCACCGGGCGGCGCCGCCCGTCCTGGGTCTGCAGGGTCAGCTCCGGCAGGTCCTTGTGCACGACGGCCCCCGCACCCGCGACCGCGCAGCGGCCCACGGTCACCCCGGCCAGCACGGTCGCCCGTACCGCCACCCACGCGCCGTCCTCGACCGTGATCGGCGCGTTGCGGTAGCGGAAGCCGGCGGCCCGGTGGTCGTGCGAGCCGGTACACAGCAGGGCCTCCTGCGAGAGGCACACGTGCGAACCGATCGTCACCGGCTCCAGGTTCAGCAGCCAGGCGCCCTCGCCGATCCAGGTGTGGTCCCCGACCGTCAGCTTCCACGGCCACAGCACCCGCACCTTGTGCCGGATCAGCACGCCCTCGCCGATCCGCGCTCCGAAGGCACGCAGCAGCGCGACCCGCAGCCGCGCCGGACAGAACCAGCTCATGAACAGCGTGTTCATCACGGCGAACCAGAGCGCCTGCGTCAGCAGCCCGCGCCCCTTGTCGTATCCGGCCAGCGTGAAGGAAGGAAGATCACGCACCTGTCGCCCCCCTCGTGCACCCGCGCCGGCGCCTCCCCGGGCACGGCCCGCTCAGACTAGACTGCGCCCGGATCAGGGACTTGGGGCGGGGGCGGCAGTGACAACGGACATACGCAAGCCCACCGTTCCGCCCGCGAAGCGGCCCGTGCCGTCCCCCTTCGAGGACGAGACGAGATGGGGCCGGGTCACCACCCCGCGCACCCTGCTCGCGCGCGCGCTGTCCGTCCCGCTCGCCCTCGGATTCACCGTCTTCCTGCCGCTGTTCGTCGCCGTCCAGTCCGGCGCCGGCGCCCGTGACGCGGCCTTCTGGCTCCAGCTCCTGCTCACCATGTACGCGGGCGCCCGCCTCTCGGCGATGGTGCTCACCAGCCGGCGCAAGCTGCTCCAGGGCTCCTTCTGGCTCTTCGTCTACATGGCCATGGGCGTGGCCCCGCTCGCGCAGGCCGTCCTCGGCCAGGTCCCGACACCCGTCGTCGGCCCGCGCTCCGACCTCACCGCCGCCATCGGGCTGGTGCTGCTCGGCTGCACCGCCTTCGACGTCGGCGTCCTGCTCGCCCGCCACCGGCCGGCGGGCCGCGCGGGCGGCTCGCAGAAGGAGCCGCGCCCGGTCATGGCGCACCGGCGGCGCCTCCAACTGCTCACGGTCCTCTCCTTCGTGTGCAGCGCGGCCTTCATCATGAAGCTCGGCGGCCCGGCGGTCTTCTTCTCCAGCCGCCAGGAGATCATCGCGGGCATCGAGGAAGCGGGCGTCTCCAACGGCGACGGCCAGGCGGGCCAGGCGCTGCTGCGCGGCTTCGGCACGGTGCCGGCGCTGCTGTCGCTGCTGCTCTACACGCGCTGGCTGATCACGTCGGAGTTCGCCCGCCGCAAGGTGTCGGTCATCGTCACCTGGTCGGCCCTCGCCGCCCTCAACCTGGTGGTCAACAACCCGATCTCGAACCCGCGCTACTGGTTCCTGACGGTCATGTTCGCGATGCTCTTCACCGTCTTCCCGGTGAGCGCGGCGATGTACCGGGTGGCGCTGTCGATGGCCGTGGTCATCGCGCTGCTCGTCTTCCCGTTCGCGGACCGCTTCCGGTACGACGAGAAGAACTACCGGCCGGTCGAGACCACGTCCTTCCTGGAGCCGATGGCACTCAAGGACTACGACCAGATCGGCATGTTCGCGAACACGATCACCTTCTCGAACTCCGGGCCCGGGCACTACTACGGGCGCCAGCTGGCCGGGTCGGTCCTCTTCGCGGTGCCGCGGTCGGTCTGGTCCGGCAAGCCGAGGGACACGGGCGTGATGGTCGGCCAGTGGATGGGCACGGTCAACACCAACCTCTCCTCCCCGGTCTGGGCGGAACTGTGGCTCGACTTCGGGCCGCTGGGCATGGGTGCGGGGCTGCTGGGCATGGGCTACGCGTCGGCCCGCGTCGACCGCCGCTACGCGAAGCGGGCCACGCGGCGCTCGCCGCCGGGCAGCCTGATCTCGGTGGTGGTCCCGCTGGTCGCGGGCTACTCCTTCATCCTGCTGCGCGGTCCGCTGCTCCAGGCCTCGGGGCGGGTTGCGATCGCGGCCCTCTGCCTGGCGCTGGTCGCGACCTACCGCCAGGACCGCGCCACCACCCTCCGCTGACGCGCCCGCCCCCTCGCGGAGCTCCGCCCCGGGCCCCGCGCCTCAATCGCCGGCGGGGCTGGATTTGCCCTGGCTGAGTGCCTGGGTGCGGGTTCAGGATCGGGGCTCCGCCCCCGGCCCCGCCCGGGCAGAGTCCGGGGGAGGGGAAGGGCGGGGAGGGGACGGCCCCGTGCAGCGGGTCAGGCCGTCGGGGACGGGGCCGGGGCCGGGGGCGAGTGGGCCGGCTCCGGCGCGGGGAGGCGGGAGACGCGGAGCCAGCTCGCGGCCGCCTTCGCCGCCGAGCCGGCCGCCAGGCCCCACGCGGCGCCCGCCACACCGAACACCGCGTAACCGGTCAGCAGGAGCGCCACCGAGAGGAGGGAGAAGACCACCTGCACTGACAGGGTGGCCTTCGGGGCCAGGACCCGGAGGGTCAGGAGGGCACACGTGCCGAGCCCCATCACCGCGTACTGCGCCCCCGTCGCCGGCAGCAGCGCGGCCGCCGCCGCCCAGGTGTCGCCCAGCAGTTCACGGCCCAGCCGGTCCGGCAGCAGGGAGAGGACCGTGCCCCAGGCCGCCCCGACGGCCGCGAGCACCGCGCCCAGCAGCAGCGTCGCCCGCACCGTGGCCCGCTTGCCGCCCAGGCGCCCAAGGACCGGCGGACCAAAGGCGTTCGCCGAGTTGAACAGGACGTTCAGCGGTCCGAACAGCGTGGTCGCCCCCCGCAGCGCGCCGACCGCCAGCGGTGTCGCGAAGACGCCGAGGCCCAGCACGGCGAGCTGGCTGGAGCCGTTGCCGACCGCGAACTCGACCACGAACCGCTGCCCCAGGTGGCCCCGCCGCAGGTACGGGCGCAAGTCCGCGCGGGCACCGCGTACGTACGGCCGCAGCAGCCACAGCCCCAGCCCCAGCGCCGGCAGCGCGGAGAGCCCCCACGCCAGCACCAGCCGCCCCGCGGACGTACCGGACGGCTGCGCGGCCAGCGCCGCGACCACGCACACCAGCCGCAGCACGTCGGCGGCCAGCGCCCGCTCGGGGGCCCGCAGGGCGGAGAAGCAGTACCGCAGCCCGTCCTGGAGCAGCACCAAAGGCAGTACGAGGCCCAGGGCAAGGAAGGCCCGCCCAGTGGGCCCCGGGAGCAGCAGGCCCACGAGAGCCGTCACCGCACCGACCACCGCCGAGGCGACCCCCGTGAAGGCGGCCGCCGACCGGCACACCATCCCCAGCCGCTCGCCCTTCTCCAGGACCACGCTCTGGCCCACGTAGGCCATGTTGAGCCCGAGGAGCACGCTGAAGACCACGTACACCATCGAGAAGTCGGCGAAGCCGGACGCCGAGGACAGCCGGGCGGCCAGCACGAGCACCAGGATGTTCGTGGCGCTGGAGGCCGCCTGGTCCAGGACCGACGCGACCGCGGCGAGGCCGCGCCGGCTCACCGCCTGCCCATGCGGACGGTCCGCAGGGCGACCGTGTCCGTGCCGTCGCCGGGGATGTGCTGCTCGGCCTCGGCCACCTCGTAGGGGATCGGCTGCGGCGCGGACCGCGCGGGCGCGGCCGCCGGCGGAACCGGGGCGTCCGGGCCGCCCTTGCCGCGGCCCCGCTTCTCGCCGGGCAGCGGTGCGTGCAGCACCGCGCCGAGCACCGTACCGCCGGCCCCGCTGATCAGCTCGCGGATCCGCGACAGGTCGGTGCGGTGGACGGCGCGCGGGTCGCAGACGACCAGGACGCCGTCGACGCGGTCGACGAGGGCGAGCGCGTCCGCGTACGAGAGCACGGGCGGCGCGAGCACGACGACGGTGGAGTTGGGGGAGTCGGCCTCGGAGATCAGCTGGGTGGCGCGCGGGGAGGTCAGTGCGCGGGCGACGTTGCGCACCCGCTCGCCCGGGATCAGGTCGAAGGCACCGGACTCCCCGGCGTCCACGACGAGCTGCCGTCCGTCGGGCCACTCGGTGTCCGCGTGCTGCGCCGGACGCTTCCCGGCGCCCGGCGTCTGGCTCCAGCGCGGCCTGCCGCCCGCGCCGGTCGGCAGCTGGCTGGCCAGCACCGGGGTGCGCAGATCGGCCTCGATGAGCAGGACGTCCTTGCCGGTCTCCGCGAAGGAGGCGCCGAGGTTCACGGCCACCGCGGCGGCCGTCTCGCTGCTGCCGCGCGGGGCGACGACGAGCAGCCGGCGCCGGTCGGCGAAGCGGGCGTCGTAGGCGAGCCGGAAGGCCACCGAGCGGTACTCCTCCGCCAGCCGCGGATCGGCCTCGCCCGCGGCGAGCAGCGGCCCGCCGCCCGTCTTGTCCCGGGGGAGGTAGCCGAGTACGGGCGCGCGCAGGGCCCGCGCCACATCGCCCTCGGAGCGCGGCGCCGGGTCGAAGACGAGCCGGACCCAGGCGGCCAGCAGGCCGAGCGCCAGGCCCACGGCCGCGCCGAGCGCGAGCGACATGGGGATGCCCGGCCCGTCGGGCGAGCTGGGCGGGGTCGCGGCGCTGGTGACCCGGCCCGGGGTCATGTCCAGGGTCTCCAGTTTGGTGATCTTGGTGTTGTAGCCGCCGACCTCGCTCTGCAGGTCGGTCTTGGTGGAGGTGGCGGCGTCGCGCGCGGCGCCGGCCGGCATCCGGGCGATCTCCTTGGTGAGGTCGTCGAGCTGCTTGGCGATCGGATCGCGCTGGTCCTTGTAGCCCTTGACCATCTTGTCGCGGGTGGCGTCGAGGGCCTCCTGCCGCTTGAGCAGGTAGGCCTCGGTCATCCCGTTGGCGCGCTGGGCGGCCTCCTTGGGGGAGGACGCGGTGTAGGTGAAGCGGAGCACCATCGACTGCGGCGGGTTGGTGACCTGGAGTCCGCTGCGCAGGGCGGCGAAGCCGGACGGGCCCACGCCGAGCTTCTTGGCGGCCTCGTTGGCTATGGAGGAGCTGAGCGCGACCTGCCGCTCCGAGCCGATGTTGATGGCCTTGTCGGGGGCGAGGCTCGGGTTGAAGGGGTCGTCGGTGGGTGCGCGCAGGACGACGTCGCTGGTCGCGACGTAGGTGTCGGCCGTGGAGATGCCGAGGTAGACGCCGCCCAGCAGGCCGATCGCGATGCCGGCGCCGATGAGCCTGCGGTAGCGCAGGAGCTGGCGGAACTGGTCTCTGAGGAGATCGGGTTCGTCGTCGGCCGGTGCTGCCGCGGGGCGGTTCGTCTCGATCACGGGCGGGGACCCCCAAGTGCCTCGTCGATCAGTGCGTCGATGCGGGCCAGGCCCGCTTCGCGGCTCAGGTGGGCCGCCACGTGGCGGGGCCCGGCCGCTCCCAGTGCGTCCGCGCCCTCGGGGTCCTCGGCCAGGGCACGTACGGCCTTCAGCAGGGCCTCGGGATCCTCCGGCGGTACGAGCACCCCTGCGCCCGAGCGCTCCACCTCCTGGGCGGTTCCGCCCTCCGCCGCCACGGAGGCGACGACGGGCCGGCCGGCCTGGAAGTAGGAGGTGAGTTTGGACGGCACGCTCATGTCCAACACCGCCGCGTGCTGCGTGACCGCGAGCACGTCCGCCGCCGCGAGAATATCCGGGAACTCGCCGTCGGCGGCAGGGGGAATGATGTCCAGGTTGGGCACGTCGGCCGCGAGCTCGGCGAGGGCCGAGCGCTGACTGCCGTCACCCATCAGGACAAAGCGCACGCTCGGGTCCAGCCGGGCGGCGCCCACGAGCACTTCGAGCCCTTGCTTCAGGCCCATGTTCCCGGAGTGCAGGACGACGGTCTGGCCCGGGGCCCAGCCGAGGTGGTGGCGGGTCGCGGCGCGCGGCTTGGTGGGCTCGGCCACGTGGGACCAGTTGGGCACGAGGCGGATCCGGCCCGGGTCCACGCCCATGCCGACGACCCGGTCCACGAAGGTCTCGTGGATGACGCCGACGAGGGTGGCCCGCTTGAGGGCGTACGCCTCGGCGCGGCCGGCGAGTGCGGCGGCCTTGTCGCCGCCGCTGATGCCGCTCTGCGCGGCGGCCGCGCCCATCAGGTCCTGGACGACCGGGACGTACGGGACCTTCCACCGCGCCGCGAGCCGGGCGGCGAGCACCCCGCCCGCCAGGCTGGGCATCTGGGCGAGGACCGCCTGCGGCTTCGGCATCCGGGGCGGGGCCACGGCACCGTGCAGCAGAATCGATCCTTCGAAGAGGGCCCGCTTCACGGCGGTCTGGCGCGGCGGCACGGTGTGCGCGCGCCGGTGCACGGTGACCCCCGCGCGCTGTTCCGTGCGCCGGAGCGCCCCCTTGTACTCCGGCTCGAGCGACCATGCCGGGTAGTGCGGCATGCCGGCGAGGACGTGGGTCTCGTGGCCGAGATCCGCCCAATGCTCCGCGATCTGGGTGGCGTACGGCCCGATCCCGGCGTGCTCCGGAGCGTAATTGGTGGAAACCAGCAGCAGACGCCGGTGACCGGATCTGGACACTGAACATCCCCTTCTCCCCTGGATGATGCGGACGTCACCCTATTCGTTCACCGGCGTGGTCCGGAACGTGCACGCTATTGTCTGCTAATCCGCTACACCGGGGGGTGTGGCTGCTGGGGGTAACAAATGACGGAGCGGGACATGTCCGACCTTGGCGCGCCCGCGCGGCCAGGCGCACAGCGCGCGTACAGGATCGGCTACGCGCCAGGTGCGTACGATCTCTTCCACATCGGGCATCTCAACATCCTTCGGCACGCCCGCAGTCAGTGCGACTACCTGGTGGCCGGAGTGGTATCCGACGAGATGGCCGAACGCGCCAAGGGCCGCCGTCCGATGATCCCGCTCGTCGAGCGCCTCGAAATCGTGCGCAGTGTGAAGTACGTCGACGCCGCATTCGTCGAGATGGTCCCCGACAAGGTGGAGACCTGGCGGCAGGTCCGCTTCGACGTCATCTTCAAGGGCGACGACTGGCGGGGTACCCCCAAGGGCGAAAAGCTGGAGAAGGACTTCGCCCCCCACGGGGTCGAGGTCGTCTACTTCCCCTACACCGTGCACACCTCCAGCACCCAGCTGCGCCGGGCGCTGGACGCGCTCGCCGGACCGGCCGCCGCGGCGGACGGGCCGCTCACCGCGGAACGGCGCTGAGTTCCCGGAACCACTTCGCGAGGAACGCCGCCAGGAACAGGGCGGCGACCACCCCGAAGCCGGCGTATGCCCAGCGGAACAGCTCCCCGCCGCCGAGCAGCAGGAAAACGACGCAGAACACCCCGTAGTCCACGGGCAGCAGCGCCACCGCGCGTACGGTCGAGGGCGCCGCGGCGGCGCTCCCGGGGGCGGCCTTCGGCTTGAGCTTCTCGGTCAGCAGCCCGCCGAAGTAGGTGACGACGGCGGCCAGCTGGAAGCCGAGCGGCACCAGCAGCCAGCCGTCCGCCTCCGTCCCGCCCTCTCCGATCCCATACGCGGCCGGGAAGCGGTAGAAGGCGATCAGCACACAGCTGTGCAGCGCGGTCAGCTTGGCGCAGTCCACGACGTGGTCGAGCCACTCGCCCGCCGCGCTGCCGCCGCCGCGCAGCCGGGCCAGCTGCCCGTCGGCGGAGTCGAAGGCGAAGCCGAGGGCGAGCGCGGCCCAGACGGCGATGCCCAGCCCCCACGAGGGCGCGGCCAGCGCTACCGCGGCCGCGGCGGCGAGGCTGAAGGCGGCGCTGACCAGCGTCACCTGGTTCGGCGTGAGCCCGAGCGCGTACGACCCGGCGGCCAGGTACCGCCCGGCCGGCCGGTTGACGAACCGGGAGTAGAGGGACACGCCCTTCGCCGATTTCTGCGCCCCGCGCAGTTCCCGCAGCGCGGTACCGACACTCGCCATGCGTGCCCCTGTTCGTGTGTTCGTATGCTCATGCGTTCGCAGGAAGGCCACATCATCGCAGGGTGAACGCGGGCGTCCGTTCGGGCTCCGCTCTTATGTCCGGGAGTCGACCGCGGCCGGCACCACCCGCAGCAGCACCACCGACCGCGCCGGGACCGTCAGGGTCTCCCCGCCCCGGTGCCGGGTGCCAGGGGCCGTCGCCTGGTCCTCCCGCGAGGTGTCCAGGACCAGTTCGTACTCCTCCGCCCACGGCGCCCCCGGCAGCACCCACGCCGCAGGCCGGTCCCCGGTGTGCAGCACGGCCAGGAAGCTGTCGTCCGTCACCTGCCGGCCCCGCTCGTCGCGGCCCGGGATGTCCCGCCCGGACAGGTACATGCCCAGCGTGGCGGCCGGCGCGTACCAGTCCCGCTCCGTCATCTCCGCGCCCGCCGGGGTGAACCAGGCCAGGTCCCGCAGCCCGTCCGCCCCCTGCGGCCGCCCCGAGAAGAACGCCCGCCGCCGCAGCACCGGATGGGCCTGGCGCAGCGAGATCAGCCGGGAGGCCAGGGCGAACAGCTCCCGCCAGGCCGGATCCTCCAGCAGCGACCAGTCCACCCACCCCGTCTCGTTGTCCTGGCAGTACGCGTTGTTGTTGCCGCCCTGCGTCCGCCCGAACTCGTCCCCCGCCACCAGCATCGGCACCCCCGTGGACAGCAGCAGGGTGGTGAGCAGGTTGCGCAGCTGGCGGCGCCGCAGCACGCCGATCCGCGGATCGTCGCTCTCGCCCTCCGCGCCGCAGTTCCACGACCGGTTGTCGTGCGTCCCGTCCCGGTTCGCCTCCCCGTTCGCCTCGTTGTGCTTGCGCTCGTACGACACGAGGTCCCGCAGCGTGAAGCCGTCGTGCGCCGTCACGAAGTTCACCGAGGCGTACGGCCGCCGCCCGCCCCACGCGTACAGGTCGCTCGACCCCGACAGCCGGTACCCGAGGTCCCGTACGTCGGGCAGCGCGCCCCGCCAGAAATCCCGAACGGCATCCCGGTACCGGTCGTTCCACTCGGTCCACATCGGCGGGAAGGCACCCACCTGGTAGCCGCCCGAGCCCACGTCCCACGGCTCGGCGATCAGCTTGACCCGCCGCAGCACCGGGTCCTGGGCGATGACCGCCAGGAACGGCGACAGCATGTCCACGTCGTGCATCGAACGGGCCAGCGCCGCCGCCAGGTCGAAGCGGAAGCCGTCCACCCCCATCTCCGTCACCCAGTAGCGCAGCGAGTCCGTGATCAGGCGCAGCACGTGCGGGCGGCCCGCGTGCAGGGTGTTCCCGCAGCCCGTGTAGTCGGCGTAGCGGCGCTGGTCCGACTGGAGCCGGTAATAGCCCCGGTTGTCGATCCCGCGCAGCGACAGCGTCGGGCCGAGCTCGCCCGCCTCCGCCGTGTGGTTGTAGACCACGTCGAGGATCACCTCGATCCCGGCCGCGTGCAGGGCCCGCACCATCCGCTTGAACTCCCCGACCTGCTGCCCGGCCGTACCGCTCGCCGAGTAGCCCGCGTGCGGGGCGAAGTAGCCGATCGAGTTGTAGCCCCAGTAGTTGCGCAGCCCCCTGCGCAGCAGGTGGTCCTCGTGCGCGAACTGGTGCACCGGCAGCAGCTCGACCGCCGTCACGCCCAGCCGCGTCAGGTGCTCGACCGCCGCCGGGTGGGCGAGGCCGGCGTACGTGCCGCGCAGCTTCTCGGGAACCCCCGGATGGCGCATCGTGAAGCCGCGCACGTGCAGCTCGTAGATCACCGAATCGGCCCACGGGGTCTTCGGCCGGATGTCGTCCGCCCAGTCGTCGTCATCGTGGACCACGACCCCCTTGGGGACGAAGGGCGCCGAGTCGCGGTCGTCGCGCACGGTGTCGGCGATGTACTGCTGCGGCCAGTCGCGGACGTGCCCGTAGACCTCCGGCGGCAGGGTGAAGTCCCCGTCCACGGCCCGTGCGTACGGGTCCAGGAGCAGCTTCGCCGGGTTGTGGCGCACGCCCGTCCAGGGATCCCAGCGGCCGTGGACGCGGAACCCGTAGCGCTGCCCGGGGAGCACGCCCGGCACGAAGCCGTGCCAGATCTCGTGCGTGAGCTCCGTCAGGGCGCGGCGGGTCTCGGTGGCGTGGGGGCCGTCCCCGTCGAAGAGGCACAGCTCCACCGCCTCGGCACCCTGCGCCCAGAGCGCGAAGTTGGTGCCCGCCGTCCCGTCCGGGGCGTGGTGGAAGCGTGCCCCGAGAGGGTGCGAGGATCCGGGCCACACCGGTGGTCCCGGGCGCGCGGAGACATGCAGGACCTGCTCTCTGACCTGGCCGTTCAGCTGCCCGTTCAGCTGCCCGTCCGGTGACCCGCCGGGCCTGCCGTCCGGTGGGCCGTCCGGCCGGCCGCCGGGCCGGTCGTCGGGTCCGTCGTCGGTCTGCGGTACGGGCACGGCCCGGCCGCCCGGTACCACGGCGGCGGCGTCCCCGACGTTCCCGACGGCTTCCACCGCCTCTTCCTGCTCGGCTGCGCTCGACACTGCCCGCCTCCACGGCTCCTGGGTACCTGCGGGGGAGGGGAGTGCGGCCCCGGCGTCCCGGCCTGGGCCCGTCCCCGTCTGGTCCTTCCCAGTGTTCTGCCCGGACTGTTCTTCCCGGAACGTGCGTCCCACTCACGTTTCCCCGGGAGAGCCCCGTCGTTGGAGGGATCGTGACACTTCTGATGAGGCGGGCAGGGGCGGGCTTGGCCGCCGTGGCGGCATGGGCGGGCCTCCTCGGCACCGTGGCCGGATGCACCCAGGACGGCCGGTCACCGGTCGAGATCCAGCTTCCAGGCAAACCCCGTTCACCGGACGAGGCCATCCGGATCACCCCCGACGACAACGCCAAGGGCGTCCCGGCCGACGGACGGCTCATGGTCACCGTGCCCGAGGGCCGGCTGGAGCGGGTCGTGGTCACCAAGGTGGAGGACGCGCAGGAGGAACAGGTCCCCGGCGCCATCGCCGAGGACGGGCTCAGCTGGAGCCCCGACGAATCGGCCGGCCGGCTCGCGCTCGCGGCCAAGTACACCGTGGACGCCGTCGCCCTCGACGGGCACAACCGCCGCCAGGCCCGGCACACCACCTTCACCACCTACGTACCCGAGGAGCGGTTCATCGGCTACTTCAAGCCCGAACACCGGTCCACCGTCGGCACCGGCATGATCGTCTCCTTCAACTTCAACCGGGCCATCACGCGCCGCGCCGAGGTGGAGCGGGCCATCACCGTCACCTCCGACCCGCCCGTGGAGGTCGTCGGCCACTGGTTCGGCAAGGAGCGGCTCGACTTCCGGCCCAAGGCGTACTGGAAGGCCGGCACCGAGGTCACCGTGAAGATGAACCTGCGCGACATCGAGGGCGCCCCCGGCTCCTACGGCATCCAGGACAAGACCATCACCTTCACCGTCGGCCGGTCCCAGATCTCCACCGTGGACGCGGCCGCGCACACCATGGAGGTCCGCCGGGACGGCCGGCTGCTGTCGACCGTCCCGATCACCGCCGGGGCGCCCAAGACCACCACGTACAACGGGAAGATGGTGGTGATGGAGCTCTTCGACGTCACCCGCATGAACGGCCAGACCGTCGGCTTCGGCGGCGAGTACGACATCCCCGATGTCCCGCACGCCATGCGGCTCACCTCCTCCGGGACCTTCCTGCACGGCAATTACTGGGTCAGCCCCGACACCTTCGGCTCCAGCAACATGAGTCACGGCTGCGTGGGCCTGCGCGACGACAAGGGCGGCGGCGCGGACACCCCGGCCGGCTGGTTCTTCGACCGGACCCTCGTCGGGGACGTGGTGGAGGTCGTGAACTCGCTGGACAAGACGGTGGCCCCCAACAACGGCCTGGGCGGCTGGAACATGTCCTGGGCCGACTGGGTCGCGGGCTCCGCCATCGCCTGACCTGGGCCGGCCGTCCGGCCCGACCGATCCGGCACTTGGGACGGAACGGTGACAAGACCGTGCCTTTTCATGGTCTCCCCATGTGATTACCTGTCGACCAGCGCGCGACTGCCCGCGCGCGGGGGACATGGGGAGAACACGAGTGAACCTGCAGCCGATACGCGGCCGAGCCCGCACCGGCCTGCCGGCCCTTCTGCTGGGGGCGGCCCTGCTGCTGACCACCGCATGCGGCGGCGGCGGAGGAGGCAACAGCAGTGGCAGCGGCGGCGACAACGCCGGGGGCGGCGGCAAGACCGGCACCGAGGCGTCGAAGGCCGTCGTCAACGTCAAGCCCGACGACGGGTCCAAGGAGGTCGCCACCAGCGGCATCCTGAAGATCACCAGCACCGGCGGCAAGCTCACCACGGTGACCGTCGCCGACACCAAGGGCAACGCGGTCGAGGGCAAGATGGCCGCCGACGGCGCGAGCTGGGAGCCGGAGCGCCATCTGGCCTCCGCCACCGAGTACAAGGTGCACGCGGTCGCCAAGGACGAGGCCGGCCGGGAGTCCGCCAAGGACACCACCTTCACCACGCTCACCCCGCAGAACACCTTCGTCGGCCACTACACGCCCGAGGACGGCGAGACCGTCGGCGTGGGCATGCCGGTCTCCATCAACTTCAGCCGCGGCATCACCAACCCCGAGGCCGTGGAGAAGGCCATCACGGTGACGGCCGAGCCGTCCGTCCCCGTCGAGGGCCACTGGTTCGGCAACGACCGCCTCGACTTCCGCCCCGAGAAGTACTGGGCCGCGGGCACCAAGGTCACGGTGAAGCTCGCCCTCGACGGAGTCGAAGGCCGCCCCGGCGTCTACGGCAAGCAGACCCGTACGGTCACCTTCACCATCGGCCGCTCCCAGGTCTCCACCGTCGATGCGAGCGAGAAGCAGATGCAGGTCGTCCGCGACGGCCAGGTGCTCAAGAACGTCCCGATCACCGCGGGCGCCCCGTCGACGACCACGTACAACGGCCAGATGGTCATCAGCGAGAAGTACAAGGTCACGCGGATGAACGGCGCGACCGTCGGCTTCGGCGGCGAGTACGACATCTCCGACGTCCCGCACGCCATGCGGCTGTCGAACTCGGGCACCTTCGTCCACGGCAACTACTGGGCTTCCTCGGGCACGTTCGGCTCGGAGAACGTCAGCCACGGCTGTGTCGGCCTGAAGGACGTGCGCGGCGCCGGTGACGGCAACCAGCCCGCCGCCTGGTTCTTCAACGAGTCCCTGATCGGCGACGTGGTCATCGTGAAGAACTCCAAGGACAAGCAGATCGCCCCGGACAACGGCCTCAACGGCTGGAACATGGACTGGGCGGAGTGGATCAAGTAGTCCCCTCCCGTACGTGAACCGCGTGGCTCGGTGCTGTGACACACAGCACCGAGCCACGCGGCGTTAACCACCACTAACCTGGCCCCCATGACCCTCTCTCTCGAAGTCTCCGAAGGCGTCGGCACCATCCGCCTGGACCGGCCGCCCATGAACGCCCTGGACATCGCCACCCAGGACCGGCTGCGCGAGCTCGCGGTGGAGGCGGCCGACCGGGCCGACGTCCGCGCGGTCATCCTCTACGGTGGCGAGAAGGTGTTCGCGGCGGGCGCGGACATCAAGGAGATGCAGGTGATGGACCACGCGGCGATGGTCGCCCGGTCCCGCGCCCTCCAGGACTCCTTCACCGCCGTGGCCCGCATCCCCAAGCCCGTCGTCGCGGCCGTCACCGGCTATGCGTTGGGCGGCGGTTGCGAGCTCGCGCTGTGCGCCGACTACCGGATCGCCGCCGACAACGCGAAGCTCGGCCAGCCCGAGATCCTGCTCGGCCTGATTCCCGGCGCCGGCGGCACCCAGCGGCTGTCCCGGCTGATCGGCCCCTCCAAGGCCAAGGACCTGATCTTCACCGGGCGTATGGTCAAGGCCGACGAGGCGCTCACCCTGGGCCTGGTCGACCGGGTCGTCCCCGCCGCCGAGGTGTACGAGCAGGCGCACGCCTGGGCCGCCAAGCTGGCGCAGGGGCCGGCGATGGCGCTGCGGGCCGCCAAGGAGTGCGTGGACGGCGGCCTGGAAACCGACATCGACACCGGCCTCACCATCGAACGCAACTGGTTCGCGGGCCTGTTCGCCACCGAGGACCGCGAGCGCGGCATGCGCAGCTTCGTCGAAGAGGGCCCGGGCAAGGCCAAGTTCGCCTAGCCGGAGGCCCGTCCTCCCTGCGGGGGATTAGCCAGGCCTTAAAGGCGCCTTAAGCAGAATCCGTGATCCACTCACCGTGATCATCCGCGTGTAGAACGTCACCGCAGGTCACCATGGGTCTTGCCCACTCTCTGCTTGCCTTGCGCATATGACAGGACACCCTCTGGGAATCCATGATCCCGGAGGGTGTTTTCCCGCGGAACGGCCCGGAGGGGCGGGTGGGCCGTCCATGATGGATGCATGGCGGGCCTGGAGGGTGTGGAACAGCCGCGGCAGCGCAGCAGCGCTTCGGCCGTACGGCTCACGGCGGCTCTTGAGGACGAACAGGGCCTCAAGGCACTGGAGTCGTACGGGAATCCGGCCGAGGCGGAGGTGACGCTGCCGTCCCTGCCCGAGTCGGCCGGTACCGCGCGCAGGCTCACCCAGTGCGTGGTGGTCCGCCTCTGGGGGCTTTCGCCGCAGATCGCCGAGCACGCCGTCCTGCTGGTCTCCGAACTCGTCGGCAACGCGGTCCGGCACACCGGGGCCCGATCCTTCGGCTTGCGGATGCTGCGGCGGCGCGGCTGGATCCGGGTCGAGGTGCGCGATCCCTCGCGCGGGCTGCCCTGCCTGATGCCGGTCCACGAGCTTGACACCACCGGCCGGGGCCTCTTCCTCGTCGACAAACTCTCCGACCGCTGGGGCGCCGACCTGCTGCCGCGCGGGAAGATCACCTGGTTCGAGATGCGCGTCGCGGACCGCCAGAGCACCTGAAATGCCTGAAGCCCCCGGGGCGCCGTGGTGGGCGGTGCGGGGGCTTCATGGGTGTGCCGAGGATCAAAGGGGGTGTGTGATCCTCGGCAGGGCGACTTCGCTCGGGTCAATGGGAAGCCGTGGTTCCGACTATGGCAGACGAGGGCTCAAACGCCAAAAGTCCCTACTTGGACATAAGTGGGCAAATAGTAAGAGTTTCGCGCTAAATCCTAGGTGAGGTGGGCCACTCACCTCGTAATCAATGAATAAATATCGACCGTTCAGTGTAAATCGTTGATCACATAGCGGACGGCAGGCCGGCGGGCCCTCTTCGGTAGATGTCCCGAATTGGGTCAATCATTACCTTCCGGGCCTATCGGCCCTTAAATGGGCAGGTGCTCTCACAACCAGGCCGCCGGGCGGCCCTGCGCGCGGCCGGTCTCGCGGTGGCCGGCGCCGCCACGGCCGACCTCACCGCCGCCTGCGGATCGGGCCGCCCCGCCACCGCGCCCACCGCGCCCACCGCCCCGCCTCCCGGACCGGCCAAACCGGCCCGCCCGGCCCAGGCGGCCCCGGCCGTCCCGCGCCGGTTCGCCGGCCAGCCCGTCGAGATCGGCCACGGTCCGCGCGACCGCCCCCGGGTCGCCCTCACCTTCCACGGCAACGGGGACCCCGCCCTCGCCCGGGCGGTGCTGGCCGAGGCCGAAAGAGCGGGCGCGCGGGTGACCGTACTGGCGATCGGCAGCTGGCTCGACGCCCACCCGGAG
Source organism: Streptomyces sp. ISL-94 (assembly GCF_018614075.1). Lineage (GTDB taxonomy): Bacteria > Actinomycetota > Actinomycetes > Streptomycetales > Streptomycetaceae > Streptomyces. Next base: position 93,119 of record NZ_JAGGOZ010000010.1, on the reverse strand, counting down.
ATGGGCCGCCGGGTCCTCGACGGCGGCCACGAGCTCGGCAACCACACCCAGCGCCACCTCGCGATCAACACCCTGCCCGAGGCGGAGGCGTACGCCGAGATCACCGGCTGCGCCCAGCGGATCAAGCGGCTCACCGGGTCGATCGGCACCTGGTTCCGGCCCTCGCAGACCCAGTACGCGACCCCGCTCGTCCAGAAACTGGCCCAGCGGGCGGGCTACCCGCACGTCCTCTCGTACGACGTGGACTCCCTCGACTTCACCTCGCCCGGCGCCGCGGCCGTCATCCGCACCGTCACCGGGACGATCCACGGCGGATCGGTGGTGAGCCTGCATTTCGGCTACGCGGACACGGTCGACGCGATGCCGCCCCTCCTCGAAGAACTCGCGCGCCGCAAGCTGCGCGCGGTGACCACCACGGAGCTGCTGACGCCATGAAGACCACCCGCCTTCCCCGGAAGGCCACCGTGCTGCTGGCCGGTCTGGTCCTCGCCGCCCTGGCCGGCTGCGGATCTGCCGGCAAGGGACCCGCCGAGGCGCTCGGCACCAAGGGCCCGGCCAGGCCCGCCAAGGCCGTTCCGGCCGCCCCGCCGGGCCTGGCGGGCATGCCTCCGCTCCTCGACCCCCACGACGTCTACGCGGCGGACCGCCCGAACAAGCTCTCCCCGGTGGTCAAGGACTTCCCGTCGCGCGTCTACGTGCCCAACACCAACTCCAACACGGTGTCCGTCATCGACCCGGCCACCTACCGGGTCATCGACACGATCCCGGTCGGCGTCCAGCCCCAGCACGTGGTCCCCTCCTGGGACATGAAGACCCTGTGGGTCAACAACAACCGCGGCCACACGCTCACCCCGATCAACCCGGCCACCGGCGAGGCCGGAAAGCCGGTCGAGGTGCACGACCCGTACAACCTGTACTTCACGCCGAACGGGAAGTACGCGATCGTCATGGCCTCGATGGACAAAGAGTTGGTCTTCCGCGATCCGCACACGATGGACCGCGTGAAAACCGTCCCGGTGACCTGTTATGGCGTCAATCACGCGGACTTCTCCGCCGACGGCCGCTACTTCATCGTGAGTTGCGAGTTCTCCGGCGAACTCCTCAAGGTCGACACGGAGAAGATGGAGGTCATCGGCCAGCAGAAACTGCCGTTCGAGGGCGCGATGCCGCAGGACGTCAAGGTCTCCCCGGACGGAAAGACCTTCTACGTCGCGGACATGATGGCGCACGGCATGTGGGTGCTGAGCGGGGACAAGTTCGAGACACCCAAGCTGCTGCCCACGGGCAAGGGCTGCCACGGCCTGTACGTGAGCCGCGACTCCAAGGAGATGTACGTCTCCAACCGCGGCGAGGGCACCATCTCCGTCTTCGACTTCCCGCAGAACAAGCTCACCAAGAAGTGGGACCTGCCCGACGGCGGCAGCCCCGACATGGGCGGCGTCTCCGCCGACGGCAAGGTGCTGTGGCTCTCGGGCCGCTACAACTCCGAGGTCTACGCGATCGACACCGCCACCGGCGAGCAGCTCGCCCGGATCCCGGTGGGCAGCGGACCGCACGGGCTCGCCGTGTACCCGCAGCCGGGCCGCTACTCGCTCGGCCACACCGGCATCTTCCGCTGAGTGCGGGCGCCCGGGACGGGCGCTGAGCACAAGAAGCGGCGGTGACACGGGAGCTCGCACAGCACCCGTGGCACCGCCGCGGTATCACCAGGCGACCGGAAGCCGTTCCGGCAGTCGCTTGATGAAGCCCGTACGCCACACCAGGTTCTCCGCCGGCACGGCGAGGCGGAGCCCGGACAGGCGTTCCACCAGCACCTCCAGCGCGATCTCGGCGTGGGCCCGGCCCAGGGCGGAGGCCGGGCAGAAGTGCCGGCCCGCACCGAAGGCGAGGTTCGCGTGGGAGCTCTCTCGCTCCAGGTCGAGCTCCTCCGGGTTCTCGAAGGCCTCGGGGTCGAAGTTGGCGCCCTCCAGGAGCACGAGCACGAGCTCGCCCTCCTTCACCAGCACGTCGCCGACCTGGATGTCCGCCAGCGCGATGCGCGGCAGGCCGTCGCCGACGGACAGGTTCCAGCGCAGCAGCTCGTCGACCGCCTTGCCCATGCGCTCGGGGTGCTTGCGCAGGTAGCCGATGAGCTCGGGCTTCTGGAGCAGCGCCAGGACCGCGAGGACCAGGAAGGCGGAGGTGGAGACCGCGCCCGCCCCGAAGAGCGAGACGGCGACCGTCGCGAACATGTCGTCGGTCAGGTGCGCCGACTCCGGGTCCGCCTCCTTCAGCTCGGCGAACTTGCCGAGGAGCCCCGTACGCTCCTCGGCGGGCAGCGCGAGCTGGGCGTTCAGCTGCTCGACGAAATAGCCGACGTCCTTGTACCAGTTGAGGGCCGAGTCGGCGAAGGGCTCGCGCGCGGTCATGAACGCGACGTCCAGCCCCGACATCAGGCGGCGCCAGTCCTCGAAGGGGACCCCGAGCACCTGACAGTGCAGGGCCGCCGAGAAGGGGTCGGCGAAGCCGGCCCGGAGGTCGGCCGGGCCGCCCTCGGCGATCAGCTGGTCGACGAGCTCGCCGGCCGTGGCGCGCAGCCAGTCCTGGAGGCCCTTCTGGCGCGGGTTGAGCGCCTTCATCACGGCGTTGCGCAGGCCCGCGCTGTTGATGTTGCCCATGTTGTTGACGACCTCGGGCGGGATCGTCAGCGCGTACTGGCGCGGGACGCCGGCGTTCGCCGTGTCCTTGAGGCTGAACCGCTCGTCCTCCAGCACCTGCTTGGCCAGCGCGTAGCTGCTCACCAGCCAGGCCGGGTCACCGGTGAGGGTGCGGACCTTGGCGACCGGAGCCTTCTCGCGGAGCCACGTGCACTCCTCCGGAAGCACGTCACCGCGCCGCGAGAGCGGGAAGTCGAGGAGCGGCTGCTCCTGTGTTCCCCGGCCCTCAAGCTGCTCGACGCTCATCGACGATCCCTTCGGTTGGTGCGTTGTTCACGTTGTTCGCGTTGCCCATGTCGTTCTCGGCGTTCGTGGGCCGCTGGGCGGCCTCGGGCCGTACGACGGCGTACGCCTGGTTGCGGGTCGCACGCAGGCCCCCACCGCGCGCGTAGAGGACATCCGTCAGCGGCATCTTGACGTGGTAGGCCGCCACCGAGGACGGCACGTCGAGAATGCTCGGGGTGTCCACGAAGAACGGCAGCTCGGCTGCCATGTAATCGAAACAGACTTGCAACTGCTCGTCTGTGATGGATTCACCTTCCGGCAACTTGGAGCCGACAAAGTGCAGGGCCATCTTCTCGCAGCCCTTGCGGAATTCGTCGTCGGTCTCCAGGAAATGCAGCACGCGGCGGTGCAATAGTTGGTAAACGGGGTTCGTCTGGAACTCGGAAAGTGCCCTCACGCGGATCTCGGCCTGTGGAGGTCCTGATTCCTCCACACCCTTGAGTATCCTTCGCCGGACCGCCTTGATTTCCTTCGTGGCGCGCTTCTCCGCGTGTTCCCGGGTGTAGCCGAAAGCGGCGAACATCCGGTCCACGTGGAGGTCCGCGTAGACGAAGTCGACCTGCGCGAAGCGGGTCGTGGCCCACTGGGCGAGACTGGTGATGCGCTCGGAGCTGAAGTAGCTGTTTCCAGGACTCACTCCGATGAGCACATGGTCGCCGTCTTCCCAGATATGGCGGCAGGTGCGGGTGAAGGGCAGAACTTCGAATGATGCGTCAGCTGTGATCGTCACCTGTGTGATCGCCCTTGTTGCCGCTTGTCCCTGGGAGCCCTGCGCTCCTGGTGTGGCGGCAATGCCGTTACGTTATGCCGTGGTCCCGGAGCGTGACAAGTGGGGGCCGGATTTGTTGGCTGGAATTATCGCTTCCGTCTTGCGGAAGGGTAATTTGAATTTCTGTCTGCCGCTCGATCGGGACCCGAGGCCGGGTTGGCCCGGGGAGGCCGCTACCCTGGGCCGGTCAACAAGCACCAAGAAGGGGTGGACCCAGTGGCGGACATCGACAGCGCGAAGACGACCTTCGAGCGGTTCGACAAGGACGGCGACGGCTTCGTCACCGCCGACGAGTACCGCGCGGCCATGGCCGCCATGGGTGACCTGATGGTCACCGGGCCGGTCGCGGAGGCCGTGATAGCCGCCAAGGACACCAACGGCGACAAGCTGCTGAGCTTCGACGAGTTCTGGGCCTCCCTGAAGAAGTAACACCCCGCCGCGCGCCCCCTCCCCACCACCTGCCGGGGCGGGGGCGCGGTCAGGCCGGGGGGCCGGGGTTGCCGTCCATGCTGTCCGTGTGCTCCGTGCCCTCCGTGCCCTCCATGTCCTCGACCTCGGTGAGGGCTTCCGCCAGCCAGTGCAGCCAGAACGTCTCCAGGGCGATCCCGCCGTGCAGGACGAGCCGCCGCAGCCGGTCCTCGACGGCGTCGCGTTCCGCCGGGAAGTCCTTCGCCTCGATGGCCTCGTACTGCGCCAACTGGCGCTGGTGCAGCTCCAGGTGGCGCCGCAGCTCGGGCCCTAGGCCGTGCGGCCCCACGACGCCGGCCGCCCGGATCCGCAGCAGCAGCGGGTCGCGCATCGGCTTGGGATCCTGGCTCTCGCCGACCCACCGGGCGAGCTCCGCGCTGCCGGCGGGCAGGACCTCGTACTCCTTCTTCTGCCCGCGCACGGGCGTGTCGCTCGGCAGTGCGCGGATCAGGCCGGAGTCCTCCAGGCGGCCGAGCTCGCGGTAGATCTGCTGGTGCGTCGCGGACCAGAAGTATCCGATCGACTTGTCGAACCGCCGGGTCAGCTCCAGCCCGGACGAGGGCTTCTCGAGCAGGGCGGTGAGGATGGCGTGCGGCAGGGACATGCCGCCATCCTAGGTTTGCCGGGCCCTGCCGCCTGCCGCTGCGCGGAGCTGGTCCCCGCCCCGCCCATTCTCCGGTTCTCCCCCAGCGACCGCTGGGAGGTGCCCCCAGGGGCTGCGCCCCAGACCCCGTACGTGCGCTGCGCGCCCGTGCCCTGGGAGCGGACGCGGCGCCCCAGGCGACCGCGTGCAAGGGGGGCAGAAACCGTTCCTAAAGACTGAGCGGGAGTGAGTCCTGATGCCAGAACTCGTGCTCAGCCGAACGCCCCGAACGGTTTTGGGTGTTCTGGTCTCCCGCGTTCGTTCCGCGTCCGGGCGGCACGGATCGTATCCGTGGTCCGGGAAAGCGGGGGCGGGTTTCCTCGTGTCCTCGGGTACCTGGTCGGGCCTGGACGGTCCGATGCCCCGCAGCATCGCTCTGGTGCTGCGGGGGCGGTGTCGTCCGTCGCCGGATCGGGTGCCCGAGGGCACGCCTGCCGATCGCGATGCTCGCCGCATCGTGACGGCTGGTCTTGCGGTTCTTCGAGGCGAGGGGTTTCTGCCAGTGTTGCGCGCCCCACTTGCTGGTGTACGCGGGATCGACGGCGATGATCGACACTCCGGCCTCGGCGGCCATCGACACGAGACGGGCGCGGAGCTTCCCGGTCGGCATACCGGAGATCAACTGCCGGAAGCGGTGCTTGCGGCCGTGCTTCTCGCGGGTCTTCTCGGCGGCGAAGTCGAGGTCCTCGACCGCGATGGCCGTCACGCCGCACTGTTTGGCCCAGTGCAGTAGCCGGGTGAGGGCGTGCCGGATCTGCGCGTCACGGTGGTTCGCGGTGCCGGTCAGATCGTAGAAGAACCGGCGTGGCTCACCGATCGGGTTTCCGTGGACGTCAAGCCGCCACGCGGCGAGGTGATCGGCGTTGGTGTCCACCCCGATCACACCGTGTGCGAGGGCGGTGGCCAGCGGCACGGTCTGGACGACCGGGCGCTGCCAGGACGCGGTCAGGTACCAGCGGCCACGGGACACATCATGGTGGATGCGGTAGGCGATGGCCCGGTTGGTCTCCACTCGGTCAGCCCACTCGGCTCCCCGGTGAGCGAACGCGACACGAGAGGACAGGGTGTACCGGCCGTGCCTGCTGTTGGCCAGGCAGGCGAGCGGGGCGGGGAGTTTGATGCTGACCTCACCGTCCGGGTTGACGCGGATCGTCTCGTTCCCGAACTGCTTCCCCGACTCCCCGTCCGCCTGGAGGAACCATCGTGCCGTGTCCCAGTGTGCCCGCCACTGCTCCTCGGTGAGCTGCGCGGCAGCAAGATTGTGGCGGGTGTTCATCAGGCGTCTGCCGCCACGTACGACACGTACCCGACCGGCCTCATGGTCCGTACGGGCAGCGTCGAGCCGGCCCTGCAACACGTGCAGACGACGTGTTTTGGCAAACCACTCCTGCTTCGACCGGTAACCGCCTGCCGCCCGTTGCGATCCCTTCTCCCCGATCGGGAGGGACAGACGGTGCCGGAGCATGTGGATTCCGGCTTCCAGATTCCGGATGTGCGCGGACTGACCCCGCCGGGCCAAAGCCCACTGATCATGCGTGGCCCTCGTGATACTCCCAGCCCACCGCGACGACGAGACCGGCGTCAGCTCCCGCTTACGCGCCGCCCAAGTATCCGTCGAGTGCTCCAGACCATCCGCACATCGGACCTTGAGATCCTTCGAGGCCAGCGAGCCCATGTGCTCGCCTACGAGGCGAAGCACCTTCTCATCCTCAGGCGTCAGGTGCTTGAGCCGGTCGCGTACCGCCACACCGGACGGGCCGAGAACAACGAACGACGGTGCGACGGAACGCAACTCAGCCATGCTGGGCGGCCTCCAGCGCCTTCACGGCACGGTTCTTCGCCGACCTGTGCCCATACAGGCGGGCACAGAACGAGGTCAGCACCTCCACCGTGTCCCGCACCAGGTCGTCTTCGCCTTCGCCGTCATTCAGCACGACCAGGCGGCGGCCCGTTGGGGACAGAGCGGCCTCGACCAGTTCCACGTTCATCCGGCCGAGCCGGTCCTTGTGCTCCACTACCACGGCGGTCACCTCGGGATCGGCGAGAAGACGACGGGCTTTGGAGTGAGAACCGTTCATCCCTGAGGCGATCTCCGCCTCGACGCGGACCACCCGGTGACCGGCCCGCGCAGCCCACGACGACAAGCGTGCGACCTGACGCTCCAGATCCGTCTTCTGGTCGTGGGAGGAGACACGGGCGTACAACCCGACACCACCGACGACGTCCGGCGTGGTGTTGGCCTCCATATTCACCAGGATCGTGCGCGGACCGACCCTCTGAGCCGGTACCGGCAACGTCCCCTCACGGAACCAGCGATACGCGGTCTGCGGATGCACACCCTGCGCCTTCGCCCACTCCTTGAGGTTCATACAGGCGACCGTAACCCCACTCACCCAAACGCACTATCACTCACAAGAGTGAGCCAAAACAGCAACAGCTCCCAGCCCCTCGGCTAAATGCATGAGTGGGGAGACCTCTCCAGCACCTCGTGGATGGACAACGCGCCCCGGCCGGTCTCCTGGCTCACGGGTACTGATGCCCGGTCTCCGCCTTCCCGGGGCCGTGCGGTCTCCCGCGCGGGCCCAGTGGCTTCCCGCTGGGGGCACTCCCCCAGCTACCGCTGGGGGCACCCCCACCCGGACGGAGTCTGGGGGAGAGTGGAGCCGGACTTCCCGATCACAGTGGCGAGGGCCGCACCGGTTTCCCACCGGTTTCCCGAACACCGAGGCCCGCTGACCCTAGTCGGCCGCGCGGACCGGTAACAACCCGCCCCAAACGCGCTGAAGGGTGGCCGGATTCCACTTATTGGTCACATGACGGGTTCACGGCCCGCCGTCCGCGCCAACGGACCCGTCCGGACCGGGAGTTCCGCAGGTCCGTGACCGTCGGGGACCGGCTGCCCCGCAGGGCCGCGCTGTTCCGCGCGCGCCCGCGCGTACCCGTACGGGCGCGGCCCGGTAGCGGCGCGGGCCCGCCCCGCACAGGCTGGGGGCGTGGCTGCCGACTACTCGTACCCGGACCTGACCGCCCTCTACGTGAACTGCACGCTCAAGCGCTCGCCCGAGACCAGCAACACCGAGGGCCTGATCGACAAGAGCCGTTCGGTCATGGAGTCGGCCGGCGTCCGGACCTCGCTCATCCGCGCCGTCGACCACGACATCGCGACGGGCGTCTGGCCCGACATGACCGAGCACGGCTGGGAGAGCGACCAGTGGCCGGTTCTCTACAGCCAGATCATGGACGCCGACATCCTCGTGCTCTGCGGCCCGATCTGGCTCGGCGACAACAGCTCCGTCATGAAGCAGGTCATCGAGCGGCTCTACGCCTGCTCCTCGCTCCTGAACGAGCAGGGCCAGTACGCCTACTACGGGCGCGTCGGCGGCGCGCTGATCACCGGCAACGAGGACGGCGTCAAGCACTGTGCCATGAACGTCCTCTACAGCCTCCAGCACCTCGGCTACGCGATCCCGCCGCAGGCCGACGCGGGATGGATCGGCGAGGCCGGGCCCGGGCCCTCGTACCTGGACCCGGGCTCGGGCGGTCCCGACAACGACTTCACCAACCGCAACACCACCTTCATGTCCTGGAACCTCATGCACCTGGCGGCCCTGCTCAAGCGGGCGGGCGGGATCCCGGCGCACGGCAACCAGCGTTCGCTGTGGGACGCCGGCTGCCGCTTCGACTTCCCGAACCCCGAGCACCGCTGAGCCGTCCGGCCCCTCAGCAGCAGACGTTCCGGTGCGCGATGTCCAGGACGAACCGTTCCGGGTGCTGCAGCTTGTGGGTGCTGAAGGCCGGCTTGGAGTCGAAGGCGGCGCCGAAGGTGACGTACCCCTCGAAGTCGCCGGTGAGGGCGAGACCCTTGAGCTGGGGCAGATAGATCTTGATGAGCTTCGGCCCGCGGTAGACGCTCTTCCCGCCGTCATCGTGCGCGGCGGCGGGATGCAGGCGGATCTCCAGGAAGAACTTCCCGGCGAGCGGGACGGGCTTGCCGGACCCGTCGTAGAAGAGCCGGGAGACCGGGGTGACGGTGACCGGGGGGACGTGTCCCCGCAGGTCGATGACGATCCGGTCGTACGTGCAGTGTCCGCCCCAGCGGGCATTGACGACGAGCGGGGTCCGGGTGGTGCGGGTGCCGGTGCCGGTGCCGGTGGCGTCGGCCGTGGCGGCCGGCGCGGCGAGCGCGATCCCGGCGGTGAGCAGAACGCCCGAGGCCAGTGCGGTGACCTGCCGGCGGCGTGGATGGTTCATGACGTCCCCTCGATTCTCGAGAGACGGGGACTGGTGTCACCCCGTAGGACACTCCCCGCACACCCGTTGGTTGCACCCCGCGCGGACGGGTCGTTCCGCGGGCCTCGGGAAGTGGGCGATCGCCGGTGCGCGCCCCGTCCAGGTGGCACTGTGGGCGGGTCCGGGACAGCAACCTGCTGTTCGACGTGGCCGTGACCGCAGAGGCGCCTACGCCTCCCACGCCCGAGAGCCTCCAGGCGCTGGACGCGGCCGTGGACGGCTCCGCCAAGGCGTGCCTCAAGGAGCTCCGAACGTAGCCCCAGGATGCGTCAGGGGCCCGGCGCGCGCCGGGCCCCTGGGTACCACTACCGCGTACGACTACTGCGCGAGCTGCGTCAGCACTCGATGACGTTGACCGCGAGACCGCCGCGGGCGGTCTCCTTGTACTTCACCTTCATGTCGGCGCCGGTCTCCTTCATGGTCTTGATGACCTTGTCGAGGGAGACCTTGTGGCTGCCGTCGCCGCGCATGGCCATCTTGGCGGCGGTGACGGCCTTGACGGCCGCCATGCCATTGCGCTCGATGCAGGGGATCTGGACGAGGCCGCCGACTGGGTCGCAGGTGAGGCCGAGGTTGTGCTCCATGCCGATCTCGGCGGCGTTCTCGACCTGCTCCGGGGTGCCGCCCAGGACCTCGGCGAGGGCGCCGGCGGCCATCGAGCACGCCGAGCCGACCTCGCCCTGGCAGCCGACCTCGGCACCGGAGATCGAGGCGTTCTCCTTGAACAGCATGCCGATCGCGCCCGCGGCGAGGAGGAAGCGGACCACGCCGTCCTCGTCCGCGCCCGGCACGAAGTTCACGTAGTAGTGCAGCACCGCCGGCAGGACACCCGCCGCGCCGTTCGTCGGGGCGGTCACGACCCGGCCGCCCGCCGCGTTCTCCTCGTTGACCGCCATCGCGTAGATCGTCGCCCACTCGCTGCGGTGCATCATCGGGTCGCCCTCGGTGCGCAGCTGGCGCGCCGTGGAGGCCGCCCGGCGCTTGACGCGCAGGCCGCCGGGGAGGATGCCCTCGCGGGACATGCCGCGCGAGACGCAGGACTGCATGACCCGCCAGATCTCCAGGAGGCCCTCGCGTATCTCGTCCTCCGTGCGCCAGGCCTTCTCGTTCTCCAGCATCAGCGAGGAGATCGACAGGCCGGTCTCGTTCGCGAGGCGCAGCATCTCGTCGCCGGAGCGGAAGGGGTACTTCAGCACGGTGTCGTCGAGCTTGATCCGGTCCTCGCCGACCGCGTCCTCGTCGACGACGAAGCCGCCGCCGACCGAGTAGTAGGTCTTCTCCAGCAGCGGGGTGCCCGCGTCGTCGTACGCGAAGAGCGTCATGCCGTTCGCGTGGTAGGGCAGCGAGCGGCGACGGTGCAGGATCAGCTGGTTCGGCTCGTCGAAGGCGATCTCGTGGACGTCGCCTATCTCCGCGCCCAGCAGGCGCAGGCGGCCGCTCTTGCGGATGCGCTCGACCTCGCCGTCCGCCGTCTCCACGTTCACCGTGCGGGGGGAGTGGCCCTCCAGGCCGAGCAGCACCGCCTTGGGGGTGCCGTGGCCGTGGCCGGTCGCGCCGAGGGAGCCGAAGAGCTCGGCCCGGACGGATGCCGTCTGGGCGAGTACGCCGTCCTTCTTCAGCCGCGTCACGAACATGCGGGCGGCGCGCATCGGGCCCACGGTGTGCGAGCTGGACGGCCCGATACCGATCGAGAAGAGATCGAAAACGGAAATGGCCACGTTTGCGGACTCCCGGGTCATCCCCGCAGTGGCGGGGAACGGACCGTCCAGTCGCTCTCGCAGGGTGGCGAGGCGGCCCGACGGAGAGGGCGGACTTTGCAGGGATTGCGGGCAAAGGGCACCTCGTGGGCGCCCTTGCCCGGTTCATCAGCGTACGTCAGTTCGTGTGCGGGCCGGTTACACCGGCCTGTACGGCGGCTGTCGCGGTCCCGACGTTCAAAACCGCGGGTGCGGGGCCACGGGGAAGGCCCGGCCTCGTGCGAAACAAGGCCGGGCCGCCCCCCAAGCCGTTGCCTAGAGCGACGGGTACAGCGGGAACTTCGCGGCGAGCGCGGAGACGCGCGCCTTCAGGTCCTCGCTGTCGTAGGCCGGCTTCAGCGCGGCCGCGATGATCTCGGCGACCTCGGTGAAGTCCTCGGCGCCGAAACCGCGGGTGGCGAGCGCCGGCGTACCGATGCGCAGGCCCGAGGTGACCATCGGCGGGCGGGGGTCGTTCGGGATGGCGTTCCGGTTGACCGTGATGCCGATCTCGTGGAGCCGGTCCTCGGCCTGCTGGCCGTCCAGCTCGGAGTTGCGCAGGTCGACCAGGACCAGGTGGACGTCCGTACCGCCGGAGAGGACGGAGACGCCGACCTCGGTGACGTCGGGCTGCACCAGGCGCTCGGCGATGATCTTCGCGCCCTCCAGGGTGCGCACCTGGCGCTCCTTGAACTCCTCCGAGGCGGCGACCTTGAAGGACACGGCCTTGGCGGCGATCACGTGCTCCAGCGGGCCGCCCTGCTGACCCGGGAAGACCGCGGAGTTGATCTTCTTGGCCAGTTCCTGCGTCGACAGGATGACACCGCCGCGCGGACCGCCGAGGGTCTTGTGCGTGGTGGTGGTGACGACGTGGGCGTGCGGCACCGGGTTGGGGTGCAGACCCGCGGCGACCAGGCCGGCGAAGTGCGCCATGTCGACCATCAGGTACGCGCCGACCTCGTCCGCGATGCGGCGGAAGGCGGCGAAGTCCAGCTGGCGCGGGTAGGCGGACCAGCCGGCGACGATCAGCTGCGGCTTGGACTCCTTGGCGAGGCGCTCGACCTCGGCCATGTCGACGTGACCGGTCTCGTCGACGTGGTACGGGACCACGTTGTAGAGCTTGCCGGAGAAGTTGATCTTCATGCCGTGGGTCAGGTGACCGCCGTGGGCCAGGTTCAGGCCCATGATCGTGTCGCCCGGCTTCAGCAGCGCGAACATCGCGGCGGCGTTCGCCTGCGCACCCGAGTGCGGCTGGACGTTCGCGGCCTCGGCGCCGAACAGCGCCTTGATGCGGTCGATCGCGATCTGCTCGACCACGTCGACGTGCTCGCAGCCGCCGTAGTAGCGGCGGCCGGGGTAGCCCTCGGCGTACTTGTTGGTCAGGACCGAGCCCTGGGCCTCCATGACGGCGACCGGAGCGAAGTTCTCCGACGCGATCATTTCCAGGGTCGACTGCTGGCGCACGAGCTCGGCGTCGACGGCGGCGGCGACGTCGGGGTCGAGTTCGTGGAGAGGGGTGTTCAGTACGGACATCAGGATCCCCTGGGGTCAGTTACCGGCGGTGAGAGCGGTGTATTCGCCGAAGGAGAGCACGTCCTTGGGCTCCTCCGAGAGACGCACCTTGAACAGCCAGCCGCCCTCGAAGGGGGCGGAGTTCACCAGGGACGGGTCGTCCACGACGTCCTGGTTGGCCTCGACGACCTCACCGGAGACGGGGGAGTACAGGTCGCTGACCGACTTGGTCGACTCCAGCTCCCCACAGGTCTCGCCCTCGGTCACGGTCTCGCCGACCTGGGGGAGCTGGGCGTAGACGACGTCACCGAGCGCGGTGGCCGCGAACTCGGTGATGCCGACCGTCGCGACGCCGTCCTCGGCGTCCGACAGCCACTCGTGCTCCTTGGTGTAACGCAGCTGCTGGGGGGTGCTCATGGCCTGATTCTCCTGGATGCGGGGAGTGGATACGAACTGCGGTCTTGGGTACTGGGACGCCGCCGCACGGGACACCCGGGCGGCAGGCCTCCCACAAGGACTACTTCTGCCGCTTGTAGAACGGCAGGGCGACGACCTCGTACGGCTCATGCGTACCGCGAATGTCGACGCCGACGCCGGAGGTGCCGGGCGCGGCGTGGGCCGCGTCCACGTAGGCCATCGCGATCGGCTTGCCCAGCGTCGGGGACGGGGCGCCGGAGGTGACCTCGCCGACGACCTGGCCGTCGGCGACGACCGGGAAGCCGGCGCGCGGGACGCGGCGGCCCTCGGCGATCAGGCCGACGAGCTTGCGCGGCGGGTTGCCGGCGGCGCGCTCGGCGGCGGCCTCCAGCGCGGCGCGGCCGACGAAGTCGCCCTCCTTCTCGAACTTCACGACGCGGCCCAGACCGGCGTCGAAGGGGGTGAGGGAGGTGCTCAGCTCGTGCCCGTACAGCGGCATGCCCGCTTCCAGGCGCAGGGTGTCGCGGCAGGACAGGCCGGCCGGGACCAGGCCTACGCCCTCGCCTGCCTTGGTCAGCGCCTGCCACAGCTCCACGGCGTGCTCGGGGGAGACGAACAGCTCGAAGCCGTCCTCGCCGGTGTAGCCGGTACGGGCGATCAGCGCGGGCACGCCCGCGACGGTGCCCGGCAGGCCGGCGTAGTACTTCAGCCCGTCCAGGTCGGCGTCGGTGAGGGAGGCCAGGATGCCGGGGGACTCGGGGCCCTGGACGGCGAGCAGCGCGTACGCGTCGCGGTCGTCGCGGACCTCGGCGTCGAAGCCGGCGGCGCGCTCGGTGAGCGCGTCCAGCACGACCTGGGCGTTGGAGGCGTTGGCGACGACCATGTACTCGGTCTCACCCAGGCGGTAGACGATCAGGTCGTCGACGATCCCGCCGTCCTCCTGGCAGATGTGCGTGTAGCGGGCCCGGCCGACGCCGACGGTGGAGATGTTGCCGACCAGCGCGTAGTCCAGGGCCTTGACGGCCTCGGGGCCGGTCAGGGTGATCTCGCCCATGTGGGACAGGTCGAACAGGCCGGCCTGGGTGCGTACGGCGTTGTGCTCGTCGCGCTCGCTGCCGTACCGCAGCGGCATGTCCCAGCCCGCGAAGTCGGTCATGGTCGCACCGAGCGAACGGTGCACCGCATCGAGGGCGGTCAGACGGGGGGCAGTGCTCATGGGTGTGGCTCCCGGGTCCCAGGGCATGACATGACGAGGAGGGTCCTCCCCATCTGTCATCGGAACCTGAGAGGTTCGCCGAGAGTTCCCCCGGTTGTCAGGGGTCCTCGGCTTGCACCTTGGGTGGAGCCGGCGCCGACGCGCAGCTCGCTTTTCAGATCTGCCTCATCCACGCGGTACGGGGCCTGAGAGATTCAAGGGAGGTTCTTGCTCCTTCGGCGCCCGCGCACGGCCTTGCGGCGTGCCGGGACTCTCCCGCGCGGATTCAAGCGGCCGGTATGCAGTTGGTCCAGATGGCGCACATCATTGCACGCCACCGTGGTGATCGGTGGTGGGGGCCCGAAAGTTCGTGCGGTCCTCAAGCGGCCGGACCGGAACCGGGGCCGCCGGATTACCGTCTCTTTACACTCAGTGGGCAAGGGTCCTCGGGACCCGATTCGGGGGAGGCGAGCACTGTGCGGAGATTCGGAGTAGTGGCGGCTGCGGGGACCGTGGAGGCGGTTCCGGCGCAGCGGGGTCCGCGCGTGCGGAGCGGGGCGGCCGGTCCGGTACGCGACCTCCGCGGCCCGGGGGCGCGGGGCCCGCAGCGGCTGGGCTTCGCCGCGGGGGACATCGTCGTGGTGTCCGGCCTGCCGGGCGGCGGCAAGAGCACGCTGATCAAGCGGACGGCCGCCGAGGGCGGGGCCGTCGACTCCCAGGACACGCGCGAGCGCTGGGAGCGCCGCATGCCGGGGGCATTGCCCTACGCCGTCTACCGCCCGCTGGTCCGGGCCGCCCACTACTGGGGCCTGTGGCGCACCCTGCGCTCCGGCGCCTCGGTCGTCGTGCACGACTGCGGTACGCAGAGCTGGGTACGGAGCCTGCTCGCGGCGGCCGCGCGCCGCCGGGGCCGGGCGCTGCACCTGCTCCTCCTGGACACCAGCCCCGAGGAGGCCCTGTCGGGCCAGGCGGCGCGGGGGCGCGGGGTCTCGGCGTACGCCTTCGCCCGCCACCGCGGGGCGGTGACCCGCCTCCTGCGCGACGCCGAATCGGGCCGCCCCCCGGCGGGCTGCGCCTCGGCGACGCTCCTGGACCGCCGCTCGGCCGCCGCCGTGACGCGCATCGCGTTCCACCCGTAGCCGCTGCGCGAAGCCGTCCCCTACCCGCCCTTGCACCTCCCCCGGACTCCGTCCGGGGACCCCCACCCGGGGCTGCGCGCCGGTCCCGCGGGGTCTGGGGCGGAGCCCCGGCAGCGGCGCCGCACTGGTGTCGCCCCGCGGGGGTCCCCCGGACGGGCGGAGCCCCGGTGGCCCGATAGCCTCAGCCTCGGCACGACACATCGCGGAACCTACGGAGGCAACGGCACATGCAGGGCAGCGGCTGGCCGGGGAATGAGCTGGAGCAGGTGCTCGGAGCGGCGCTGGGGCAGCCGGACGCCGGAGGGCGGATCCTGGAGGTGCTCGGGCGCAGCCAGGTGTGGGTGCCCCTTCCCGCGGGCGGCGGCCCCGAGCAGGGCGCGCTGACCCTCCCCACGATGGAGATCGCCGGGGCTGCGTACGTGCCGGTGTACAGCTCCGAGGCCCAGTTCCACGCCTGCGTCGGCCCCGGCATGGACTTCGCCGTGGCCCCCGCCGTCGAGTTCGCCCGCGGCCTGCCCCCGCAGCTCGGCATCGCGGTCAACCCCGAGGGCGCCGTCGGCGTCCCGCTCCCCCCGCCCGCCGTGGCGGAGCTGTGCCGCACCGGCCGGACCCCCCTCGACGGCCCGGCCACCGGCGGCCGCGTGCGGCTCTACGAGCCCGACTGGCAGGAGGACCCGGTGGACTTCCTGGCCGCCGCCGCCGAGGAGTTCCGCTCCACCGGCGTGGTCGCCGCCGCCCACCGCTGCCTCGCCAGCATCGAAGGCGGGGAGCCGGAACTGTTCATCGGTGTCCGCCTGCTGGGATGGGAGCCCGAGATGCGAAACGCCCCGATGGACGCCCTCGGCCGGGCCCTGAACCGCGTTCCGCCGCCCTGGCCCGTGCAGTTGATCCTCCTGGACGCCGCCGAGGACCCGGTCACGGACTGGATTCGTGAGCGCGTACGCCCCTTCTACCTCGCGTAGCGCCGCTTAAGCTGTTGGTACGGGTGGACGACGGGCGGACGAAGAGGGGTACCGGGTGAGTGCGTCAGGCACGGCCGCGGCCGGGCAGGTCGAGCACATGCTGCGCCAGGTGACTCCGGGGCGCTATGAGGGCTACGAGTCGCTTCTGCACGCCCTTTCCGAGGGCCGGCTGTGGATGCTCCTCTGGCAGGGGCAGCCGGGTTCCCCGGACGCCCAGTACGGCGGCATGGAGGTCGAGGGACTGGGCTACGCGCCCTGCGTGACCTCGCCGCAGGAGCTGGCCGCGAGCGGCTGGAACCGCGGCTGCGAGGTCGTCATCGGCCGGGACATCGCCCGCGCGCTGTACCCGGACCGCTGGGGCCTGTGGCTCAACCCACACGCCCAGGGCGGCGGCCTCGGCATCCCCTGGGCCGACCTGCGCCGCATCGCGACCGGCCTGGACCGGATGCCGGCCGGGCCGCTGCGGCTGTCGGAGCCCGCCATCGAGCTCCCGCAGTTCTACGGGCTGCTGACCCAGCACGCCCACCGCACCCCGGCCGTCCGGTCGCTGCGCCGCGCCTGGGTGCAGCCCGCGCTCGGGTCGCCGTACCTCGCGGTCGGGCTCGACCTGTACGACGCCTCCGCGCCCGCGCTGGAATCCGTACGGGAGATGATGCGGCAGTCGGTCGGCGTGGTCCCCGAGGGCGTCCCGGTGTGCACGGTCGCCCTGGCGGACGAGCACGACCCCGTGGCGATGTGGCTGCGCGCGCAGACCCGCCCGTTCTACGACCGCGAGGGCCAGGCTCCCGCCTACTGACCGCCTGCTGACCGGCTACTGCCCGGCGGCTGAACAGCACATCCACATATTGAGACATACGCCTCGAAGGCCGTACCGGACCCGCCGGTGCGGCCTTCGACATATCCGCCGAATCCGCCCAAGAACCACGCCCGAAATGGCAGTTGGGCCGGATGTCCGTTCCGCGTCGAAGGGGCACCGTTTCACCGCTCACCAGGGCGCGCGGTTCGGATAACGGAAGGTGTAGGCGCAGATCACGGTTGCGCATCACATCGACGGCAGGTCTGGCGGGCGATTGAGACGCCGTTGAAGACTCCCCCCACCGAAGGCCGGTCAATCCCGCAAGCACCAGTTCTTCACGTGCACTTCAGGCGCATTTCGCGCCAATCGCACCATCAGCGACGCCGAAAGAACCAAAGCCGCCACAGCGGCGGGCATGGGCCGGCCACCGTCGGCCGAGAGGGGTCCCCACCACGATGACGGCACCACTGCACGACACCAGCGCGGCCGAGCCCGCGGCCGTGGACGCCCCCGGAGTTCCGCAGAAGGCGATCGAGGGGCGCTCGCCGTGGCAGATCGCCTGGCTGCGCCTCAAGCGTGACAAGGTCGCCCTGGCCGGCGGTGTCGTCGTGCTCCTCCTGATCCTCGTCGCGCTCTTCGCGCCGCTGATCGTCAAGGCCTTCGGCCACCCGCCGGAGGAGCTGCACGAGGACCTGCTGGACCCGCTGCTCGGCCTGCCGGCCGGCGACTGGGGCGGCATGAACGGCGACTTCCTGCTGGGCATCGAGCCGGTCAACGGCCGCGACGTCTTCAGCCGGATCGTCTACGGCGCCCGGATCTCGCTGCTGGTGGCCTTCCTGTCCGCCTTCGTCGCGGTCTCGCTGGGCACCGTCTTCGGCATCGTCGCCGGCTACTTCGGAGGCTGGATCGACGCTGCCATCAGCCGCGTCATGGACCTGCTGCTGGCCTTCCCGCAGCTGCTGTTCATCATCGCGCTGATCTCCGTCATCCCCAGCAAGCTGTGGGGCTTCGAGGGATCGGGCCTGCGCATCGCCGTACTGGTGCTGGTCATCGGCTTCTTCGGCTGGCCGTACATCGGCCGCATCGTCCGAGGCCAGACCCTGTCGCTGCGCGAGCGCGAGTACGTCGAAGCCGCGCGCAGCCTCGGCGCGGGCCGCATGTACATCCTCTTCCGCGAACTGCTCCCGAACCTGGTGGCGCCCATCACCGTCTACTCGACGCTGATGATCCCCACCAACGTGCTGACCGAGGCCGCCCTGAGCTTCCTCGGAGTCGGCGTCAAGCCGCCCACGCCATCCTGGGGAGAGACCCTCTCCACGGCCGTGCGGACCTACGAGGACGATCCGCTCTTCATGATCTTCCCCGGCGTAGCGATCTTCATCACCGTGCTGGCCTTCAACCTCTTCGGCGACGGCGTCCGTGACGCCCTCGACCCCAAGGGCTCCCGCTAGCCATCGCAGGGCACACCAGGAACCGGCTTCGAGCCGTAAGCACACCGGAACACCCGGAACTACAACGGAGGGTTGCGAGCATCGTGACTACCCATCGCACGTCGAAGCGCAGGCTTGCCGCTGGCACGGCCGTCGTGCTCGCGGCCATGCTGACCGCGACCGCCTGTGGCGGCAACGACAAGGACGAGAAGTCGAGCGCCTCGGCCGGGTTCAACGCCGGCATAGGCAAGATCGCCAACGCGTCGGACAAGAAGGGCGGCGAGCTCAAGTTCGTCGGCACCCAGGAAGCCGACTCGTGGGACCCGCAGCGCGGCTACTACGGCTTCATGTGGGACTTCGCCCGCTACTACACGCGTCAGCTGGTCAGCTACAAGGCTGCTCCGGGTGAGCAGAGCACCGACCTGGTGCCCGACCTCGCCACCGCCAAGGCCGAGATCAGCGATGGCGGCAAGACCTACAAGTACACCCTCAAGGACAACGTGACCTGGGAGGACGGCACCCCCGTCACCGCCCAGGACGTGAAGTACGGCATCGAGCGCACCTGGGCCCAGGACGTCATCTCCGGCGGCCCGGTCTACCTGATGCAGGTCCTCGACCCGAAGACCGAGTACCCGGGCCCGTACAAGGACACCGCCCCGGACAAGCTCGGCCTCAAGGCGATCGAGACCCCGGACGCGAAGACCATCGTCTTCCACCTGCCGCAGCCCAACGGTGACTTCGAGCAGATGCTGGCCATGCCGGCGGCGAGCCCGGTCAAGCAGGAGAAGGACACCGCCGCCAAGTACGGCCTCAAGCCCTTCTCCAACGGCCCGTACAAGATCGACTCGTACGAGCCCAACAAGAGCATGAAGCTCTCGCGCAACGAGAACTGGAAGCCCGAGTCGGACACCATCCGCAAGGCGCTCCCGGACTCCGTCTCGGTCACGTTCATGGCGAACGCGGACGACATGGACAAGCGCCTTATGAACGGCGAGTTCGACGTCGACATCAACGCGACCGGCATCGGCCAGGCGGCCCGCGCCACCGCGCTGAAGGACCACAAGGACAACCTGGACAACGGCCAGACCGGCTTCATCCGGTACGCCGTCATGCCGACGACCGTCGCGCCGTTCGACAACGTCGAGTGCCGCAGGGCCGTCATCTACGGCGCCGACCACAAGTCCCTGCAGACCGCCCGCGGCGGCCCGCAGGCCGGTGGCGACATCGCCCCCAACATGCTCCCGGCGGGCATCAAGGGCGCCGACACCAAGTACGACCCGTACGAGGTCCTGAAGAACGACGGCAAGCCGAACGTCGAGAAGGCCAAGGCCGCCCTGAAGGCCTGTGGCAAGGAGAGCGGCTTCAAGACGACCATCGCGGTCCGCAACAACAAGCCGGTCGAGATCGCCACGGCCGTCTCGCTCCAGAACGCCCTGAAGCAGATCGGCATCGAGGCCGACGTCGACCAGTTCGACGGCGCCCAGACCTCCGGCATCATCGGTTCGCCGAAGGTCGTCAAGGAGAAGGGCTACGGCATCATCATCATGGGCTGGGGCGCCGACTTCCCGACCGGGCAGGGCTTCTCCCAGCCGCTGGTCGACGGCCGCTTCATCCTGCAGAGCGGCAACAACAACTTCTCCGAGCTGAACGACCCGGCGATCAACACCCTGTTCGACCAGGCCATCGCGGAGACCGACCCGGTCAAGGCCGGCGAGATCTACAAGCAGATGAACCAGAAGGTCTCCGAGGCCGCGGTCTACCTGCCCTTCGTCTACGACAAGACGATCACCTGGCGCAGCTCCCGGCTGACGAACGCCTACACCTCCGACGCCTACAACGGCCGGTACGACTACGCGTCGCTCGGTGTCACCAAGTAGTAGCCCGCCAGACCCGGTTCAGTTCCACTTTCCAGTGTTCCAGTGCCACACCCGCTAGGCACGAAGGGCAGGTGATGGCCGCGGTTGCGGCATGGGGGCGCTCTCCAGAAGAGGGCGCCCCCGGGCCGCAGCCAGGCCGAGCGCAGTGCTTGCATATCTCACCCGACGGATCTTCGCCGTCATCGTCATGCTGTTGGTCATCTCGCTGGTGACCTTCGGAATCTTCTTCCTCTTCCCGAAGCTGATCGGGACGGATCCCGCGCTGTACTTCGTCGGGAAGCAGTCCGACCCCGCCGCCATCGAGGGCATCCGGCAGAAGATGGGTCTCGACGACCCGATCCTCGTCCAGTTCGGCAAGTTCATCGTCGGGCTGGTGGCGGGTCGCACGTACGCCAACGGCTCCGACGTCACGCAATGCGCCGCGCCCTGCTTCGGCTACTCCTTCAAGACCGAGCAGGAGGTCTGGCCGCTGCTCCTCGACTGGCTCCCGGTCACCCTCTCGCTCGCCGCGGGCGCCGTCGTGCTCTGGGTGATCGGCGGTGTCGCCACCGGCGTCATCTCCGCCCTCAAGCGCGGTACGGTCCTCGACCGTTCGGCGATGGGCGTCGCCCTCGCCGGCGTCTCCCTCCCCATCTACTTCACGGGCATGCTCTTCATCGCCTTCTTCTCCGACCAGCTCGGCTGGTTCGGGCGGCCGGAGGCGGCCTTCGCCGACGACCCGGGCAAGTGGTTCAACGGCATGGTCCTGCCGTGGGTCTCGCTCGCCTTCCTCTACGCGGCGATGTACGCGCGGCTCACCCGCGCGACCATGCTCGA
This sequence comes from Streptomyces sp. ISL-94, assembly GCF_018614075.1. Classification (GTDB taxonomy): domain Bacteria; phylum Actinomycetota; class Actinomycetes; order Streptomycetales; family Streptomycetaceae; genus Streptomyces. Next base: position 72,088 of record NZ_JAGGOZ010000010.1, on the reverse strand, counting down.
AGTCCTCAACGAGGACTACATCCGCACGGCCCGCGCCAAGGGCCTGACGGAACCGGTCGTCATCGGCAAGCACGCGATGCGCTCGACGATGACGCCGATCCTGACCGTGCTGGGCTTGGACCTCGGCGCCCTGATGGGCGGCGCGGTGCTGACCGAGTCCACCTTCTCGCTGCACGGCCTCGGCTACAGCGCGGTCCGCGCCATCAGCGACCACGACCTGCCGGTCATCCTGGGCATCACCCTGATCTCCGCCTTCTTCGTCGTCGCGGCGAACCTCATCGTTGACCTCATGTACGCGGTGATCGACCCCCGAGTGAGGCTGTCATGACCGAACTGACCAAGACCGGAGCTCTGGGCGAGCCCGTCGGCCCGGGGGAGCCCTCCGGCGCCTTCCTCGAAGTCCGCGACCTCAAGGTGCACTTCCCGACCGAGGACGGACTGGTCAAGTCGGTCGACGGGCTCTCCTTCACGCTGGAGAAGGGCAAGACCCTCGGCATCGTCGGCGAGTCCGGATCCGGCAAGTCGGTCACCTCGCTGGGCATCATGGGCCTGCACCGTGTCGGCCAGTACGGCCGCCAGCGGGCCCGGATCTCCGGCGAGATCTGGCTGAACGGCAAGGAGCTGCTCTCCGCCGACGAGGACGAGGTGCGCAGGCTCCGCGGCCGGGAGATCGCGATGATCTTCCAGGACCCGCTGTCCGCGATGCACCCGTACTTCACCGTCGGCCAGCAGATCGCCGAGGCGTACCGGGTCCACAACAAGGTCGACAAGAAGACGGCGCGCACCCGGGCGGTCGAACTCCTCGACCGCGTCGGGATCCCCGAGCCGCACAAGCGGGTCGACAGCTACCCGCACGAGTTCTCCGGCGGCATGCGCCAGCGCGCGATGATCGCGATGGCGCTGGTCAACAACCCCGAACTGCTCATCGCGGACGAGCCGACCACCGCCCTGGACGTCACCGTCCAGGCCCAGATCCTCGACCTCATCCGGGATCTCCAGCAGGAGTTCGGCTCCGCCGTCATCATGATCACGCACGACCTCGGCGTCGTCGCCGAGATGGCCGACGAACTCCTCGTGATGTACGGCGGCCGGTGCGTCGAGCGGGGCACCGCCGAGAAGGTCTTCTACGAGCCCCGGCACCCCTACACCTGGGGCCTGCTGGGCTCGATGCCGCGCATCGACCGCGACCAGACCGAGCGCCTCATCCCGGTCAAGGGCTCGCCGCCCAGCCTCATCAACATCCCCAGCGGCTGTGCGTTCAACCCGCGGTGCCCGTACGCCGACGTACCCAAGGGCAATGTGACCCGTACGGTACGGCCGGAGCTCACGGAGGACGGCAGCCGCCACTGGTCCGCCTGCCACATGTCGCAGGAGGAGCGGACCCGGATCTGGACCGAAGAGATTGCGCCGAAGCTGTGACCGACACGCCTGAGACCAAGAAGACGGAAGCGGCGGTCATCCCCGCGCAGGCCGCGGACTCTCCGGAGCCCGATCTGCTGCTCAAGGTGACGGGCCTGACCAAGCACTTCCCGATCACCAAGGGGCTGCTGCGGCGGAAGGCGGGCGCGGTCAAGGCCGTCGACGGCATCGACTTCGACGTCCGGCGCGGTGAGACCCTCGGCATCGTCGGCGAGTCCGGCTGCGGGAAGTCGACCATGGGCCGGCTGATCACGCGGCTGCTCGAACCGACCGGCGGCACCGTCGAGTTCGAGGGCAAGGACATCACCCACCTCGGCGTCGCCGGGATGCGGCCGATGCGCCGCGACATCCAGATGATCTTCCAGGACCCGTACGGCTCGCTGAACCCGCGCCACACGGTCGGCACGATCGTCAGCGCGCCGTTCAAGCTGCAGGGCGTCGAGCCGGAGGGCGGCCTCAAGGCGGAGGTGCAGCGCCTGCTGTCCCTCGTCGGCCTCAACCCGGAGCACTACAACCGCTACCCGCACGAGTTCTCGGGCGGCCAGCGCCAGCGCATCGGCATCGCGCGCGCCCTGGCGCTGAAGCCGAAGCTGGTGGTCGCGGACGAGCCGGTGTCGGCGCTGGACGTGTCGATCCAGGCCCAGGTGGTCAACCTGCTGGACGACCTCCAGCAGGAGCTCGGCCTCACGTACGTGATCATCGCGCACGACCTGTCGGTCATCCGGCACGTCTCGGACCGCATCGCGGTGATGTACCTCGGCAAGATCGTCGAGCTGGCCGACCGCAAGTCGCTGTACGAGGCGCCGATGCACCCGTACACGACGGCCCTGATGTCGGCCGTGCCGGTACCGGACCCGCGCCGGCGCGGCGTCAAGAGCGGCCGCATCCTGCTCAAGGGCGACGTGCCGTCCCCGATCTCGCCGCCCAGCGGCTGCCGCTTCCACACGCGGTGCTGGAAGGCGACGCAGATCTGCACGACGCAGGAACCGCCGCTGCTGGCGCTCAAGACGGGCCACCAGGTGGCCTGCCACCACCCGGAGAACGCCCCCGACCAGGCCCCGGGCGACCAGCCCCTGCCGGGCGCGGCGGACGCGGTGGCCACGGTTTCGGAGTAGCGGCCGAAACGCCGACGGGGCCGGGCTTGCCGCACAACGGCGCACCCCGGCCCCGTCGGCATACCCGGCTCGTTCCGGCGCCGCCGGGCACATTCAGCCTCGCCCGGGTTCTTTCCGGCGCCGCCGGGCAAGTCCGGCCTGCGGGGCAAGCTCAGGATCCGCTTGGACCCCTGCGGCGTCGCTGGGCAAGTCCGGCCTGCGGGGCAAGCTCAGGATCCGCTTGGACCCCTGCGGCGTCGCTGGGCAAGTCCGGCCTGCGGGGCAAGCTCAGCCGCCGCTTGGACCCCCGCGGCGCGCCAGGTAAATCCAGCCTCGCCGGCGTTTGAGGCGTGGGGTCTGGGGCGGAGCCCCAGGGGCCGGGCGCAGCCCGGTCTTCCGGCGGAGCGGCGGCCGACGGGGCCCGGGTCCCGCCCCGGCGTCGGGTGGGCCCGCCGCCGGGCGACAATGAGCCGGTGCTCCACGATCTCTTCCCGCCCGGGATCCAGCATGCCCTGGACCTCGCCGGCATCTTCGTCTTCGCCACCGCAGGCGCCCTCCTCGCCGTCCGCAAGAACTTCGACGTCTTCGGCATCGCCGTCCTCGCCCTCGTCACCGCCCTGGGCGGCGGCCTCTTCCGCGACCTGGTCATCGGCGCCGTACCCCCGGCCGCCTTCGGCGAGCTCAGCTTCTTCCTGACCCCCCTCCTCGCCGCCGCGCTCGTCTTCTTCCTGCACCCCGAGGTCCAGCGCATCAACCGCGCCATCAACGTCTTCGACGCGGCCGGCCTCGGCCTGTTCTGCGTGACGGGCACGACCAAGGCGTACGAGTACGGCCTCGGCCTCACCGCCTCCGCCGCGCTCGGCCTGGCCACCGCCGTCGGCGGTGGCGTCCTGCGCGACGTCCTCGTCAACGAGGTGCCGTCGCTGCTGCGCGACCGCGAGATGTACGCCGTCCCGGCGGTCGTCGGCGCCTCGATGGTCGCCGTCTTCATCGGCCTCGACGCCCTCAACGCCTTCACCACCGGCCTGGCGATCGTCACCACCTTCGTCCTGCGCCTCCTCGCCATGCGCTACCACTGGCGGGCCCCGCTGGCCTGGAACCGACGCTCGGCGGTGGCCGAAGAGTCGTAGAAAAAGCTACCGCTTAGTAGCAAGCGGGTGTACCGTCGTTCACATGTCACACGCAGCTGCCCAGGCATCCATCGGCGACAGCGAGTTCGACCGCGACACCACCATCACCGCGCGCGCGGGCGAGCCCGGGGTGTACGACGCGGAGCTCTCCGCCGGCTGGACGATCATCACCGCCGTCAACGGCGGCTACCTGCTCGCCCTGGTCGGCCGGGCCCTGTCGGCGGCCCTCCCGCACCCGGACCCCTTCTCCGTCTCGGCCCACTACCTGACCTCCTCGGTGCCCGGCCCCGCCGTGATCCGCACCCAGGTCGCCCGCGTCGGCCGCACCCTCTCCACCGGCCAGGCCTCGCTGTTCCAGTACGACGAGAACGGCGCCGAGGTCGAGCGCATCCGCGTCCTCGCCTCCTACGGCGACCTCGCCTCGCTCCCGGACGACGTCCGCACCACGGCCGTGCCGCCCGTCATGCCCGCCTACGAGGACTGCCTCGGCCCCGAGGCCGGCCCGGCCCCGATCCCCGGCAGCTCCGCGATCGTCGACCGGCTCCGGCTGCGGCTGGACCCCGCGACCGCCGGCTGGGCCGTCGGCGCGCCCTCGGGCAAGGGCGAGATGCGGGCCTGGTTCGAACTGGCCGACGGCCGCGACGCCGACCCCCTCTCCATGCTCCTCGCGGTGGACGCCCTCCCGCCCACCTCCTTCGACCTCGGCCTGCTGGGCTGGACCCCGACGGTGGAACTCACCACCCACATCCGCCGCCGCCCGGCCCCGGGCCCCCTCCGCATCTCGATCACCACCCGCAACCTGGCCGGCGGCTTCCTGGAAGAGGACGCCGAAGTCTGGGACACGGCCGACCACCTGGTAGCCCAGTCCCGTCAACTGGCCCGCGCTCCGCGCACCCTTTCCTGACGCGTCCCTCGCACGGCTCGGCCCTGGCGGGCCTCCCCGGCTTCGGGCCACTGAGCCGGACTCCGTCCGGCGATGCCGGGCATGTGCAGCCTCGCCGGCGTGTGAGACACGGGTCTGGGCGGAGCCCGGGGGAGGGTCCGGGGCGGAGCCCCGGGGAACGGCGGAAGGGCGGGTAGGGGACAAGCCCCGCAGGGCCCGGCACCGTCCCGCCGACGGCGCCCCGCAGGGCCCGGCCCCGCCCCGCCGACGGCGCCCCGCAGGGCCCGGCCCCGTCCCGCCGACGGCGCCCCGCAGGGCCCGGCCCCGCCCCGCCGGCCGGGGCTCCACGGGCCCCCGCGGACCCCCGTGGAACGGAAGGGTCGGACCGCCCCCGCGCAGACTCGTAGAATCGGGGGATCATGGCCTACCTCGACCACGCCGCCACCACCCCGATGCTGCCGGAGGCCGCCGCGGCGATGACCGCGCAGTTCGCCGCCACGGGTAACGCGTCCTCCCTCCACGCCGCCGGCCGCCGCGCCCGCCGTACCGTCGAGGAGGCCCGCGAGGCCTTCGCCGAGGCGATCGGAGCCCGCCCGAGCGAGGTGGTCTTCACCGCCGGCGGCACGGAGGCCGACAACCTCGCCGTCAAGGGCCTCTACTGGGCCCGCCGCGACGCCGACCCGGCCCGGACCCGTGTCCTGTCCAGCCCCGTCGAGCACCACGCCGTCCTCGATGCCGTCCACTGGCTCGCCGAGCACGAGGGCGCCCAGGTCGAGTACCTGCCCGTGGACCGCTACGGCCGCGTGCACCCCGAAGCCTTCCGCGAGGCCGTCGAGCGCAACCCCGACGACGTCGCGCTCGCCACCGTCATGTGGGCCAACAACGAGATCGGCACCGTCATGCCGGTCCGTGAACTGGCCGACATCGCCGCCGAACACGGGATCCCGCTGCACTCCGACGCCGTCCAGGCCTTCGGCCAGCTCGACGTCGGCTTCGCCGACAGCGGCCTCGCCGCCATGACGGTCAGCGGCCACAAGATCGGCGGCCCGTACGGCATCGGCGCCCTGCTGCTGGGCCGCGACCAGAGCCCCGTACCCGTTCTGCACGGCGGCGGGCAGGAGCGGCACGTCCGTTCCGGCACCCTCGACGTCCCGGCCGTCGCCGCCTTCGCCGTGGCCGCCACCCTCGCCGCCGAGCGGCGCGAGCGGTTCGCCACCGAGATCGGCTCCCTGCGCGACGAGCTGGTCGCCGCCGTCCTCGCGGCCGTGCCCGACGCCGTCCTCGGGGGAGACCCCGTCGACCGGCTGCCGGCCAACGCCCACTTCAGCTTCCCCGGCTGCGAGGGCGACTCCCTGCTCCTGCTGCTCGACGCGCAGGGCATCGAGTGCTCCACCGGCTCCGCCTGCACGGCCGGCGTGGCCCAGCCGAGCCACGTCCTGCTGGCCGCCGGCACCGACCCCAAACTGGCCCGCGGCACCCTGCGCTTCTCCCTCGGCCACACCTCCACCAAGGAGGACATCGCAGCCCTGGCCGCGGCCATCGGCCCGGCGGTGGCGCGCGCCCGCACAGCAGGCCTCAGCTAGCGGCGGCCAGCGCCTCGCCGACCAGGCGGATGTACCGGTTCCAGTCCCAGTGGCGGCCGGGATCCGTGTGGTCGGCGCCCGGCACCTCGGAGTGCCCGAGGATGTGCTTGCGGTCCACGGGTATGCCGTACCTCCGGCAGATGTCCGCCGCGAGCCGGGCCGACGCCCCGTACATCGCGTCCGTGAAGTCCTGCGGCCGGTCCACGAAGCCCACGTGCTCGATGCCGACGCTGCGCTCGTTCATCGAGCGGCTGCCCGCGTGGAAGGCCACGTCCAGCTCGCGCACCATCTGCTCGATGTGGCCGTCCTGGGCGACTATGTAGTGCGCCGACGCCTTGTGCCACGGGTTCTTGAAGGCATCCACCGAGGACTCGAAGCCGCCCTGCGTCACATGCACGACGATCCGGTCCACGCGGTAGTCGTCCGGCCGGTCCGCCATCCGCCAGTTCGCCGGCGAGGCCGACGTCCAGCTCGCGCCGGCGTGGTCGAGCTCGCCCTCCTTGCGCGGCTTGGCCACCCCACCCCCGGCACCAGCCACCAGGCCCGGCCGATCTCGTCCCGGCCGGCGATCGCCGCCACCGCGAAGATCCCGAGCCCCCCGAAGAGCACGGCCCTGCGGGTCCTGCCCGGCTTGCCCGCCGGCTTCTTTCCCGGCGGCTTCTTCGCCTCGTTCCCCTTGGTCACCATCGTGATCCACCCCCCCACAGCCGATAACGCGCTGTGGCCCCGCCCGGTTCCCCCGTACTCTGGACGGTGCTATGACTGAGAACCTGCCGCGCACCGCCCGCCCCCTTCGCGTCCTGGCCGCCATGTCCGGCGGCGTGGACTCCGCCGTCGCCGCCGCCCGCGCGGTCGAAGCCGGGCACGACGTGACCGGCGTCCACCTCGCGCTCTCCGCGAACCCGCAGTCCTTCCGGACCGGCGCCCGCGGCTGCTGCACCATCGAGGACTCCCGCGACGCCCGCCGGGCCGCCGATGTCATCGGCATCCCCTTCTACGTCTGGGACCTCGCCGAGCGCTTCCGCGAGGACGTGGTCGAGGACTTCATTTCCGAGTACGAGGCCGGGCGCACCCCCAACCCCTGCCTGCGCTGCAACGAGAAGATCAAGTTCGCGGCGCTGCTCGACAAGGCCCTCGCCCTCGGCTTCGACGCCGTCTGCACCGGCCACTACGCCACCGTCGTCCTGAACGAGGACGGCACCCGCGAGCTGCACCGCGCCTCGGACATGGCCAAGGACCAGTCGTACGTCCTCGGCGTCCTCGACGAGAAGCAGCTCGCCCACGCCCTCTTCCCGCTCGGCGACACCCTCACCACCAAGGACGAGATCCGCGCCGAGGCCGAGCGGCGCGGCTTGGCCGTGGCGAAGAAGCCCGACAGCCACGACATCTGCTTCATCGCCGACGGCGACACCCAGGGCTTCCTTGCGAACCGCCTCGGCAAGGCCGAGGGCGACATCGTCGACGAGGCGACCGGCGAGAAGGTCGGCACCCACGAGGGCGCCTTCGGCTTCACCATCGGCCAGCGCAAGGGCCTGCGCATCGGCCACCCGGCCCCCGACGGCAAGCCGCGCTACGTCCTCGACATCTCCCCGGTGAACAACACCGTGACCGTCGGCCCCGTCGAGGCCCTCGACGTCACCGCCCTCACCGCCATCCGCCCCCGCTGGTGCGGCTCCACCGCGGCCGCCCCGGGCACCTACACCGCCCAGCTGCGCGCCCACGGCGGGGAGACCGAGGTCTTCGCCGAGCTGGTCGACGGCGAACTGCGCGTCTCCTTCACCGAGCCGGTCCGCGGCGTGGCCCCCGGCCAGGCGATCGTCCTCTACGACGGCACCCGCGTGGTCGGCTCCGCCACCATCGCGACGACCACCCGGGCCACGGCCGCCGCCACCGCCTGAGCAGCGCTCAGACGACCGTCAGGACGATCTTGCCGGTGGTCCGGCCCTGCTCGCCGATCTCGTGGGCCTTCGCGGCCTGCGCCAGCGGCAGCACGGTGTCGACCAGCGGCTTGAGCAGGCCCTGGTCCGACAGGGCGGCGATCGCCTCCAGGCCCTTGAGGTCCGGCTCGACCAGCACCCAAGCCGCGTACACCCCGTCGGCCGCGGCCGGGACGGAGTCCGGGCCGGGCAGTGAGATCAGGTGCCCGCCGGGCTTGAGGACCTTCAGGCTGAGCTCGGCGGTTTCGCCGCCCAGCGCGTCCAGCACGACGTCGACGTCCGAGACCGCTTCGGTGAAGTCCACCGACCGGTAGTCGATCAGCTCGTCGGCGCCCAGCTCGCGCAGGACGTCGTGCTTGCTCGCGCTGGCGGTGCCGATCACGTACGCGCCGCGCGCCTTGGCGATCTGCACCGCCAGGTGCCCGACGCCGCCCGCCGCCGCGTGGACGAGCACCCGCTGCCCGGCCGAGACGCCGGCGGTGTCCACCAGCGCCTGCCAGGCGGTCAGCGCCGCCAGCGGCAGTGCGGCAGCCTGCACGTGGTCCAGCGAGGCGGGCTTGCGGGCGAAGTGCCGGGCCGGGGCCACCACGTACTGGCGCGACGGCGGCCAGGCCCAGTACATCGACCGGCCCGTCCCCGAGCCCACCGTCGCCACCACCACCGCCACCCGCGCCTGGGCCCTGGAACGCCTCGACGAGCCGATCACCCTGGGCGAGCTGGCCACCCACGCCCGGATGAGCCTGCGCACCTTCACCCGGCGCTTCCGCGACGAGGTCGGCATGACGCCGGTCCAGTGGCTCACCGCCCAACGCCTGGAGATCGCACGCCACTTGCTGGAATCCAGCGACCTCCCCGTCGACCTGGTCGCCCACCGCTCCGGCTTCGGCTCCGCGGGCTCCCTGCGCCAGCACATGCGGACCGCCCTCGGGACCTCCCCGATCGCCTACCGGCGTACCTTCCAGCCGCAGAGCCCCGCCCTGGCATGACCTCCGGGGTAATCGCCCCCGACACCCCGGGCTGGCAGGATCTGGTCAACGGCCCGAACCGACGGGCCGGTTGAAGGGGGAGACCATCATGACCGCTTACGCCATCGGCCACATCCGCCCCGACACGATGAACGAGGACATCCTCCGCTACATCGAGGAGATCCAGGCCACCATGGACCCCTTCGGCGGCCGCTTCCTGGTCCACGGCAAGGAGGTCGAGGTCAAGGAGGGCCCCTGGCCCGGCACGGTCGCCATCATCGGCTTCCCGGACATCGAGAAGGCCCGCGCCTGGTACGACTCCGACGCCTACCAGGCCCTCATCCCGCTGCGCACCGACCACATCGCGGGCGAGATCATCCTGGTCGAGGGTGTCCCGGCCGACTACGACGCCTCGAAGACGGCCGCCGCCCTGCGCGCAGCCGCCGGGCTCTGACCGCGGGCCAGGGGTCTCTGACCGCGGGCCGCGGGGCTCTGACCGCCGGCCGCGGGGCTCTGACCGCCGGCCGCGGGGCTCTGACCGCCGGCCGCGGGGCTCTGACCGCCGGCCAGGGGTCTCTGACCGCGGGCCATGGGGCTCTGACCGTCGGCCACCGGGCCACTTTCCCGTGATCGGCCCGATGCGGGACACCTGAGACGGGCGGCCCGGGCGGGGTGCGAGCATGGGCGGTATGGCTACTCACCTGATCACCGGTGCCGGGTCCGGCATCGGCGCCGCCGTCGCCGCCCGGCTGCACGCCCGCGGCGACGAGCTCGTCCTTCTCGCCCGTGACGCCGGCCGCGCCAAACAGCTTGTCGAGCGCTACCCCGGCGCGCGGGCGCTCGTAGGAGACCTCGCCGATCCCGACCGGCTGTCGTGGGCCTTCTCCAAGCAGGCCGTCCCCGAGCGCATCGACTCCCTGCTGCACATCGCCGGGATCGTGGACCTCGGACCCGTCGGTGAGCTGCGGCCCAAGACCTGGCACCAGCAGCTCAACGTGAACCTGATCGCCCCCGCCGAGGTCACCCGGCTGCTGCTGCCCACCCTGCGGGCCTCCCGGGCGACCGTCGTCTTCGTGAACTCCGGCGCCGGGCTGCACGCGCACGCCGACTGGAGCGCGTACGCCGCCTCCAAGCACGGGCTGAAGGCCCTCGCCGACTCGCTGCGCGAGGAGGAGAAGGGCAACGGGATCCGCGTGACCTCCGTGTACCCGGGGCGGACGGCCAGTCCCATGCAGGCCAAGGTGCACTCGCAGGAGGGCAAGGAGTACGACCCCGCCGCCTGGATCGACCCCGAGTCCGTCGCGACGACGATCGTCATGGCCGTCGACCTGCCCCGCGACGCCGAGGTCAACGACCTGAGCGTGAGGCCCGGCCGATGACCGCGAGCGCGACCGGCATCGGATCGCTCCCCGGCGGCGACGCCCGGGAGGCCGCCAAGACCGTCACCGGTTCCTTCGAGGAGTTCCCCTACCTCGCCGAGCTGCCCGCCCGCGGGCCCGGCGCGGACATGATCGGCCGCTCCCTCGGGCTGCTCGTCGACATGTACGCGCACGTCGAGCCCAGCGGCTGGCGGGTGAGCGACCGCTCGGGGCGGGACAGCAAGCGCGCCCGGTCCTGGCTCGGCGAGGACCTCGACGCCCTGGAGGAGTTCACCCAGGGGTACGCCGGCAAGCTCAAGGTCCAGGCCGTCGGGCCGTGGACCCTGGCCGCCTCCCTCGAACTGCACGGCGGCGAGGCCGTGCTCCAGGACGCCGGCGCCTGCCGCGACCTGGCCGGATCGCTCGCCGAGGGGCTGCGCGAGCACTTGGCCGACGTACGCAGGCGCATCCCCGGGGCCGAGATCGTGCTCCAGTTCGACGAGCCCTCGCTCACCGCAGTCCTGCTCGGGCGGGTGCGCTCCGCGAGCGGCTACCGGACCTACCGGGCCGTCGACCGGCAGGTCGTCGAGGGGACGCTGCGGGAGCTGTTCGCCGTCCACGACGGGGACGTGATCGTGCACTCCTGCGCGCCCGAGGTCCCCTTCGGCCTGCTGCGGCGCGCCGGCGCCACGGGCGTGTCGTTCGATTTCTCCCTGCTCACGGAGCGCGAGGACGACACCATCGGAGAGGCCGTCGAAAGCGGTACGACACTCTTCGCCGGAGTGGTGCCGGGCACCGACGGTCCGTTGTCAGACCCTGCCGGTAGCGTCATGGGTGTCAGGAAGCTTTGGCGCAGGCTGGGGCTGGCCCCGGGGACTCTGGCGGAGTCCGTCGTGGTCACCCCGTCGTGCGGTCTGGCGGGCGCTTCACCCGCCTACGCGCGCGCGGTGCAGGCGCATTGCGTCAGGGCGGCGAGGTCGCTCGCCGACAACCCTGAGTGACGGTCGAGACGGGGCACGGGAGGACACGGCATGGCAGCCGAACAACAGGACACGGCAGTACCGGCGGCGGTGCGTGAGCAGCACGCGCTGCTGGCCGAGCAGGTCGAGGAGCACCGCTTCCGGTACTACGTGAACGACCAGCCGGTCGTCAGCGACGCCGAGTTCGACAAACTGCTGCGCTCGGTGGAGGCGCTGGAGGAGGAGTACCCGGAGCTGCGCACGCCCGACTCGCCCACCCAGAAGGTGGCCGGGGCGTACGAGACGGACTTCGCCTCCGTCCAGCACCGCGAGCGGATGCTCTCCCTCGACAACGCCTTCGACGACGAGGAACTGGCCGCCTGGGCCGAGCGGGTGGCCCGGGACACCGGCACCGCCGACCACCACTACCTGTGCGAGCTGAAGGTGGACGGCCTCGCCGTCAACCTCACCTACGAGAACGGCCGCCTGACCCGTGCCGCCACCCGCGGCGACGGCCGCACCGGCGAGGACATCACGCCCAACGTCCGCACCATCGCCGAGATCCCGGACCGCCTCAAGGGCGACCGGATCCCGGCCCTCGTCGAGATCCGCGGCGAGGTCTACTTCCCGATGGAGAAGTTCGAGGAGCTCAACGCCCGGCTCGTCGAGGCCGAGGGCAAGCCCTTCGCCAACCCGCGCAACGCGGCGGCCGGTTCGCTGCGCCAGAAGGACCCGAAGGTCACCGCCACCCGGCCGCTGCACATGGTGGTGCACGGCATCGGCGCCCGCGAGGGCTTCGAGATCGAGCGCCAGTCGCAGGCGTATGAGCTGCTGCGCGAGTGGGGTCTGCCCACGGCCCAGCACAACAAGGTCGTCTCCTCGCTCGACGAGGTGCGCGAGTTCATCGCCTACTTCGGCGAGAACCGGCACTCCGTGGAGCACGAGATCGACGGCGTCGTCGTCAAGCTCGACGATATCGCCCTCCAGGGCCGCCTCGGCTCCACCGCCCGCGCCCCGCGCTGGGCCATCGCCTGGAAGTACGCCCCCGAAGAGGTCAACACCAAGCTGATCGACATCAAGGTCGGCGTCGGCCGCACCGGGCGCGTGACCCCGTACGCCCAGGTCGAGCCGGTGACGGTGGCGGGCTCCGAGGTCGAGTTCGCGACCCTGCACAACCAGGAGGTCGTCAAGGCCAAGGGCGTGCTCATCGGGGACACCGTCGTGCTGCGCAAGGCGGGCGACGTCATCCCCGAGATCCTCGGCCCGGTGGTGGACCTGCGGGACGGCACCGAGCGGGAGTTCGTGATGCCGGCCGCCTGCCCCGAGTGCGGGACGGAGCTGCGGCCGATGAAGGAGGCGGACATCGACGTGCGGTGTCCCAACGCGCAGACCTGCCCGGCCCAGCTGCGCGAGCGGCTGTTCTACCTCGGCGGCCGGCAGAGCCTGGACATCGAGAACTTCGGCATGGTGGCCGCCGCCGCACTCACCGCCCCGCTGGAGCCGGCCCAGCCGCCGCTGCTCGACGAGGGCGACCTCTTCGGCCTGACCATCGAGCAGCTGCTGCCCATCAAGGCGTACGTCCTGGACCAGGACAGCGGGCTGCCCAAGCGGGACCCGAAGACCGGCGAGGAGAAGATCGTCACGGTCTTCGCCAACCAGAAGGGCGAGCCGAAGAAGAACGCCCTGGCGATGCTGGAGAACATCGCGGAGGCCAAGAACCGCCCGCTCGCCCGCATCATCAACGGCCTGTCGATCCGTCACGTCGGCCCCGTCGCCGCGGAGGCGCTGGCCCGCGAGTTCCGGTCGATCGAGCGCATCGAGCAGGCCACCGAGGAGGAGCTGACCGCCACCGACGGCGTCGGCGCCATCATCGCGGCCTCCCTCAAGGAGTGGTTCGCCGTCGACTGGCACCAGGAGATCCTGCGCAAGTGGCGGGAGGCCGGAGTCCGGATGGAGGAGGAAGGTTCCGCCGAGGAGGAGGGGCCGCGGCCGCTGGAGGGGCTGACCGTCGTCGTCACCGGCACTTTGCAGAACCACACCCGGGACGGCGCGAAGGAGGCCCTGCAGAGCCGCGGGGCCAAGGTCACCGGCTCCGTGTCGAAGAAGACCTCGTTCGTCGTGGTCGGCGACAACCCGGGCTCGAAGTACGACAAGGCCGTGCAGTTGAAGCTCTCGATTCTCGACGACGCCGGCTTCGAGGTACTGCTGGAGCAGGGCCCGGACGCGGCGCGGGAAGCCGCGCTTCCGGTGGACGGCGGGGGCCAGGAGCAGTAGGACGGGGAAAGGCAATCGCCTCGGGGGAGTAGCGAAGGCGAACCGATGCGTGGCGTGCGGCCGTACGGGCGGGCGCACGCCGGGCGCGTCTACCGGTGATAAACGGCCGGTACAAGGCTGTCAGCAGGGCGGTGACCTGTCGGATCATCGGATGGGTGACCGGGGGTCCCGGTCCAAACTCACCCGTTCGGCGGATACCGTACTGATGAGGATGGCTGGGTCGCATTCGGGCAACCGCCGCCGACCGCTGCCCCTGGGAGCCTCCCGCGTCCTACTGTTGAGGGGTGCGCCCGTCGTGCACGGCTGCCGGATGCGATTCCAGCCGTGATGGCATGACGTCAGGGCCATTGCGTGACATCGGCACCGCCGGCTGTGAGAGGGACGGGCATGAAACCCACCGAAAGCGCCGACCCGTCACCTGAATTCGGCGGGGAACTCCCGTCCATGCGGGCGGGCCGGTTCGGTGTCCTGGGGTCCAGGATGCCGGAGACCCGACCGCTGGACCTCGGTGCGGGCGAACCCGGGCGCCGCAGGATGCTGGCGCTCGCCGTGATGGGCCTCTCCGTCGTGGTGCTCGCGGCCGGCGTGGTCTCCGCACTGACCGGCCGTCACGCGCTCTTCCCCGGCGGCTCGGTGGGCTGGGCGCTGGCCCTGCTCACCGGCATCATCGTCGGCCACCTCGTCGCCCTGGGCCGCGACCGCTGGTGGGGCGGCACCGGCTCGGGCGCCGCCCTCACGCTCGGCGTGCTCATCCTGTACGGGTGGGTGCCCGCGGGACTCGTCTCCCTGGCGGTCGTCACCCTCGTCGGGGCCGCGCGCCGGCACCGCTGGCGGCAGGGCCTCCTGCACGGCTCCGTGGACGTCCTCGGCATCGGCGCCGGAGCCCTCGTCCTTGCCGCCTTCGGCGAGGCGCCGTCCGTCGAGACCCCCTGGAAGCCCACCAGCTGGGGCCTGGACGCGGTCCCCGAGGTCATCCTCGTCGCCGTCTCCTACCTGCTCGTCACCCGCCTCCTGCTGTGGCTCGCGCTCGCGCCGCGCGGCGGCGGCCTGCCCACCGTCGCCCGTACGGCCCTGCTCCGCCAAGCCCTGGTGGCCGTCGCCCTGCTCGGCATCGCCCCGCTGATCTGCGCCGTCGCCGTCACCCAGCCGGTGCTGCTGCCGCTGTTCGCCGTACCGCTGATCGCCCTGGACTCCACGCTGTGGATCGCCCGGGCACGCGCCGAGGAACAGCTGCGCGACCCCCTGACCGGACTGCCGAACCGGCAGTGGCTGCTGGAGCGGGCCTGGTCCGCCCTGGACGAGGCTGAACGTTTGGGCACCCGGGCAGCTCTTGTGCTGATCGACCTGGACCGCTTCCGCGCCGTCAACGACACCCTGGGCCACCTGGCGGGCGACCGCCTCCTCCTCCAGATCGCCGACCGGCTGCGCCAGGCCCTGCCCGAGGACGCCGAGGCGGCCCGGCTCGGCGGTGACGAGTTCGCCGTCTTACTGCCCGTCGCCGACTCCACCACCAGCGCCCAGCGGATCGCCCGCCACCTGGTCGCGGAGCTCAGCTCCCCGCTGGACCTGGACGGCCTCACGCTCGTCCTGGAGGCCAGCGCCGGGCTGGCCGTCTTCCCCGACCACGCGCTGGACGCGGAGGGGCTGCTGCGGCGCGCGGACGTGGCGATGTACCAGGCGAAGCGGGACCGTACGGGGGTGGAGGTGTACGAGTCCAAGCGGGACAGCAACACCCCCGACCGGCTCGGCCTCCTCGGCGACCTCCGCCGGGCCCTCGACGCGGGCGAAGTGGAACTCCACTACCAGCCGAAGGTCCGCTTCGACGGTCAGGTGGCGGGGCTCGAAGCGCTGGTGCGCTGGGTGCATCCGGAACGGGGGCGGGTGTCCCCGGACGAGTTCATCGCGATCGCCGAGACCTCCGGGCTGATGCCGCACCTGACGGAGTACGTGCTGGAGACGGCCCTCGCCCAGGTGGCGCGGTGGCGGGCGCAGGGCCTGAAGGTCCCGGTCGCCGTCAACGTCTCGCCGCGCGATGTGCACACCCCCGGCTTCGCGGGAGCGGTGGCCGCCAGGCTGGCCCGGCACGGGGTGCCGGCGAGCGGGCTCCAGCTGGAGATAACGGAACACGTGCTGCTGGAGGACCCCCAGCGGGCGGCCGACACCATGGCCGGGCTCACCGGCCACGGCGTGAAGATGTCCCTGGACGACTTCGGTACGGGGTACTCCTCGCTGGTCCACCTGCGGCGGCTGCCGGTCAGCGAGCTGAAGATCGACCGGTCGTTCGTGGGCCGGCTGGCGGTCGACGCGCAGGACGCGGAGATCGTCCGCTGCACGGTGGACCTGGCGCACTCGCTGGGGCTGCTCGTCGTGGCGGAGGGCGTGGAGGACGACGAGACGTGGGAGCGGCTGCGGGACCTGGGCTGCGACGCGGTCCAGGGCTGGCTGGTCGCGGCCGCGATGCCGCCGCAGGAGGCCACCGCGTGGCTGCTGGCGCGCGGCGAGCGGGGTTGGCGCCGCCCGGCCGACATCTCGGCGGAACTGGCCGCGGCCGAAGCCGACGCCGGCTGACGCCGGGCCAGCCCCGCCCCCGCGGGTGCGGCGCCGCCGCTGGGGCTCTGCCCCCGAGCCCCCGCGCCTCAAACGCCGGCGGGGCTGGATGTGGCCGGCGTGGGCCCGTAGGCGCCGGGTGCAGCCGCCGTCGGACCGTGAGCCGCGCCGGCGTCTGAGGCGGGGCATATTCAGCCTCGCCGGCGTTTGAGGCGCGGGTGCGGGCGGAGCCCGGGGGCGCCGCGCAGCGGGTTCGGCGGGGGCACGGACAGGGGCTCTCGGCAGGGCGGCGGCAAACCGTTTCGTGGTGAGCGGGCCCGGCCCCATAGGATTGGGCCCGAAACCTACACACTCACCACCCCCAGAGGATCGCTGCATGCCTGGCATCACGCGCGAGGAGGTCGCCCACCTCGCTCGGCTGGCACGTCTGGAACTCAAGGCCGAAGAGCTGGACCACTTCGCCGGACAGCTCGACGACATCATCGGCGCGGTCGCCCGCGTATCCGAGGTCGCCGACCAAGACGTACCGCCGACCTCCCACCCGCTGCCCCTGACGAACGTCATGCGCGCGGACGAGGTCCGTCCTTCGCTCACCCCCGAGCAGGCGCTCTCCGGCGCTCCCGCCCAGGAGCAGCAGCGTTTCAAGGTGCCGCAGATCCTGGGGGAGGACTAATCACCATGGCTGACACCCACATCATCAAGCTCACGGCCGCCGAGACCGCCGAGAAGATCGCCTCCGGCGAGCTCACGGCCGTCGAGGTCACCGAGGCCCACCTGGCCCGCATCGACGCGACCGACGAGAAGGTCCACGCCTTCCTGTACGTCGACCGCGAAGGCGCCCTCGCCCAGGCGGCAGCCGTCGACGCCAAGCGCGAGCGCGGTGAGAAGCTCGGCCCGCTGGCCGGCGTCCCGCTCGCCCTCAAGGACATCTTCACCACCGTCGGGGTCCCGACCACCGTCGGCTCGAAGATCCTCGAAGGCTGGATCCCGCCCTACGACGCCACCCTGACGCGCAAGCTCAAGGAAGCCGGCGTCGTCATCCTCGGCAAGACCAACATGGACGAGTTCGCCATGGGGTCGTCGACGGAGAACAGCGCCTACGGGCCCACCGGCAACCCCTGGGACCTCACCCGGATCCCCGGCGGCTCCGGCGGCGGCTCCGCGGCCGCGCTGGCCGCCTTCCAGGCGCCCCTCGCCATCGGTACGGACACCGGCGGCTCCATCCGCCAGCCCGCCGCCGTCACCGGCACCGTCGGCGTCAAGCCCACCTACGGCGGCGTCTCGCGCTACGGCATGGTGGCGTTCAGCAGCAGCCTCGACCAGGGCGGCCCCTGCGCCCGTACGGTCCTGGACGCCGCGCTCCTGCACGAGGTCATCGCCGGCCACGACCCGCTCGACTCCACCTCCATCGACGCCCCGGTCCCGCCGGTCGTCGAGGCGGCCCGCAACGGCTCGGTCGCCGGCATGCGCGTCGGCGTGGTCAAGCAGTTCGCCGGCGAGGGCTACCAGGCCGGCGTCGTCCAGCGCTTCAACGAGTCGGTGGAGCTCCTCAAGGAGCTGGGCGCCGAGATCGTCGAGCTGGACTGCCCGTCCTTCGACCTCGCGATGGCCGCGTACTACCTGATCGCGCCGTCCGAGTGCTCCTCGAACCTGGCCCGCTTCGACGCCATGCGCTACGGCCTGCGCGTCGGAGACGACGGCACCAAGTCCGCCGAGGACGTCACCGCGCTCACCCGCGAAGCCGGTTTCGGCGACGAGGTCAAGCGCCGCATCATCCTCGGTACGTACGCGCTCAGCTCCGGCTACTACGACGCGTACTACGGCTCCGCCCAGAAGGTCCGCACGCTGATCTCGAAGGACTTCGAGAAGTCCTTCGAGCAGGTCGACGTGATCGTCTCCCCGACGACCCCCACCACCGCCTTCCCGATCGGTGAGCGCACCGACGACCCGCTGGCGATGTACCTCGCGGACCTGTGCACCATCCCGACCAACCTGGCCGGCAACTCCGCCATGTCGCTGCCCTGCGGCCTGGCGCCGGAGGACGGCCTCCCGGTCGGGCTGCAGATCATCGCCCCGGCGATGAAGGACGACCGGCTGTACAAGGTCGGCGCGGCCGTCGAGGCCGCCTTCGTCGCACGCTGGGGTCACCCGCTGCTAGAGGAGGCACCGTCCCTGTGAGCACCAGTGCACTGTCCAAGGCCAAGGGCTTCAAGAAGTCCAAGTCCGGCACGTACCTGTCGATCGGCACCACCGCTTTCGGCGCCCTCAGCGTGATCAAGCAGGCCAAGAAGGCCCGCACGGAGCACGACACGCTGAGGCTGGTCGACGCCGTCGTGTCCGCCGCCGCCATCGTCACCGGTCTCGCGATCCTGTACCGCGAGCTGAAGCGCCTGGGCGACGACGACGTCCTGCTGGGCTGAGAGGGAAAAGTTTCACCGTGAGCACCTACACCGAACTGATGTCGTACGAGGACGCTCTCGCCTCGTACGACCCCGTCATGGGCCTTGAGGTCCATGTCGAGCTCGGCACCAAGACCAAGATGTTCTGCGGCTGTTCCACCGAGCTGGGCGCCGAGCCCAACTCGCAGACCTGCCCGACCTGCCTCGGTCTGCCCGGCTCCCTGCCGGTCGTCAACGCGATCGGCATCGAGTCCGCCATCAAGATCGGCCTCGCGCTGAACTGCGAGATCGCCGAGTGGTGCCGCTTCGCCCGGAAGAACTACTTCTATCCGGACATGCCGAAGAACTTCCAGACCTCCCAGTATGACGAGCCCATCGCCTTCAACGGCTTCCTCGACGTGCAGCTGGAGGACGGCGAGATCTTCCGCGTGGAGATCGAGCGCGCCCACATGGAGGAGGACACCGGCAAGTCGCTGCACGTCGGCGGCGCCACCGGCCGTATCCACGGTGCGTCCCACTCCCTGCTGGACTACAACCGCGCCGGCATCCCGCTCATCGAGATCGTCACCAAGCCGATCGAGGGCGCGGGCGAGCGGGCCCCCGAGGTCGCCAAGGCGTACGTCGCCGAGCTGCGCGAGGTCATCAAGGCGCTCGGCGTCTCCGAGGCCCGCATGGACAAGGGCCAGATGCGCTGCGACGTGAACCTGTCGCTGCGCCCCAGCCCCGAGGCGCCCTTCGGCACCCGCAGCGAGACGAAGAACGTCAACTCGCTGCGCTCCGTCGAGCGCGCGGCCCGCTTCGAGATCCAGCGCCACGCGGCCGTGCTCACGTCGGGCGGCTCGATCGTGCAGGAGACCCGGCACTTCCACGAGGAGGACGGCTCCACCACGGCCGGCCGCATCAAGGACAACGCCGAGGACTACCGGTACTTCCCGGAGCCCGACCTGGTCCCCGTGGCCCCGGCCCGCGACTGGGTCGAGGAGCTGCGCGCCGGCCTGCCCGAGATGCCGCGCGTGCGCCGCAACCGCCTCCGCGAGGAGTGGGGCGTGAACGAGCACGACATGCAGTCGATCCTGAACGCGGGCGCGGTGGACTCCATCGTCGCCACGATCGAGGCGGGCGCCGACTCGACCGCCGCGCGCAAGTGGTGGATGGGCGAGCTGGCCCGCAACGCCAACGAGCAGGGCGTCTCCGTCGACGTGCTGCCGATCACCCCGGCCCAGGTGGCCCGGGTGGCGGCCCTCGTCGCGGACGGCTCGCTCAACGACAAGCTGGCCCGCAAGGTCCTCGAAGGCGTCCTCGCCGGCGAGGGCACCCCGGACGAGGTCGTCGAGAAGCGGGGCCTGAAGGTCGTCTCGGACGAGGGCGCGCTCGGCGCGGCCGTGGACGAGGCCATCGCGGGCAACGCGGCCATCGCCGACAAGATCCGCGGCGGCAAGATCGCCGCCGTCGGCGCCCTGGTCGGCGCGGTCATGAAGACCACCCGCGGCCAGGCCGACGCGGCCCGCGTCAAGGAGCTCATCCTGGAGCGCCTGGGCGTCGCCGAGTAGGACCGACTACGCGACAGGGCGGCCCCGCACCGGATTCCGGTGCGGGGCCGCCCTGTCGCATACGGGGTTCAGCGCGTCAGCTGCGGGGCGGCGATGACCACCTTGCCCATGTCGCACCCCGCGTCGACCTTGATGCGCAGGCGCAGGGCGCCGTTGACCTCCACCCTCTTGGTGACCGGCTTGCCGAGCGCGACGAGTTCGGAGAAGGCGGCCGGCTGGCCGTCGAGCGAGATGCTGACCCGGCCGCTCTCCTTGCTGGAGCCGTCGTCGACTCCGGCCGTGAAGTCCAGGTACTTCCACTCCCGGTTGAGGTCGAACTCCGCGATCGCATCGCCACTGCAGCCCAGGTCGGCGATGAACGCCGCGCCGTACTGCTTGGTGTTGATCTTCGCCGCTCCGACCGTGAAGTCGCCCAGCCCGTCCACGGGGTTCATGACGGTCAGGTCGGCGGCGTTGACGCCGGGCGCGGCGCCGTTGGCGGGCTTCGATGCGGTGGCGGTGGGTTCCACCACGTCGTCACTGGTGTCCGGCGAGGTGCTGGGCGTCGGGGCCGGGGTCTCCGACGGGGTCTCCTGGCTGGACGCGGCGGCCGCCGGCCCACCCGAGCCCGATGCCTGCCCGGTTCCCCGGTCCTTGTCCTTCAGCAGCTGCACGCCGGCCACCGCGAGCGCCGCCAGGACCACCACGGCGGCCACCGAGCCCAGGACCAGGCCGGTCCGCCGCTTCTTGGGCGGACGCGACCGCTCCGGGGCAGGGGCAGGGTCCAGGTGGTACGCGGGTCCGTACCCGGAGGGCACCGACTCGGGCACCGTGGCCGGCGCCGGATCGGGGGCCGTCACCGGCGCCGTCGGCACGTACGGCGCGGGCGGGGCCGCCGTCGGCGGCGCCTGCGCGGGCCGGTCCGCCACGGGCGGGGTGACCGGCTGCGGCGGCACCAGCGGCGCGGGCGGGGCGGCGGCCGGCCTCGGCGGGGTGTCCTGGACGGCGGCCGGCCGCGAGGTGGAGGCGGTCGTGGAGGCCACCGCGTGCCGGACGTCCTTCATCCAGCCCGCCAGGCTCACCGGCCGCTTCGCCGGATCGGCCGAATGGATCGAGGTGATCCGCGCCCGCTGATCGGCGTCCAGTACGGCGATCTGCGGCAGCGCGGCCAGCGCCTGGGCCAGCTGCTCGGGCGTGGCGGGCGGCGACTGCCCGCTCAGCAGGAAGTACGCGATGGCCCCGAAGGCGTACCGGTCCGTGCCCGGTGTCCGCTTGCCGTCGAAGACCTCGGGGGCCGCGTAGCCCGGCGTGAACCAGACCTCGGCGGTCTGGTGGTCGGCGGTCAGCTTGCTCAGGCCGAAGTCCACCAGCGTGGCCTGCCCGTACGCGTCCACCATCACGTTGCCGGGGGAGAGGTCGCCGTGGATCACCTGTCGCCCGGAGGGGGTGGCCTTCCCCGAGTGCAGCCAGTCCAGTACGTCGGCCAGCTGCTCCAGCGTGCGCATCACCTCGCGCCGCTCGGCGGCGGTCGCGAGGGTCCGCTCCGCCCGCCAGTCGCGCAGGTCGAGCCCGTCGACGTGGTTCATGACGAGGACGAGCGCCCGCCCGGTCAGGGTCGAGGACTCGCCGGGCCGGTGGATCGGCGGGCCCTCGAAATGCTCCCGTACGCCCACCACGCCGGGCCGGTGGACGAAGCGCAGCAGTTCCGCCTGCTCGTTCCACTTCTGGCTGATCCGGTCGAAGATCTCGGGCGTGATGGTCGTCTTGGAGTCGAGCACCTTGACGACCACGGGCTCGGCCCTGCCGGCGAGCTCGATCTCGGCGAGATAGAGCACGGCCTCCCCGCCGCGCCCGATGGAACGGAGCAACCGGTAGCGGTCGGCAGCCGCGTCCGGTCCGATGTGCAGATTCTGGCTGGTCAATTTCCCCCCAGCGCCCATGATGTGAGTGGGGATCAGCTTCCAGCCGCCGGGCACGCAGGGTCAATGGGAATCGGCATCCCGTTAGGGTGACGATACGACCAAGGGCCGTCTTGGACCGCGCGCCGGCCGAAGGGGCGGCCCGCCGCTCAGCGGTCCGGCGCCACCGGTCCGCCGAGGAAGCAGAGGCGGGCCTGCTTGGCCGGGAGGTAGACCTCCGGCAGGTCGATCTCCGGGAGTTCGATCTCCGGGCCGAGGGTGAAACCGGTCCGCTCCAGGCGGGCGATGGCCTTGTCGTTGCGGACGTCCGGCTCGGCGACCACGCGCCGGGTGGCGGGGTCGGCGAAGAGGAAGGCCATGAAGGCCGTCAGCAGGCCCGCGCTGAAACCGCGCTCGGGGGCCCCGTCGCCGGGCCCGATCAGCAGGTGCACGCCGACGTCCCCGGGCTGGACCTCGTAGCACTCGCCGACCCGGTCCTCGGCGCAGTCGTACGTCTGGAACAGCGCGACCGGCACCCCCTCGCGGGCCGCGATGAACGCGTGGTGCGTGGTGCGGCGGTCGATGTCCTCGTAGATCTCCTGGACGAGTTCGCGGCCGGCCCCGCCCATGCCCCAGAAGCGGGCCCGCTCCTGAGTGACCCAGCCGTGGATCAGCGCCGAGTCGGCGGCCGGGTCGACGGGGGTGATGGTGACCGTGCCGAAGCCCTCGACGAGGTGCGTGTACACGGGCTGCCGGGTCGGGCTCATATCGATTCCTTGGTGAGGCGGGTCCAGTCGGTGACGACGGGGACGAGTTCGCACCGCGCCCACAGGGGCAGCTGGTCGCGGTGGTGGGGAGTGCCGGTGACGCCGTCCGCGCCCAGCGGGACCGCCCAGAGGCTGTCCTCGCGGCGGCCGAGGTCCCAGACGTAACGGGCCGCCGACGCGCGGGCGGTGAGGTCGGTGAAACCGGGCACGGAGGAGGTGGCGTTCACGCAGTCGTGGTCACCGCCGAGGCCGGGCCACTGGGCCTCGGGGTCCGGGAGCGCCGACCAGGGGGTGAGGCGGTGGACCTCCGCCCAGGGGGTGTCGGGGGCGCCGGCCGCCGCCGTCTCCTCCAGGGCGGCGCGGACGTGGGCCGCCCGGTCGAGGGCGGGGAGGAGGGGGGTGGCGAGCAGGCCTTCGAGGGCGTAGCCGATCCGGGGGACCAGGTACAGCCAGGGGTGGAACACCTCCGGGCCGGACGGGGCGCCGGCCAGGTCCGCGAAGACGGGGTCGGCGGCGAAGCGGCGTACGGTCGCGGTCCGGAAGGCCGCGAAGACGGTGGCGTCGGCGCTGTCGGCCGCCATGTGCCGGTCCCAGGCAAGCAGTCGGGCGCGCAGCGCCGCCGCGGCCGGGGTCAGGTCCTCGAAGGAGGGCAGCAGGGCGAGCAGCGGCTCGGCGGAGGCCAGGTAGGTGTCCGCGTGTACGCCGGCCATCGCCTTCGGGGACCAGTCCGCGGAGCCGCTGAGCAGCTCGCGGATGCGGTTGGCGCGGTGCGGGGGCGCGAACTCCACGCCGAGGGGCGAGGCGATCCCGCGGGCGTTCGCCATGACGGCGAAGCCCTGCACCGGCTCGGCGGGGGTCTCGGCCCAGCCGCCCTGCCAGGCGTGGCGCGGGTCCCAGGCGGGCACGGGGCGCAGCCGGTTGGCGTCGTCGCGCAGCGGTACGGCGCCGGCGACGCGGTGCAGCAGGCCGCCCGCGGAGTCGGCGGCGTGGACGACGTTGACGGGCTCGGCCCAGCCGTCGAGGGCGCGGTCGATGTCGGCGACGGTACGGGCGCGCAGGAGGGCGGGGAGGGCGGCGAAGCCGAGGTCCTCGCGGACGCGGGGCGGGTAGCGGAGGGAGAGGCTCTGCCCGGCGGCCGTGGGCGCTGTGGCGGCGGTCCCGCGGCCGGTGGCACCGGTGCCACTGCCGGCGGTCTCGGTGGGGGCGTCGTCCGCGGGGACGATCACGGGGCCGCGGGCGGTCTCCAGGACCTCGACCTCGATGTCCTCGCCACCGGCCACGGTGATCGTCTCGGTGTGCCGGTGGACGGGCTCCCAGACGCCGTCCGGGCCCAGGGCCTCCACGCCCGCACCGTCGGCAGCGGGCCTCAACTGCTCGGCGTAGAGGTCCTGGTAGTCGGCCATCGCGTTGGTGATGGCCCAGGCCGCGGTGCCGGTGTGCCCGAAGTGGCCGAGGCCCGGGACGCCGGGGACGGCCAGGCCGAGCACGTCGTAGTCCGGGCAGGAGAGACGTATCTGCTGGTAGACGCCCGGGTCCTCGATGAACCGGTGCGGGTCGCCCGCGATGATCGCCGACCCGCTGGTGGTGCGGTCGCCCGGCACCAGCCAGCCGTTGCTGCCGGCGGTGCCGGGGCCGTCCGTGGCGAAGAGGGTGACGGCGTCGTCGCCGAGGGCGCGGGCCACGCGCTCGCGCCACAGCTTGGTGGCGAAGCCGGCGAACAGGACGTGCGTGGCGGTCCAGACGGAGAGCGGAACCCACGGCTCCCAGGGGGCGGGGACCAGGCCGGTGCGCCCGAAGCGCTCGTCGCGGGCGGCGCCGGCGGCCAGCCCGTCGTTGACGCCGTCGACGTACGCGCCGACCCAGGCGGCCGTCTGCGCGTCGAGGGCCTCGTGGCAGCGGCGGGCGGTGTCGTCGAGGCGGCACTGGCGGGCGAACGTGTCCCAGGCCACGGAGTCCGCGCCGAGGAAGGAGGCGCTGGAGCCCTGGGCGCGGTGCCGTTCGACCTCCAGCTGCCAGGCGCGGTCGAAGGCGGTGACGCGGCCTTGGGCGTAGGCGAGGGTGAGGTCGTCGGAGGCGCGCAGGTGGGCGATGCCCCAGGGGTCGCGGAAGACCTCGTAGGTCCCGTACGCCTCGCGCGCCCCTCGGGGAACGCCGGTTGTCCCGTCGTCCCTGCGCGCACTGCTCTCGCTGGTCACACTGCTCACACTCTTCCCCACGGTGCATTAGGTTAGGCTGTCCTAACTATAGGGGTGTCGGGGAGGGGTTGGACATGGCGGTCGGCAAGGGCTGGGAGGGTGTGGTCCTCAAGCTGCTCAGGGGCAAGGACTTCACCTTCACGGTGACGGGCGCGGAAGACGTCACGGAGCACTACCGCCGGGTGTCCTTCACGGACGGCGGGCTGCTGGCGGCCGCCGGGGAGTCGCTGCACCCGACGATGTGGGTGCGGGTGTGGTTCGAGGCCGCGGGCCGGCCGCACCAGCGCGCCTACACGCTGGTGGACCCGGATCCGCAGGCGGGCACCTTCTGCTTCGAGTTCGCCCTGCACGACGGCGTCGCCAGCGCCTGGGCGCGCGCCGCCCGGCCCGGGGACACCCTCGACGCCACCGTGCAGGGAACGGGATTCACCGACCCGGCGCCGGCCCCGGAGCGGCTGCTCGTCATCGGGGACCCGGCATCCCTCCCGGCGGTCAATTCCCTGCTCGACGCCTACCCGCAGACCCCGGCGACCGTCTGGTTCGAGACGCAGCACGCCTCGGACGCCGGGCTGCCGCTACGGGCGGACGCGGACCGGCACGACATCCGCCGGGTCGCGCGGGGCGGGACGGCGCTGGCCGACCGGGTCCGGGCGGAGCTGCCGGAGCTGCTCGGTCCGGATCCGGCGTCGGCGTACGTCTGGCTGGCCTGCGACACCGCGACGACCCGCGCGCTCACGGCGTACCTGCGCAGGGAACTCGCCCTGCCGAAGCAGCGGGTGAACGCGCTGGGGTACTGGCGGGCGGCCTGAGCCGAGCCGGCATGCCCCGTCGGCGGCATACCGGGGGGCTCCGCCTCAGGCGCCGGTGACGCCGTCGATCGCCTCGCGGAGGAAGTCGGCGTGGCCGTTGTGGCGGGCGTACTCGTGGATGAGGTGGAGCATCAGCATGCGCAGCGAGGCCTCCTTCTCCCAGCGCGGCACGAACGCCGTCACGTCGAGGGACGCGGCCTCGGCCTCGATGCGCCGGGAGTGGGCCACCTCCGCCTCCCACGCACCGAACGCCTCGGCGCGGCCGGAGCCGGAGGCGTCGTAGGCGGCCTGGAAGTCGTGGCGGTCCGACCACAGGTGCGGGAGCTCCTCGCCGTTCAGGACCCGGCGGAACCAGTGCCGCTCGACCTCGGCCATGTGCCGGACCAGGCCCAGCAGGGACAGGGTGGACGGGGGCATCGAGGCGCGGCGCAGCTGCTCGTCGGTGAGGCCCTCGCACTTCCAGGCGAGGGTGGCCCGGTGGTAGTCGAGGTAGGCGCGGAGGGTCTCGCGCTCGTCGCCCGTGAGGGGCGGTGAGACGCGTTCGATGGGTTCCATGCGCAGGATCCTGCCCGTTGGCGCCCTGGCGGGGAAGGCCGTCACCGCTGCCTGCGGAGCCCTCGGGCACCCTGGTCCTACACCCCCTGGTCCTACACCCCCTGGTCCTACACCTGGGTCCTCGGCCAGATGTACGGGACGGTCACGCCGAGCACACCGAAGCCCAGCCGCTCCAGGATCGGGCGGCTGTCCGCCGACGCGTCCACCTGGAGGTACGGAATGCCGAGTTCCGCCGCGATGCGGGCACGGTGGGCGACCAGCAGCCGGTAGATGCCCCGGCCGCGCCACTCGGAGACCGTGCCGCCGCCCCACAGGCCCGCGAACGAGGTCCCCGGCCGCATCTCCATCCGGGCCGCGCTCACCGGAGTGTCGCCCGCCATCGCCACGACCGCGGCGATGGAGTCCGGCTCCTCCCGCAGCAGGTCCAGCATCAGCTCCCGGATCCGCGGCCGCCCGGTTCCGAAGGCACGCGCGTGGACCTCCATCATCAGGTCCACCCCGGCCTCGTCCGTCACCACCCGCAGGGCGATCCCCTCCGGCGGTTCCACCGGCAGCCCGGCGAGCTCGGACACCCGGCCCACCATCAGCGTCTCGGGCGGTTCCGGGACCAGGCCCGCCGCCCGCAGCCGATCCCCGAGATCCGCCGGGCCGTCGTGGCCGTAGAGCTTCCACTCGAACTCCGACGCCCCGCGCCCGGAGAAGTACGCGACCTGCGCCGCGATCTCCGCGTCCGCCGTCCCCGCGTCGAGGTCCGACCAGACCACGCCGTTCCAGCCGAGCGCGGACGCGGTCTGCCGTACGACCGGGCCCGCCCGCTCCACCCGGGCCCGGGCGGAGTCCGGCTGTGCGTCGCGGCGCATCTCGGCGTCGTAGGCGGCCCGGGCCTTGGCAAGTTCATCGAGATCCATCGTCATCGCGCCAGCTGACCAGTGTCCGACCGCCCCCACAACTGCATTAACCTCACCCCCGTGAACGACGACTCCACCATCTACACCGGCAAGGCGGCCGCCGACGCGGCCGCCGACCGCGGCTGGCTCCTCGGCCACTTCAAGGACCCCGAGGACCCCCGCCACAGCGCGGACGTGGAGATCAAGTGGGGTGTCCACGCCAAGGGCGAGGAGCGCGAGCGCTGGGCGACCGCCGAGCGGCGCACCGCGCTGCTGGTGCTGATCAGCGGACGCTTCCGGCTTGAGTTCCCGGGGCGGACCGTCGTTCTCGCCGAGCAGGGGGACTACGTGCTCTGGGGCCGCGGAGTCGACCACTCCTGGTACGCGGAGGAGGACGCGGTGGTCCTCACCGTCCGCTGGCCCTCCATCCCGGGCTACCGGGTCGACGAGCCCGACGCCCGCGACGACCGCGAGGCCGGCGATGCCCGCGACGACCGCGAGGCCCCCGACGACCGCGAGGCCCCCGACGACCGCGATGTCCGCGACGAGGAACGGCCCGCCGTCCACGCCCTGCGGTGACCTGCGCCCCGCAATTCCCCGCCCCTCTGTGACGGTGCACACGAATGGGACCAACGATCACGAAACGCTGAGATCGTGGCGGTGTATATCCATTTGAAGAGTTGTGCGTTCTTTGCGACGGGCTGTCCCAGGTAAAGATCCGAACCACCAGGGAGCACGTCCGTTGTCAGCAATCGCACGGTGGTGCATGCGGCACCGACTCCTCGCCGTACTGATCTGGCTGCTCGCGCTCGGCGGGACGGCGGCGGCCGCGACGACCGCCGGATCGGCGTTCTCCAACGACTACGAGGTCCCCGGCACCGAATCCGGCAAGGCCGACGACCTCCTGCGCGAGGGCTTCCACGGGCAGGGCGGAGACACGGACACCGTCGTATGGCGGGCCCCGGCGCACCAGAGCGTCCGCACCCCGGCCGTCGAGGAGCGCATGGCCCGGGCGCTGGACTCCATCGCCCGCCTCCCCGGCGTGGGATCGGTCGCCGGCCCCTACGGGCCCGGCGCCGAGAGCGCGGCGCAGATCAGCCGCGACGGGCGCACCGCCTACGCCGTGGTCACCTTCGACCGGCCGGCCGACTCCGTACCCACGGCCCAGGCCCAGGCGGTCGTCGACGCGGCCAAGAACCCGGCCACCCAGACCGACGGCCTCCAAGTGGAACTCGGCGGCCGCGCCATCGGCCTGACCGAGGCCCCCACCGCCCACCTCGCCGAGGTCATCGGCGTCGCCGTCGCGGCCCTGGTCCTCTTCCTGGCCTTCGGCTCGCTCGCCGCGAGCCTGCTGCCCCTCGCGACCGCGCTGGTGAGCGTGGGCACCGCGTACTTCGGCATCACCCTGCTCGGCCACGCGATGCCCGTCGCCGACTTCGCCCCCATGCTCGGCACCCTCGTCGGCCTCGGCGTCGGCATCGACTACGCGCTGTTCATCGTCACCCGGCACCGCAAGGGCCTCGCCCGCGGACTCCCGGTCGAGGAGGCCGCCGAGAACGCCGTCGCCACCACCGGCCGGGCCGTCGTCTTCGCCGGAGCCACCGTCTGCATCGCGCTCCTCGGCATGCTGGTGCTGCGGCTGAACTTCCTGAGCGGCGTGGCGCTGGCGGCCTCCGTGACCGTGGTCCTGACGGTCGCGGCCTCCGTCACCCTGCTCCCCGCCCTCCTCTCCGCCATCGGCCTGCGCGCCCTCTCGCGCCGCGAGCGCCGCACACTCGCCGCCGAGGGCCCGCAGCCCGAGCGGACCACCGGGTTCGCCGCCCGCTGGTCGGCCTTCGTGGAGCGGTACCCCAAGCTGCTCGGCGCCTTCGCCACCGTCGTCATGCTGGTGCTGGCGCTGCCCACGCTCTCCCTCCACCTGGGTACCTCCGACCAGGGCAACAACCCGGCCGCCTCCACCACCCGGCAGGCCTACGACCTGTTGGCCGAGGGATTCGGCCCCGGCACGAACGGCCCGCTCACCGTCGTCGCCCGCCTCGACGGAGCCGGCGACCGCCTCGCCGTCGACCACCTCGTGCAGGCCATTCGTACGACGAAGGGCGTCGCCTCCACCGGCCCGGCCGTCTTCAACCGGAGCGGGGACACCGCCGTCCTGACCGTCGTGCCGGACTCCGCCCCCCAGTCCCGGGCCACGAGCGACCTCGTCGACACGCTCCGCGAGGACGTCATCCCGCGCGCCGGGCAGGGCAACTCCATGGAGGCCCACGTCGGCGGGGTGACCGCCGGCTACGACGACTTCGCCGAGGTCGTCATCGGGAAGCTGCCGCTGTTCGTGGGCGTGGTCATCGCCCTCGGCTGCGTCCTGCTGCTGCTGGCCTTCCGCTCGATCGGCATCCCGGCCAAGGCGGCGGCCATGAACGTCGCCGCCGTCGCCTCCTCCTCCGGGGTGGTCGTGGCGGTCTTCCAGTGGGGCTGGGGCAGCGAGCTGCTGGGCCTGGGCAGCGCCGGGCCGATCGAGCCCTTCCTGCCCGTGATCATGGTGTCCGTCCTCTTCGGACTGTCGATGGACTACCAGGTCTTCCTCGTCAGCCGGATGTACGAGGAATGGCTGGAGACCGGCGACAACAGGCGGGCCGTCCGCGTCGGCCTCGCCGAGACCAGCCGGGTCATCAACTCGGCGGCCGTCATCATGATCTCCGTGTTCCTGGCCTTCGTGCTCAGCGGCGACCGGATCATCGCGATGTTCGGCATCGCGCTCGCCGCGGCCGTGGCCCTCGACGCCTTCGTCCTGCGCACCCTGCTCGTCCCGGCCCTCATGCACATGCTCGGCGGCGCCAACTGGTGGCTGCCCGCCTGGCTCGACCGGCGGCTGCCCAAGATCAGCATCGAGCCCCCGGACCGCCTTCCGCATGCGAAACTTCCGGCACAGCGGCCGAGCGGAGACACCGCGGAGCCGGCTGACGCCGTACCCGTGTCCCGCTGACCAGTAAGGACTCCCACGCATGTTCGCGATAGACCTGGCCGAAGACGCCCAGCTCAAGCCGCTGGAGGTGTGGCACGCCGAGGAGTTCCTCGCCCACATGGACCGCGGCCGCGAGTACATCGGCCAGTACGTCGGCTTCCCCGACCGCGCCACCGACCTGGACTCGGCGCGCGAGCTGCTCCGTACCAACGCCGAGAAGGCCGCGAACGACGGCACCCGGTTCTTCGGCATCTGGGTCGAGGGCACCCTCGTCGGCGGCGTGCTCTACCCGGCCTTCGACGCGGCCGCCGGCAACTGCGAGGTCGGCTGCTGGCTGGAGCCCGCAGCCGCCGGACGCGGGCTGGTCACCGCCGCCTGCCGGGTGCTCATCGACTGGGCCTTCACCGGGCGCGGCATGCACCGCGTGGAGTGGCACGTCGCCACGGAGAACAAGAAGAGCATCGCGGTCGCCGAGCGGCTCGGCCTGACCCGCGAGGGCGTGATGCGCGAGAACCACCTGCACCGGGGCGTGCGCCAGAGCACCGAGATCTGGGCGGTCCTCGCCCACGAATGGCCCGCAGTCCGCCCCGCCTGAGCCGTCGGCGGGCCCCGCCGCCGCGGGGCCCGCCGAATTTCTCATGAACCTCTCAGACGGGCCGCCTACGGTGCCCCGCATGGACACCACGAAGACCCCCGCCCCGAACGCCGTCGACCTGGACAAGGCCGACACCGAAGCCCCGGCCGAAGCCGCCGGCCTGGAACTCGAGGATGCCGAACCGGAGGCCGAGGAGCTCGCCGCGGAGCAGGCCGAGGACGACGAGCAGCCGAGCCATGCCGGAGCCGCTGCCTCGGCGATCGTGGCCGCGGGGCTCTCCGTCGTCGCCCTGAGCGGAAGCTGGGTCGCCGGCATCGTGTCCGAGCGCTCGAGCATCGCCGCCCGCCTGGAACTGAGCCAGGCCGCCGACGCCAACGCGCAGATCGCCGCCCAGTTCGTCGGCCCGTGGCACAGCACCGCCCTCGTGAACGGCATCTTCTCCACCCTCGCCCTGATCATCGCCGTCTTCGTACTGGCCCTCCCCGCCTTCGCCAGCCCCGAGCGCCACCTGCCCACCTGGGTGCGGTCCGTCTCGTGGGCGTCCATCGCCCTGGGCGCCCTCGGCATCCTGCTCTTCGTCCTCATGTACTTCGACCTCCTCCTCGCCGTCCCGAAGGCAGCCGGCTGAGGAACGTCCACGGGGGACTGCCCGACATGACGGAGACGCCCGGGATGCCGCACGAGCGGCTGGACGAGCACCCGACCGAAGGACGACGCCGACCGCATCGACCACTCGGTCGGGCGCGTTGGAGTCCAGTCTGGAGCGCTCGGCCGACCTGCTGGGCCGGATCGATCTGCTCCAGTTGCACAAGTGCGGCCTGGACGACATGCGCGACGACGCGCTCCTCGCGTGGTTCGCGTCTGTGCGGGCGACCGGCCGCGTCGGCGCGATCGGCGTCAGCGTCTCCACGCCGGAGGCGCTGCAGGCGGCCGTCGGCACGGGTGTGTTCGACACGATTCAGTTCCCCGCGAACGAGACGGCCACCCACCTCTCGAATGCCTTCGGCCAGAGGGGCGCCGACTGCCTGCCGCTCCTCAATCGCCCGATGGCGTCCGGGGCGCTCGCACCATCACCCGATCCTTTCCGGTTCCACGCGGCCACCTTCCCTCGCGCAGTCGTACTGACCGGTACTACGCATGCGACTCACCTCGCGCGGAACAAGGCGCACTTCGACGAGGCCACAGCGCCCTGGGCGGGGCAGCTCCAGGGCCGGTAAGGCACCTCCCTAGTCCCGGACTTCGCAGGTCACCCGATCGTGAAGATCAACCGGTCGCGATCGGTCGCCATCGGATAGTTGACGCCGTGCGGTCTGTCACGGCTGGGCCAACGCGGCCGAGATCGGCCAACGATCTTGAGTTGAGGCGTTCCTAACGGGTGACCTGCGAAGTACGGGCCTAGTAGCCGTCCGTGCCCCTGAGGGCCTGCGGCCCGGGCCTAAGGACCCCTGCCCCCGGTAGATGCGGCATGCGCCCGATGTCCCGGCACCCCCTGGGAAGCGAAGCTTGGATCACACCGAACAAGGTGCCGAGAAACGCAATCCCGGGAGTACGAGATGTTCGAGTACGAGATGGCCGCAGCCCGCAGCGCCGACCTCATCCGCGAGGCCGAGGCGTACCGCCTGGTGCGGGAGGCCAAGAAGGCGCTGCGGGCCTCGTCGCGAAGCCAGGAACCCGAAGGGTCGGTGAGAGGGCTCCGGAGCCGCTTCACCCGCGCCGCGTAAGCCGCGTCGCGGCCCGTGTGGACCGGCACGTGATGCGAAGCGCACCGATAACGAGTGCCGCCGGCCAGGGCGCCTGTGCGATGCTCGGCGACGTGGAGACCAGATCTGTCAGCCCGGTGTTCGTCGGCCGCGCCGACGAACTGGCCGTACTCACCGACGCACTGACCCGCGCCGCCGCCGGGGAGCCCCAGGCGATGCTCATCGGGGGCGAGGCAGGGGTCGGCAAGACCCGCCTCACCGAGGAATTCCTCTCCGAGGCGGCCCGCCGCGGCGCCGTGGTCGCCGTCGGAGGCTGTGTGGAGATCGGGGCGGAGGGGCTTCCCTTCGCCCCGTTCTCGACGGCCCTGCGCACCCTGCACCGGCAGCTCCCCGGCGAGCTGGCCGCCGCCGCGGGCGGCCAGGAGGACGAGCTCGCCCGGATCCTCCCCGAGCTCGGCGACACCCCGCGCGGCCCGCACGACGAGGAGAGCACCGCCCGGCTCTTCGAACTGACGGCCCGGATGCTGGAGCGGCTCGCCGCCGAGCGCACCGTGGTCCTCGTCCTGGAGGACCTGCACTGGGCGGACACCTCCACCCGGCACCTGCTCTCCTATCTCTTCCGCGCCCTCGCCGGCGGCCGGCTCGTCGTCGTCGCCACCTACCGTGCGGACGATGTCCACCGCCGCCACCCGCTGCGCCCCCTCCTCGCCGAACTGGACCGGCTCCGCACCGTCCGGCGCATCGAGCTTCCCCGCTTCAACCGGGCCGAGGTGCGCCGCCAGCTTGTCGGCATCCTCGCCAGCCAGCCCGACGAGGCCTTCGTGGACTCCGTCTTCGACCGCTCCGACGGCAACGCCTTCTTCGTCGAGGAGCTCGTCGCCTCCCGGGAGAACGGCTGCCGCGCCGGGCTCACCGAATCCCTGCGCGATCTGCTGCTCGTCCGTGTCGAGGTCCTCCCGGACCAGGCCCAGCGCGTGGTGCGGCTCGTCGCCGAGGGCGGCTCCACCGTCGAGTACCCGCTGCTGCGCGCCGTCGCGGGACTCACCGAGGACGAGCTGATCGAAGCCCTGCGCGCCGCCGTCGGAGCCAACATCCTCCTCGCGACCCCCGACGGGGACGGCTACCGCTTCCGCCACTCGCTGGTCCGCGAGGCCGTCAGCGATGATCTGCTGCCCGGCGAGCGGTCCCGCGTCAACCGCCGCTACGCCGAGGCCCTGGAGGCCGACGAGTCCCTGATCCGCGCCGAGGAGCGGGTCATCCGGCTGGCCAGCCACTGGTACCACGCGAACGACTCGGCCAAGGCGCTGCCCGCCGTGCTCGCCGCCTCCGTGGCCGCCCGCCG
The DNA here is from genome assembly GCF_018614075.1 of Streptomyces sp. ISL-94. Lineage (GTDB taxonomy): Bacteria > Actinomycetota > Actinomycetes > Streptomycetales > Streptomycetaceae > Streptomyces. The sequence goes on along the minus strand of NZ_JAGGOZ010000010.1, from coordinate 38,301 downwards.
CCGGCACGCCTACTCCGAGCAGCTGCGGCTGCTGGAACGGGCGGTGGACCTGTGGGACAGCACGCCGGAAGAGGTCCGCGACGCGCTGCGCCCGGCGGACTACACCGATGTGTATCCGCCGTGCGGCTGCGACCCGGCCGTCAAACCGCTCCAGCACCTGGACCTGCTGGCCGAAGCGACCGTCGCGGCCCGTTTCGGCGGGGAGCGCGAGCGCGCGCTGAAGATCACCAAGCTGGCCCTGCGCACGCTGGAAGACGACCACGACCCGCTGCGTGCCGCCTGGTTCTGGAGCGAGCGGTCCACGCTCGTCGCCAGCCTCGCCCGCGGTGACGGCTGGGAGGAACTCGCCAAGGCCCAGGACCTCGTCCGGGGCCTGCCGCCCTCGCAGGTCCATGCCCAAGTGCTGGTCCGGGCCGCGGGCTGGGGCATGCTCCACAACCCGGGCCCCGACAATCTCGCCGCCGCCGAACGCGCCGTCGCCTACGCGCGGATGGTCGGCGCCGAGGAGATAGAGCTCAACGCCCGGATCACGCTGGGCTGCCTGCTCACCGACACAGGCGACCCCGAACTCGGCTTCACCGAGCTGCACGCGGTCAGGAAGCGGGCCACGGAACTGGGCCTCACCGTGCTCGCGGGTCGTGCGCATATCAACCTCACCTCTCAGCTGGAAGCCATGGGGCGGTCCTCGGAGGCCGTCGAGCTGGCCGAAGAGGGCGCCAAACTCGTCCGCAAGTCCCGGCTGTTGGACACCGAGGCCTGGGTACGCGGCAATCTGGCGGAGAGCCTCTACAGCCTCGGCCGCTGGGACGAGGCCGCCGAGGCGGCCCGGCGGACCCTGCTCGTCGGCCAGAGCGCCGCCCCGCGCGGCTCCGCCGCCGCACGCCTGGCGTATCTGGCGCTGGCCCGTGGCGAACTGACCGAGGCAGCACACCAGCTCGCCGACGCCCACGCCCACTTCGGCACGCACGACACCCAGCCCCAGCACCGGATCCCGCTGTTCCGCCTCGCGGTCGGGATCGCCGCGGGGGAGGGCCGGATCGCCGACGTCCGCGCCGAGATCGCCGCCGCCGTCGCGTACGGGTTCCCGCTCGGGCAGCACCGCTACGCCTGGCCGCTGCTGCTCGCCGGAGCCTCCGCCGAGGCGGACGCGCGCGGGCTCCCCGCCGCCGAGGCCGGCCGGGACGCCGCCTTGGACGTGCTGCGCGACGCCGCCCGCCAGCTCCCCGCCCCGGTACCGGTGTGGGCCGCCCACGCCGAGTACCTCCGCGCCGAGCTGCTCCGGGCGCAGGCCCTGGACACCGTCGCCGACTGGACCGCCGTCGAGGAGGCCATCCGCCCGCTGGAGCGCCCGTACCTGCTGGCCAGGGCCCGCCACCGGCTCGCCGAGGCCCTGCTGGCCGCAGGCGGCGACCGCGAGTCCGCGGCCGCCCTGCTCCGCGCGGCCCACGCCACCGCCGACGGGCTCGGCTCACGCAGGCTGCGCGAGGACCTGGCCCTGCTGGCGCAGCGCGCCCGGCTCCCGCTCACCGCCGTCGCCACGCCCGCGGAGCCGCCCGTACCGCAGGCCGACCCCGTCGAGGCGCTCGGGCTGACCAGCCGGGAACGGGACGTCCTGCGTCTGGTGGCGGCCGGCAGTACCAACCGCAAGATCGCCGAGGAGCTCTTCATCTCCCCGAAGACCGCCAGCGTGCACGTCTCGAACATCCTGGCGAAGCTGGGCGTCGCCGGCCGGGGCGAAGCGGCCGCCGTCGCCCACCGGCTGCGGCTGTTCGCCCCCTCCGGGCCCGTCAGCGCGCAGGCGGAGGCTGCTCGTCGAGGCGTATGAGCACCTTGCCGGAGTCGAGGTCTATCGGGCCCCGTCCCGGGTCCCCGTCATTGACGTCGACCCGGGACAGCTCCAGCCGCTTCTTCTCCTCGTCCGTGTGCTTGCGCCCCGGACTGAACAGCCCCTCGACCATGTTGAACACCGCGCCCACCGCACCTTCCGCCCCCGGCCGGGGCCATGCCGGCTACCGCACCGTCAGGGTCAGGATCCTGTCGTCGCCCGCTTCCGGCGACCCGCGCCCGTCCGTCTCGCTCGTGACCAGCAGCAACTTGTCCCCGCCGAGGGCCACCACCGTGCGCAGCCGGCCGTACTTCCCCTCCAGGAAGGCCTCGGGCTCCGCCACCGGCACCGTCCCGGCCAGCGGGATCCGCCACAGCCGGTTCCCCTTCAGCCCGGCCATCCACACCGACCCCTCCGCCCAGGCGATCCCGCTGGGCGAGGCCTCATCTGTCTTCCATACGGCCACCGGATCCCGGAATCCCGGTCTGCCGGCCTTCCCCTCGGCCTCGGGCCAGCCGTAATTCGCGCCCGGCTCGATCAGATTCAGCTCGTCCCAGGTGTGCTGGCCGAACTCGGCCGCCCACAGCCGCTTGTCCTTGTCCCAGGCGAGGCCCTGCACATTGCGGTGTCCGTAGGAGTAGACGACCGAATCCGCCTCCGGGTTGCCGTGCACCGGATCCCCGTCCGGGGTCATCCGCAGGATCTTGCCGCCCAGCGACTTCTTGTCCTGAGCGAGCCCCGTTTCACCGGTCTCGCCCGTCCCCGCGTAGAGCATCTTGTCCGGGCCGAAGGCGATCCGGCCGCCGTTGTGGATCAGGCCCTTCGGGATGCCCCGGAACACCGTGTCCGGTGCGCCCAGCTGCTGCCCGGCGGGCCGCTGCTCGTCATAGCGCATCCGGGCGATGCGGTTGTCGGACTCGGTCGTGAAGTACGCGTACACCAGCCGGTCCGAGGCGAACGAGGGCGACAGCGCCAGACCCAGCAGGCCGCCCTCCCCGCCCGGAGCCACCCCCGGCACCTTCCCGATCTGCGTCACCGCGCCCGAGCCCACCGCGACCCTGCTGATCGTCCCCTTGTCCCGCGAGGCCACCAGCAGGTCCCCGCCGGGCAGCGGGACCACTCCCCACGGGGACTCCAGCCCCTTGGCGACCTCGCCGGTCACCGTCACCGCGCCCTTGGCCGGCGGCGCGGCGGCCTCCGGCGAGGCGGACGCTCCCGCCGAGGCCGAAGCCGAGGCCCCCGGTGATCCGGAGCCCGGCGAGGCCGTGCCCGGTGGAGAGCCGCCCGGCCTCGCCCCCGGGCCGCCCTCCGGCGAGCATCCCGCTGCCAGCAACGCCCCGCACCCGGCGAGCACGACCGCCGCCAGCACACCCCGACGCCCGGCGCCCCGCCCCGTGTACCCCATGTGCCCCACGTATCCCGTGTACTCCGCGTTCCTCGCGCGCCTCACGGTCCCCACCCGTCCGTATCGCATCGCCCTGCTCCCTTCCGGTCCTCCGATCGTGCCCTTTCATCTGTCTCAACAGACCGGACACTTCTCGAAGTTCCATCACTCGTACACCCGATCGAGTGGTTGCGGATCAGTCCCAGGCCTCCACCGCGACCGGGAGCCCCGCGATCTCGGCCAGATCCCCGGCCGTGAGCCGGACCTCCGCCGCCCGGGCGTTCTCCGCCGCCCAGTGCGCCCGGTCCGCCCCCGGCACCGGAACCACCTGCGGCCCCTGCGCCAGCACCCACGCCAGCGCCACCTGCGCGGCCGTGACGTCGGGCCCGTGCCGCCCCGCCACCCGCCGCAACCCCGCCACCAGCCCCTGGTTCGAGGCCATCGCGTACGCCGTGAACCGCGGATGCCGGGCCCGTACGTCCTGCGACTCGAAGCCCTCGCCCGGCGTGAGCGTCCCGGTCAGGAACCCGCTGCCCAGCGGCATCGCCGCCAGGAACCCCACCCCGCGCGCCGCGCACCACGGCAGCAGCTGCCACGCCGCCTCCGGCGACCACACCGACAGCTCCGCCTGCACCGCGCTCACCGGGAACACCTGCTGCGCCCGCTCCAGGTGCCGCACCGTCGTCGCGTACGCCCGGTCCCCGCGCCGCCCCGCCCCCGGCCCGGCCCCCGCACCCAGTGCGCAGAACCCGAGCGCCCGCACCTTCCCCGCGCCCACCAGCTCCGCCATCGCCCCCCACGTCTCCTCCACCGGCACGTCCGGATCCACCCGGTGCAACTGGTAGAGGTCTATGACATCGGTCCGCAGCCGCCGCAGCGAGGCGTCGCAGGCCCGCCGCAGGTAGCCGGGCCGCCCGTCGGCCACCACGTGCTGATCACCCGCCCGCAGACCCACCTTGGCCGAGACGAACGCCTCGGACCGCCGCTCCCGCAGCACCCGCCCCAGCAGCAGCTCATTGGTGAACGGCCCGTACACATCGGCGGTGTCCAGCAGGCTCGACCCCAGGTCCAGCGCCGCGTGCACGGCGGCCAGCGACTCCTCACCCCGCCGGTGCGAAGGCGCGTACGCCCAGCTCATCGGCATGCAGCCGAGCCCGATGGCGCCCACCGTCAGCGCCCCCGCCCCGATCGACCTGCGCTCCACCCGTGCGTCCCCCCTCCTGCTACCGCCCCCAAAACTAACGGCTTGATCCGTATGGCTTGGCATAGCCTCGTGATCATGACTGCAAAGACCGCCGACGTCTGGCTCCCGTTCCCAGCCGAGGAGATCGAGGGCCTCCCCGACACCTTCCGGTACCGCCACTGGGACGGTGAGGACGCCTTCCCGGCCGATCCGGCCGACTGCCTCTTCTACGTCACGCCCTACATGAAGTCCCCCGAGGTCACCGTCCGCCCGCTGGCGGCGATGCCCGCCCTCCAGGTCGTGCAGACCCTGACCGCCGGCATCGACCACGTCCTGGGCGGCCTCGACGACCTGCACGCGGGCGTACGGCTCTGCAACGCGGCCGGGGTCCACACGGCGAGCACCGCCGAACTCGCCCTCACCCTCGTCCTCGCCTCCCTGCGCGGCATCCCCGGCATGGTCCGGGGCCAGGACCGCGAGGAGTGGCACGGCGGCTTCCACGAGGCCCTCGCCGACAAGTCCGTCCTGATCGTCGGCTACGGATCGATCGGCGCGGCCGTCGAGGACCGGCTCGCGCCCTTCGAGTGCGAGCGGATCGCGCGCGTCGCCCGGTCAGCGCGCGACGGCGCCCGCGGCCCCGTCCACGCGCTTGCCGACCTGCCCCAACTCCTGCCGCAGGCCGATGTGGTGATCCTCACGACGCCGCTGACCGAGGCCACCCGCGGGCTGGTCGGCGCCGCGTTCCTGGGCCGCATGAAGGACGGCGCCCTGCTCGTGAACGTGGCGCGCGGCCCCGTCGTCGACACCAAGTCCCTTCTGATGGAGGTGGAATCGGGCCGGCTGCGCGCGGCGCTCGACGTCACCGACCCGGAACCGCTGCCCGCCGGCCACCCGCTCTGGCATGCTCCGAATGTCCTGATCACGCCTCATGTCGGCGGAAGCAGCTCGGCTTTCGAACCACGGGCCAAGCGCCTGCTGGCGCGCCAGCTCACCCGGTTCGCCGCCGGAGAGCCCGTGGAGCACACGGTGCTGGTCACCAAGTGACGCGCGATACGCACGCTCCGCAGTCGTCCGGATGCGCGCAGTGGGTACAACTCCCTTCCTTGTAACGGAGAGTAGAGAAGGTATGTCCCTGAGTGACGAAAGTGGTGTATCGTCCGGAAGAAGGGGCTGCGCCACGAACGTCTGGCGCTGGGGAGTGATCGGACACTTTGGGGGGCGACGGGCGATGCACGGCCAATGGACGAAGGATCCGATGCGGCAGAGCCGCCGGAGGCGACGCTGTCGGGACTGGGCTGCGCCGGAACCAGCCGGCGAGGGGGACCGGTGAGTGCCCCGGGGGCGGCGCTCCTGGACCGTCCGTCCCTCTCGGGCGGAGGCAAGGGCCTGGCGATGCAGCTGCTCCTGGCGGTGATCAGCGGCGGGTACGCCGTCGGTGCCGCCCTCAGCTGGGGGTCGGAGGAAGTCGCCGAGGTCATGGGCGACTTCGGACTCAGCGCGGCCGGCTTGCTGGCCGCGGTCTCCTGCTACACCTATGCGCGGGCCATCGACAGCCGTGAGCGCCCCGCCTGGCTGCTCTTCGCCTTCTCCTCCCTGATGGGCGCAGGGGGCAACGCCGTCTGGGGCTGGTACGAGGTCATCCTCGGCGAAGCCGTGCCGAAGCCCTCGGTCGCCGACTTCGCCTTCCTCTGCTTCGCCCCGCCCGCCATCGTGGGTCTGCTCGTCCTCGCCAAACGGCCCGTCACGCGCGCCGGCTGGGTGTGCCTCGGGCTCGACTCCTGGCTCATCGGCGGCTCGCTGCTCACCCTGTCATGGAGCCTGGCCCTCGCCCATGCGGCCCGGACCGCCCAGTCCGGCGCCCCCGGCAGCGTCCCGCGCGCCGCGCTCTCCCTCGCCTACCCGCTCCTGGACATCGCGCTGGTGTCGATGGTCCTGGTCCTGCACTTCCGGCGGTCCGAGACCAACCGCTCCGCCGTCAACACCGCCATCGCGGCGCTCGCGCTGACCGTGCTCAGCGACGCCCTGTTCACCTCGCCGCTGCTCAGCGCCGAGTACCAGTCCGGGCAGCTGCTCGACGCCGGCTGGTTCGCGGGCTCGCTGCTCCTCGCCTACGCACCCTGGGGCGCCCCGCGGGTCCACCCCGGCCCGGAGCCCGTCGGCCACCTGCGCGCCGAGCGGCCGCACAGCCGGCCGATCACCGGCTCGCTGCCCGCCCTCACCCCGTACCTCGCGGCCGCCGTGTGCACCCTGGGGATCCTCTACAACGTCGTGGACGGCCGGAAGGTCGACCGGGTGGTCGTCTTCACCGGCTGCACGGTCGTGCTCGCCCTCGTCATCCGCCAGGGGATCATGCTCCTCGACAACATCGCGCTGACCCAGGAGCTGGCCCAGAAGGAGAACCACTTCCGCTCCCTGGTCCAGGGCTCGAGCGACGTCATCATGATCGCCGCGCCCACCGGCACCCTGCGCTACGTGAGCCCCGCCGCCGCCGGGGTCTACGGCCGCGAGGCGGAGGAGCTCGTCGGCAGCGAGCTCGCCACCCTGATCCACCCCGACGACCTCGGCCGGGTGGTCCACGAGGTGCGCCGCTTCCTCGCCGCGCCGCCCACCGAGGAGCCCACGACCCGCATCGAGTGCCGGTTCAAGTCGGGCGGCGGCGAGTGGCTCAATGTGGAGTCCACCGTCAACCGACACCAGGGCGGGCTCATCCTCAACAGCCGGGACGTCACCGAGCGGGTCCGGCTCCAGGCACAGCTCCAGCACAGCGCCGAGCACGATTCGCTCACCGACCTGCCCAACCGGGCCCTGTTCACCCGCCGGGTCCGCCAGGCCCTGACCGGCCGGCGCGCGGGCGACCACAGCACCGCCGTGCTCTTCATCGACCTCGACGGCTTCAAGGCCGTCAACGACACCATCGGCCACCAGGCGGGCGACGAGCTGCTCGTCGAAGCCGCGCGCCGGCTCCAGGACTCGGTACGGGCCGGGGACACCGCGGCCCGCCTCGGCGGCGACGAGTTCGCCGCGCTGATCCTGGGCGACGGCAGCCGCGACCGCGGTGCCCGCGAGTACCAGGTGCACGAGATCGCCGACAGGCTGCGCACCACCCTCGCCCAGCCGTACCGGATCGCCGGCAGCGAGGTCCGGGTCGCCGCCAGCATCGGCGTGGCCTTCGCCGACCCGGGCATCACCCCTTCGGACCTGATGCGCAACGCGGATCTCGCGATGTACCGGGCCAAGGCGGGAGGCAAGGACCGCGTCGAGATGTACGCCCCGCAGATGCAGGCCGAGGTCGTACGGAAGGCCGAGCTGGCGGGGCGGCTGCGGACCGCACTGCACGAGGGGGAGTTCGCCCTGCTGCACCAGCCCGTGGTGTCGCTGGCCACCGGCGAGGTCTCCGCGGTGGCGGCGCAGGCCCGCTGGCGGTCCGCCCAGGGGATCCTGTTCACCCCGGCGGAGTTCCTCCGGGTGGCCGAATACAGCGAGGGCGGCGCGGCCGGAGCCGGCCCCGATGGCTCGCGCACCGCCGAGTTGGGGCGCTGGCTGCTGGAGGAGGCCGTGGAGCAGGCCGCCGACCGGCACCGGGCCGGGCACGACGTACCCGTGGCCGTCCGGATGACCGCCCAGCGGCTCCTCGACCGCGCCATGCCCCTGGGCTCCGTGGAGGCCCTGCTGACCCGGCACGGGCTCCCCTCCGGGGCCTTGATCCTCGAGCTGGCCGTATCCGACCCCAGGGTGCCCTTCGACGACCTGGAGCGCCGTCTGGCGGCCCTGCACCGGCTCGGGGTGGGGATCGCCCTCGACGGCTTCGGCAGCGGTTACGCCGCCATCAGCGCCCTGCGCCGGCTCCCGGTGGACATGCTCAAGCTGGACCGCGGCCTGGTGGAGGGGGTCGTCGAGTCCACCCGCCTCCACAAGATCACGGCGGGATTGTTGCGGATCGCAAACGACCTGGGCATGCAGTCCGTGGCCGACGGGGTGGATCTCCCCGAACAGGTCCAGGCGCTGCGCGCCATGGGCTGTACCCACGGCCAGGGAACGGCCTTCTCCGGACCACTCGACGAATACAGGCTGCGCCGCGCGCTGGTGCGCGGTACTTTCCCAGTACCGGGTGGAGTGGTCCAACCCGCCCTGGCCGGAGGTTCGCCCGGGGGCTCGATGGCCATCCGCAGAGGCTCACATAATGAGACGCCCGTCCCACCTACTTGACATCACCCTCCCGCCAGAGGGAGGGTCAATGCCATGCGCACCCGAATTCTCGTACTTGGAAAGCGCGTCGGCTGAAGCCGGGACCAGCATGTCCCCGCTCAACGCACCCGACGCGCTCCCCTCGCTTGCCTCCTGGCACGAGGGGTTTTTTGTTGCACTGGCACAGAGTCGAATCCTCGTAAAACCCTCAGCTTCGAGAAGAGAATGCCGATGACCGAGCAGGCCACCGGGGCCCACCATCCGCAGCCGCGGCCCCGTTCCGGCGGACAGCAGTCCGCCGCAGTTGAGCACGTCACGGGTGCGCAGTCCCTCATCCGCTCTCTCGAAGAGGTGGGGTGCGACACCGTCTTCGGCATCCCGGGCGGCGCCATCCTCCCCGCGTACGACCCGATGATGGACTCGAAGAAGGTCCGTCACATCCTGGTCCGCCACGAGCAGGGGGCCGGCCACGCCGCCACCGGCTACGCGCAGGCCACCGGCAAGGTCGGCGTCTGTATGGCCACCTCCGGCCCGGGCGCCACCAACCTGGTCACCCCGATCGCCGACGCGCACATGGACTCCGTCCCGCTCGTCGCGATCACCGGCCAGGTCTCCTCCAAGGCGATCGGCACCGACGCCTTCCAGGAGGCGGACATCGTCGGCATCACCATGCCGATCACCAAGCACAACTTCCTGGTCACCAAGGCCGAGGACATCCCGAGGACGATCGCCGAGGCGTTCCACATCGCCGCCACCGGCCGTCCGGGCCCGGTCCTGGTCGACATCGCCAAGGACGCCCTCCAGGCGAGGACCACCTTCTCCTGGCCGCCCACCCAGGACCTCCCGGGCTACCGGCCGGTCACCAAGCCGCACGCCAAGCAGATCCGCGAGGCCGCCAAGCTCATCTGCCAGGCCAAGCGCCCGGTCCTGTACGTCGGCGGCGGCGTCATGAAGTCCGGCGCGACCGCCGAGCTGAAGGTCCTCGCCGAGCTGACCGGGGTCCCGGTCGCCACCACCCTGATGGCCCTCGGATCCTTCCCCGACAGCCACCCGCTGCACGTCGGCATGCCCGGAATGCACGGCGCGGTCACCGCCGTCACCGCGCTCCAGAAGTCGGACCTGCTGATCGCGCTCGGCACCCGCTTCGACGACCGCGTCACCGGCAAGCTGGACAGCTTCGCCCCGTTCGCCAAGATCATCCACGCGGACATCGACCCGGCCGAGATCGGCAAGAACCGCGCGGTCGACGTCCCGATCGTCGGCGACGCCCGCGAGGTCATCGCCGACCTGATCCAGGCCGTCCAGGCCGAGCACACCGAGGGCCACGCCGGCGACTACAGCGCCTGGTGGAAGGACCTCAGCCGCTGGCGCGAGACCTACCCGCTGGGCTACGACCTGCCCGAGGACGGCATGCTCTCGCCCCAGCAGGTCATCGAGCGGATCGGCGCGCTCGCGCCGAAGGGCACCATCTACGCGGCCGGCGTCGGCCAGCACCAGATGTGGGCCTCGCACTTCGTCAAGTACGAGGAGCCCCGCACCTGGCTGAACTCCGGCGGCGCCGGAACCATGGGCTACGCGGTCCCGGCCGCCATGGGCGCCAAGGTCGGCATGCCGGAGCGCACGGTCTGGGCGATCGACGGCGACGGCTGCTTCCAGATGACCAATCAGGAACTGGTCACCTGCGCGCTGAACAACATCCCGATCAAGGTCGCGATCATCAACAACGGTGCGCTGGGCATGGTCCGCCAGTGGCAGACCCTGTTCTACAACCAGCGGTACTCCAACACTGTGCTGCACGCGGACGAGACCGGACACGACACCGTGGGCTCCCAGCTCGGCGAGTCCATCGCGCCCCGCAAGGGCACCCGCGTCCCGGACTTCGTCAAGCTGTCCGAGGCCATGGGCTGTGTGGCGCTGCGCTGCGAGGACCCGGCCGACCTGGACAAGGTCATCGCCGAGGCCAACGCGATCAACGACCGCACGGTCGTGATCGACTTCATCGTCCACGAGGACGCCATGGTGTGGCCGATGGTCGCCGCCGGCACCTCCAACGACGAGGTCATGGCAGCCCGGGGCGTCCGTCCCGACTTCGGCGACAACGAAGACGACTGAGCCGAGAGAGCCTGAGAGAGAGAACGACTCACATGTCCAAGCACACGCTCTCCGTCCTGGTCGAGAACACGCCCGGCATCCTCGCCCGGATCGCCGCGCTGTTCTCCCGCCGCGGGTTCAACATCGACTCCCTCGCGGTCGGTGTCACCGAGCACCCCGACATCTCCCGCATCACCATCGTCGTGAATGTGGAGGACCTCCCCCTCGAGCAGGTGACCAAGCAGCTGAATAAGCTGGTCAACGTGCTCAAGATCGTCGAGCTGGAGTCGCACAACGCGATCGAGCGCGAACTCGTTCTGGTGAAGGTCCGCGCCGACAACGAGACGCGGTCGCAGATCGTCGAGATCGTCCAGCTGTTCCGCGCCAAGACGGTGGACGTCTCCCCGGAGGCCGTCACCATCGAGGCCACCGGCGGTGCCGACAAGCTCGGCGCAATGCTCAAGATGCTGGAGCCCTTCGGCATCAAGGAGCTCGTGCAGTCCGGCACGATCGCCATAGGGCGTGGCGGCCGGTCCATCACGGACCGCAGCCTGCGGGCGCTCGACCGCAGCGCCTGACCGTCCGGATCATGCTTCAGCTCGCATAGCGAGACCCAGAAACTCAGATTCCGTTCCCCGCCGTACGGTGGGTGCAACACCAGCGCACCAAGGAGATATCCCAGTGGCCGAGCTGTTCTACGAGAACGACGCCGACCTGTCCATCATCCAGGGCCGCAAGGTCGCGGTCATCGGTTACGGCAGCCAGGGCCACGCCCACGCGCTGTCGCTCCGTGACTCCGGCGTCGACGTCGTCGTCGGCCTGAAGGAGGGCTCCAAGTCCAAGGCCAAGGCCGAGGAGCAGGGCCTGAAGGTCGTCCCCGTGGCCGAGGCCGCCGAGTGGGCGAACGTCATCATGATCCTGACGCCGGACCCGCTGCAGGCCGAGATCTACGAGGAGTCCATCAAGGACCACCTCAAGGACGGCGACGCGCTCTTCTTCGGCCACGGCTTCAACGTCCGCTACGGCTTCATCAAGCCCCCGGCCAACGTGGACGTCGCCCTCGTCGCTCCGAAGGGCCCGGGCCACCTCGTCCGCCGCCAGTACGAGGAGGGCCGCGGCGTTCCGTGCATCGCGGCCGTCGAGCAGGACCACTCCGGCAACGCCTTCGCCCTCGCGCTCTCCTACGCGGCCGGCATCGGCGGCACCCGCGCCGGCGTCATCAAGACCACCTTCACCGAGGAGACCGAGACCGACCTGTTCGGTGAGCAGGCCGTCCTCTGCGGTGGCGCCTCCGCCCTGGTCAAGGCCGGTTTCGAGACCCTGACCGAGGCCGGCTACCAGCCGGAGATCGCGTACTTCGAGTGCCTGCACGAGCTGAAGCTCATCGTGGACCTCATGTACGAGGGCGGCCTGGAGAAGATGCGCTGGTCGGTCTCCGAGACCGCCGAGTGGGGCGACTACATCACCGGCCCCCGCGTCATCACCGACGCCACCAAGGCCGAGATGAAGAAGGTCCTCGCGGAGATCCAGAGCGGCGAGTTCGCCAACACCTGGATGGCCGAGTACAAGGCCGGTCTGCCGAAGTACAACGAGTACAAGAAGGCCGACGAGGCGCACCTGCTGGAGACCACCGGCAAGAAGCTGCGCAAGCTCATGAGCTGGGTCGACAGCAGCGAGAACTGATCTCGCGGCGGCGGGGCCGGGACGGTTCGTCCCGGCCCCGCCGCGCAGGTCGGACGAGCCGGAACGGTCTCCTCGTACGCCCGGCTTGTCCAACCCGGCCAACCACGGAAGGGTGATCCTTCCGTACAGGCGGAAATCCGGTCCGTCAGCGCTTATACACTGCTCAACACAACGCGTCAGGCCCACAGTGTCGTGCGTCTTCCACGCGGCTACCCCCTCCACCGCCTGCGGCCGTCGGGACGGCCGTCCGCACTGGACTTGTGAGGACCCACGTGAGCTCGAAACCTGTCGTACTCATCGCCGAAGAGCTGTCGCCTGCCACCGTCGAGGCGCTCGGCCCGGACTTCGAGATCCGGCACTGCAACGGCGCTGACCGCGCCGAGCTGCTGCCCGCGATCGTCGACGTCGACGCGATCCTCGTCCGCTCCGCCACCAAGGTGGACGCCGAGGCCATCGCCGCCGCCAGGAAGCTGCGGGTCGTCGCCCGCGCCGGCGTCGGCCTGGACAACGTGGACGTCTCCGCCGCCACCAAGGCCGGCGTGATGGTCGTCAACGCCCCGACCTCGAACATCGTGACCGCCGCCGAGCTGGCCTGCGGTCTGCTCGTCGCCACCGCCCGCAACATCCCGCAGGCCAACACCGCCCTGAAGAACGGTGAGTGGAAGCGGAACAAGTACACGGGTGTCGAGCTCAGCGAGAAGACCCTCGGCGTCGTCGGCCTCGGCCGCATCGGCGTCCTGGTCGCGCAGCGCATGTCGGCCTTCGGCATGAAGGTCGTCGCGTACGACCCCTACGTACAGCCCGCGCGCGCCGCCCAGATGGGCGTCAAGATGCTGACGCTGGACGAGCTCCTCGAGGTCGCCGACTTCATCACCGTGCACCTGCCCAAGACCCCCGAGACCCTCGGTCTCATCGGGGACGAGGCCCTGCACAAGGTGAAGCCGTCCGTCCGCATCGTCAACGCCGCCCGCGGCGGGATCGTGGACGAGGCCGCGCTGTACACGGCCATCAAGGAGGGCCGGGTCGCCGGCGCCGGCCTCGACGTGTACGCGAAGGAGCCCTGCACGGACTCCCCGCTCTTCGAGCTCGACCAGGTCGTCTGCACCCCGCACCTCGGCGCGTCCACGGACGAGGCCCAGGAGAAGGCCGGTGTCTCGGTCGCCAAGTCGGTGCGCCTCGCGCTCGCCGGTGAGCTCGTACCGGACGCGGTCAACGTCCAGGGCGGCGTCATCGCCGAGGACGTCCGTCCCGGCCTGCCCCTCGCCGAGAAGCTCGGCCGCATCTTCACCGCCCTCGCGGGCGAGGTCGCGGTCCGCCTCGATGTCGAGGTCTACGGCGAGATCACCCAGCACGACGTCAAGGTGCTCGAACTCTCCGCGCTCAAGGGCGTCTTCGAGGACGTCGTCGACGAGACCGTCTCCTACGTCAACGCCCCCCTGTTCGCGCAGGAGCGCGGTGTCGAGGTGCGCCTGACCACCAGCTCGGAGTCCCCGGACCACCGCAACATGGTGACCGTCCGCGGCACCCTGACGGACGGCCAGGAGGTGTCGGTCTCCGGCACCCTCGCGGGCCCGAAGCACCTTCAGAAGATCGTCGGCATCGGCGAGTACGACGTGGACCTGGCGCTCGCGGATTTCATGGCCGTGCTGCGCTACGCCGACCGCCCGGGCGTGGTCGGCGCCGTCGGCCGCATCCTCGGCGAGGCCGGCCTGAACATCGCGGGCATGCAGGTCGCCCGCGCCGAGGCGCACGGCGAGGCCCTCGCGGTCCTCACCGTCGACGCGGAGGTCCCGGCGAACGTCCTCGCGGAGATCTCGGACGAGATCGGCGCGGTCTCGGCGCGCACGGTCAGCCTCGGCTGACCCGCACGACACGGCGAAGGGCCCGGGGGGAGACCCCCGGGCCCTTCTGCGTTCCGCCGGACACCCCGCACCGGCACTCACATGTGCTGCCGCACCTGTACCGGTCAGTTGTACGTCGGCACCTGCATGCCGGCTTCGGGAGCCTGGGCCTGCGCCGCCGCGGGCGGGGCAGGGGTTTCCATCCCCCGCATCAGGGCCGCGGCGAGCAGCGCCGCCCCGAGCAGCAGCGCCGTACCGCCCCAGGCCGCGTACTGCATTCCGTGGACGAAGGCCTCGCGGGCCAGGGTCAGCACCTGCTCACCGGCGGCCCCGCCGAGCTGCTGGGCCGTGGCCACCGCTCCGCCCAGGGTCTCCCGTACGGCGGGCTCCGAGTCCGCCAGGTCGCTGCGGTAGACCGCGGTGCTCAGGCTGCCCAGCACCGCCATGCCGAGCGCGCCGCCGAACTCCTGCCCCGTCTCCAGCAGGGAGGCGGCGGAACCGGCCTTCTCGGCGGGGGCCGAGGCGAGGGCCGTGTCCGAGACCAGGGACATCACGGTGACCATGCCCGAGGCCAGCATCCCGGCGCCGGTCAGCAGCAGCCACAGGGAGTCGGTGTCCACGAGGCCGAGCAGGGCGAATCCGGCGGCGGCGAGGACGAACCCGCCGGCGATGACGTAGGCCCGCTCCACCTTCTGCGCCAGGGCCGCGGAGACCGGGGCCGCGGCGCCGATCACGACCGAGGGGGCCAGACTCCACAGGGCGGCTTCCAGGGTGCCCATGCCCAGCACGGACTGGAGGTACTGGGTGGTGAAGTAGGCCGAGCCCATCATGGCGAAGGCGGCGATGGTGTTGAGGCCGATGGCCGGCCCGAAGCCGCGCTTGCCGAAGAGGGCCCGGGGGACCATGGCGTCGTCACGGGTGCGCTGGCGGCGGACGAAGACGTACCCGAAGGCCAGCCCGAGGGCGAGCGAGCCCAGGTAGAGGGGCTCGAAGCCCTCGGCGGCGATCTCCTTGAGCCCGTAGACGACCGGCAGCACGGCGGCCATGGACAGCGGCACGCTCAGCAGGTCGAAGCGGCCGGGGGCCGGGTCCTTGAACTCCGGGACCAGGACCGGGGTGAGGACCAGCAGGAGCAGCATCGCGGGCACGTTGATCAGGAAGACCGAGCCCCACCGGAAGTGGTTCAGCATCAGACCGCTCATCACCGAGCCGAGGGCGATGCCGCCGGTCATGGCCCCGGACCAGAGGGCGATGGCCTTGCCGCGCTGCTTGTCGTCCTGGAAGAGGTTCCTTACGAGGGCCAGCGTGGAGGGCATCAGGGTGGCGCCGCCGATGCCGAGCAGGACGCGGGCCGCGATGAGCATCTCGGCGCTCGTGGCGTAGCCGGCGCCGACCGAGGCGATACCGAAGGCGGTCGCGCCGATCAGCAGCAGCTTTCGGCGGCCGATCCGGTCCCCGAGCGAGCCCATCGTGATCAGCAGGCCGGAGAGGGCGAAGGCGTAGCTGTCGAAGATCCAGAGCTGCTGGGTGGCGCTGGGGTCCAGCTCCCGGGTGATGGCCGGGATGGCGAAGTAGAGGACGGAGACGTCCATCGAGACCAGGAGCAGGGGCAGCACGAGAACGGTGAACGCGATCCATTCGCGGCGGCCGGCGAGGCGCGCTGTGGCGGCGGGGTTCGTCATGAGAAGCAATGTACAGATGTCATAAACGAATGTCTAGAACGATTGTGTAGAACTTTCGTCTAGGACAACCGTCTTGCTACGGTGGGGCCATGGGACATCGCGAAGATCTGCTCGAAGGCGCCAAGAAGTGCCTGGTCGAGAAGGGGTTCGTGCGCACCACCGCGCGCGACATCGTCAGCGCCTCGGGAACGAACCTGGCGTCCATCGGCTACCACTACGGCTCGAAGGACGCCCTGCTCACCCAGGCCTTCATCGCGTTGATGGAGGAGTGGGGGGAGGTCTTCCAGGACGGCTTGGAGGGTGAGGGGGGCTCACTGGAGCGCTTCCGTGCGATGTGGGAAGCCGTCCTGGCGCAGCACGAGAAGTCGGGCCGGATCTGGGCGGCCAGCCTGGAGGTGGCGCTGAGCGGGGATCAGCGGCCGGAGCTGCGGGCCATGCTCGCGGCTTCGCAGGGCGAGGGGCGCCGGGGGCTGATCTCGATGCTGACCGGTACCCCGGAGGAGCGGCTCGACGAGCGGGACGTGCGCACGCTCGGCGCCTTCTACCAGGCGCTGCTGAACGGGCTGATGATCCAGTGGCTGTTCGACCCGGCGACGGCGGCAACCGCCGACGAGTTCACCGAGGGCATGCGGCGGGCCGCCGACGCGCTGACGCGGCCGCCGGGCGGCGACTCGGAGTAGGCGGAGCCGGAACCGCCGCCGGCCTCCGCCCGTCCGCCGGCCCGCCGTCGGCCAACCCGTCAGCCGTGCAGGCGGGACGCCTTCAGGGCCATGTGGAGCAACAGGCGGTCCTCGCCCTCGTCCAGGTCGAGGCCGGTCAGCTGCTCCACCCGGGCGAGCCGGTAGTACAGCGTCTGGCGGTGGATGCCCAAGGCCGCCGCCGCGCGGCCCGCCTGGCCGGCGCAGTCCAGGAACACCTCGGCGGTGCGGGCGAGTTCGCGGTGGGCCGGGACCAGCAGGGCGCGGGCCGCCGGGTCGTCCACAGGGTCGGCGGCGAGGGCCGCCAGCAGCCGGTACGGGCCGATGGCCGACCACTGGGCGACCGGGCCGAGCCGTGGCTGCGCGGCGGCCGCCCGGGCCGCGGCCACGGCCTGCTCCCAGGCGGCGGGCAGCTCCGCGAGGGCCCGGACCGGGTCGGCGACCCCGGCGGTCACGCCACCGCGCTGCGGATCCCCCGAGTCGGAGGCCGCGCCCGCGCCGGCCCCCACAGCCGCGCCGGCCCCCGCGCCAGCCCCCAAAGCCCCGCCGGCCCCCGCGCCCGCACCGGCGCGCGGCAGCAGCCGGGTCACCGCCGCCAGGGCCGGAGCCAGCGCGTCCGTCGAGCGCAGCCGGAGCAGGACCGCCAGGGCCGGGCCGGCCGCAGGCCCCGTACCGCCGGCGCTGCCGTCCGCCGAACCGCCGCCCGTGTCGCCGCCGCCGCGCCGCGGTACGACGCACACCGCCGCCGCGCCCGGCACCGACGCCGGCGGCTCCCCCGACCACGGCGCCACGCACACCGCCGCGTGCGGCCCGTCCCCGCCCGGGCCCAGGGCCGTCCGCAGCGCGGCCACCGCCACGTCCTGCTGCCAGCCCCGCCCGGCAGTGAGCACCGCGAGGAACTCCCGCGACAGGTCCGCGCCCGCCTTCGCCTCCTCGGCGAGCAGGACCCCGATCCGCTCGGCCACCTCCATGGCGGCGGCCAGCTCCGCCGCCCCGGGGCCGGGCTCCTGGTCGAGGAGCCATACGTAGCCGTGCGCGATGCCCCGGTACCGCACCGGCAGGCAGACCCGCCCCCGGAGGACCCCGGCCTCGGGCGCCGCCGGGATGCGCACTGGGCCGGTAGCACGGGCGATGCCGAAGCCCTCGAACCAGGAGCGGACCGCCGCCGTCGACTGGCGGGTCAGGATCGAGCGGGTCCGTACCGGGTCCATCGCCGTGTCGTCGTCGCTGTCGTGGGCGCCGAAGGCGATGAGGCGGAAGTCTCGGTTCTCCAGGGTCGCCGGGGCGCCGAGCAGCGCAGAGATCTCGTCCACCAGGTCCTGGTAATCGCCCTTCACCCGGACATTCTCCCACCCGCGGACGGCCTCTTCAGACAGATGTATGAGATCCGGGACACGGATGCGTGACAGCTGTCGATGGCAGACGATCGAAGCGATCCTTAGGTTTCACGGTGGTTCTGCTTGCGTTTCTCCCGCGCTTTTCTTCTGCCACCCGTAGGAGGTGCCCCCGTGCTGGGTCCCGTGATCCTCGCCGCCTCGCGCAGCGCCACGATGCGCCGTATCGTCTCTGCCGCCCCGGTGACCAAGCCCGTGGTGAACCGTTTCATCCCCGGGGAGACGGTCGACCAGGTCATCCCCATCGTCGAGCGGCTCACGCGCAGCGGCCTGGAGGTCACCCTCGACGTCGTCGGCGAGGACATCACCGAGGTGGCGCAGTCGCACGCCGCCCGGGACGCCTACCTCCACCTCATCGAGCGCCTCGCGGACCTCGGCCTCGGCGAGACCGTCGAGATGTCCGTGAAGCTGTCGATGTTCGGGCAGGCGCTGGAGGGCGGTCACGAGCTGGCCCTCGCCAACGTCCGCCCGGTCGTCAAGGCCGCCGCGGCCATCGGCACCACCGTGACCCTCGACGCCGAGGACCACACCACCCTCGACTCGATGTTCGCCATCCACGAGGAACTGCGCCGGGACTTCCCGCAGACCGGCTGCGTGATCCAGGCCTACCTCTTCCGCACCGAGGCCGACGCCCGCCGGCTGGCCGCCGCCGGCAGCCGCGTGCGGATCGTGAAGGGCGCCTACAAGGAGCCCGCCGAGGTCGCCTACCAGGACAAGTCCGAGGTCGACCGGGCGTACGTCCGCATCATGAAGATCCTGATGGAGGGCGAGGGCTACCCGATGATCGGGTCGCACGACCCGCGTCTGATCGCCATCGCGCAGGAGCTCGCCCGGTCCGCCGGGCGCAAGCTGGACGAGTACGAGTTCCAGATGCTGTACGGCATCCGCAGCGAGGAGCACCTGCGGCTTGCGGCAGAGGGCCACCGGATGCGTGTGTACACCGCGTACGGGACGGACTGGTACGGCTACTTCATGCGCCGTCTCGCGGAGAAGCCGGCCAACCTGCTCTTCTTCGTCCGCTCGATGATCACCAAGAACTGAGCATGCAGTGAGCGGCGGTTGCCGTCACTCAGGGAGCCCCCAGGCGATGGCAACCGCCGCTCATCGGCCGGCTGAGCCGGTCCATGCTGGTTGTAGACCCCACGAAGGAGTTACCAGCCCCGTGACTCCGCCCCGTAGGGCTTCTCACTCGCCCGCTGTCGCGAACGCGTGATGGTCTAGCCCTGACCGCCACCCAATCTATGCCGCCGCTTCAGTCCCTCTCGGCTGAAGTCGACGATTTCACTCGGAAGAGGTGCCCCCATGGATGCTGTGACCCAGGTCCCCGCG
The DNA here is from genome assembly GCF_018614075.1 of Streptomyces sp. ISL-94. Taxonomy (GTDB): domain Bacteria; phylum Actinomycetota; class Actinomycetes; order Streptomycetales; family Streptomycetaceae; genus Streptomyces. Next base: position 19,006 of record NZ_JAGGOZ010000010.1, on the reverse strand, counting down.
CCGGTCAACGAGCCGGTCCACTCGTACGCCCCCGGCACCCCGGAGCGCGCACGGCTCGAGACGCAGCTCAAGCTGCTGTCCGAGAACCCGATCGACCTCCCGATGACGATCAACGGCGTCAAGCGGATGGGCGGCGGCGAGCGTTTCGACGTGGTCCAGCCGCACGACCACAAGTCGGTGCTCGGCACCTACGGCAACGCCACCCAGGCCGACGCGCAGGAGGCCGTCGACGCCGCCCTCGCCGCCGCCCCGGCCTGGCGCTCGATGTCCTTCGACGACCGCGCCGCGATCATCCTGCGCGCCGCCGAGCTGCTGGCCGGCCCGTGGCGCGAGAAGCTCGCCGCCTCCACCATGCTGGGCCAGTCGAAGACCGCGCAGCAGGCCGAGATCGACACCCCCTGCGAGCTCGTCGACTTCTGGCGCTTCAACGTCCACTTCGCCCGCCAGATCCTGGCCGAGCAGCCCGGCGCGAACTCCGCCGGCGTGTGGAACCGCAGCGACCACCGCCCGCTGGAGGGCTTCGTCTACGCGATCACGCCGTTCAACTTCACGGCCATCGCGGGCAACCTGCCGACCGCCCCCGCCCTCATGGGCAACGTGGTCCTGTGGAAGCCGTCCCCGACGCAGACCCACTCCGCGGTCCTGCTGATGGAGCTCCTGGAGGAGGCCGGCCTCCCCAAGGGCGTCATCAACCTCGTCACCGGTGACGGCATCGCGGTCTCGGAGGTGGCCCTGAACCACCCCGAGCTCGCGGGCATCCACTTCACCGGCTCGACCAAGACCTTCCAGTACCTGTGGAAGACGGTCGGCAACAACATCGAGACGTACAAGTCCTACCCGCGCCTGGTCGGCGAGACCGGCGGCAAGGACTTCGTCGTCGCGCACCCGTCCGCGGACCGCGCCGTCCTGAAGACCGCGCTGACCCGCGGCTCCTTCGAGTTCCAGGGCCAGAAGTGCTCGGCGTCCTCCCGCGCCTACATCCCGGCCTCGATCTGGAACGACGGCTTCAAGGAGGCCTTCGCAGCCGAGGTCGACGGCATCGCCATGGGTGACGTCCGCGACCTGACCAACTTCATCGGCGCCGTCATCGACGAGCGTTCGTATCTGAAGAACAAGGCCGCCATCGACCGGGCGAAGGCCGACCCGACCTGCGAGATCGTCGCGGGCGGCACGTACGACGACTCGGAGGGCTACTTCGTCCGCCCGACCGTCATCGTGTGCACCGACCCGGAGAACGAGGTTTTCACGACCGAGTACTTCGGCCCGATCCTCGCCGTGCACGTCTACGACGACGCCGATTACGAGGCGATGCTGGCCCAGATGGAGTCCGTCTCGGCGTATGCCCTGACCGGCTCGATCATCGCCGGGGACCGCTACGCGGCGGCGGACGCGATGGAGAAGCTCCGCTTCGCGGCGGGCAACTTCTACATCAACGACAAGTCCACCGGCGCCGTCGTCGGCCAGCAGCCCTTCGGCGGCGGCCGCGCCTCGGGCACGAACGACAAGGCCGGCGCGGCGACGAACCTGCAGCGCTGGACCTCGACCCGCTCCATCAAGGAGACCCTGGTGGCCCCGACCGACTACGGCTACCCGCACATGGGCTGACCACCGCCCCGCTGAACCCCGCCCCCGCTCCGGTACCCCCAAGTCCGGAGCGGGGGCGGTTCCATTTCCGCGTCAGACCTCGACGATGACCTGGTCCAGGGTCTTGCGGACCAGGTCGGGGACCTCGCAGTCTTCCGCCGGGTAGCCGACCGGGATGACCGCGAAGGCCTTCTCGTTCTCGGGGCGGTTCAGGACGTGGGAGAGGAAGCGCATCGGGCTCGGGGTGTGGACCAGGGCCGCCAGGCCGCTCAGGTGGAGGGCGGACAGGAGCATGCCGACCGCGATGCCGACCGACTCGTCGACGTAGTAGTGCTTGCGCTTCGTGCCGTCCGGGCCGAGCCAGTAGCGCTGCTGGAAGACCACGACGAGGGCCGGCGCCTCTGTGAGGTGGGTCTTCACGGCGTCCGTGCCGAGGGGGCGCAGGGCGGCGAGCCACTCGTCGCCGAGGCGGCCGTCATAGGAGAGCGCCTCCTCCTGCTCGGCGGCGGCGCGGATCTGCCGCCGGACCGCCCGGTCCTTGACCAGGACGAAGGTCCACGGCTGCTGGTGCGCCCCGGAGGGCGCGGTCGCGGCGCACGCGATGGCGTCCCGGACGACCTGCTCGGGCACCGGGTCGGGGGAGAAGTGGCGTACGGTCCGCCGTTCGTCCATCCGCGCCCGCAACTCGGCGGCTCGCGCGAGGGATTCCGTGCTCGGCATCCGCTCGGGCCGGTAGGCGGTGGGGCGGTACGGCTCGCCGTGGGTGGGGGTCCAGTGCTCAGTGGAAGGCGACATGGAGCGAGTGTGCTGGGGCGGTCACGCGGGGCGCCAGGAAGGTGCAGGCCGATTCGTGGCGGGGGGACACCGCTTCCGCGACCGATACACGGACACGCCTGGCGCCGCCCGGGGGATCCGGCTGGACCCCGCCGGGCGGCTCGGCGCCGCCGACCTGCCGGAGCGGCGGGGCTACGAGCCCGAGATGCTCGGCGCGCCCGACTCGATGTGGCCCGTGTAGCGGCGGGACCAGGTGCCGTCGGAGTCGGCCAGGATCGTGAAGTCGTACCAGCCGTTGCTGTACGCCACCGCGTTGAAGTAGTCCTCCCGCGAGGAGTTCGCGGGGACGGCGTACGTCCACGGGCCGTCCGTGCGGTAGGCGTTGGAGCGGATGGTGAAGGTGACGGGGGAGGCGGAGGAGTTGGTCATCTTGAAGTAGACCGCCGTCTTGCCGGTGCCGGGCTCGACCGCGAAGCGGGCCGCGACCTCGATCGCCTTGCCGGCCTTCGTCGCGTCTCCGATGAAGCGGCGCAGGAACCGGTTCGGGCCGTACATCGAGATGTCGTACTTGCCGGAGCCGGAGCCCGTGCCGATGTTGAAGTAGTCGGCCGAGGCCGCGCCCGGGTCGACCGTGTACTGCCAGGCCGCCGTGTCCCGGTACTGGTGCGGGTGGATCGAGAAGTGCGCCGCCCGCTTCGCCTCCGCACCCTGGTTGGTCATCGAGAACCAGGCCAGGATCTTGCCGGCCGCCCCGAACTCGAAGCGGTCCAGGTTGCCGTTCACCTGGTACGGAAGGGCCCGCGCCGGTCGGGTGCCCGGCTCCTGCGCCGGGAGGGCGTTGTCCTGCGGGACCGGGTTGGGCAGCGGGCCGCAGGTCGACTGGCCGATGACCTTGGCGGTGGACGGGAGGCCGGCGGGGACCCCGTAGACCGGGTGCGCGAAGTCGAAGACGCCGGTCAGGTCGCCCACCACCCTGCGGCGCCAGGCGCTGATGTTCGGGCAGGTGGCGGGGGTGCCGAGGGCGGCCGTCCAGGTCTCCATGAAGCGGAGCACCGAGGTGTGGTCGAAGACCTCCGAGCTGACCCAGCCGCCGCGCGTCCAGGGGGACATGACCACCATCGGCACGCGGAAGCCGAGGCCGATCGGGGTGCCGTCGATGTACTCGCCGGGCGTGCCGGGCGGGGCGACCGGCGGCGGGACGTGGTCGAAGAAGCCGTCGTTCTCGTCGTAGTTGAGGAAGAGGACCGTGGAGTCGAAGACCTCGGGGTCGGCGGCCAGCGCGCGGTAGACCAGGTCCACGAAGTGCGCGCCGTCGCCGGGCGGGGCGTACGGGTGCTCCGAGAAGGCCTCGCTCGCCACGACCCAGGAGACCTGGGGGAGGGTGCCCGCGACCACGTCCGCGCGGATGGCGGCGGCGATGTCGTCCGGGGTGGAGCCGGTGGCCTTCGGGACGGAGCCCATACCGCGGTCCCACAGCGGGTTGCCGGGCGCCGCGTCCGTGAACTTCTTGAAGTAGGCCAGACCGTTGTCCCCGTAGTTGTCCTGCGCGTTCTGGTAGACCTTCCAGCTCATGCCGGCGCGCTGCAGGGCCTCCGCGTACGTCTCCCAGGTCAGCCCGGACTCGTCGCCGCCGTCCTTGCTGCCCGCGTCGACCTTGCCGCTCCACAGGAAGGTGCGGTTCGGGCCGGTCGCGCTGAGGGTCGAGCAGAAATAGGCGTCGCAGACCGTGTAGTTGTCCGCGAGGCCGTAGTGGAAGGGGATGTCCCCGCGGTCGAGGTAGCCGAGGGTGCGGGTGTTGCCGACGCCGGCGACCCAGTTGTCCATCCGGCCCTTGTTCCAGGCGGCGTGCTGCGAGGTCCAGCTGTGCGGGAGGTCGCCGTTGCACTGGGCCAGCGTCTCGCTGTCCACGCCGCCCGCCGGCGGGGTGGCGGACAGCTTCCACGGGTACTGGCGGCCGCCCCAGTTGGGCTGGTTGAACATGCCCCAGCCGCCCGGGATGTTGCCGGCGGCGCGGTCGCCGAAGCCGCGGACGCCCTTCAGCCTTCCGAAGTAGTGGTCGAAGCTGCGGTTCTCCTGCATGAGGATCACGACGTGCTTCACGTCGGTGATCGTGCCGGTCGCGGAGGCCGCGGCCGCCGTCGTCGGCGCGATCGCGGGCAGGGCAGCACCTGCCATCAGCCCGGCGCCGATTCCCACGAACCCTCTGCGGCTGATCGGTGTCACTGCCTTCTCGCCTCCAACTCCAGTGCCCCGGCGGCACATTGACGCACAGAGTGGCGGGCGCCGGGCCAAAGGTCTACAGCCGTGCGGTAAGAAGTCGGTGAACATCCGGGTGGCTGGAATCAGTCCCCGACGCGGACGAGCATCTTGCCTAGATTGTCCCCGCGCAGCATGCCCAGGAAGGCCTCCACCGTGTGGTCGAACCCCTGCACAACGGTGGTGTCGGTACCGATCCGGCCGCTGCGCAGATGGGGGACCAGGAAGTCCTCCAGCTCGTCCTGCAGATTGGTGTGGTTGCGGACCAATACCCCTTCCAGCCGCAGCGACTTGTGTACGACCTCGAAGAGGTTGCGCGGCGCGGCGGGGGACCGGTCGCCGTTGTACATCGAAATCCCGCCGACCCATGCGACACGCCCGTACTCGCGCAGGACGTCGATCGCGCCCTCCAGGTGCTCCCCGCCCACGTTGTCCACGTAGACGTCGATGCCGTCGGGCGCGGCCTTCGCGAGCTGTCCGCCGACCGGACCGTCGTGGTAGTCGAAGGCCGCGTCGAAGCCGAGGACCTCGGTGAGGTGGCGGACCTTGGCCGCCGAGCCCGCGCTGCCGACGATCCGGCGGGCGCCGAGCAGCCGGGCGATGTGCCCGACCGCCGTGCCCACTCCGCCCGCCGCGGCGGAGACGAACAGGTCCTCGCCCTGCCGCAGGGCGGCCGTCCGGGTCAGGGCGGCGTACGCGGTCAGGCCGGTGCCGCCGAGGATCGAGAGGTACGCCTCCAGCGGGATCCCCTCGTGGCCGCGCAGCTTCCGCGCGCCGTCCACGCCGAGGGTGACGAGGGCGTGCGTACGCCATCCCTGCCGGTGGAAGACGAGGTCGCCCTCGCGCAGCCCGGGGTCGCGGGAGGCGAGCACGCGGCCCACCGACCGGCCCTCCAGCGGGGTGCCGAGCTCGAAGCCGTCCTCGCCGCCGTCCATCATCCCGCGGTGGTAGGGGTCGACCGAGAGCAGCAGGTTCCGTACGAGGGCGGTGCCGGGGGCGACTTCGGGGACGGGGGAGGCGGCGTACGCGAAGTCGGACGCGGCGGGGAAGCCGGTCGGGCGGGCGATCTGGTGGACGGCGTATGCGGTGTTCGTGGTCATGGCGCAGACGCTAGGGAGGAATCTCCCGGCCGGGCAGGGGGTTGGGCTCATGGAAGCCGCACATTCATGAATGACGCTCATAGAACGAGGTGGGGGCCCCGGTGTCCGATCTCCTCCCGCAGGAACTGCGGATCCTGGTCGCCGTCGCCGAGACCGGCGGATTCTCCGCGGCGGCCGCCGCGCTCGGCCTCACCCAGTCGGCCGTCTCGCACTCCGTGCGCGGCAGCGAGTCCAAGGTCGGGGCGGTGCTCTTCGAGCGCGGGCGGACCGGAGCCTCGCCCACCCCGGCGGGGGAGCGGGCCGTCGGCCACGCCCGCCGGATCCTGCGGCTGTACGAGGTCCTCGGCGCGGAGGCGCGCGGCGCGGCCCGGGGCGGCCCGGCGGGCGCGGGCGCGGACGCCGGCGCGCTCGAAGGCGTCCTGCGGATCGCCGCCTTCCGCAGTGCGGCCCTGCACCTGCTGCCGCCCGCCCTGGAACGGCTCACCGCCCGGCACCCCGGCATCCGCCCCGAGGTCCGGGTGGTGCGCGAGCTCGGCGCCGGCACGGCCGGGGAGGTCGCCGCCGGACGCGCCGACCTGGGCATCGCCACCCTGGGAGGCCCGGCGGAGCTGCCGCCCGGGCTGCTGGCCGGGGTGCTGGCGCAGGAGGCGTACGCGTTGGTCCACCCGGTCGGCCACCCGGACCCGAAGTCGCTCCCCCTGCTGGACTGGGACGAGAACTGCGGCTCCTACACCCGCGACTGGTGGCGGGCCCAGGACTGGATCCCGCCGGCCACCGTGAAGGCGGAGGACGACGGCATGGTGCTGACGATGGTCGGCCGGGGCCTCGGCATGGCGATCCTGCCGGAGCTGTCGCTCCGCGAGGCCGGCGCGGCGGTGCAGATCACCGATTTGGGCCCCATGAGGCCGGTGAGACGGGTGGGATACGTCACGACGCCCGAATCCGCCGCGACCCTCGCCGTCAGGGCTCTGATTCGGACAAGGGCTGACACGGACCGCCTGGAAGAGGCCTTCCGGGGGTTCGCCGTCTCAGATACTAGGAAGTCCGAGTAATTGCGGAGACATACAGCGGGACCTGCCCTAGCTTTGTAGGAGCCGAACGTCTCGCCGATCCGGCGAATGGCGGTCGAGAGCGCGCGCCCTGGCAGGCAACCCCTGCGGCGCACCGCTCCCCGCCTCTTCCGGCGCCTTGAAGGAACCCCTCATCCGTGGCCCCGCCACGCCGTGATCTCAAGGAGTCGATCACCATGAACGCACCCGCCACCGCCCCCCGCCGCGTCCGCCGCTCCTCCACCGCGGACGCCGACCGCAAGAAGGCCGCCGCGGCCCTCCAGCGGGCCCTCGACCGCCGCGACAACGGCGGGGCGACCGGCCACTGAGCAGCCCCTCCCCAGGACATGTTGCGTCCACATGGGTCCAGATGCTGGACGCAGTATGTCTGAGGGCTGGGACACGGAGTACGGTTTCGCCATGTCGACCAGCATCAATCTCGCAGTGATCCCCGGTGATGGCATCGGCCAGGAAGTCGTGGCTCAGGGACTCAAGGTCCTTACCGCGGTCCTGCCCCAGGATGTGAAGCTGGAGACCAAGGAATACGACCTCGGCGCCCAGCGCTGGCACCGCACCGGTGAGACCCTCCCGGACGCGGAGCTCGAAGCCCTCAAGCACCACGACGCGATCCTGCTGGGCGCCATCGGCGACCCGTCGGTCCCGTCCGGCGTCCTGGAGCGCGGTCTGCTGCTGAAGCTCCGCTTCGCCTTCGACCACTACATCAACCTGCGCCCCTCGAAGCTCTTCCCCAACACGGCCACCCCGCTCGCCGGCCGTCCGGAGATCGACTTCGTCGTGGTCCGCGAGGGCACCGAAGGCCCGTACACCGGCAACGGCGGCTCGCTGCGCACCGGCACCCCCGCCGAGGTGGCCACCGAGGTCAGCATCAACACCGCCTACGGTGTCGAGCGCGTGGTCCGCGACGCGTACGAGCGCGCCAAGGCCCGCCCCCGCAAGAAGCTGACGCTCGTCCACAAGAACAACGTCCTCGTGTACGCGGGCCACATGTGGAAGAACATCTTCGACAAGGTCGGCCAGGAGTACCCCGAGGTCACCACCGACTACCTGCACGTCGACGCCGCGACGATCTTCTTCGTCACCCAGCCCGAGCGCTTCGACGTCATCGTCACGGACAACCTCTTCGGTGACATCCTCACCGACCTGGCCGCCGCCGTGACCGGCGGAATCGGCCTCGCCGCCTCCGGGAACATCAACCCGACCGGCGCCTTCCCCTCCATGTTCGAGCCCGTCCACGGCTCGGCCCCGGACATCGCGGGCACCGGCAAGGCCGACCCGACCGCGACGATCCTCTCCGTCGCCCTCCTGCTGCGCCACCTCGGCCACGAGGACCGTGCCGTCCGCATCGAGGACGCGGTCTCCGCCGACCTGGCCGAGCGCGACGGCACCTTCCGCTCCACCGACGAGATCGGCGACGCTCTCGCCGCTCGCGTAGCCGGCTGACCCGGCAGCTCCACCTCAGGAAGCCGCCGGGTCGCATTCCAGGACCCGGCGGCTTCTCCTGTGCGGCCCCGGGTGCCACCATCTCCCCTGGGCCGCAACACCCCGTTTCTCCGAACTCCCCTCGCGCGCGATAATCGAACGCGAGGCCGCGGACTACGGGGAAGCTCGGACGTCCTAGTAACTAGTACGCATGAGCGCGGTCCGCCATACACAAACGGTGAAGGACAAGCACTCATGACGACGCCCACGATCGAGCTCAAGCCCTCCTCGAACCCGCTGTCCGACGCGGAGCGCGAGGCGATCCTGGCCAGCCCCGGCTTCGGCCGCCACTTCACCGACCACATGGTGACGATCAAGTGGACCGAGGGCCGCGGCTGGCACGACGCCGAACTGGTCCCGTACGCGCCCCTGGCGATCGACCCGGCGAACATGACGCTGCACTACGCGCAGACGATCTTCGAGGGCCTCAAGGCCTACCGCCAGCCCGACGGCACCGTCGCCACCTTCCGGCCCGAGGCCAACGCCGAGCGCTTCCAGACGTCCGCCCGCCGCATGGCGATGCCGGAGCTGCCGGTGGACCTGTTCATCGCCGCCTGCGACGCGCTCATCACGCAGGACCGCGCCTGGGTCCCGGACTCCGGCGAGGCCTCCCTGTACCTGCGGCCGTTCATGTTCGCCTCCGAGGTCGGCCTCGGCGTCCGCCCGGCCAACGAGTTCCTCTTCATCGTCATCGCCTCGCCCGCCGGCGCGTACTTCCCCGGTGGCGTCAAGCCGGTCTCCGTCTGGCTCTCCGAGGAGTACGTCCGCGCCGTCAAGGGCGGCACCGGCGCCGCCAAGACCGGCGGCAACTACGCGGCCTCCCTCGTCGCCCAGGCCCAGGCCGCCTCGCACGGCTGCGACCAGGTGGTCTGGCTCGACGCCGTCGAGCACCGCTGGATCGAGGAGATGGGCGGGATGAACCTGTACTTCGTGTACGGCGACCGCATCGTGACGCCCGAGCTCACCGGCTCGCTCCTCCCCGGCATCACCCGCGACTCCCTCCTCACCATCGCCCGCGACCTCGGCTACACCGCCGAGGAGGGCCGGATCACCACCGAGGACTGGCAGCGCGACAACGCGAACGGCACCCTCACCGAGGTCTTCGCCTGCGGCACCGCCGCCGTCATCACCCCGGTCGGCTCGGTCAAGTCCGAGCGCGCCGACTGGATCCAGGGCGACGGCGAGCCCGGCCAGGTCACCATGCGCCTGCGCAAGGCCCTTCTGGAGCTCCAGACCGGCCACGCCGCCGACCACCACGGCTGGATGCACCCGCTCGGGTAGGACGGCCGACGCACGAAGGCCCGCGCCCCGGACTTCCGGGCGCGGGCCTTCGTGCGTACCGGGTGGCTCAGGCGGCCACCGGCTCCTCGGCGGCAGCGGCTGCGACCGTGGAGGGGGCGGTACGGGCGGTCAGCGCGAGGTAGACCAGTCCGCCGGCCAGGCCGGACAGGATGAAGGAGCAGTCCACGCCGCCGGTGAGGGCGAGCAGCGGGCCCTCGTAGAAGGGCGTGGTCACGGCGAGCAGGCCGACGCCGGCGCCGATGGCCCAGGAGGCGGTGGCGGCCAGGTTCCAGCCGTTGCGGTACCAGTAGACCCCGCCCACCGAGCGGCGGTTGAAGACCTGGAGGGAGTCGGCGTCGTACTCGCCGCGGCAGCGGACGTAGCCGATGAGGGTGACCACGGCCCACGGGGTGCCGATCGCGGTCAGCAGCAGTACGAACGAGGTCATCGCGGACTGCACGTCCCACGAGAAGGAGCCGAAGAACACGAACGCGGTGGCCACGGCCGCGGCGATCACGGTGGCCTTGGTGCGCGTGGCCTTGGGGACGATCGCGTCGAGGTCCAGGCCCATGGAGTAGAGCATCAGCCCGGCGTTGCCCACCGAGCCGGCCGCGGCGGCGGCGAGCAGCGGAACCAGGTACCAGAACGGCGCGGCCTCGACGAGGGGCCCGGCGTAGTCGGCGCCGGCCTTGGCGGCGAGGGCGGTGTAGGTGCCGAAGAGCTGCGGTATCAGCAGACCGATCAGCAGGCCCAGGCCGGTGGCCCAGAACACCTTGCGGGAGCTGTGCTTGCGGGGGGAGATGTAGCGGGTGTAGTCGCCGAGCAGGGTGATGAAGGCGACGGGGCCGCTGAGTCCGGCGGCGACGGCCGCGAGCAGCCAGGTCGGCCAGAAGGAGCCGAGGAGGAGGGGGGTCTCCGGCGGCGCGGCGGTGGTGAAGTCCGGGGCGTAGGCGAAGAGGCCGACGGCCAGCAGGACCACCATGCCGATGGAGAGGATCTTGCTCATGCGCAGCAGCAGCCGGTAGCCGAAGACGGCCCCGACGACGGTACACGCGGCCAGTACGCCGTACATCACGGCCCGCGAGACACCGGTGTCCGGGAGTCCGGTGAGCCGGGAAAGGGTGCCGACCATCACGTCGCCGCCGATCCACAGCGTGAGCGCGGTGTAGCCGAGCGAGAGCAGCAGGCCCACGATTGAGCCGACCAGCCGTCCGCGCACGCCGAACTGGGCGCCGCTGGAGGTGGACAGGTTGGTGGCCGTCCTGAGGGATACCAGCGCCAGCGGCGCGGTGAAGACGATACCGACGAGGGTGCCGGTCACGATGGCGGTGACCGAGGGCCACAGGCCCAGTCCGAAGGACGGGGGCAGCCAGCCGAAGACGATCACGCCGAGGCAGAGGTTGGAGCCGAGCAGGATCGAGATCAGGTCACGCGGACCGCTCGTTCGCTCCTCTTCCGGGATGGTGTCGACTCCGCGCTGTTCGATGGGCATGGGGGGACTCCCTTGGCAGGGCGGGGGGTGGTTGCGCACTTCTTTGAGCGACACTCAATGTGACTCACGCCCTGCTGATAGGTCAATGATTCCCAGCAAGGAAATGAAGAGTTAGAGTGATGCTCTAACCCATCGAGTCAAAAGGTGGTGGATCGCCGTGCGGCTGACCCCTACGGAGCGCGACCGGCTGCTGCTCCGCAGCGCAGCGGAACTGGCCAGGGCCCGGCGGGCCAGGGGCCTGAAGCTCAACGTCCCGGAGGCCACCGCGCTGATCGCGGACACGGTCTGCGAGGCCGCGCGCGACGGGAAGCGGCTGGCGGAGGCCATCGAGGAGGCCCGCGCCGTGCTGGGCCCCGACGACGTCCTGCCCGGCGTGGCCGACGTGGTCACCGAGGTCCACGTGGAGGCCGTCTTCGACGACGGATCCCGCCTCGCGGTGGTCTCCTCGCCCATCCGCGGCGCGGTCTCCCTCGGCGACGACGCCCCCGGCGCGGTCGTCCCCGGCCCCGGCGTCCCCCAGCCCGAGCCGGTGGTGCACCTGCGCGTGCGCAACACCGCCGCCGTGCCGGTGAGCGTCACCTCGCACTTCCACTTCTTCGAGGCCAACCCCCGCCTCGACTTCGACCGCGCCGCCGCCTACGGGATGCGGCTGTGCGTGCCGGCCGGCTCCTCCGTACGGTTCGACCCCCACGGCGAGGGCGAGGTCGGGCTGGTCCCCATCGGCGGCGACCGCATCGCCATCGGCTTCGCGGGCCTGGTCGACGGTCCCCTGGACGCCCCCGGCGCCAAGGCGCAGGCGCTGAGCCGGGCGGCCGCGTGCGGGTACCTGGGCGCCGACCCGGAGCGCCCCGCCGGCGCAGCCGCACCCAGCACCACCGAATCCGCGGACGGAGACCAGGCATGAGCCGCCAGACCCCCCACAGCGACCACTGTGCGCCGGGCAGCCGGCACATCGACCCGCACGAGTACGCCTCCGTCTTCGGCCCCCGCGCCGGGGACCGGGTCCGGCTCGGCGACTCCGGGCTCACCGTCCGGGTGGAGTCCGACGCCCAGAAGGCCGGCGACGAGTTCCTGGCCGGCTTCGGCAAGACCGCGCGCGACGGCCTGCACCTGAAGGCCGCCGCAGTCCGCGAAACCTGCGACGTCGTCATCAGCAACGTGCTGGTCATCGACGCCGTCCTCGGCATCCGCAAGGTCTCCATCGGCATCCGCGAAGGCCGCATCCACGCGATCGGCCGGGCCGGCAACCCCGACACCCTCGACGGCGTGGACGTCGTCGTCGGAACCGGTACGAGCATCGTCTCCGGCGAGGGCCTGATCGCCACCGCCGGCGCCGTGGACACCCACGTCCACCTGCTGTCCCCGCGCATCATGGAGGCCTCGCTCGCCGCGGGCGTCACCACGATCATCGGCCAGGAGTTCGGCCCGGTCTGGGGCGTCGGCGTCAACTCCCCGTGGGCGCTCAAGCACGCCTTCAGCGCCTTCGACGCCTGGCCCGTGAACATCGGCTTCCTCGCCCGCGGCTCCTCCTCGGGCGCGGCCCCGCTGGTCGAGGCCCTGGCCGAGGGCGGCGCCTCCGGCTTCAAGGTCCACGAGGACATGGGCGCCCACACCCGCGCCCTGGACACCGCCCTGCGGGTGGCCGAGGAGTACGACGTCCAAGTCGCCCTGCACAGCGACGGCCTGAACGAGTGCCTCTCCGTCGAGGACACCCTGCGCGTCCTGGACGGCCGGACCATCCACGCCTTCCACATCGAGGGCTGCGGCGGCGGACACGTCCCCAACGTGCTCAAGATGGCGGGCGTGCCGAACGTCATCGGCTCCTCCACCAACCCCACCCTGCCCTTCGGCCGGGACGCGGTCGCCGAGCACTACGGCATGATCGTCTCCGTCCACGACCTCAAGCCCGACCTCCCGGGCGACGCCGCCATGGCCCGCGACCGGATCCGCGCGGGCACGATGGGGGCCGAGGACGTCCTGCACGACCTCGGCGCGATCGGCATCACCTCCTCCGACGCCCAGGGCATGGGCCGCGCGGGCGAGACCATCCGCCGCACCTTCGCCATGGCGGCGAAGATGAAGGGCGAGCTCGGCCCGCTGGCCGGCGACGGCGAGGGCGACGACAACGCCCGCGTCATGCGCTACATGGCCAAGCTGACCATCAACCCGGCCATCGCCCACGGCCTGGCCCACGAGATCGGCTCCATCGAGGTCGGCAAGCTCGCCGACATCGTGCTGTGGCGCCCCCAGTTCTTCGGCGCCAAGCCGCAGCTGGTCCTCAAGTCCGGCTTCCCGGCCTACGGGGTCACCGGCGACCCCAACGCCGCCACCGACACCTGCGAACCGCTGGTCCTCGGCCCGCAGTTCGGTTCGTACGGCGCCACCGCCGCCGACATCTCCGTCGCCTTCGTCTCGGCCGCCGCGGCGGCCCTCGGCAGCGACGAGATGCCGACCCGCCGGCGCCGGGTGGCCGTCCGCGGCACCCGCGGCATCGGCCCCAAGGACCTGCTCCTGAACTCCCGGGTGGGCGCGGTCGATGTCGACGCGCGCAGCGGCCTCGTCTCCCTCGACGGGGAACCGCTGCGCTCCGAAGCCGCCGAGTCGGTCTCCCTCAACCGCCTGTACTTCCTCTAAGCCAGCCCGTAAGGACCTCCCCGCCATGACTGCACAGCCCGTGAACGATGGATTCCGGATGCCCGCCGAGTGGATGCCCCACGAGCGCACCTGGATGGCCTGGCCCAGCCCCAACCCCACCTTCACCAACGAGCAGGAGCTCGCCGAGGCCCGCGAGGCCTGGGGCGCCGTCGCCCGCGCGGTCCGCACGTACGAGCCCGTGACCCTCGTCGTCTCGCCCGGTGACGCGGACAGCGCCCGCGCGATCGCCGGAGGGGCCGACGGCCACGAACTGGTGCTGGTGGAGCGCGAGCTCGACGACGCCTGGATGCGGGACATCGGCCCCACCTTCGTCACCAACGGCGCCGGCGAGCTGGCGGCCGTCGACTGGACCTTCAACGGCTGGGGCGCCCAGGAGTGGGCCCGCTGGGACCACGACTCGAAGATCGCCCGGCACATCTCCGACCTCGTCGGCACCCGCACGTACAGCACCCCGCTGGTCAACGAGGGCGGCGCCATCCACGTCGACGGCGAGGGCACCGTGCTCCTCACCGACACCGTCCAGCTGGGCAAGGGCCGCAACCCCGACTGGACCCGCGAGCAGGTCGAGCGGGAGATCCACGCGCACCTCGGCACCACCAAGGCCATCTGGCTCCCGTACGGTCTGGCCGGCGACTACGGCACCTACGGCACCCAGGGCCACGTCGACATCGTCGCCGCCTTCGCCCGCCCCGGCGTGGTCATGGTCCACACCCAGCCCGACCCGGCCCACCCGGACCACGAGCGCTGCAAGACCATCGCGGCCATCCTGCGCGCGTCCACCGACGCCCAGGGCCGGCGGCTGGAGGTCGTGGAGATCCCGGCACCGACCGTGCTGGAGGAGGACGGCGAGTGGGTGGACTACTCGTACATCAACCACTACCTGTGCAACGGCGGCGTGGTGCTGTGCTCCTTCGACGACCCGCGCGACGAGGAGGCCGCCGAGATCTTTAGCGGACTGTTCCCCGAGCGGACCGTGACACTCGTTGACGCACGTACGATTTTCGCCGGGGGTGGCGGAATCCACTGCATCACCCAGCAGCAGCCGAAGGTCTGACCTTCGGGATCCGGACAAGGAGTGGGCCCATGGCCGCGGGTGGAGTACCGGTACGGGCAGCGCGCAAGAACGCGCCCCCGCGCGAGGACGTACTCGTCGCCGCCATGGCCACGATCGCCGAGCGCGGCCTGGAAGGCCTGACCATGGCCGGTCTGGGCCGCGAGGTCGGCATGAGCAGCGGCCACCTCCTCTACTACTTCCGCAGCAAGGACGAGCTCCTGCTGCAGACCCTGGAGTGGAGCGAGGCGGCGCTGGGCGACCAGCGCCGGGCTCTGCTGTCCCGTCGCGGCCCGGTGCGCGAGCGGCTCCGGGAGTACGTCGACCTGTACGTGCCGGAGCACGCCCGGGACCCGCACTGGACCCTGTGGCTGGAGGTCTGGAACCGCTCCCAGACCGCCGGACCGGAGGAACGCGACCGGCAGGCGGCGATCGAGGGCGCCTGGCACCGGGACCTGGTGGCCCTGCTCGCCGAGGGCATCTCGCGCGGCGAGTTCCGCCCGGTGGACGCCGACCGCTTCGCCACCCGCACCAGGGCCCTGCTCGACGGATTCAGCATCCAGCTGGCGGTGGGCCTCCCCCTGCTCTCCCGCGAGGAGATCCTCTCCCACGTAGCGGAATTCCTGACCGAAGGCCTGGCCCCGACATCCAGCCCCGCCGGCGTTTGAGGCGCGGGGCCCGGGGCGGAGCCCCAGCAGCGGCGCGGCAGCCGACCACGGCCGGTCCGGCGCGGGCCCCGGGGGCGGAGTCCAGGCCGACGCAGCAGGTGCCCGCATGCTGAGATCGGTGTCCGCGCGCCGCAGGCGTTATGGCAAACTGCGGGCGTGCTTGCTCAGCCCATGATTATCGGCAGCAGCGCGCCGGTCCGCACTGACCGCTGAACCGCGGAAGAACTCCGCGGCAGAGGCCATCGTGCCCCAGACCCGCGCGCAGACCTCTCGCACCCGCGAGAGGTTTTTTCGTTTCCCGGCCCATTCCTGCCGGGACCGGGCCGCGCGCGATGATGGGGGCAGTGGATCCCGTACGCCCGGAGCCACTCATCCGACAGGAGTCAGATCAGCATGACGACGACAGAGGTCCTCGACGACAGCTTCCATGTCTTCGACACCACCCTGCGCGACGGTGCCCAGCGCGAAGGCATCAACCTCACGGTCGCCGACAAGCTGACGATCGCCCGGCACCTGGACGATTTCGGGGTGGGCTTCATCGAGGGCGGCTGGCCCGGCGCCAACCCCCGCGACACCGAGTTCTTCGCCCGGGCCCGTGCCGAGATCGACTTCAAGAACGCCCAGCTGGTCGCCTTCGGAGCGACCCGGCGGGCGGGCGGCTCGGCCGCCGAGGACCCGCAGGTGCGGGCCCTGCTGGAGTCCGGCGCCCCGGTGATCACGCTCGTCGCCAAGTCCCACGACCGGCACGTCGAGCTCGCCCTGCGCACCACCCTGGACGAGAACCTGGAGATGGTCCGGGACACCGTCTCCCACCTCGTCGCCCAGGGCCGCCGCGTCTTCGTCGACTGCGAGCACTTCTTCGACGGCTACCGCGCCAACGCCGAGTACGCGAAGTCCGTCGTACGCACCGCGCACGAGGCCGGCGCCGACGTCGTCATCCTCTGCGACACCAACGGCGGCATGCTGCCGGCCCAGATCACGGCGACCGTCGCCACCGTCCTCGCCGACACCGGCGCCCGCCTGGGCATCCACGCCCAGGACGACACCGGCTGCGCCGTCGCCAACACCCTGGCCGCCGTCGACGCGGGCGCCACCCACGTCCAGTGCACCGCGAACGGCTACGGCGAGCGCGTCGGCAACGCCAACCTCTTCCCCGTCGTCGCCGCGCTGGAGATCAAGTACGGCCGCAAGGTGCTCCCCGAGGGCGCGCTCGCCGAGATGACCCGGATCTCGCACGCCATCGCCGAGGTCGTCAACCTCACGCCCTCCACGCACCAGCCCTACGTGGGTGTCTCCGCATTCGCGCACAAGGCCGGCCTGCACGCCTCGGCCATCAAGGTCGACCCGGACCTCTACCAGCACATCGACCCCGAGCGGGTCGGCAACACCATGCGGATGCTGGTCTCCGACATGGCCGGCCGCGCCTCCATCGAGCTCAAGGGCAAGGAGCTCGGCGTCGACCTGGGCGGGGACCGCGCGCTGATCTCCCGGGTCGTGGAGCGGGTCAAGGAGCGCGAGCTCCAGGGCTACACGTACGAGGCCGCCGACGCCTCCTTCGAGCTGCTGCTGCGCGCCGAGGCCGAGGGCCGGGCCCGCAAGTACTTCCGCATCGAGTCCTGGCGGGCGATCGTCGAGGACCGCCCGGACGGCACCCACGCCAACGAGGCCACGGTGAAGCTGTGGGCCAAGGGCGAGCGGATCGTCGCGACGGCGGAGGGCAACGGCCCGGTCAACGCCCTGGACCGCGCGCTCCGGGTCGCCCTCGAGCGCTTCTACCCCCAGCTGGCCAAGTTCGAGCTGGTCGACTACAAGGTCCGCATCCTGGAGGGCAAGCACGGCACGGAGTCCACGACCCGCGTGCTGGTCGCCACCACGGACGGCGTCCGCGAGTGGTCCACGGTGGGCGTGGCCCCGAACGTGATCGCCGCGTCCTGGCAGGCCCTGGAGGACGCCTTCACCTACGGCCTCCTGCACGCGGGCGTCGAACCGGCCGAGTAGTCCCGAGCAGTGATCCCCCCGGCCCGCGCGGTGTCCGTCGAACGCCGCGCGGGCCGTCGCGGGCCCTTATGCCCTACTCACACAGGAAAACCCCTGTTCGGGTAGCGTCGTGAGTATGAGGACCAGGCTGATATCCGTATTGTCCGGTCTGCTGCTGGCCCTGTCCGCGACCGCCCTGGTGGCCGCCCCGCAGGCGTCGGCCGCCACCGGCGTCGCCGCCGTGGCGGAGGCTCTCAAGGAAGGGCCGGTCTACGTCGACCCGCGTGCGGAGGCGCAGCTGCCCCAGGCGGATGCGGAGGCGCTCGCACAGAAGATCAAGGATGCCGGGAAGCCGGTGTTCGTCGCCGTGCTGCCGGCCACCGCCGAGTTCCCGCCGGACAAGGTGCTCAGCGCCGTCCGGGCCGAAACCGGCATCACCGGGCTCTACGCGATCCGGCTCGGCGACGGCTTCAACGCCGGTGCCGACAGGGCGGTCATGCCGGTGAACGCCGTGCGCAACCTCACCGACGCGGTGAAGGCGGGGGCGCCCGACGCGGCCACCCAGCTCGGCAACTTCGTGGACCAGGCCCTGAGCCAGGCCAAGGGCAGCGCCCCGGCCTCCTGGGACAGCACCGGCGCGGACAGCGGCGCCCCGGTCGGCGGCCTGATCACCCTCGGCGCGGCGGCCGTGGTCGGCGGCGGTGGCGCCTACGCGCTGGTCCGCCGCAACCGGAAGAAGAGGGAAGAGGCCCGGCGCGAGGCCATCGAGCGCCTCAGCGTGGTCGTCGACGAGGACATCACGGCCTTCGGCGAGGAGCTGGACCGGCTCGACTTCCATCCCGGCGAGCCCGGCGCCGACGACGCGATGCGCAGGGACTACGGGCAGGGCCTCGACTCGTACGAGAAGGCCAAACAGATCATGGTCTCGGTGCAGCGCCCCGAAGAGGTGCAGGGCGTGACCCAGGCGCTGGAGGACGGCCGCTACGCTCTGGCCTGCCTCGACGCGCGCCGGCAGGGCCGTCCCGTGCCGGAGCGCCGGCTGCCCTGCTTCTTCGATCCGCGCCACGGCCCGAGCGCCGAGGACGCCGCCTGGGCCCCGGCTGGGGGCGCGGAGCGTACCGTGCCCCTGTGCACGGCGGACGCCGTCCGGCTGCGCGACGGCCAGGACCCGGCGGTCCGCACGGTCGACACCGCGCACGGGCCGCGCCCCTACTACGACGCCGGCCCGGCGTACGGTCCCTGGGCCGGCGGCTACTTCGGCGGCGGCATCCTGCCCGGCCTGCTCATGGGCACGATGCTCGGCTCGATGATGTCCAGCCCCGCCTACGCCTCCGACTTCGGCGGCGGTGACTACGGGTCCGGCTTCGAGGGCGGCGACGTCTCCGGGGCCGACTTCAACCCGTCCGACTTCGGCGGCGGGGACTTCGGCGGCGGGGGCGGCTTCGACGGAGGCGGTGGATTCGACGGCGGGGGCGGCTTCTAGGGCTTGTGTGATGTCGTGATCAATCTTGCTGATTCGGATCCGTCTTGAGGGCGAATCCAGTAGGAAGACGATCGTGACGCGCAGGCAACTGACCGATGAGCAGTGGAAGTTGATTGAGCCCTACCTGCCGATAGGC
>NZ_JAGGOZ010000108.1 GCF_018614075.1 Streptomyces sp. ISL-94 | reverse complement strand
GCCTATCGGCAGGTAGGGCTCGATCAACTTCCACTGCTCATCGGTCAGTTGCCTGCGCGTCACGATCGTCTTCCTACTGGATTCGCCCTCAAGACGGATCCGAATCAGCAAGATTGATCACGACATCACACAAGCCCTAGGGGCGGAGACCAACGCCGACCGGGACGTCGACCACGGCGGGGTGGGAGGGTGGCCCGTGGCGCCGTGCCGCGCCGCCCGTACGGCGCCGCCCGCGCCACGCCCCTCGGTTCCGGGTGACCTGTGACGGGTCGCAGTTCATGGTTCGAAGGTCTTCGTTGTCGGTTCTCAGTACGTCTTGAGGTCGATGGCGTTGGCCGCCTGCTGGATGGGCTCCAGGACAGGGCCGCTGATTGTGATCTCCGGCCACATTCCCCTGGACGCCCCAGGCCGGTTCGCCAGGGCCGCCGGGGACGTGACCGCTCAGCTCCGCCAGGTCTTCCGGAACATCGCCACCGCCCTCAACGCCACCCGGGCGACTGGCGGCACGTCATCAAGCAGACCGTCTACCTGGCGTTTTGATCTTGAGGGTTGTTGGTCGAACAGGATTCTCCACGGGGTGACTTCGGCGGATGCCGCGCATGAGAACAGGTCCTCTTGGCAGCTCGAAGGGCGTTTACGCCAACCAGCTGTCCAGGAGGCCCCGTTAGAGGGTCATGCCGACCGAGGCGATCGCTGCCGGGACGGCCGCGGGCAGCCGGCCCGGCAGGCGGTGTCCCCAAGGGCGGACCAGCGCGAGGGAGAGCACCGCGCTGAGCACCGCCGCGCCGCCCCTCACCCAGTAGCCGATGGCGGGTTCGCGCGTGCAGTGCGGGACGCCCGCGAAGTCGCCGGGGAACGCGGCGCCGATCCCGGCGCCCCACCGGAAGTGCGGCGCCGCGTACCCCAGGACTGCGACTGCGGCCACGTATCCGGGCCCAGCGGCCGAGCTGCCCTGCCGTGCGCCGGGCCGCCGCCACCGAGGCCGAGGCCCCGAGGCAGCAGGCCCTCGCCGTAGCCCCTGTACGGAGCCGGCCTGCCCCCGCGAGCTCCCCGTCTGCCTCGCGCACCACCTATCCGTGCAGCTCAGGTCCTCTCGGCTCTCCCGCATCACTCCGAGGCACACCTGCCATGGTCACTCGGCGGGTCGTCGTCCCAGACGTTGTGGCGTCACCCCGATGACAAGGCGGATCACCTCGCGGCGGCAAGCCCCCACCGACCGCTGCTCCGTCCTCGCCCAGCCGAGCACCAAAGGGTGACAACCGCCGACCGCCGCCACGGCGACCGGCGCGTACCCGACCTCGGAGGCGGGCCAGACACCCAGCGGCAGGCCCAGCAGCGACGGTACGCCGGACATGATTCCCATCAGGGCCAGCCCCTCGCCGCGCCGCTCGGCGGGAATGAGGGAGGCCGTCAGGGCGCCGCCCGCCACGACCGTGAGCGCGAACCCGAGCCCGCGCAGGAAGCACACCGCCAGGACCCAGGCGGCGGGGCGCGCGGCGAGCCAGGCGGTCACCGTGTCCGCGGTGCGGTCGGGCAGGAGATCGACGGGCCGTCGCGTTTCGACGCCGGTGAGGACGGTGCCGTAGGTGCCTCCCTTGCGGAACGCGAACGTGTCAATCCCCAGTACCGTGACCTGCCCGGTCGGCGTTACGGGTCATGGCGCATGTGTAGAAGTGGCCGTCATGGACTTTCCGCCAGAGCCAGTTGGCGACGGATGTCGAGCAGGTGATGGCGCAGCTCGTGCAGGGTGTGCACGGCGAGCCAGCTCAGGGAGCGTTCCGCACGTTCGGGGTAGGTGTATACCAGTGTGCGCTCCCAGTCGGAGGGGGACAGCAGGTCGAGAGCATCGGTGAACAGGAGTGTCGCGTCCTGGAGTTGGCGCGCGACATCGGCGGGCTTCTGCTGGGCGTATCCGTCGTGCTCGACCCGTTCGTCGCGCCCCATGGACTCGGCAACCGGCGTATCACGCCGTCGTGCGGCCAGCATCCGCTCCCGCTGGACGAGCAGCACATCGCGCATGTGACAGGCGTACTCGAGAGGTGACCACACCTGCGGCACAGAGCGCTGCCGCAGCACCGAGGGTTCGGCGCACAGCAGGTCCGCGTATTCGCGCGCGTGGCCCTTGGCGAGCACCGAGACCCTGGGAGCCAGGGCGAGGTCGTACTCGAAACCGCATTCCGCACAAGCCGTCATGCATTCACGTTAACAACCGTCCGTGCGAGCAAGGCCTCTCTGCGTCCGGACCCGGCTTGAGTTCCGCAACCGACCGAGCAGGGGCGGGGAACTTTCAACTGGCGCACCGAGGCGTGGACGAGGCACATCTCGGTGACATTCGCGGCCGGCGATCCGTCCGTCATCGCGCCCTTCTTGTCCAGGCCAGCGCACACCCCACGCGTGAAGGGGGCGCACTTGCGGTGGGCACCGCCGGCGAGCAATGGCCCTGGGGAACGGGCCCGCCGTGCCGGTTCTTCGGAGGCCCGGGAGTCGGGGGGACGGCTCCCGGGCCGAAGGGTGTCGCCGGCCGCTGGGGGAGCGGTGTGTATGCCGGTGCGACGTCTGGTGGAACGATTCACCGGCCCGTACGTCACGGTCCGTCGGCGCCGACTGCTGGCCACTCCCCGCATGGCCGGGACATGGTGGACGTGGACATGGGCGCGGCTGGAGAGGCGGGCGGCACGGCGAGGAGCAGGAGAAGCGTTGGGTGGCGCAGGGATACCACGAGCCGCACGCGTCTCCGGCGCGCCCGAGGCATATGGCCGGTGGGAGAGGCGACCCGTCCGTGCTGCCGCGTCCATGGTGGGAGCCGCTATTCATGCGGGGCTTGATCACCGACTTCAAGCGCGTTGCGCTGGCTGCTGCCCTGTCCCTGGCCGCTCTCATCCCGGATGTGACCCTGCCCATGCCGCGGAAGTCCGTCTCCTGGACCGAATCGCCGCCCTGCCGGTCGCGGAGGAGATCCGTGCTGGCCAAGACCGTGGCCGCCTGTGCCACGGACCGGGGACCGCCTAGCCTGAAGTCATGCGGCTGCTGCTCACCTCCGATACGCACCTGCCCACCCGCGCGAAGCGGCTTCCGGACGAGCTCGTGCGACATATGGAACGCGCCGACCTGGTGATCCACGCCGGGGACTGGATCGACGAGGACGCCTACCGGCTCGTGGAAGCGCACGCGCCCGCCCTCCTCGGCGTGCGGGGCAACAACGACAGCCCCTGGTTGTGCGAGCTGCTGCCCGAGGTGGCCCGCGTTGAGCTGGAAGGCGTACGCGTGGGCGTCGTGCACGAGACCGGACCGGCCCACGGTCGTGAACGCCGCTGCGAGCTGCGCTTCCCCGACCTGGACGTACTCGTCTTCGGCCACAGCCACATCCCCTGGGACAGCACCGCGCCCGGCGGCCTGCGGCTGTTGAACCCCGGCTCGCCGACCGACCGGCGAAGGCAGCCGTTCTGCACGTTCATGACGGCCCTCGCGACCGACGGCCGCCTGGACGACGTCCGGATCCACCGCATTCCGCGTCCGGACCGGCAGGAGCGAGCCGCAGGGGAATGCCTCCGTCGGTGAACTGACTGCTCCTTCCAGCGGGCGGACCAGGGGAAGATGCCTGCGACGAGGAGGCCGGCCCAAGACGCGGCCACCTGTCCGGCACGGCGAAGCCGCGCCCCCCCAACGTTTGCGGGAGACGCGGCTTCGGCGGTTGCGGTGCGGGGGCGTCAGTTGACGTTGACAGCCTTCCAGGCTGCCGCCACCTGCTGGTACTCCGTACCGGACGTGCCGTACAGGTCGGCCGTCGCCTGGAGGGTCGCGGTGCGAGCGCCCGCGTAGTCGGTGGTCGAGGTCATGTAGGTGGAGAGCGCCTTGTACCAGATCTTGTATGCCTTGACCCGCCCGATGCCCGTGATGGTGGAGCCGTCGTAGGTCGGGGAGTTGTAGGACACGCCGTTGATCGTCTTCGCGCCGCTGCCCTCGGACAGCAGGTAGAAGAAGTGGTTCGCGACGCCCGAGGAGTTGTGGACATCGAGCCGGCCCACGGTCTTCGACCAGTAGTCGGCGGAGGCTCCGTCCTTGCTCGGCTTGTCCATGTAGCGCAGCGGGGTGCCGTTGCCGCGGATGTCGATCTTCTCGCCGATGAGGTAGTCGCCGGTGTCGGTGGAGTTGTTCGCGAAGAACTCCACCGAGGTGCCGAAGATGTCGCTGGTGGCCTCGTTGAGGCCGCCGGACTCGCGGCTGTAGTTCAGCTTGGCGGTGGCGGCGGTCAGGCCGTGGCTCATCTCGTGGCCGGCGACGTCCAGCGAGGTCAGCGGCTTGAGGTTGTTGGCGCCGTCGCCGTAGGTCATGCAGAAGCAGCTGTCGGACCAGAAGGCGTTGACGTAAGCGTTGCCGTAGTGCACCCGGGAGTACGCGGCCTTGCCGTCGCCGGCGATGCCGTTGCGGCCGAGCTCGGCCTGGTAGAAGTCCCAGGTCACGGCGGCGCCGTAGTGGGCGTCGACGGCGGCGGTCTGCCGGTTCGACGGCGACCCGTCGCCCCACTTGTCGTCGGCGTCGGTGAAGAGGCCGCCGGTGCCGTTGGTGCCGCCGTTCAGGTCGTAGGTCTTGTGGCTGCCGCGGCCCGTGTCGGTCAGGCTGTACGTCGACCCGCTCAGGGCGGTACCGAGCGTAACGGTGCCGGAGTACTCACTGGTGCCGGTGCCGGTGTCGATGGCCTCGTACGAGTACAGCTCGGCGCCGGTGGCGGCGTCGGTGATGACGTGCCGCTCGCTGGGGGTGCCGTCGTGCTGGGTGCCGGTGATGACGGCCTCGTAGGCGAAGACCGGCGTGCCGGTCGCGGCCCAGACCACCTGGCGGGCGCCGGCGGGCGCCGCCTTCAGGGAGCGGGCGGAGGCCGGGGCTATGCGGGCCTCCGTGCCCTTGGTGGTCTTGCGGCTGCCGTCCTTCTTCTGGTGGACGACCAGGTCGCCGCCGAGAACCGGCAGGCCCTGGTAGGTGCGCTCGTAGCGCGTGTGGACCGTCCCGTCCGCGTCCTTGATCACGTCGCGGGCGACGAGGCGCTCCTCGCCGCCGAGGCCGATGGCGCGTGCGGTACCGGTCGCTTCGGTCTGCGCGGCGGCGATCGCCTGGGCGCGCGCGGCGGTCGACAGCTGGACGGCGGTGGCTCCGTCCTCGCGCTCGGCCGCCGCGTTGGCGGAACCGCTCTGGACGGCCAGCGCGACCATCGCCGCGGACGCGACGAGTGCGGCGGTGCGCAGCACGCGGGTCCGGCTGCGGGAGGTGGGGGATGAGGACATGTGGTGGGTCACTCGCTCTCCTTCGATGCCGTGGGGGCGGGAGCGAGATTGCCAGGAAGGAGAGGGTGATTGACAGGTATGCAACAAGAATTTGACCATCTGTTGTCCGGAGAGAGGACTTCAATGTCCGCTCAACGGTCAAAAACAGGCCATTCCGCTTCAGGGCTGGGGCAGTTGGGCTACGGGCCGCCGACGGCCGCAGACGACACCGAAGCCTCCGAGTCACCGGACGGGGACCAAGCGCCGCGCATCATCCGGGCCTTGAACGCGGCGCGCACCGCCTCCGCTGCGCGCCCTTGCCGTTCATGGCCCCGCCGGTCGTGGGATGGCGTCGAGAACGTCGCGGCTGCTCCTCCCCGAGGGGAACATCGCTGTTCGGCCAAGTGCCGGGCCGCGTCGGGGCGCAGACCACCGTGCCGCACTGTCGTCGGGCACGCATTTGCTCGGCCGGGCACGCCGACGGCCCGAGCTCCGGGCGGAGCTCAGGCCGTCGGGTGCGCGCGGGGGCCATGTGCGGGGCCGCGCCGGATGAGCCGGCGGAGCCCGCGTGCCGGACCCTCCGGCTGTGCGGGACCGGCAGGGGTGGCGGTGTGGGTTCCGCCGGGGCCGTCGCCGGCGCTGGGGAGATCGGCGCGAAGGCGGCGGCGGTCTCGGCAACGAACGCTCGCGCCGCGCCCGCGGCCGCCGACTCTGTTGCTGCTGCGGCGCCGGGACGACGAAGCCTCCTGTACCCGACGGGGTTGCCCAGGCGTCAGATCATGAGCAGGAGCCGCGTGTGCGGTACGAGCTTCCGGTTCACGCTGGTGCTCTGCACGAAGATCGTGAAGTCGTCATTGTGGTCCGGCTTGACGCGGGCTTCCGTGTTCGGCAGGCCGAGCAGGGTTCGGGCCTCCGGCCCCGTGTACACCCGGTCGGTCTTCTTCTCCAGCACCGCAATCTGCTTTTGCGCCTGGACCTTCTCCGGCTTACTCAGCTGATAAAACGCACAACCGGTACGGTAAGTGTGTCCGCATTCGACGACCCAGTCCCGGATCGCCGCATCGCGAGCCACCGGAATCAGCTGGTAATCCGACGGATTCACCGGGGTGAGACCAGCTGCCTTGATGGTGTCCTTGTTGACCGCTTCCGCACCCGTGGAGAATACCGCCCGCGATCCCCGGATGCCCTGGGCGCGGCCGGCCATGAAGTTCTCGGTGGCCTGCCGGATGACCTGCCCGGCTTCCTCCAGACCCTGTGTGCTCGTGGCGTCCCAGACGGCGATGTTGTCCTTGGGGAAACCGCACTGCATGGCCTCGCGCTTGCCCATCTGGTCCGGCACGAGGACGGCCAGCGTCCAGTTGTCCTGTTGCGTCTCGATCATCTTGGCCACGGCCTGCACCAGTTCACGCGGATCCCTGGAAGGGGCATCCGGGCAGCGATGACTTGCGTTCTCCTGCCCGTCGGTCAGTACGAACGTCAGGAAGCTGTGGTCGCCGTACAGCTGAGCGGTCTGCGCCAGCTCCCCCTGCGACTTCAGCGTGGCTGCCAGCAGAGCCGTCATTCCACCGGCCCGGTACAGCTGCTTCAGGGACGGCATCCGCAGCACGTCCTTGTCGTAGATGGCGCACTCCACCTTGTCTGCGAAGACGTACACGGTGACGCGGGTTTCCTGGTCCAGTTCCTGCGATCGGCGGGCCAGATATGCAATCTGCTGGTCGGCGACTTCGACGACCTTGCGGCTCAGGTGCGACATGGACGAACTGGCATCCAATACAAGAGCAACGTGATTGATGTAGTTCTGGTTTCCGGTCATGACCGCTCCCCCTCTTTCCGACTTGATGCTCTTACCTTCTCACCCACCACTGACAATCGATCTTGGCTCCCGGACTGGATGACGAGCCCACTCCACCAGGCGCGCGGCCGAACCGCCGCGCGAGGCCGCGACGCCCCACGGGAAGGCGGTGGACGCCTTCCCGCTGCCCTCGGCCGCCGGTTTGTGACTGGCCCGGTAAGGGCTGCGCCACGAGTGACACCGGTCACGTTGAGTGACGCTGGGGACATGACCTCGGGCGCTTCGGGCAAGCGCGCCCCATTGAGCCATACCGCGGGTCCGCCGCGGTACGGGAACCGGAGGTACAGCGCGTCGTGTCGGAGCAGCAGAGCATTCACACAGCCGGAAGGTGGCGGTCCGCCGCTACCGGGGCCACCAGGGAGATCCTGGACCCGGCCGACGGCACCGTGCTCGCGGTGGTCGCGGAGGGTAGCGCCGCCGATGCGGACGCGGCGGTGGGCGCAGCCCGTGCCGCCTTCGACGGCGGGGAGTGGCCGCAGACCCCGGTGGCCGAGCGCGCCGCCCTGCTGCGCCGTACGGCCGTCCTGCTCCAGCGCGACCGCGAGCGGATCGCCCTCCTGGAGAGCCTGGACGCGGGCAAGACCCTGGAAGAGGGCCGGGTCGACGTGGACTGCGTCATCGACGCCTTCCGCTACTACGCCGACGTCGTCAGCACCGAGAGCGGCGGCCGGGTCGTCGACGCGGGTTCCCCCGACATCCACAGCGTGGTCGTCCACGAGCCGGTCGGGGTCTGCGCCCTGATCACCCCGTGGAACTATCCGCTGCTCCAGGCGAGCTGGAAGGTCGCCCCGGCGCTGGCCGCGGGCAACACCTTCGTGATCAAGCCGAGTGAGATCACCCCGCTGTCCACGATCGTCCTCGTAGAGCTGCTGGCGGAGGCCGGGCTGCCGTCCGGCGTCGCCAATCTGGTGACGGGCGCAGGCGACCCCGTCGGCGCCCGCCTCGCCGCCCACCCCGACGTGGACCTCGTCTCCTTCACCGGCGGCCTGGCCAGCGGAACGAAGGTGGCGCACGCGGCCGCCGACACGGTCAAGAAGGTGGCCCTCGAACTCGGCGGCAAGAACCCCAACGTCGTCTTTGCCGACGCCTGCGCCACCGCGGCGGGCTTCGACACCGCCGTCGACCAGGCTCTCAACGCGGCCTTCATGCACAGCGGCCAAGTCTGCTCGGCCGGCTCCCGGCTGATCATCGAGGAGTCGGTGCGCGCCCGGTTCGTCACCGAGCTCGCCCGCCGCGCCGAGCGGATCCGCCTCGGCCGCGGCACCGACCCAGGCGTCGAGTGCGGCCCGATGGTCTCCGCGGCCCAGCGCGAGCGCACCGAGTCGTACGTCGCCTCCGCTCTCTCCGAGGGCGCCGTACTGCGCGCGGGCGGCGAACGCCCCGAGGGCCCCGGCTTCTTCTACCAGCCGACCGTCCTCGACCGCTGCGACCGCCGGATGCGCGTCGTCCGGGAGGAGGTCTTCGGTCCGGTCCTGACCGTCGAGACGTTCCGTACCGAGGACGAGGCCGTGGCGCTCGCCAACGACACCGAGTACGGGCTCGCCGGCGCCGTGTGGACGGCCGACCAGGGCCGCGCCCGCCGGGTGGCCGGCCGGCTGCGCCACGGCACGGTCTGGATCAACGACTTCCACACCTACCTGCCGCAGGCGGAGTGGGGCGGTTTCGGGAAGTCCGGTGTCGGGCGCGAGCTCGGGCCGTCCGGTCTCGCCGAGTACCGCGAGGCCAAGCACGTCTACCAGAACCTGGCTCCGCGCCCCGTGCGCTGGTTCGCGGGCTGAAAGGAAACATCGTCATGACGACGGACACGCACCGCGGCACACGCGCCACCGAAGAGTCCGCACCGGAATACGACTACGTCATCGTGGGCGGCGGCACCGCCGGATCGGTGATCGCCTCCCGGCTGACCGAGGACCCCGAGGTCACGGTCGCCGTCATCGAGGGCGGCCCGAGCGATGTCGACCGGCCCGACGTGCTGACCCTGCGGCGCTGGATGGGCCTGCTCGGCGGCGAGCTCGACTACGACTACCCCACCACCGAGCAGCCGCGCGGCAACTCGCACATCCGGCACAGCCGCGCCCGCGTCCTGGGCGGCTGCTCCTCGCACAACACGCTCATCGCCTTCAAGCCGCTGCCCTCAGACTGGGACGAGTGGGAGGCCGCGGGCGCCGAGGGCTGGCACGCCGCCGCCATGGACCCGTACTTCGACAAGCTGCTGAACAACATCGTCCCCGTCGGCGAGGCCGACCGGAACGCCATCGCCCGTGACTTCGTGGACGCGGCCGGGCAGGCGCTGGACGTGCCCACCGTCGAGGGCTTCAACCGGAAGCCGTTCCACGAGGGCGCCGGCTTCTTCGACCTCGCCTACCACCCGGAGACCAACAAGCGCTCCTCCGCCTCGGTGGCGTACCTCCACCCGGTCATGGACGAACGGCCGAACCTCAGCCTGCTGCTGGAGACCTGGGCGTACCGCCTGGAGCTGGAGGGCACGCGGGCGCGCGGGCTGCGCGTAACGGCCAAGGACGGCACCCGGTCGCTGATCCGCGCCCGTCGCGAGGTGATCGTGTGCGCGGGGGCAGTCGACACCCCGCGTCTGCTGCTGCACTCCGGCATAGGCCCGCGCGCGGATCTGGAAGCCCTCGGCATACCTCCGGTCCACGACCTGCCGGGCGTCGGCGAGAACCTCCTCGACCACCCCGAGTCGGTGATCGTGTGGGAGACCGACGGCCCCATCCCGGAGAACTCCGCGATGGACAGCGACGCCGGGCTGTTCGTCCGCCGCGACCCCGATTCCCAGGGGCCGGACCTGATGTTCCACTTCTACCAGGTCCCCTTCACCGACAACCCGGAGCGCATCGGCTACGAACGCCCGGCGCACGGAGTGTCGTTGACCCCGAACATCCCCAAGCCCCGCAGCCGGGGCCGGTTGTACCTCACCAGTGCGGACCCCGAGGTGAAGCCCGCCCTCGACTTCCGGTACTTCACGGACGAGGAGGACTACGACGCCCGCACGCTGGTCGACGGCATCCGGATCGCCCGCGAGATCGCCGCGACGCAGCCGCTGGCCGGCTGGCTCAAGCGCGAGGTGTGTCCCGGCCCGGCCGTCACGGGTGACGAGGAACTCAGCGCGTACGCCCGGTCCGTCGCCCACACCGTCTACCACCCGGCGGGCACCTGCCGGATGGGCGCCGCCGACGACAGCGGGGCCGTGGTCGGACCGGACCTGAAGGTCCGGGGCCTGGAGGGGATCCGGATCGCGGACGCGTCGGTCTTCCCCACGATGCCCGCGGTCAATCCGATGATCGGAGTGCTCATGGTCGGCGAGAAAGCCGCCGAGCTGCTGGGAGGCGCTGCCCGATGAACGAGAACGAGAACGTGAACACGAGCGCGAGTACGAGCGCGAGTACGAGTACGAGTACGAGTACGAGCGCGAGTACGGTCGACAGGGCAGCCGCCGGCCGGGAACCCGACACCCGGCCCCCGGTCTTCTCGGTGAACGGCCTGTGGAAGGTCTTCGGCCCGCGCGCCGCCGCCGCCAAGGTGCCCGGCTCCGCGCACGCCGGGCTGTCCGCCGCCGAGCTGCGCGAGCGCACCGGCTGCACCGCCGCCGTCCGCGACGTCAGCTTCGACGTCCGCAAGGGCGAGGTCTTCGTGGTGATGGGCCTGTCCGGCTCCGGCAAGTCCACCCTCGTACGCTGCCTGACCCGGCTGATCGAGCCCACCGCGGGCTCACTCGCCATCGACAGCGAGGACGTCCTGGCCATGGACCAGGGCCGGCTGCGGGAACTGCGGCGCCACCGTGCCGCCATGGTCTTCCAGCACTTCGGCCTGCTGCCGCACCGCACCGTCCTGGACAACGTCGCCTACGGCCTGGAGATCCAGGGCATGGGCCGCGCCGAACGGCGAGCCAAGGCCACCGAGATGATCGCCAAGGTCGGCCTCGACGGTCTGGAGGAGCGCCGCCCCGGCGAGCTGTCGGGCGGTCAGCAGCAGCGCGTCGGCCTCGCCCGCGCCCTCGCCGCCGACCCCGAGGTTCTGCTGTTCGACGAACCGTTCAGCGCCCTCGACCCGCTGATCCGCCGGGAGATGCAGGAGGAGGTGGCCCGCCTGCACCACGAGGAGGGCCGCACCATGGTCTTCATCACGCACGACCTGGCCGAGGCCCTGCGCCTCGGCGACCGGATCGCCCTCATGCGCGACGGCCGGATCGTGCAGCTCGGCACTCCCGAGGAGATCGTCGGCTCCCCGGCCGACGAGTACGTACGGGACTTCGTGCGTGACGTACCGCGCGAACAGGTCCTCACCGTACGCAGCGCCATGCGCCCCGCGTCGGCCGCGGAAGCCGAGCAGGGGCCGGCCCTCGCCCCCGCCACCACCGTCGTCGAGGCCATCGAGGCGGTCGCCCGCAGCGGCGGCCCCGCCCGGGTCGTCGACCAGGGGCGCTGCCTGGGCGTGGTCGACGACGCGGCGCTGCTCGCCGTCGTCGCCGGGATACCCGCCCCCACGGCCGGGGAGGTGGCCGCATGAGCACCCGAACCGGCCGCCCGGCCGCCGGCCCCCGGCGGTGGTCGCGATGACCTCCACCGCCGCACCCGTACGTGAGCCCGCGCGGCCCGAATCCGGCCGGCAGCCGCGCCGCCCCGCCGGCGCCTCCAGCGCCGGGCCGCAGGAGCGCCCCCGCAGAGCCCTGTTCCCCCATCGCGCCGGCCGCCGGGCGCTGCCCCTCGCCGTCGCCGCGGTCGTGCTCGGCACGCTCGGCTTCCTCTTCCCCGGCGCGGGCAGCTGGCCCGGCGCCCTGGCCGTGGACCTGTCGGACCCGCTCGGCCGGGCCGGCGACTGGGTCGTCGACCACCGCGACAGCCACCCCCTCTTCCTGTACTTCTTCGGGCACGTCAGCAACGCCGTCGTGGTGTCGGTGCGCGCCGTGTACGTGCTCCTCCTCGCCGCCGGCTGGACCGGGGTCACCGCCCTGGCCGGGCTCGTCGCCTGGCGGCTCGCCGGTGTCCGGCTCGCGCTGACCTCGATGGCCGCCTTCGCCGTCTGCGGGCTGCTCGGCATGTGGGTGCCGACCATGCAGACCCTCGCCCTGATGGCCGTCGCCGTCGCCGCCTCCGTCGTCGTCGGCGGGCTGCTCGGCCTCGCCGCCGGGCTGTCGCCGCGGACCGAGCGCGCGCTGCGCCCCGTACTGGACACGATGCAGGTCCTGCCCGCCTTCGCGTACCTGCTGCCGATGGTGCTGGTCTTCGGGATCGGCGTGCCCGCCGCCGTCCTCGCCACGGTGGTCTACGCCGCCCCGCCCATGGCCCGTCTGACCGCGCTGGGCCTGCGCGAGGCCGACGCGGGGGTGCTGGAAGCCGCTGCCTCGCTCGGCGCCACCGGGCGCCAGCGGCTGCTGACCGCACGGCTCCCGCTGGCCCGCCGGCAGGTCCTGCTGGGCGTCAACCAGGCCATCATGATGGGCCTCTCCATGGCCGTCATCGCCTCCGTGATCGGCGCGGGCGGCCTCGGCGACCGCGTCTACCAGGCGCTGGCCTCCGTCGACGTCGGCGCGGCGCTCGCCGCCGGAATCCCGATCGTGCTGCTCGCCGTCGTCCTCGACCGGACAGCGGACGCCGCGGGCAGCCGGCTGGGGGCCACCCCGCCCCCCATGGCCGAACAGCACTTCCTGCGCAGCGTGTTCGCGGGCTGGTACGGGCGCCTGCTCTGCCTCCTCGCGGCCGTCGCCGTGGCGGTCGCCGGCCGGATGGCAGGCACCTCCCAGTGGCCCGGATCCTGGACGGTATCCCTCGCGGACCCCGTCAACCGGGCCGTCGACTGGATGACCGACCACCTCTACTCCGGCGTCCCCTTCATCGGCGGCACAGCCGACTGGGCCGCCCGTTTCACCGGCTGGGTCCTGGACCCGATGCGCACGGGCCTCCAGGCGGCGCCCTGGTGGCTCCTCCTGCTGCTGGTCGGCGCCATCGGCGTGCTGGTCGGCACCTGGCGCACCGCCCTGACCGCCGTGCTCGCCCTGGCCGCGATCGGCGTCCTCGGTGTGTGGGAGCCCGCTCTGGACACGCTCTCGCAGGTGCTCGCCGCCGTCGCCGTGACCCTCGTGCTCGGCTTCGCGATCTCCGTCGGCGCCGCCCGCAGCACCCGCGCCGAGCGGTTGCTGCGCCCGGTGCTCGACATCTGCCAGACGATGCCGCAGTTCGTCTACCTCATCCCGGTCGTCGCCCTGTTCGGCGTCGGCCGCGCCCCGGCGGCGGCCGCTGCCGTCGTCTACGCGCTGCCCGCCGTCGTACGGATCACCACACAGGGGCTGCGCGAGGTGAACCCGGCCGCGCTGGAGTCCGCCCGCTCGCTCGGCGCGACCGGGGCCCAGCAGCTGCGCCAGGTCCAACTGCCGCTCGCACGGCCCGCCTTGCTGCTGGCCGTCAACCAGGCCGTGGTCCTGGTCCTCGCCGTCGTCATCATCGGCGGCCTGGTCGGCGGAGGCGCCCTCGGCTACGACGTGGTCCTCGGCCTCGCCCAGGGCGACCTGGCCACCGGCCTCGTGGCCGGCACCGCGATCGTCTGCCTCGGCCTGCTGCTCGACCGCATCACCCAGCCCGCGAAGGAGGCCTGAGATGCCGATGGAACCGATGAAGCGCACAGGGCCCGCGAGAGCGGTGCGCCGCGCCGTCGTCACCGGGTTCGCCGTGGCGACCGCCCTGGCCGTCGTCACCGGCTGCGGAGCCGCCGACATGACCCGCCAGGCCTCCCCGTACGCGGCGGCCCAGGGCGCCCAGACCGTCACGCTCTCCGTGCAGTCGTGGGTCGGCGCGCAGGCCAACACCGCCGTCGCGGGCTACCTGCTCGAACACGAACTCGGCTACCGGGTGGACACCGTCCAGGTCGACGAGGTGCCGGCGTGGGACGCGCTCAGCCAGGGCCGGGTCGACGCGATCCTGGAGGACTGGGGCCACCCGGAGCAGCAGAAGCGCTACGTGGAGGACAAGAAGACCATCGTCAACGGCGGCGAGCTGGGGGTGACCGGCCACATCGGCTGGTTCGTACCGACCTACTTCGCCGAGGCGCATCCGGACGTCACCGACTGGAAGAACCTCGGCAAGTACACCGACCAGCTGCGGACGGCCGAGAGCCGCGGCAGGGGCCAGCTGCTGGACGGCTCCCCGTCGTACGTCACGAACGACAAGGCGCTCGTGAAGAATCTCGGTCTGGACCTCGAAGTGGTCTTCGCCGGCTCGGAGGCCGCGCAGATCACCCAGATCAAGCAGTTCGCCAAGGAGAAGAAGCCCTTCCTGACGTACTGGTACAAGCCCCAGTGGCTCTTCGAGCGGGTTCCGATGACCGAGGTGAAGCTGCCCGAGTACACCGAGGGCTGCGACGCGGACACCGAGAAGGTGGCCTGTGCCTACCCGCACACCCCGCTCCAGAAGTACCTCAACGCGCGCTTCGCCGACGGGGGAGGGAAGGCGGCGGCGTTCCTGAAGAGGTTCCGCTGGAACGCCGAGGAGCAGAACGAGGTCGCCCTGATGATCGCCGAGGAGAAGCTGTCACCGCAGCAGGCGGCGAAGAAGTGGGTCGAGCGGAACGAGGACGTGTGGCGCCCCTGGGTGCGCTGACGCGCCTCGGCCGCCGCCCGGCCACCGGCTGAAGCGGCGGGTCATGTAGAGGATCCCGTCCGGGGAGGGCGGGAGGTTGCAGCCGCGCGGTGCTTGGCGATGTGCGCCCGGTCCCGCTCGGACGGGTGGCTGGTGGCGGGTGGGTGCCATTCGGCGAGGAGGATCGTGGCGTCGTCGGTGAGGCGGCCGTCGTGGTGGTCGAGGATGGTGCGGACCAAGCGGCGCAGGGCCTCGGGAGCGGCGTCCCCCGCGGCGGTGGCGCGGACGATGGTGTCGACGAGGCGGTCCTCGCCGAACAGCTCACCGCCGGCGGAGCGGGCCTCGGTGACGCCGTCGGTGTGGAGGAGAATGCGGTCGCCGGGCTCCAGCTGGGCATGGTGCATCACGCTGGGTGTCCGCGTGCCGTGGGGATTGAGGCCGAGGGGAAGCTGTGCGGAGCGCTGCAGCGACTCGGGGACCACGTGCTGGTGCCGGATGAGCAGGGGTGACGGGTGACCGCAGTTGACCCAGGTCAGAGTGCCGGTCCTGAGGTCGAGGTCGGCGAAGACGGCGGTGAGCAGCCGGTCGGGAAGCCATCGGTTGAGGGCCCCGTCGACGGCTTCGGTGATGTCGGCGAGGCTGCCGCCGGACCGGCGGGTGGAGCGGCAGCCGGCCAGGGCCACGGCCGCACACAGCCCGGAGGCGAGGTCGTGGCCCATCGCGTCGATCACCGACAGGTGCAGGGTGGTGGCGGTCACCGTGTGGTCGAAGGCGTCCCCGCCGATCTCGTAGGCCGGTTCGAGAACGGCACTGGAGGTGACGCAGTGGCTGCCGATCGTGCGCGGCGGCATGAACGCCCACGCGAGCTCGGCCTGCAGGGCCATCGGCCGGGTGCGCACGCTGCGGAGCGCGGTGTCGCTGGTGTCGATCTTCGAGAAGACGAACTGGCCGATGAGTGAGGCCAGGGTCTTGCACTGCTCGAGGGCGGCGGCATCCAGTGCGGGAGCCGTGAGGCGCAGGACGCCCATCCGTTCGATGCCGTCGACCAGGGGCAGCCAGATCACGAGGTCGCCCGAGGACGCCAGGCGCAGGGACTCGGTGCGGTAGGCCCAGCCGGCGAGCGTCCCGTCCATCGCGAGGGCCGGCCTGTCGTCCATGGCCTCTTGCAGGGGAGATGCTCCGTCGGGCAGGGGCGGGGGCAGGGGCATGAGGCGGGTCTGCTGGATGTCGGCCAGGTAGATCACCGCTTCGAGCAGGCCCATGGAGCGCGCGGCTGCGGTGACCAGGGCGGGAAGGTCGTCCAGACCGCACCGGTGCGCGTCGGACAGCAGCCCGGCCAGCAGGCGGCCGAAATCCGCATCGTCCATATGTCCATCCCTCGCCGCCCGCACGGACCAGCACTCTTCTGATGGCCAGACGCGGCCGTACCGCCATTCTTGTGGCGAATTGCAGCCACCGCCTCTGGTGGGCTCCGGCCGAGGGGACAGAGGCGCCCGACTGCCGCCGCCGGCTCGCGGTGGGTACCGTACGCCGCCGCAGTGACATTCAGCGGGGGAGGCCTCTTGGCGGTGCCGCCGACGGCCCTGCCGCGGTGTGCTGGGCCGGTTCCTTCGCCGGCCGCGGTTCGGGTCAGCCGCCGACGTGGATGCCGGGGCGGCGATCGGGGTCGGGTTCGTGTTTGCGGATGATCTCTCGGGTGACCGGGGCGGTGTCACCACGGCCGAGCAGGAAGTAGCGGAACATGTGCAGCAGCGGGCTGCCCTCGGCCCAGGCGAAGTAGCAGTGGGGCTGGATGCCCGTGGCGTCGCGCAGGGCCAGCAGGATGGCCGCGATGGCGTTGGGAGCGGCGGGAGCTTCCGCGCGCAGGATCCGGTAGCCGTCGACGGCCACTCCGCGGATGGTGAGGGTGTCGCTGAAGTCGGAGGGGTCGACGACGTCGATCTCGAGGAACAGTACGTCGGCCGGGCCGGGCACCGGATTGGTGCCGCGCTGCTCGTATTCCTTGGCGGAGTATTCGGCGCTGTCACCGGCTTGCCGCCGGTTGGCGATGATGTTGATGGCGTTGTCGTGGGCCAGGGTGTCGTGGATGAACCGGCGGGCGTCGGCATCGAAGACGATGCGGTCGGCGCGCAGTTCGGTGGTGCGCGAGACGCGCGAGACCAGCGAGACGACGATGATGCCGAGGATGAACAGGCCGGAGATGGCGATGCCGTCGGGCTTGTCGATGATGTTGGCGAGCAGGGCGTAGAACAGGATCGCGGTGAGCACCGCGAAACCGACGGCGGTGGCGCGTCGGCGGTGGCGCGCGACGGAGACGGTGACGGCGAACGCGCCGGAGACCATCATGGCCAGGATGCCCGTGGCGTAGGCGCCGGCCTGCTTGTCGACGTCCGCGTCGAAGGCGATGGTGATGATGACGCACAAAGCGGTGTAGACGATCACGACGGGGCGCACTGCCCGTCCCCATTCGGGGGCCATGCCGTAGCCGGGAAGATACCGGGGCACGATGTTGACCAGCCCCGCCATGGCCGATGCTCCCGCGAACCAGAGGATCAGGATGGTGCTGATGTCGTAGACGGTGCCGAACGCCTCCCCGACGTGCTCGTGGGCCAGCCAGGCCAGGGCTCGGCCGTTGGCCGCGCCGCCGGGCTCGAACTGCTCGTGGGGGATGAGGAGGGTGGTCACGACACTTGCGGCCAGCAGGTAGACGCTCATGATGAGGGCGGCGGTGGTCAGCAGCCTGCGGGTGTTGCGGATCCGCGAGCGCAGCCGCTGCTCGTCATCGGCGCCGTCGGCGGCCACGAGCGGCATCATGCTCACGCCTGTCTCGAATCCCGACAGGCCCAGGACGAGCAGCGGGAACGCCAGCAGTGCCGGCCCGGCCAGGCCGCCCCAGCCGCCTCCCCCTTCGAACAGGGCGTCCGTCCAGGCCGAGAACGCACTCGGGGAGCTGAGTACCTCGGCTACACCGACGGCGATGACGACCGCGTTCAGCGCCAGGAAGACGGCCACGAGCGGGATGGCCACCTTCACCGCTTCGCTGAAGCCGAGCAGGAACACTCCGCCGAGCACCAGCAGCAGGGCGACCGTCAGGGCGACCTCGTGGCCGTGCAGGGCCTGTGGGAAGAACGGGTTCTCCACCACGTGCACGGAGGCGTCCGCGGTGGACAGGGTGATGGTGATGATCCAGGAAGTGGCGACGAAACCCAGCAGGACCAGGACGAACAGCTTGCCCCGCCAAAACGGCAGCAGGTCCTCCAGCATCGCGACCGACCCGGCGCCGTGCGGGCTCTCCTTGGCCACGCGCCGGTACATGGGCAGCATGCCGAACAGGGTCAACGCCACGATCAACAGCGTGGCCAACGGCGAGACCGCCCCGGCCGACAGTGCGGCGATGGCCGGGACGTAGGCCAGGCTGGAGAAGTAGTCCACGCCGGTCAGGCACATCACCTTCCACCATGCGTGGGGCTCGGCGTGCCCCTCACCGGCCGCCGGCCCGACCGGCTGCACCTGATGGCGCAGCATCCACCGCGCCAGGCCACCAGTCGGCTGGGTGCGCAGAGCGGGACTGTCCACCACCTCCGGTACGACCGGTCCGTTCACATCGTCCTTCATATCCCCCATCACTTTCACTCACGGTCCGGGCACGGCAACGCCATACGCATCCACGACGGGGCGCGATCATCGAGTATGTAACTTCCCGCAGGCGCTACCTACCTCCCCCCCGGGAAACACCGCGCCGCGAGTCACCGTCTGGACCCTGCAAACGGCGGCGTCCCGGCGCACTCCCTTCCCTTTGTGTTCCTAGTATCACTAGGTTATACCTAGGACTCCTAGGAAAGCCTGGGGTGAAGGGGAGACTGCATGGCGCGGGCGGGTTTGACGCCGGAGCGGGTGACGATCGCGGGTGCCGAGCTGGCGGATGAGGTCGGGCTCGAGCAGGTGACCATGTCGCAGGTGGCGAGGCGGCTCGGCGTGAAGGACGCGAGTCTCTACACGCATGTGCGGGGTCTGGAGGATCTGCGCGGACGGATCGCGCTGCTGGCGGCGGACGAGAAGACCATCCGCATCGCGGAGGCGACCGCCGGACGGGCGGGCAAGGACGCGCTGGTCGCGTTCGCCAACGCCTGGCGGGAGTACGCCCACCGGCATCCGGGCCGCTACACGGCGACGCAGACCCCGATCCGGATCGACCCTGAACTGGCCGCACGAGCGCCCGGACCACGCCGCGCGGTCGAGCTGACCTACGGCATGCTGCGCGGCTACGGACTGGCCGAGCCCGACTTGACCGATGCGGTCCGGTTGCTGCGCAGCACGTTCCACGGGTTCGTCGCCTTGGAGGCCGCGGGAGGGTTCGCGCACGAGCGTTCGCCGCAGCAGTCCTGGGTCCGCGCCCTCGACGCCTTGCACACCCTGCTGGAGCACTGGCCTCCGACCCGAGAAGGAGAATCCGCATGACCGGCCCGACCACCGGAAGCCTGCGCGTCAACGGCGCGACCCTCCACTACGAAGTACGCGGCCACGGCCCGCTCCTGCTGCTGATCCCCGGAGGGACGGGCGGCGCGGCCTCCTTCGACGGCATCGCCGATGATCTGGCCGCCGAGTACACCGTCGCGACCTACGACCCGCGCGGCATGTCCCGAAGCACACTGGACGACCCCGAGGCCGAGCAGCGCGTAGCCGAGCACGCCGACGACGCGCTGCGGATACTGGACCTGCTGTCGCCCGATGAGCCCGCCCGGGTGTTCGCCACCAGCTCCGGCGCGATCGCCGCCGTACACCTGCTCACCACCCGTTCCGAACGCGTCGAACGCCTCGTGGCGCACGAACCGCCGCTCGTGGAGGTCCTGCCGGACGCCTCCGAACACCGTGCGCTCCTCGCATGCGTACAGGAGACGTTCCGCACCCAGGGGCTCATGCCGGCGATGGCCGTGTTCGCCACCGGCCTGAAGAAAGACGGCGAAACCGAAGACGGCGACACCACCGAGCCGAAGGCCGAGCTCACGCTTCCACCGCAGGCAGCGGCACGGGCGGAGCAGACGATGGCCAACCTGCCGTACTTCCTCGGGCGCATCGTGCCCCGCTTCATGGCCTACACCCCGGACATCCACCGACTGGAGGCACTGTCGGACCGGCTCGTGCTCGCCGGCGGCCACGACTCACGCGGCGAACTGCCCTACCGTCCAGCCGCCTTTCTGGCCGAGCGTCTCGGCATGGAACTCCTGCACTTCCCCGGCGGGCACACCGGCTTGACCACGCACCCCGACCAGTTCGGCGAACTCGTTCGGAAGGCGTTCCGCGCCGAGTGACTCGGCGGCATCCATCGCGGCCTGTGACCGCGCGTGGCGACTTTTTGCACGCGCTCGTCGAGGGCCTGGAGCAGGTAGAGGAAGTCCTCGGACTCCGAAAGAACCGCCCGCCACCGGCCCGACTGAGCGAGCGCGCCCACCAACAGGTGAGCTCGCTCTCGCCCACTCCCCAACCCTCGGGGTCGGTTCGGGAGTTCCAGCCAGTCGCACTGGATCCCCTCGCCGGGCGTGTGCACCATCACCGCGACGTTCCGCCGGTTGAGGCGTGGCAGGGTTCGCAGTGCGGGCGGTCTCAGACGGCCGAGGCGGGGAAGCGGTCCCAGACGCGGTGGGCGCCCAGCAGCCCGGTGAGCTGCTCCAGAGCGCCCGGCCCGTCGTCCGCAACGACGGTGCCTGCCTCGCCGGCGCGGATGCCAGCCGCTTCGAAAAGGCGCTCCGCGCCGTTCCAGCCGCCGACGGCCTTGCCGTGCCGGTAGGCCTCGGCGAGCAGCGCCACAGCCCGTGGGTCTCCGGCGGCGCGCCTCGGGTCACCTGCCTTCGCGTCGCGGGCACCGTACGCGTCGGCGCCCGCTTCGGGCACACCCGCGAACAACAGGGCGTCGAACTCGACCGAACGCGCGACGGCGAAAGTGCGTTGCACGGTCACCGGTCCACCCTTGTCGCCAAGCGTCCCGCCTGCGGGGGCGATCACGAGCGGCACCATGCCCGCCTCCAGGACGGCCTCGCGAACCTCGCGCACGCCGGCCAGGTCGGCGGCCGCGTCGGCGACGATGCCGATGGTTCGTCCATCCGCCGGCCAGGTGCGGCCGACCTGGGACAGGGCCGGGCTGGGGCGGACGTCCGCGAGCGGCTCCGTGGCTGCCGGTACGGACAGTCCCAGCCCGGCGGCGACCTGGGCGCACAGTTCCCCGTCGATGTTGGCCAGCGTCTTCAGCACCCGCTCCTTGACGGCCTGCTCGTAGCACTTGGAGAGCTCGAAAGTGTAGGCGGCGATGATGTGCTCGCGTTCCACGTCGCTCATGCTCAGCCAGAACAGCCGCGGCTGGGAGAAGTGGTCGCCGAAGGAGGCGGGCGCCGTGCGGCCCTTCTGGGCTGCCGGGACTTCGACGGGTACCTCGATGAAGGCACCGGTGTCGGCGCCGGCGAAGAAGGGGCAGCCTCCGTCGAGGCTGTTGGGGTGGTAGGGCGCCGCCCCGCGGTGCACGGCCGTCTGGTGCATGCCGTCGCGCAGCATGTCGTTGACGGGCGCATGGGTGCGGTTGATGGGCAGTTGTGGGAAGTTGGGGCCGCCGAGCCGGGTGATCTGGGTGTCCAGGTAGGAGAACAGGCGCCCGGCCAGCAGAGGGTCGTCGGTGACGTCGATACCCGGCACGAGATGGCCGACGTGGAAGGCGACCTGCTCTGTCTCGGCGAAGTAGTTGGAAGGGTTGGCGTTCAGGGTGAGGAGCCCGACCGGCTGGACCGGCGCCATCTCTTCCGGCACGATCTTCGTGGGATCGAGAAGGTCGATGCCCTCGAAGGTCTGGTCCGGGAGGTCGGGGAAGGTTTGGATTCCGAGTTCCCACTGCGGGAACGCGCCGGACTCGATGGCGTCGGCCAGATCGCGGCGGTGGAAGTCGGGGTCGACACCTCCGAGGATCTGCGCCTCCTCCCACATCAGGGAGTGCACGCCCAGCTTGGGCTTCCAGTGGAACTTCACCAGCGTCGTGGCGCCTTCGGCGTTGACGAGGCGGAAGGTGTGGACGCCGAAGCCCTCCATCATCCGGTAGGAGCGGGGGATGCCGCGGTCGGACATGTTCCACAGCGTGTGGTGGGTGGCCTCGGTGTGCAGGGACACGAAGTCCCAGAAGGTGTCGTGCGCGCTCTGGGCCTGAGGGATTTCCCGGTCCGGATGCGGCTTGCCGGCGTGGATGATGTCGGGGAACTTGATGGCGTCCTGGATGAAGAACACCGGGATGTTGTTCCCGACCAGGTCGAAGACGCCTTCCTCGGTGTAGAACTTGGTGGCGAAGCCGCGGGTGTCGCGCACGGTGTCGGCGGATCCTCGGGAGCCCAGCACGGTGGAGAAGCGCACGAACACCGGCGTCTCGGCGTCCTTGGTCAAGAAGGCGGCTTTCGTGACCCCTTCCGCCGTACCGTACGCCTGGAACACGCCGTGCGCGGCGGCGCCGCGGGCGTGGACCACGCGCTCGGGGATCCGCTCGTGGTCGAAGTGCATGATCTTCTCGCGCAGGTGGTGGTCCTGCAGCAGCACGGGCCCGCGCGGGCCCGCCTTGAGCGAGTGGTCCGTGTCGTGGAGCCGGGTGCCCTGCGCGGTCGTCAGGTAGGCGCCGCTCTGAGCCATGCGGGCCTGGTCGGCTCCGGTGGGCTGGCCGGTCGGGCTGACCGTCTCGGGGCCCCGCTGGTCCGCCTTGGGCGGCAGCGGCTCGACAGGCTGAACCGGCTCGGTGAGCTGCGGGGACACGGGGGCGGGCTTGCCCGGAATCCCTTCCTCAGGGCCCTGCGGACCTGGCGTAGCGCCGTGCATGACATCGGTGACCTTGTCGGTTACTGCCTTCAACGGGTTCTTCTCGGGCATCACATCTCCAAAAAGTAGGAGCCGGGCTGTACACGTTTGACCCGAGGTGTGGCTTCTCAAACTACGGCTGGTCGTGTGTCCTACCCGGTGCGGCCCGTACCTCGCGGGCCTACGGCAACCAGGCGTGCATGGCAGCGCGCGCCGGCCGCCCTTGACCGCGACGAGGGGCGTGAAAATCGGGCACAGGTCCACAGCGCCCGCGGTTGTCCAGCACTGACGCAGGTGCCCACGCGGGCCGGACCGACACGTCCCCCTGGTCGCGTGGGCGCGATGTCGCCCGCCTACGGCACCTTCCGCCTGCGCGTTTCCCGAGCACCTCACCGCGTCGGGCCCCACTGCCCGTGGACGAGACCGCCCAGCTGCGCACGGCACGCCGTGCCCGGCACGCCGTACCCGCGGCCCTGACTCCTGCACTGGAACCTGTTCAGGGAGTGACCAGGATCTTGCCGCGCGCCCCGCCCCGGTGGAGTTCCTCGGCGGCTTCCGCGGCTCCCTCGAGTGAGCAGGTGCGCTGGACGGCCGGAATGAGGGTGCCGTCCTCCACATGCTGTTTGAGGACGTCGAGGTCGGCCTTGCGCTCGACGGCGACGAACCCCTTGAGGGTGTGGCGTACGAAGGGACTGAGCAGCACGGCCCGCAGGACCCGGTCGATGCCGCCGAGCCAGCGGCCGCCGCCCTCGCCGCCCACGATGACGAGCGTTCCGCGCGGGGTCAGGGCGCGCCTGAGGTGGGTCAGGGTGCGACCGCCCGCGGTGTCGAGGACGAGGTCGTAGTGGCGGGTGCCGTCGGCGAATTCCTCGCGGGTGTAGTCGATGGTCTCGTCCGCGCCGAGCGAGCGCACGAGCTCCGTCTTCCCGGTGCTGCACACCCCGGTGACGTGCGCACCGTACGCCTTGGCCAGTTGCACCGCGAAGGTGCCGACCCCGCCGGCGGCGCCGATGACCAGGACCCGCTGCCCGGACCGTACGCGGCCCGCGTCGCGGAGCGCCTGGAGCGCGGTGAGCCCAGAGGTGGGGAGCGCGGCCGCCTGCTCCAAGGGGAGGCCGGCGGGCTTGTGGGCGAGCTTGTCCTGCCGGGCGCTCGTGTACTCGGCGAAGGAGCCCTCGCAGATGCCGAACACCTCGTCGCCGACCCGGAAGGCGGTCACGCCCTCGCCGACTGCCTCGACCCGCCCGGCGACCTCCCGGCCGCGTACGCGGACCTTGGGCGCGCGCACCCCGTATCCCATGAGCCTCAGCAGGTAGGGCCGGCCGCTCATCAGGTGCCAGACCCCGGCGTCGACCGCGGCGGCCCGGACGGCTATGAGTACCTCGCCCTTGCCCGGCTTCGGCGCACTGATGTTCCTCAGCTGCAGTACACAGTACATCAGAGGAGCCGTACGTGTTCTGCACGATCGCCTTCACGGCGCCGTCCCTTCCTCGTCCGCGTACTGAAAGACCTGTTCGAGCGGCACCGCGAAGGCGCGGGCGATCCTGAACGCCGTCTCGAGCGAGGGCGAGTAGCGGCCCTTCTCGATGGCGATGACGGTCTGCCGGGTCACCC
The DNA here is from genome assembly GCF_018614075.1 of Streptomyces sp. ISL-94. Classification (GTDB taxonomy): domain Bacteria; phylum Actinomycetota; class Actinomycetes; order Streptomycetales; family Streptomycetaceae; genus Streptomyces. Next base: position 26,648 of record NZ_JAGGOZ010000108.1, on the reverse strand, counting down.
CGATGCGCTCCGCCAGATCTGCCTGCGTCATCTCCGCGTGCTCGAAGCGCAGGGTCCTGATCCGGTTCGTGATGCCGGTCGGCCTCACCACGTCTGGAACCCCCAGCGGTAGGCGGCGAGCTTCACGACGGAGCCGAGCACCGCCGAGAGGACGAAGCCCAGGTAGATCGCGTTGGAGATCCAGAAGCGGTCCGCCGAGGCCATCGAAAGGATCAGCGCGGTCACGGCGCCGATCACGAGGAAGGACTGCCCGGCATACTCCCCGAGGCGGCCGATCTCCTTGTCCCGCTGGTCCTTGACGTCGGCCTCGCCGGGCGAGGCGATCGCCATCGAGATGTGGAGGAGGATCGAGGCCGCGATGGAGCCCCCGACCGTCCAGAGCAGGGGGGCGACGTACGGCACCTCCGTAAGGGGCAGGCCCTCGTCGGCCCGGCCCAGAACGAGGGCCAGGTAGACCGCGTACGAGGCGACGGCGACCACCCCCATGATCCACACGCGCTTTTCCTCGAAGGCCACGTCTCCCCTCTCTCCCATGCCGATGTAAAACAACTTTGACATGGAGAATGTAAAAGCATCCATACTCGATGTCAAGGATTCTAGACATTGGCCCCGTCGGTGCGCGGCCCCGCCGACACCTCGCCCCGACCCGGCTTGCTGGACTCATGTGAGGTCGGCGGTTAATGCACGCGCACGCAGCGACCCTCCACGGCTGTCCCCCTCGCCACAGAGCGCAGCCTGCGCAGAAGCCGGCCGACCACGAAGACGCAGGCGGTTCCGCAGACGAGCAACAACAAGCCGGCGAGTATCTCTGTCGGTGGAGTGGGGGGTGTCGAATTCGGCCAGCAGGTCGGCCCTGCTGCGGCCTATGGCCGCGGCGAGCGAAGCGGTAACCGGTGAACGCCGCTTCCACAACGTGGCCACACCGCGCGGCAGGTAGCGGAGCGTGGGCTGCCACCCGGGGGCGGAGATCGAGAAGACTCGCCTGCGTCCAGCCGGTGATCGCATCCCTTCGGGGATGTCGAGCGCAAGCTGCCTCCGCCGCTGGTGTCCACACCTCCCGCCGCGCTGCCTCCGTCGGCCTGGAACACGTGTCGGCATGAACCAGCACCGCAGAAGCGCTGGCTACCGCGACCGGGCCGGGACCACACGGCCCGGCCCGCTGACCAGCCTGCGCTGCGTCCTAGCTCTTGCCGCGCTTTGCAGGCGGGTCCTGAGGATCCACGCCCGTGACCGCAGAGGCGTCCCTGGTACCGCTGGGGCGCCGGGAGCGGCCCTTGGGGCCGAGGTCGTGCATGCCCTCGGACGAGCCCTGCTTGGCAAGATCCTCACCGCTGCGGCTGGTGCTCTCGCCGGTGTCGGCGCCAGTGCCCTTGGCCTCCTCCTTGGAGACGGTCCTGCCGGGCCCGGGTGCCGGGGCGTACTTGTCAGGGTGGAAGGAGCGGTGCGCGCTCGGGTTGTCCTGCGTATGCGTGCTGTCGACGTCCGGTGACCAACCGTGTTGCTCGGTGCCCGGATGCCTGCTCGGTCCCTCACCGTGCGAGGGCTGGGATTGTTTCGGTTTCCTGGACATGGCCTGTCCTTCGTTCGGTATTCCCCGAGCACTTACATGCTGCCCGCCCTGGACGCTGCCACTCGGCCGAGAAGGTATCGGGAAAGCCGGCGGCCAATCCCGCCCGAGGGGCCCTTGACGGGAGGCGTTCGGGGACATGATGGACCGGGTGGCAGCCGGGTCCGGAGTCGAACCCCGGCGCAGGGCAGCAGCCCGGTTGGTGCTCGGCCTATTGCCAGAGGGAAGGCGGCCCACAGCCGTCTGCCGGCCGACGCGGCACTCGCTCACGGTCATCACGTCCGAGCCCAACGTCAACGACGTCCCAAGCCGACCGTCACCCGTTTCCGTACTCCTCCACCAGGTCGGCGATCAGCGCGGTCAGGGCCGCGGCCCGGTGCCGGTCCTCGCGCTGGTTGCGCAGGCTGCGGTCGAGTGCCCGGGGCAGCAGTGTTCTGGCGGCCGGGTATCACGGCAGCGGCGGTCGGTCGCTGCGGTCATGCCTACCGGCTGGTCCGGCTCGGCTATTGCGACCACGGCAACTGTGTGTCCTCCTGCTCGTCAGATGAGCACGGCCCATCACGCTGCCCGCTTTTCCGGGCGCTCGATCGATATCTGCCTCGATACGGCGAACTGGAGTGGCCGCGTGCACCGTTCGGTCGTCGTCTCGTCGGCGGCCCGGGGGCCGCTGTGTGGGCAGTGACCGCCGGGGGCTTGACCGGCCTGGCCCCCGCGGGCAGGCGGGGATGGCCGGGGTGCCGTGCGACGAGACGATCGATCGGTTGTCGGCCGGGCGGCCCGCGGGCGGCATCGGGGAGGGATGCCGCCTGCGGCCACCAGCCGCGATGGACGTCGTCTGCGGGGACGTACCACCGTCATCCACGCGTGTGTCCCCGATCGCCGCTGCCAAACAACCGCCGCGACTCAGTCCGGCCCGACTCCGCACCCGTACTCCCTTGTTCGGGCCCAGGAGTAGGGCGCCGCGTGCTGCGTGGGGCGGCGGCACGCGGCAGTCTTGCAGTCGCTGATCGCGTTGGTGCAGGCGGCCCTGCTCACCGACGCGCACGCGGCCGGGGCCGCCACGACGGCGCGGGCCGCCTGCGGGCGGTCGGGCGGACGGGGCTGCTGGGCGCGGACGCGGCCCACCAGGTCGCGGAGCACCCGGCGGCCGTCGACCCAGGACACTCGTGGGCCGGCGTCACGTTCGCGGACAGCCCTCCCGTTTCGCGTGATCGGGGAGGACGCCCCCGGCTCCACCCTTCCGCCCGTCCGCCCAGCTCAGTCCGTACGGGGAGCTGTTGGCGATGCGGGTGACGACCGGCCGGGTGCGCGGGCGCGCAGACGGTTCGAGACCAGGACGAGTTCCTCCGGTACGACATTCCTTCCCAGCACGAACCGGCCGAGTAGGCCCTGCGGCCCGGTGACGACCACGACGTGCCCCTCCATGGTCAGGCGCAGTTCCCCCCACGGATGGCTCCACTGCGGCATGTAGCCGAATTCCCACAGTTGGAGCCGGCGGGTGGTCGTCGTCAGGGAGTAGGACGTGTAGTCGTTCTCCTTGAAGGGCGGTGGCGCCGGAGCGCCTTCGGGGATCAACTTCACCTGGTACTGACTCAGTTCCGTCTCGCCCGCATCGAGCGTGTCCCTGCGGACCTCGGCCTTGACGCCGTCCCGGTACGCGGTCACCGCCCCGCCAAAGGCGCCCAAGAGGCCCAGGGCGAGGCAGATCGTCAGGTTGAGCCACCCGGGCCAGTGCTCCGTACCCTCAATGGCGATCGGGACGACGCACGCCGCGCCGGCGATCCCGCCCCAGACCGCGCCGCGCCGCACACGTCTACGGCGTGCCAAGTCCGCCTCGCCCGCCGCTGCCCCCTCGACCGTCCCGTCCATGTACTCCCCCAACCCCTCATGGCACAGCAGCCACAGCTCGTCAAAACCCTACGCCACCAAGGTGGTTCAAAGCCCTTGCCTGCCGTGAACGCAGTACGCCGGCGGGTGGGAAATGCCAGAAGTACCGCCCGCCCCCATGGGGATGACGGCCCCCCTTTCAAGCAAGAGTTGTGGACAGGGTTCGGTTCGCGGCTGTCCGTTGTCCGGCTGGACGTACCGCCGGGGCTAGAAGGGTTCGGCAGCCTGGAGGAGCCGCTGGGGGAGGTACGGGGATTCGACCCGGATGCTCCAGCCGCGGCGGCGGGCGTGGCAGGCCAGGGCGAGGACGTTGAGGTTGATCGTGGCGTCGGGGTCGTCGGCTCGGTCGGCGACCTGGTAGTGGTCGCGGTGGGCTTCGAGGGCGTCGGCCAGCGCCAGGTTGAAGCTTTCCTCGTCGCCCTCCACGAGCTGCGACAGCAGGACGGCCGGCGGCGGGAAGAAGCCCCAGTCCTTGGCCTTCTCCACCTCCCGCAGCGCCCGCTCCGCCGCCTGCTCGGGGTCCACGCCCCTCAGGTAGGCATGGAGGGCCTCCCGGTACGCGGTGAAGGCCGAGCCGTCCTTGGCGGCAAACGCGGGGCCGGTGAGGACCAGGGGGGCGAGGTCCTCGCGTACGCCCGTGATCAGGGCGAAGGCGGTGGCGTGCTCCCAGGCGGCGGGGCCCGCCTCCTCGTCCCGTTCGGCCGGGTAGCGGAGGGTCTGGCCGTCGATGGTCACCTCGGCCTCGGTGCCCGGCTTGGCGAGGGCGATACGGAACAGGGCCGCCCCCATCTGGGAAGCCAGCCGCAGGTTCGTGAGCTGGGCGTCCGTCACGTCGTCGGAGTTCCCGGCCCGCCACTTGAAGAGGAGCTCCTGGTAGCGCATGGCGCTCCCGAGCCGCCATACGGCGAGGGGCTTTCCGTCCTCCGGGGTGAAGGCCTCGCGGGTGTACTGGTCGAACTGCGCCTCGGTCTCCTCGTGCACGGTGCGTTCGTAAACCGGCCGCTCGACCACCAGCGGTCCGGCGGCCAGCGCGGTGAGGGCGTCCGGGCGCCGGTCGCGGCCGAAGCCCGCGACCCTCGGGCCGCGGGTCTCGAAGCCGGTGACCAGGGCGTGCGGAAGGTAGTCGGTGTGCAGGGCCGGCATCCAGCCCACGGTCCGGTACGCGAGCGCGGCCAAGCCGAGCGGCAGGAGCGGGAGGAGACTGCTCGGGGAGGCGCTGGGGCCGTACAGGGTGGTGTGCGGGAGCAGGAGGGCGGTCAGGCCCGCGTCGAAGGCCTCCCGGTCCTCGGCGGCCAGGGCACGCAGGGTCTTCAGCGCGACGCTGTCCGGCCGGTCGAGGAGGCTTTCGCCGGTCTCCTCCGCCCGGCTGCCGATGCGGGCCAGTGCGGCGTCGATGGCGACGAGCTTCGCCTGCGCGCTCGGCGGGTAGTCATCGTCGTCGTTTCCGGTGTCGCCCATGACCTGGGCCATGAAGCCGGTGGCGAGCTCGCCGGCCGGGGTTCCCTGTGCCTTCTCGGCGAACTTCTGACGGGCGAAGTGGAAGGCCTCGCCGCGCCACGTGGCCTTGTCCGAGAGGATCGCGAGACAGAACGCGTCGATCCATTCGCCAGGTGTGACGCTCTCCTCGGCGTCGTCTTCGTCGCTACGGGGGTCGTAGCCCATGCCGAAGTTCACGTAGTCGAGGGTGATGTGGAAGTCGCAGTGCGGGAAGTACGCCGCGAACGCGACGGCGCCGGCCGCGGCCTCGGTGGCGTCCTTGAGGGCGGCCTTGGCCTCCGGGGTGTCGAGGTCGGGCGTCTCGACGGAGAGGGCGCCCAGGTAGTCGAGGAACTCGTCCGCGATCGCCTGCCACTCGTACGTGGCCATCCGGCCGCCCCTCGACATGGACCGGACCTGTCCCCCGATCCGGTTCGCGAAGTCCTCGCGCGCCGCCGAAAGAACTGCCTGGCCTACCTGGTGACGCTCTATCCGCACTGCACTGCTCCTTGATGCCGGTTCGTGCGGACAGCCTAGGCGCGGCGTCTGACAGGGCGTGCGGACGGGCGCGGCTGCCAAACGGCCGGTGTGCCCAAGGACCTCGACCGGTGAACGTGCAGCACCGCGCGTCCGTCAGTCGCCGAGTGGGCAGCCGGCCAGCAGGGTCGCCGGGTCGGCCGCGGGGTCCTTGGGGACGGTGTGGCCGAGCGGCGGCCGCACACCGCGGCCGATCCAGTCCTCCAGCGCGGTGAAGGCGGCGCGGTGGCAGGGCGTGAGGGGGCGCAGCCGGTCGGGGAAGGCGTCGACGAGCGAGTCCACATGGGTGCCGCCTTCGATGCGGTAGTAGCGCAGCAGTGCGCCGCGTCCGGCGCGGCGGACCATCTCGGCGTAGACGTCGGAGTCCTGGGAGATGGGGAGCAGGACGTCGAGGGTGCCGTGCAGGGTGATCAGCGGTTTGTCGATGCGGCCGGTGAGCGCGATCTTCGCGACGGCCTGGCGGACGTCCGCGGGGCGGGCGGCGTAGGCGTAGTCGGCGTCGCAGGCGGGGGTGCCGGAAACGCAGAACGGGGTGCCGGCCTCGGCCGGTCCGTCGTACTCCGGATCGAGTTCCTCGCGGTAGATCCGCTGGGTGAGGTCCCAGTAGTAGCGGTGGTGGTACGGCCAGAGGAACTCGGAGCCGGCCGGGAATCCGGCGGCGAGCAGCGCGCTGTGCGCCTGGTCGGCCTGGGGGCCGCCGGCCGCGTAGGCGGGGTAGGCGGCCAGGGCCGGGGGCAGGAAGGTGAGGAGGTTCGGGCCGTCGGCCCGCCACAGCGTGCCCTCCCAGTCGACTCCGCCGTCGTACAGCTCCGGGTGGTTCTCCAGCTGCCAGCGCACCAGGTAGCCGCCGTTGGACATGCCGGTGGCCAGGGTGCGGGCCGGGGGCCGCTGGTAGCGCTGTGCGACGACCGCGCGGGCGGCCCGGGTGAGCTGGGTGACGCGGGTGTTCCACTCGGCGATGGCGTCGCCGGGCGCCTGCCCGTCCCGGTGGAAGGCAACGCCGGTGTTGCCCTTGTCGGTGGCGGCGAAGGCGTAGCCGCGGGAGAGGACCCAGTCGCCGATGGCGCGGTCGTTGGCGTACTGCTCGCGCACGCCCGGCGAGCCGGCGACGACGAGTCCGCCGTTCCAGTGGTCCGGCAGCCGGATGACGAACTGGGCGTCGTGGTTCCAGCCGTGGTTGGTGTTGGTGGCGGAGGTGTCGGGGAAGTAGCCGTCGATCTGGATGCCGGGCACGCCGGTGGGGACGGCCAGGTCCTTGGGCGTGAGGCCGGCCCAGTCGGCCGGGTCGGTGTGCCCGGAGGCCGCCGTCCCAGCGGTGGTCAACTCGTTCAGACAATCGGTCTTTTGGCGCTCCGTCCCCGGTACCCGGAGGTGCGTCTGGCGCGCACAGTGGGCGCTGGTCTCGGACGCGGGACGGGCGCCGGCCGGGGATACGGTCATCGCGATCAAGGCCGCGGCCAAGGCGGCTGTGGCGGCGAGCCGGGCCGGAGGTGAGGTGGAGCGGATGGCCAGTGCCATTGGGAGCCTCCATGGCTGGAAGGTGACTGGCCGGAGGCTATGCGGCACACGGGGCGCCGTGACACGGCTGCGCCCGCCATGTTCGCCACCGTCCGGGTGGGGGCGGTCACCATGGCGGGCGTGCCCGGCGGGCGTACGGGCGAGGGGGGCGTGCCGCAGTCCGGCCCGCCCCGGCACTCGGGGTTCAGCGCTCAGGAGCAGCCGGCGTCGGCGATGACGAAGTAGCCGGCGGGCGACTCCTTCACGGTGTGGGTGGTGAAGACGTTGTAGAGCCCCATGTTCTGGTTCGACCCCTTGGCGTACGCATAGCCCCCGCTGGTGGTGGCCCTTCCGGCCTGCACCTGCTGGTAGTTGTCGGCCGTCCAGCACGCCGCGGCGGCGCCTGTGGTGCTGACGGTGACAGCGCTGGAGCGTGCCCCCGGCACACCGGCAGCGTCACGGGCGGCGACGGTGTAGGTGTGGCTCGTCCCGGGGGCGAGGCCGGTGTCCGTGTACGGGGGCGCGGCCGGGGCGGCCACCTGGGTTCCGTCCCGGTACACCGCGTAGTCGGCGGCGCCCGCCACCGGGTTCCAGCTCAGGGTGACGCTGGTGTCCGCGGCACCGGTCGAGGAGAGGCCGGTCGGCGCCGGCAGGCTTCCCGGGCCGGGATGGGTGCCGGATCCGTCGAGGCCGAAGAACCGCGTGATCCAGTCACTGGAGCAGATCGAGGCGATGAAGTTGGCGGTACCGGTCCGGCCGCACTGCCCGGGCCCGGTGCCGGGGTCGACGGGGGTGCCGTGGCCGATGCCGGGAACGCGGTTGACCTCGACGGCCACCGTGCCGTCCGCGGCGAGGAACTCCTCGTGGCGGGTGGCGTTGGGGCCGATGGACGTCGTGCGGTCCGGCGTCTGGGTCAGTCCGAGCAGCGCGGTCCACTGGTCGCGCAGCTCGTCGGCGTTGCGCGGTACCACCTTCGTGTCCTGGTCTCCGTGCCAGACGGCCAGCCGCGGCCAGGGGCCGGTCCACGACGGGTACGCGTCACGGACCCGCTGCGCCCACACCGCCGGGCTCCGGTCCACGCCCGGGCTCATGCAGCTGAGCGCGGCGGTGTCCTTGGTGCAGTTGTAGGGCAGCCCGGCGACCACCGCCCCTGCCGCGAACACGTCCGGGTAGGCCGCGAGCACCACCGAGGTCATCGCGCCGCCGGCCGAAAGTCCGGTCGCGAAGGTGCGGGCGGGGTCGGTGCCGTAGGCGGAGACGGCGTGGGCGACCATCTGCCGGATCGAGGCCGCCTCGCCCTGGCCGCGCACATTGTCCGTCGCCTGGAACCAGTTGAAGCACTGGCTGATGTTGTTCCCGGACGTCGTCTCGGCGAACACCAGCAAGAAGCCGCGCCGGTCGGCGAGTTCGGGAAGGCCGGAGTTGTCCGCGTAGATCTGGGCGCTCTGGGTGCATCCGTGCAGCGCCACCACCACCGGCGGATTGGCCGGGAGTGTCACCGGCCGGTACACGTACATGTTCAGCTGTCCCGGGTTGGCACCGAAACTGGCGACCCGCTCCAGGGTGACGGCCGCATGAGCCGGGGAAGCGGGCCCGGCCACGGCGCCACCGACGGCCAGGGCCGCCACGGCGAACAGCCGGGCGAGGACTGCCCGCAGGCGTGGGCGCCGGGCCCGGCGGCCGCTGCTCGGCGAAGCCGGGTCCCCGGCGGAGGGTGAGGGTGAAGGTGATCTGCTGATCGACGGCATGCCGGCTCCCTGCGGTGACGGACACGAGCCGCCGAGCCGCTCTCCCGGAGCGGCTCGGCGTGCCGTCACCCTAGACACGCGCCCCGTGGGGGCGGCATGGCGAGGAACGCCATATTCCAGCCACGCCCTGGCGTATGGAAGAAGGTTGTGATGGGCGCCGGCAACCGCTAAGGAACAGCCGCCGAGTGCAGGTGTGCCGGTATGCCCTCGGCTGCGGTCTGGCTGACCGTTCGTGTACGACGACTCGTGAACACGAACGGTTCGGAGGCTTGCGGCGGTGGGCTGCTCGTACACACCCAGCGGGGTACGCGTGCTGAGCGGGTGGCTCCCGGACGTCGCGTTCCGGGACCTCGAGAGCGTCCGGAACGAAGCCGTCATGGAACGCCTTGGGGCTGATGCCGGCCGCCATGTCGGCGGAGTGCGGACCCGGCCGGCGCCCGTGTTCCGATCGGAATCAGCCTCTCCCTACGGGTTCGCGGCACGGCGTTTGCCCGGCGGCCCGAGGTGTCCGTGCAGGCTGTCGCCGGGGGCGCCGCTTTGGGCGTGCGCCGACGGCGCACCGGGTTCGGCCATGCGTCCCCGCACGCCCCGGGCGGGGACGTTCCCTGGGGGGAAGGCCGGGGCACTCGTTTGGTGCTGGTTGATCAACTCCCGAGGAGAGACTGCCGAGATGACGAAGGTCCTGATCCTGCACAGCGCCAGGCTCGTGCGGGCTGCACTGGCCGCCCTGCTGTCGTCAGAGGAGAGTTTCGAGGTCACATCCGCAGGCTGGCCGACCGCGGCCCGCCGAGCAGAGTGCTTACGGCCGGACGTCACCGTGGTGGACCTGGACTGTCCCGGGGCCTCGGCGGCCCTCTCGGACGGTGGCCGGGCCGCCCGTGCCGTCCTCGACCCCGCCACCCGGCTGCTGGTGCTCGCCGCGTCCGGTACGCCCGGGACGGTGCGCCGCGCCTTCCAGACGCACGCCCTCGGGTTCGTCGACAAGGACGGCTCGCCCGGACGTCTCATCCACGCGGTCCGCAAGGTCGCGGCGGGGGAGCGCTTCATCGACGCCTCACTGGCGTCGGCCTTCCTCCAGTCCGAGCCGGTGCCGCTGAGCCCGCGCGAGCTGAGCGTGCTGGCCCGGACCGCCGAGGGCGACTCGGTGGCGGAGATAGCCCGGGCCCTGCACCTGGCCAGCGGAACCGTCCGGAACTACATGGCCGCCGTCACCCGCAAGACCGGCGCCCGTAACCGGATCGACGCGATCCGGATATCTCGGCGGGCGGGCTGGGTCTGAGCCGTCCGGCTGCCCGCGTTCAGCCCTCGGCGTGCCACCTTCCCACGAGGTCCCGGTACAGCGGCGACCTGGCCGGGAGTTCCGCGGGGGTGCCGCACACGGCGTGGGTGCCGTCGAGGACGAGGACCCGGTCGGCCCTGGCAGCGGAGGACATCCGGTGCGCGACCACCACCAGGGTGCCGGGACGGGCGGCCAGTGCGCGTTCGGCGCGCTCCTCGGCCCGGGCGTCGAGATGGCAGGTCGCCTCGTCCAGCAGGAGCAGCGGCGCGGGCGACAGGTAGGCGGCCGTCAGGGCGAGTTGCTGCCGTTCGCCCTGGGAGAGCCGTCCGGGGTCGACCGGGCCGTCCAGCCCGCCCAGCCGCTCCACGAGCGGTGCGGTGCCCAGCGCGGCCAGGGCGTGCGCGATGCGGGGGCCCGGGACCGGGTCGGGGCTCAGGTGGACCAGGTTGTCCCGGACCGTACCGGTGAAGACGTACGCCTCCTGGGGCAACAGGGTCCGGCGCGGGTCGGGGCCTGCCTCCGGCGCTTGCCGGGCGGGGGCACCGGCCAGCAGTACCGAGCCGCCGTCCGGCGGGAGCAGTCCCGCGAGCAGGGCGGTGAGCGTCGACTTGCCGATCCCGCTCGGCCCCACCACCGCGAGGTGTTCGCCCGGACGGACCACGAGGTCGAGGCCGTCGAGCACGGGCCGGGCCCCGGGCCCGTACGCGAAGCGCAGCCCGCGCACCTCGACCGCCGCCCCGCCGTGGGGCGACGGAGCGCCCGCCGCGGCCCGAGGGAACGGCACCCCGGCCCGGGCGGAGACTGCGGCCGCCGGGGCGGGGGCCGCGCGCAGGCCGGGGGCGGCCCGCAGGCCGGCGGCGTCCGGCGCGCCGGTCTTCGGGACCGGCGCGCAGAACCGGTCCAGGACCACCAGCAGCCGGGTGCCCGCCGAGCCCACCGCCGTCATCAGGGAGTCGAGCGCGGGCAGCAGGGACTGGACGAGGTACGTCAGCGCCCCGGCGAGCGCCCCCGTACTGACCCCGTGCGCCAGCAGCCACGGCGTACCCGCCAGGAGGGCCACCACCGGTAGCCGGCCCGCCGCCCCCAGTGCCAGCGTGCGCCAGGCCGTCCAGCGGGCCAGCCGTCCGGTCAGCCGCTCCTGCGCGGCGACGAGCACCTCGATCCTGCCCCCGGCCGCCTCGGCACCCCCGCAGGCCACGACGTCGCGCAGCCCCGCGGCGAGCTCACCGGTGCGCGCGGCCAGCGCCTCGTCGGTGTCGAGGGCGGCGCGCTGGAGCCGCGCCATCGGGTGCAGCGTGCCCGCGAAGCAGGCCGCCCCGAGCAGCAGGGGGGGCAGCACGAACAGCACCAGCGCCGGCGAGAGCACGGCCAGGCCGGCCAGCGCGCCCACGGCGGTGAAGGCGAACGATCGTGCGGTCAGGACGAGTCCGGCGAAGGAGTCGCGGGCCATCTCGGTCTGCTGGGTGAGCCGCGAGACCGCGCCGGACCCGCCTGCCCGCGCCGGGTCGGCCACCGCCCGTTCCAGCGCCTGGCCCACCGCCCGCCGGACCAGGCCGTCGCGCAACGGCTCCACCAGCCCGGCCAGCCCGGCGAAGACCCCGCGCAGGGCGAGCGCTCCGACGAGCGCGCCCGCGCCGGCCACACCGAGCCAGCCGAGGCCGGCGGCGGTGTGGCCGGCGAGGAAGCCGTCGTCGAGGGCGCGGGCGACCGCGTACCCGCCGAGGAAGGTGTGCGCGGACTCCAGCAGGGACCACAGGGCGAGCCGGCCCAGGGCCGGGAGGTGCCCGCGCAGGAAGCGGCGGCCCTCGGCCCCGACCCGGCGCCAGGTTCCGGTCTCGCTCACCGTACGGCCTCCCGCCCGGCGGCGCCCGGGGCCGGTCCGGCGCCCGGGGCCGGTCCGGCGTCCGGCTGCGGCCCGGCGTCCGACACCCGCCCGGCGTCCAGTGCCCGTCCGGCGTCCGACACCCGTCCGGCGTCCGACACCCGCCCGGCGTCCGGCTCCGGTCCGGGATCCGATGCCTCCTCGGCCGCGAACACCGCCCGATACGCGGGGTCGGCCCACAGCTCGGCGTGCGTGCCCGTGGCCCGGACCCGGCCCGAATCCAGCCAGACGACGAGGTCGGCGCGAGCGGCGGCGGACACCCGGTGCGCCACCACGAGGCGGGTGCCCGGGCGGACCTGCCATGCGAGCGCCCGCTCCACCTCGGCCGCCGTGACGGTGTCGAGCCCGGAGGTGGCGTCGTCCAGCACCAGCAGCCGTCCGGCCCGGTAGAACGCCCTGGCCAGACCGAGGCGTTGGCGTTCGCCTCCGGACATGGGGGTGCGCGCGACCGCCGTCTCGTACCCGTCGGGAAGGCGCCGTACGAACGGGTCGGCCGCGGCCTGCCGGGCCGCCTCGCGCACGGCCGCGGGACCGGGCCGCGAGTCCGGCCCGAAGGCGATGGCCTGCTCGATGGTCTCACCGAACAGTGCGGGACGGCCGAAGGCGTATCCGACCTCGCGGCGCAGCGCCCCCTGCGAGAGTTCCTCCAGGGGTACTCCGTCCAGCAGCACCCGGCCGCCGTCGCAAGGGGTGAGCCGCCCGGCGGCCGCGGCGAGCAGCGACTTCCCGGAACCGGAGCGGCCCACGACGGCGGCGGTGGACCCGCCCGGCACGCGGAGGTCGACGTCGTGCAGTACGACGGTCCCGTCGCGCACCAGCCGGACCCCCCGCAGCTCCAGCACGCCCGGCCCGCCCGGCGGCAGTCCGGCTGCTCCTTGCGTCAGTTCGGGCAGGCCGAAGAGGGCCGCCGTGCGCCGGGCGGCGGCCCGGCCGCGCACGATCGCGGCCAGCCGGCCGGTCACCGCGCCGATCCCGGCGGCGAGGCCGGCGTAGCGCAGGACGGCGAGCAGGCCGCCGACGCTCAGTGCCCCGGCCGCCAGCCGGAGACCGCCCACCCCGACGACGGCGTACAGGAGCAGCGGGACGAGCGCTGCCGTACGGGCCATGGTGGCCCCGTAGATCTGCCACATCTGCCGTCCTTCCCGGCCCAGTTCGGCCAGGGGGGCGAGGATCCGCCGCCGTTCGCGGTCGGCGGTGCCGGCGGCGGCGATCGTCCGGGCGCCCGACAGGGCCTCGACCAGACGGCCGGCCAGGGACAGCTGCACCTGCTGATAGCGGCTGACCGTGGCTCCGGAGTCGCGGGCGAACACCCGTAGCAGCACGGCCAGCAGCGGTAGCCCGGCGAGGAACGCCAGCGCGGTCCATACGTCGATCACGAACAGGGCGACCAGCCCGCCCAGCGGTGGCAGCACGGTCGCGGCGCCGGTCGCGACGGCCGCCGGTACCGTCCCGGCCTCGGTGGCGTGCGCGGTCAGCCGGGCGGAGACCTCGCCCGGGGCGTGGCGGGCCGCGTGGTGCGGGGCGGTGCGCAGGAGCCGCACCAGCCCGCGGCGGCGCAGCCAGGCGGTGGAGCGCGCGTCGATGGCGCCCGTGAGCCGTACGGTCGCGGCGTCGAGGAACACCTCCGCGGTGATCAGCAGCGCGCACCACAGGGTCCAGCGGCCGCCGACAGGGTCACCGCGCAGCAGGAGGTCGAGGGTGTGGCCGAGGACGGCCGGCTCGGCGAGGGCCGCGCCGACGGCGGCCAGCGAGCAGCCGGCGGCGGCCGCGGTACGGCCGGAGCTGTGCCGGGCGGCATCCAGGAGCGCCCGGTCGGCTGCGGCGGCGGCCGACGCCTCGTCGGCGGGTGCGGGCGGTGTCATGGGCGGGGGGCTCCCGGGGTGTGGTGCGGGCCCGGGCGGATGACCGCCCGGGCCCGGAGAGACCTGATCAGTTACAGGTCGTGACGCTCAGGCTGCTGTCGCCGCAGAGGAGCAGGCTGGCGCGGCTTCCGCCGCCCGTGAGCTCTCCGGCCTCGGTGACCTCGGCCTTGGGGGTTTCCATCGACTGCAGATCGAGAAGCGTCATGTCAGATTCCTCTTTCTCATTGGGTGTTTCGATGGGTCACGGCGCCCGGTACGGGTGCCGGCTCTGGGGCCGCCGCGGTGAGCCGCGGCGGCGGAAGGAACGGCAGGTGCGCGCGCCCGCCGGGCGCGGCGCTGCCGAGGGCGAGGAGCGCGCCGGCCGTGCCCGTGGACAGGTCCATGGACAGGCGCATCAGCTGCTCACCCGGGAAGGCGAGATGGCCCCTGTAGTCGATCGCGTGGCGGGCCAGCGCCTCGGTCTGGCGGGCGACGTCCGCGGCGCGGGTGCCGGGCCGGTCCGCGGCGTCCGGGGGTGTGGTGGTCCGTGCCAGGTGCAGGACCATGCCGGCAGCTCCGCGGAACAGGCCCGGCTGGGCGTAGAAGGTCGCCTGGGCCGCGCGTACGATCGCGGTTCTGGCCTCCTCGAACCGCTCGTCGGCGGCGTGCTCCAGCCAGTCGTCCAGCACCATGCCGATGCCGACGCTTCCCGCGCCGAGGTAGGGCATCGTGCGCCACCCCTCGTCCACCTGGAGGGTGCCGGACGCGCCGGTCACGCACCGGTCCAGGTCGCGGTGCAGGTCCGTCGCGGCCTGCGCCAGCAGCGCCCGGTCGCCGGTGCGTTCGTACAGGCGCAGGCACAGCAGGGCGGGTCCGCTGCGGCCGTGCAGCAGCCCGGCCCGCTTGGGTGCGGGCGGCTTGCCGGCCGCGAGTTCGGCGCACCGCAGGGCCGCCGCGTGCAGCCGTCCGTCGCCGGTGGACGTGCCCAGGGAGTCCAGCGCCAGCCCGATCCCGGCCAGGCCGCCGTGCAGGTCGGCTCCCGCCGACTGCCACGGCTGGTCCAGCAGCCGGTCGGCGAGGGCCAGCGCACGGTCGCGGTACCCGAGGCGTTCCAAGGTCCAGGCGAGCCCGGCCAGGCCGTCGTAGAAGCCGAGCGGGGTGCCGGACGCGAGGTCGCCGGCCCGGGCGAGCAGCCACTCCTCGGCTTCCGGCCACGGGGGCTCTCCGGTCTCGGAGAGCGCGTACAGCACGCCGGCCGCGCCGGCGGCGAAGGTGGTTCCGCCGCCCGCGGTGGTGAACTGCGTGATGTCACCGGGGAAGAGCCGGTCCGTGCGGCCGAAGGTGGCGCTGGCGCGCAGGGCCGCGGTCATGGAGGCCCGGGCGGCCGGCCAGTCGCCGGGTTCCACCGGCAGGTAGGGCCGTGCCGGGGCCGGCGTCCGCCGCGGCCCGGAGATCTGGTCCCCTGGCCCGGCGACGATCTCCGCGACCGCCTCGTCAAGGAACGCGCGGGGGACGGGGAACTGCGCGACGGCGATGTCGGCGAGGTGTGCGGCCTTCGCCCGGTCCAGGGCGAGCAGGCTCGTCAGCGGCAGGAACAGCGCGAGCCGCAGGCAGGCCAGCGCGTAGCGGTCCACGGCGAAGCCACGCCGGTCGGACGGGGCCACGAACATCGGGTTGGCGACCGTCTGCCGCAGGCCCTCGTCCACGTGTGCGGCGGCCTCGAAGTCGAGCAGCGCCACGGAGGGCTCGCCCGTTTCCGGGTCTTCGTCGACCATGATGTTGAACAGGTGCAGGTCGTTGAAGACGATGCCGCGGGCGTGTACGGCCTCGACGGCGTCCGTCACCCGCCGGTGGACCTTCATCGCCCACGCGGTGTATGCGACGAGCTCCGCGGGATCGGGGTCGGCCTCGATCAGCGGGTGGCGCCGGGCGAAGAAGCTGTTGAGGGGGCGGCCGCGCAGGTACTCCAGGACCAGGAAGTGGTGGTCCCCGACGGTGAAGGTGCCGTGCACGGACGGTACGCAGTCCAGGTCGGCCAGCGCGTCGAGGGCTCTGCGTTCCCGCTGCAGCCGGGTCACCGCGTCCGCCCCGTCGGAGGCCAGCCCTGCGAAGGGCCGCGCCTCCTTGAGCACCACCGGCTCACCGGTGCGGGTGTCGCGTCCGGCGTACACGCCGCCGCCGTTGGAGAAGTGCAGGGCCCGCTCCACCGTGCACGGCATCCCGTCGAGGGTGAGTGCGGCACGCCGTTCCAGATGGGGGCGGAGGAAGTCCGGCAGGGCCAGCCAGGCGGGCGGCCGGAAGACCGGCGCGCGTATGTCCGGCACCAGGGTGCCGTCGGGTGCTTCCAGGGCGGGGACCAGATCGCCGTGCTCGTCGTAGCAGTGCCGCAGGGTGAAGCTGCCGTACCGCAGGTGGACCGGGCCGTCGTTCCAGCGGAGGTCGCTGAGGATGGAGGGGCCGGGCTCGCCTTCCAGCAGCCGGTCCAGGTCGTCGGCGACGCGTCGGCACTGCTCTTCGTCAGCGGGGTAGACGGTGATGAACTTCCCGCTGGCCGCCCGGTCGGCGTACTTCGCGTTCCGCAGGTGCAGCAGGTAGCGGCCGGGCACGAACTTGAAGGCGATCCGCCGCTCGGTGCAGTAGGCGTGGACCCGGTCGAGCACGGACTCGGCGTTGTCCAGGCGGGCCGAGACGTGGATCTTCCAGCCCTGGGAGGGGAGTTCGGCGTCCAGGGGGCGCAGTGCGAGCCAGTCCCCGCTGCGGTGTGACTGCCAGCCCCCGGGCACGGGGGCGAGGGCTGCCCGGTAGCTCTCCTCGGTCCGCCGGTACGGCGCCTCGTAGAACCAGCGGTCCGCGTCGCAGAATGCGGCGTACCCCTTGTTCACTTCTGCTCCCTCGGTCGGTGACAGGAACGACGGTGTCACGCGGGGCGTGCGCCGCGACAGTCACGCCTGTCACCAGTGAGGTGTGCAGAACGCACGAGTCACATGCGCGACGCGTAGCCGTCACCGCGGGGGCGCACCGAGGCCGTCGCCACCGCGAAGCGACTGGCAGGAGCAGGATCAACTGACCCCACACCGCCGTCAGTACCGGTCCCTGATCCCTCCGCGGGCGCGTTCGGGGAGCGGCGCGCTGACGGACGTTCCTGAGGGTTCAGCGCGCCGCTGGTCGCTGCCCTCCGCGGGCCGGCCGACTGCGCGGAGCCTGGACGGAGCCGAGCCGGTGTCCCGCACGGTCTGCGGCTTCTCCGAGATCGAGCGCGAGCGACACAGGGCGCCCCGTCTCCACCCCGGAGCCGCCGAAGCCTCACCGCTCGGGCTCCGCGCCGCTGCCTTGTGCCGGTAGCGCTGCCGGGGCCCTGTCCCCTGGCTTTCCCCCCGCAGCAGCGTATCCAGCCCGTTCGGAACGATCACGGGTTCGCGTCCCCTGCCGTCCTGCGCTTTTGCGCTGATCCGGCCGTGCGGTGGTGATCCGCCAGGAGAACGGGTTCACTTCTAGTGCAGATTCACTACTCTTGGCTGGTGCCCATTACCCAGGCTGGGGGCTGCCGCATGAGAGAAGACGCAACGTGACCGGCCCGTCGTTCCAGGTCAGCACCGCTCTCGACGCCGACGTGGCCGGTCTCCGGCTCGTCGGCGAGCTGGACCTGGACGGTACCGCGCAGTTGCGTGCCGCCGTCGCCCACTGCTTTGCGTGGCGGCCCCGCTGTGTCGTGCTCGACCTGTGGGGCCTGCGCTTCTGCGACTGCGCTGGGCTCAACGTGCTGCTGGAGGCCAAAACCGCAGCGGATAGGATCGGCACCGAGGTGCGCGTGGAGGGCGCCTGCGCGCAGGTTGCCCGACTGTTCGCCCTCACAAGCGTCGACGAGTTGTTCTCCGACGCCGTGCCGCGTCTACCACCGAGGACCGTCTGATGCCTTCGACACCGCAGACCACACCGGATGCCGTGCCGCGCACCGCTGATGGGCGCATCACGATCCTGCTCGTCGAGGATCACGACATGGTGGCCGAGGCGATCCGGCTCGCCCTGGACCGCACCGACGACCTGGAGGTGGTCGGCCGCAGCCTGTCCTTGAAGGACGCGCTGGCCGACGCCGCCCGGCTGCGCCCCGCCGTGGTGGTGCTGGACCGGCGACTGCCCGACGGTGACGGCATCGCCGCCATCACCACGCTCAAGGCCGCCGCCCCCGGCACCCGGGTACTGGTGCTGACCGGCGAGGGGACACCGGCGGTGGCCGCCCACGTCGCCGAGGCCGGTGGCTCGGGACTCATCCTCAAGGTCGGCAACCTGAGTGAACTCCAGGACGGCGTACGCCTGGTGGCAGCGGGGGAAGTGGCCTTCAGCAAGGGGCTGCTCAGCGGAGCGCTGGACCGGCTGACCGGCCGAACCGCCGGCTTGGGCACCACCCTCACCCCGCGCGAGCGCGAGACCCTCGGCCTGCTCGGCGACGGCCTGGGCACCGCCGAGATCAGTCAGCGGCTCGGCGTCGCCCGCAACACCGCCAGGAACCACGTCCAGCGGGTCCTGGAGAAGCTCGACGCCCGCTCCCAACTGGAGGCGGTCGCCGTGGCCCGCCGTGAGGGCCTTCTCCGGTGACCGGGAACAGCCCCGCCGAACAAGGCAGCGTCCTCGCTCCGACCGAGACGGCGTTCACCCTGCTGGTCACGAGCGTCCTCGACTACGGCATCTTCATGCTCGACCCCGAAGGCCGCGTGTCCAGCTGGAACGCCGGCGCCGAGCGGATCAAGGGCTATCGTGCCGCAGACATCATCGGCAAACACTTCTCGGTCTTCTACCCGCCCGAGGACATCGCTGCCCGCAAACCCCACCGCGAGCTTGAAGAGGCCATCGTCGACGGCCGGCTGGAGGACGAGGGCTGGCGCATCCGCAAGGACGGCTCCCGCTTCTGGGCCAACGTGGTGATCACCCCCCTCTTCGACGAGACCGGCGAACTGCGCGGCTTCGGCAAGGTCACCCGGGACATGACCGAGCGCCGCGCCGCCGAGCAGGCGCTCACCGAACGCCGCCGCCTGTTCGCCCACCTGGTGCAGGCACAGGAGCTGGAACGCCGCCGCATCGCCTGGGATGTGCACGACGATTCCATCCAGGCCATGGTCGCCGTCGGCATGCGGCTACAGCTCCTCGCCGAACGGGCCGACGAGCCCTACGCGCGTGAACTCCTCCAGCTCGACGCGTCGGTGCGCGAGGCGGTGGGTCGCCTGCGTAACCTCACCTTCCGTCTCCAGCCGCCCGGCATCGACCGGCACGGCTTGGTCGAGTCGCTGTCCCAGCACCTCAACGACGTGGTGGTCGGGAGCTGGGGTCTTGAGTCGTCCCTGGAACACAACCTGGTGAAGGAACCGGCCCCCGAGACCGCGGTCACCATCTTCCGCATCGTGCAGGAGGCGCTGCTGAATGTGCGCAAGCACGCCCGAGCGCGCACCGTGCGGGTCAGCGTCAACACCGATAACCGGGGCCTGCTGGTCCGAGTGGCCGACGACGGCAGCGGACACCCGGCGGTCGGCCGCAAGTTGCACGAGCACTTCGGGCTGATGGAGATGCGGGAGCGGGCCGAGACCGCCGGCGGCTGGTGGACACTTCGCAGCGAGCCCGGGACCGGCACCACCGTGGAGTTCTGGGTGCCCGACCTGCCGACCGGGGTGCTGGATGAACCGCTGCCCGGTGCACCCGTCAGGAGCTTCGACTCCCGGACTGCCCCCCAGGGGCCGTCGTGACCCCGCCCGCCACGCCCAGGGGCCACCTGCGGGTGCTGGTCTGCGACGACAACACCATGCTGCGCGCGGCGCCGGCGGAGGTCGTCGGGGCCCAGCCCGACCTCACCCTGGTCGGCAGCGCGGCTGACGCCGACGAGGCGATCCGACTCGCCACCGCCCAACAGCCGCACGTCGTGGTGCTCGACGTGCGCTTCCCCGGCGGCGGCGGTCCGTACACCGCCCAGCAGATCATCCGCGCCGTCCCCGGCGTCCGCATCCTGGCGTTCTCCGCCTACGGTGACCAAGGCCCGTGCACCGAGATGGCCGCGGTCGGCGTCGCGGGACACCTCGTCAAGGGCGTCACCAACCCCCGGCTGCCGGCCGAGATCCGGGCCCTGGGAGCCGAAGCCCTCACGGCCACGCGCTTCACCGCCGAAGGAGGAGCCGGCGCATAACAGCTGAGGTCCTGATCGTCCACGACAAGGATGTTGATCACAGGAAGTCCCCTGGCCTTCGGCCTTCGTTTGCGGTCGTTGCGCGTGCTGCGTCTGTGGCCCTGCGGTCCTGACCGTCACCGCTGGGCCGCCGCGAGCGGCAGTGCCAGACGCACCTCGAACCCGCCCCCCGGCCGCGCACCCCCGCTCAGTACACAGTTCCAGCCCCGGGCCCAGCGGCCGCACCACACCCTCCGTACGCATCCGCACCCCGACGCCCGCCGACCCCACCCGTTCGGCCAGTTCGGGGATGCGGTCGATGCCTCGCAGCGGCCGCAGCGGCGGCGCGGTGCTCTCACCCTCGGGGCCGACCCGCAACACGCCGAGCAGCCGGCGCAGTTCCTCCAAGGCGTCTCGGCCCGCGTCCACCACCACGTCCAAGGCGTTCTGTGCGGTGGGCGGATCGGAGGAGGCTGCAGGCCGCTCGCGGCAAGGCGCCCGGCGGGGCAGCGCTCCCCGAGGACAGGCGCGCAGGGCCCCTCCCTCGCAGCGACGCGCCTGGTGCGGGCGCTCCGCCGGCGCGGCCCCGAACACGCTGCCCGGGCTCCGCATGAACGGCGGCCACGGCCTGAGCGGGCCGGCTGATGATTCACCCGGAAGGGGTGGTGTGGTCCGAGCGAGAGTGGGCACACGTGCGTCCAGCACCCGCCGGCAGGTGCCCGTCCTTGTGGAGGCCTTCTGTGACGTCCCGCATGACCGCTGCGATCAGCGCACGCCTCGCCACCGCCGACGGCGTGCCGCTGCTAGTGCACCTTTCCTACACCGTGACGGACCCGGTCGCCGTGCGGGCGGCGATTCTTCACGCCGGTACGCCGCTGGCGTGTTGGCACTTCGAGCGGCAGATGCTGGCCGACGGACTTCACCGGCCGGTGGGCGAGGGGGACGTGAGATTCCGGCCCGTGGGCGGCGCGGCCAGGCGAGCGCTCCGCATCGAGCTGCGCGGAGCAGTCCCGGACGGCCAGGGCCGGGCGGTGCTCCTCGCAGATGCCGACGGTGTGGCCGCTTTCTTGTGCCAGACGTACGCAATGGTCCCGGCCGATGCCGAGAGCGCACACCTCGATGAGCATCTGGACGAGCTGCTCAGCCGGTGACACGGCCCAGGCCGCGGCCGAACAGCTTCACCTCCGCCGAGACCACGCTCGGCCCCGGCGACACCCTCCCGGCGACACCCTCCTCCTCTACACCGACGGCCTCACCGAAGCCCGTATCGGTACACAGCGCGAGCTCTACCGGGAAGACGCCCTGCGCGCCTTCGCCGCCGGCCTGCTGTTTGAACGCGTGTTGTGTCGTCGGGCGGTTCCATGGGCGGATGAACGATTCCCTGCCGGCAACGCACCACGGGAGCAGACGGCGAGAGGTGATGCGGTTCAGACCGCCGGTCAGGCGCCTTCGTCGAGGACGGTGCGGATCAGTGTCCGCTGGGCGTCGGAGAGGCAAGGGTCCTCAAGGTCGAGTACCTCGTCGTCGACGGTGATCCGGTAGTGGTAGCCGTCGGCCACGGGGGTGACGGCCCGTCGCGCGAGTTCCTCCAGCTCCGCCGCGTCCGCGCGGCCCGAGGTGTCGAGTGCGCGGAGCTTCTCGAAGCCGGCAAACCCTCCGGAGCGGGTGACCGTGATCAGCATGGGTGTTCCTCCCGGTTCGTGGTGGGTAGCACGGTCTGCACAGAGCAGCCACTGCCCCGGGTGCCCCGAACACCGGCCTGCTATCACGGAACAGGGTCCCGGCGGTACGAACGTCCGGAAGGCGCCGCTGGGTGGCTGACCTGTCGTCGGGAGGCCCGATAGGCGTCGCCTCCCAGCGGCATCTCGTTTACGGCGGCATCGGCCGCTGAGAGCCGGCGAAATCCCGGGCCGTCGTGGGGGCCGGCGCACCGTGGTGGGGGCCGGCACGCCACCACCGTCTCACCGCCCCCAGGGCCGGCCCTGCGTTCCGGTGGTGCTCCGCGCGGGCTTGTGGTGGCCGGCCGGCGCGCGGATAGTGGAGGCGTTCGGGGTCTTCGACGTGCGAGCGGCGCGACGCCTCAGATGAACCTCTCGATCGGGGGCCGTGGATGAAGCGCGTCGGATGCCTGATGACCTCGCTGGCCCTGGGCGCCGGGCTGGCGATGGCCGGGGCGAGCCCTGCGGCCGCGGACCCGTACGACTGCCGTACGTGGTACAAGTCCCGTACCACCGCGGCCGGTACGTGCACGAACGGCACCGGCGAGTTCCGCGTGTACACCAGGTGCGACAGGCCCCTGGCCCGGGACTACACCGTCTACGACCCCACGTGGCGCCGGGTCGGTACCACCAGCACCGCCATCTGCCACAGCGGTGGAACACCGTACGGCGCGGGTATCCAAGTGCATTGATGCCTGGTCTTGGTGTTCACTGCGGCGGCTGCACCGTCGTTGGCCCGGCCGCCGGTTCGCCGGGTGCGTCGAGGCGCCGGCCCGCGGCCTCCGCCGTGATCCGCGCTGCGAGCCCGTCCAGCAAGATCTCCAGCGCCGCGAGGAACACGGTCGTCCCGTCCAGCCGGGCCATGTAGGCCACACTGCGTGCGATGGCCGGGAAGGCGGCCGGGTCGGCCGCAGGGTACTCGCGGGTCCAGGCCTGCTCGTCGCCCGTCCGGGCGGCGCCGTCCAGCGTCTCGAACGCCGCGTCCATGCCGGCCCAGGCCAAGGAGAAGTCTCCGTAGACCCGGTGCAGGACGGCAGCCAGTGCGGGGGAGCATCCGGCTCGGCCGAAGGCCGCCAGGATGTGCTCCACGATCCGCATCTCGCCAGGGCGCCGGGTCGTGCGGTAGGTGGCCAGAACCGCCGCGCCGGGATGGCGAAGGGCGATCTCCCGCGTGCGCAGCGCAAGGTCGCGCAGCGTGTCGCGCCAGCTCTCCGACGGTTGGAACCCCGTCAGGGTCTCCTCGAAGAGGCGGTCGGCCAGGGCCAGGTGGAGTTCGTCCTTGTCCCTGACGTAGCGGTACAGGGCGGAGGGGTCGACCCCCAGCCGGGCAGCGAGCCGCCGCACGCTGAGCCCTGCCGCGCCTTCGTCGTCGGTCAGCGCGAGCGCGGCGTCCACGATGATCCGCAGGTCCAGCTCCACCTTGGGGGGACGGCCCCTGCCTCGTGCTGCCATGAGGCGATCAGACCAGGCCGGACAGCGCTTCCGCAAGCCCTGTCGCCCGGCGGGAAATCTTTTACCCACACCGTTGACAAAATAGTACGGCGAGCGGTTGTCTGCGGGGCACCCAGAACCGAGGAGTGCTGCTCATGGACCAGGGAAGACCTGCCACCGGCGAGGCGCCCGTCGCCGCGTTCCGCAAGACCCTCAGCACCCGGCACGGCGTGGTCATCGCGCTGGCCAACATCAGCCCCACCGTGAGCGTCGGCATCGGCCTCGCCTTCCTCGCCGCACTCGCCGGCACCGCGATGCCCGCCGCCTTCCTGCTCGCGGCCCTGCCGATCCTGGCCGTTTCCGGGGGCTACGCCCGGCTCGCCGCCCGCGACCCCAACTGCGGCACGGCGTACGTCTGGGTGCGCCGAGCGCTCGGTCCCTGGACCGGCTATCTCACGGGGTGGACATCGGTCGCCACCAACATCCTGTTCCTGTCGTACGCGGGCCAGCTCACCGGGCAGTTCACCCTCGGCCTGCTCGCCGAGGCCGGCGTCAGGGCCGTCTCCCCGGACGACTCCCTCGCGGTCACCGTCACCGGTGTGGTGTGGAGCGGCCTGATCGTGCTGAGCGCGCTGCGGGGGGTGAAAGGCGCCACCGTCGTTCAGAGCCTGCTGCTCGGCATCTCCGCGCTCGTGGTCACCGCCATCGTGATCACCGCCTTCGCCCGGGGCGACGCGGCCCCCGTCTCCGCCTCGTGGTTCTCGCCGTTCGCCTTCCCCGACACTCTCACGCTGCTCGGAGCGACCGTGATGGCGGCGTACATGTTCTGGGGTTGGGAGAGCGCCTTCTCCGTGGTCGAGGAGTCGACCTCGGTCCGCTCCTCGGGCCGCGCCGGAATCATCGCGATCCTGGTCACCACCGGGTTCTTCCTCTTCTCGGCCACCGGCTTCCTGCACGCGCTGAAGCCCGAGCAGCTCGCGGACCCGTTGTCCGGTGTCACCGAACTGGCCCGCACCTTCTACGGGACCACCGGCGCGGCCGCCGCCCTCGCCGCGATGCTCTTCGCCACCGTGGCCTGCATGCAGTCGAGCGTCATCGCCGGGGCCCGTCTCACGCTCGCCATGGGCCGCGACGGTGTCCTGGGCACGAGCTGGACCAGGCTGCACCCCGCATGGGGCACGCCGGTCACCTCCACCGTGCGGATCGCGGCCCTCGCCATCGGAGTAACGCTCGCGGGGCTCGCCGTCGGCTCGCTGTCCGAAGTGGTCGTCGCCGTGGTCAACTCGGTCGGCATCCTGGTCTCGCTGATGTACGGGGTCGGCGGCATAGCCTGCGTCGTCACCTTCCGCCACGAACTGCGCGGCCGGATCCGAGACGCGCTCGTCGTGGGCCTGCTGTCGCTGCTCGGCGGCGTGGCCCTGCTGCTGCTCGGCGCTCTGGCGGCCTATCAGCAGTGGACCTCGGTGGACCACTTGGCCTTCGACGCCGAGAACGGGCGCTTCCTCACCGTACTGCCCCTCACCGTCATCGCCCTGGGCGTTCCCGCCGCCGTGTGGACCCGCTACCGGCGCAGGGCCGCCTACTTCACGCAGCCGCCGGCTCCCCTCGCGCCCGCGCCGGCACCGGTTGCCGCCGGGGGCTGACCACCGCGCCCCGGGGGCGGACGCGGCTACGTCCGCCCCCACCTGACCTCACCCCTCTCGCTCACCGCGCCGCCCTCTTCCCAGCTGTGACCAGCCCCTCCTCACCGACCCGTCACCCACCGGAGCCCGCACATGCGCCACGCAGACCTCGTCCTCCTCAACGGCACCGTCTGGACCGCCTCCCCGGTACGCCACCGGATCTCGGCGCTGGCCGTCACCGGCGGGCGGATCACCGCCCTCGGCACTGACCGGGAGATCCGCGAGCTCATCGGTCCGCGGACCGAGGTGACCGACCTCGGCGGCCGGTTCGTGCAGCCCGGGTTCACCGACGCCCACGTACATCCGGTGATCGCCGGGATCGGAATGCTCGGCTGCGATCTGAGCCCGGGCCGCAGCGCCCGGGAGTACCGTGACACGATTGCCGCCCACGCCGCCGCCCATCCCGAGGCGCCCTGGATCCAGGGCAGCGGTTGGTCCTTCGACGCCTTCCCCGGCGGCCTGCCGCACCGCGACCAGCTCGACGACATCCTTCCCGACCGGCCCGCCTACTTCCCGGTCCGCGACGGACATTCGGCGTGGGTCAACTCGCGCGCCCTCGCCCTGGCCGGGCTCGACCGGCGCACCCCCGACCCCGCGGACGGCCGCATCGAACGCGACGCCGCGGGCGAACCCACCGGCGTACTGCACGAGGGCGCCATGGCGCTGGTCGGGACGCTCGCCCCCGCTCCCTCGGCGGCCGAGGCCCGCGCCGGGCTCCTCGCCGCCCAGGAACTGCTGCACTCGCTCGGGATCACGGGCTGGCAGGACGCGCTCGTCGGCGCGTACGCGGGCTTCCCCGACCCCCTCGACACCTACCTCGCCTGCGACGCCGACGGCTCACTGACCGCCCGCGTACGCGGAGCGCTCTGGTGGGAACGGGACCAGGACCTCGGCCAGCTCGACTCACTGCTCGCCCGACGCGAGAAGGCCGCCCAAGGCCGGCGCTTCACTGCCGGCAGCGTCAAGATCATGCAGGACGGCGTGGTGGAGAACTTCTCCGCCGCCATGCTCGAGCCCTACCTGGATTCCTGCGGCTGTCCGGGCGACAACGCCGGGATCTCCATGGTCGACCCGGCCTTGCTCCGCGACGCCGTGATCGCCCTCGACGGGCACGGCTTCCAGATCCACTTCCACGCCCTCGGCGACCGGGCGGTCCGCGAGGCGCTGAACTCGCTCGAGGCGGCCGTGGCCGTGCACGGCCACACCGGCCTGCGTCACCACCTGGCCCATCTCCAGGTGGTGCACCCCGACGACATCCCGCGTTTCCGCACACTGCGCGCCGCCGCGAACATGCAGCCGCTGTGGGCCGCGCACGAACCCGCCATGGACGAGCTGACGTTGCCCTTCCTCGGCGAAGAACGCGGGCGGCGCCAATATCCGTTCGGCGCCCTGCACGCGGCTGGTGCGGTGCTCGCGGCGGGCAGCGACTGGTTCGTCTCGAGTCCGGACCCTTGGCACGGCATCCACGTCGCCGTCAACCGCCAGGTGTGGGCCGAGGAACTGGGCGAACCGGATCTGCGCCCCCCCTTCCTGCCCGAGCAGCGGCTCGCCCTCACCGACGCCCTCGCCGCGTACACGGCCGGCTCGGCGTGGGTCAACCACCAGGACGAGGCCGGTGTGATCGCCGTCGGTCATCTCGCCGACCTCGCGGTCCTGGACCGTGACCCCTTCGCCGCGGCCGCTGCCGAACTGCACTCCATCCGCACCCTGGAGACGTACGTAGGCGGTGTACGGGTCTACAGCGCGGGCTAGGGCGACGTCCCTCCGTGCACTGCGGCCGGTCCGACGAGCACCCAGCGGACGCGCCCCCGACGGCCCCCGTGTTCGCCCTTACGTCGGCCCGGTGGGGGCCGAGCGATAAGGGGGTGGTCGGGCGACCTCTGGCCTGCTGGGCATCATCGCCCCACGCCTGCGACTGCGAGATCCGTCGGCTCTTGCTAGTAGGGCTTTGTTAGCTA
>NZ_JAGGOZ010000107.1 GCF_018614075.1 Streptomyces sp. ISL-94 | reverse complement strand
TCACGCAGGCGGCTTGACACGGTCATTGAGATTCTCCTTTGGTGAGACGGGTGGAAAGGGTCTCTCCAGTACCCCCCGGCAGGCGCACCGCGTCACGACCCGGAATCACGTGGCTTGACGGACTGAAGCGACCGCTGGTATCGAACGGGCCGTCGCCCGCGGCGTGACCGAATCGTCACTGGCGTCCCGCAACAGTCGGGGCCGTCCGGGTGTCCTTCAGGGCATGGAGAACGAAGAGCCGCAGCTCGCGCACCGTGGTGACGGCTGCCTGGTCGGGATCGTGCGGATACCCGTGAAGATCATCGCGGTGCTGGTCGTGCTGCCCGTACGGGTGGTCTGGGACCTGCTCGCCGCGCTCGGGCGCCTCGTGCACCGCCACCTGCTCGCCCCGGTGTGGACGTATGTCCTCGCGCCCGTGCTGCGCGGGCTCGGGTGGGTCGTTTCTACCCTGCTCAAGCTCGTCTTCGTGTGGCCGTGGGTCGGGCTGTGGCGGTACGTCCTCCTGCCGGTGGGCTCGTGGGCGTACGCGTACGTGTTCGCCCCGGTCGGGCGCGTGCTCTCCGCGTACGTGCTCCGCCCGCTGGGCCGGGCCATCGCCTGGCTCGCGACGCTGACCTGGCGCCATGTGGTGGTGCCGGTCGGGCAGGCGATCGCCTGGGCGGCCATGACGGTCCACCGCCACCTGCTGCTGCCGCTCTACCGGTACGTGCTGACCCCCCTCGGGCGGGCCCTCGCCTGGGCCTGGCACGTGGCCGGGGTGATCACCGGTGCGCTGTGGCGGGCGTTCAAGTGGGCCGGCTGGGTGGTCGTCGGGTGGCCCCTCGCGCAGGTGTACCGGTACGTGCTGACGCCGGCCGGGCACCTCCTGCGCGCGGTGTGGCGGACGGTCCGCGACACCGCCCGGGAGATCCGGGCCGAGGTGGCCAGGGCGCTGTTCGGTACTCCTCCCCGGGAACCGGCGAGGTCACGGGCGCGTACTCTGGGTAGTACGACAGCCGCCGACGCGGCACCCGCTGACGAGATCTCCCTGCACCAACGGCAGGGGTGAGCCGGAGCGGGTCGAGAAGACCTCAGGGCGACGCGCGAGCCGCGGAGCCCCGCACAAGGAGAAGAACCACTGGGCAAGCGACAGCCCGAAGGCCCGCCTCCCGCACCGGTGGTGCAGCGCATCCGACTGCGCTACACCAAGCGCGGCCGCCTCCGGTTCACCAGCCACCGTGACTTCCAGCGCGCCTTCGAGCGGGCCCTGCGCCGCGCCGAGGTGCCGATGGCGTACTCGGCGGGCTTCACCCCCCACCCGCGCGTCTCGTACGCCAACGCCGCCCCGACCGGGACCGGCAGCGAGGCCGAGTACCTGGAGATCGGCCTCGCCGAGGCCCGCGACCCCGACAAGCTGCGCGAGCTGCTCGACGAGTCGATGCCGACCGGGCTCGACATCATCGACGCCGTCGAGGCCCGCACCTCGGGCCTCGCCGACCGGCTGACCGCCTCCGTGTGGGAGCTGCGCCTGGACGGCGTGCAGCCCGCCGAGGCCGAGCGGGCCGTGGCGGCCTTCCTCGACGCCGAGAGCGTGGAGGTCCAGCGCCGCACCAAGAACGGCATGCGGACCTTCGACACCCGGGCCGCCGTCGTCAGTCTGGAGGCCGTTCCGGCCCCGGCTGATAGGCCTCTGGACCATGCCTGTGCGATACTGCGCCTGGTTGTTCGGCATCTGACACCTGCCGTGCGACCCGACGACGTCCTGTCCGGTCTCCGAGCTGTGGCCGACCTGGCGCCGCCGGTCCCCTCAGCGGTGACCAGGCTGGCGCAGGGGCTCTTCGACGAGGAGTCCGGCACGGTGACCGACCCGCTCGCGCCCGACCGCGAGGCTGTCACGGCCGCCCCACCCACGGCCGCCGTAGCCGCCGACGCGAAGGCGCCGGAAGGTCCCGCCGCGTAGGGATCGTCGTCGTCGCGCCGCCCTGGCACTCGGGAGCCACCTGGGTCGGGCAGCGCACAGACCTGAAGACTTCCGCCAGGCCGTACGGACCATACGTACGGAACCGGCGGCCATGGACTACAGCTCCCGTGTGGCGAACGCGCCCCGGAGGCCGGCTCCGCGCTCATTACGCGAAGCCGTGCCGGACCGGAAGTCAGCCGCGGCGCCCGGGGGCGTGACGGGAGAACCGCCCGCAATGCCGAACAACGAAATCGATACCACCGCCGACAACACCAGCCCGAGCGACAACCTGCCTCCGCGCAGGCGTCGCCGCGCCGCCTCCCGGCCCGCCGGGCCGCCCGGCGCCACCGCCGCCGAGGCGACACCGGTGAGCGAGGCCGCTCCGGCCGCCCCCGTGGAGGAGGCCGCCCCGGCCGCCGCCCCCGCCCGTACCCGCCGCCGTGCGACCCGTGCCGTGGCCGCTCCCGAGGCTCCGGCCGCGGAGGCCGTCGTCGAGGCGCCGGCCGCTGCGCCGGCCGCTGCCGCTGCCGCCGCCGAGGAGCCCGCTGCTCCGGCGCCGCGTGCCCGGCGCCGTGCGACCCGCGCCGTCGCCGCCCCGGAGGCTCCGGCCGCCGAGGCCGCCCCGGTGGTCGAGGAGGAGGCCCTGGCCGCTCCCGCCCCCCGTACCCGGCGCCGTGCGACCCGTGCCGTGGCCGCTCCCGAGGCTCCGGCCGCGGAGGCCGTCGTCGAGGCGCCGGCCGCTGCTCCGGCCGCTGCCGCTGCCGCTGCCGCCGCCGAGGAGTCCGCCGCCCCGGCGCCGCGTGCCCGTCGCCGCGCGACCCGCGCCGTCGCCGCCCCCGCTGCCGAGGCCCCCGCCGCTCCGGCCGCCGAGCCCGCCCCGGCTCCCGTGGCGGAGGCTCCGGCCGCCGTCGCCGAGGAGCCCGCCGCCCCGGCCCCGCGTGCCCGTCGCCGTGCCACGCGCGCCGTCGCCGCCCCCGCTGCACCGGCCGCGCCCGCCGAGGAGGCCGCCGAGGCCCCCGCCGAGGTGGAAGAGGCCCCCAAGGCCGCCGCCCGGACCTTCACCGTCGCCGACGCGCTGGACTCCCCGAAGCGCGGCGGCCGCCGCCGCGCCACCCGGTCCTCCGCCCCGGCCGCTCCGGCCGCCCCCGCGCAGCCCGCCGCCGAGGCCGAGGCCGAGGCGCCCGCCGCCCCGGGCCGTGCCCGCCGCGCCGCGCGTCCCGCCGTGGCCGTCTTCCAGGCCCCGGTCTTCGCCGAGCCGATGTTCCAGACCCCCGAGACCGCCGCGATGGCCGCCATGGCCGCGCGCGCCGCCGCCCCGGACGAAGAGGCCGAGGAGGAGGAAGAGGCCGAGATCGAGGCAGAGGCCGTCCAGACCCTGGCCCCGCAGCCGGCCGGCCGCCGCCGTCGCCGTGGCCGCGGCGCCGCCGAGGCCGCCCCGGTCGCCGAGTCCGGGCCGATGTCCCTGCCCGAGGTGCTCGCCGAGGAGGAGCCGGAGGCCGAGGCCGCCGAGCTCGAGGAGGAGTACGAAGAGGGCGACGAGTCGGGCGAGCGCCCCTCGCGCCGCCGCCGTCGCGGTGGCCGTCGCCGCCGCCGTGGCGAGGCCGCCGACCTCGATGAGTCCGCCGAGGAGGAGGCCGCTGCCGAGCAGGAGGCCGACGAGGAGGAAGAAGAGGAGTCCGAAGAGGCCCTCGGTTCCAGCTCCAGCCGTCGCCGCCGCCGTCGCCGCCGTCGTAGCGGTGAGCCCACCGACGTCACGGCCGAGGCCGTGGGCGAGGAGGAGGGCGTACGCACCGTCGTCAAGGTCCGGGAGCCGCGCCCGGCCCGCGAGCGCGCCGAGTCCACCTCCTCCGACGAGGTCCAGTCCATCAAGGGCTCGACCCGCCTGGAGGCGAAGAAGCAGCGCCGCCGCGAGGGCCGCGAGCAGGGCCGCCGCCGCGTGCCGATCATCACCGAGGCCGAGTTCCTGGCCCGCCGTGAGGCCGTCGAGCGCGTCATGGTCGTCCGCCAGAGCGGCGAGCGCACCCAGATCGGCGTCCTCGAGGACAACGTGCTCGTCGAGCACTACGTCAACAAGGAAGAAGCCACCTCCTACGTCGGCAACGTCTACCTGGGCAAGGTCCAGAACGTGCTGCCGTCGATGGAGGCCGCCTTCATCGACATCGGCAAGGGACGCAACGCGGTCCTGTACGCCGGTGAGGTCAACTTCGAGGCGCTCGGCATGGCCAACGGGCCGCGCCGCATCGAGTCCGCCCTCAAGTCCGGCCAGTCGGTCCTGGTGCAGGTCACCAAGGACCCGATCGGCCACAAGGGCGCCCGCCTGACCAGCCAGGTCTCGCTGCCCGGCCGCTACCTGGTCTACGTGCCCGAGGGCTCGATGACCGGCATCAGCCGCAAGCTGCCCGACACCGAGCGCGCGCGCCTGAAGACCATCCTCAAGAAGATCGTCCCCGAGGACGCGGGCGTCATCGTGCGCACCGCCGCCGAAGGTGCGAGCGAGGACGAGCTGCGCCGCGACGTCGAGCGTCTCCAAGGCCAGTGGGAGGACATCCAGAAGAAGTCGAAGCAGATCTCGACCTCTTCGCCGAGCCTGCTGTACGGCGAGCCGGACATGACCGTCCGCGTCGTCCGCGACATCTTCAACGAGGACTTCTCGAAGGTCATCGTCAGCGGTGACAGCGCCTGGGAGACCATCCACGGCTACGTGAACCACGTGGCCCCGGACCTGGCCGACCGGCTGTCCCGCTGGACCTCCGAGGTCGACGTCTTCGCGACGTACCGGATCGACGAGCAGCTCGCCAAGGCGCTCGACCGCAAGGTGTGGCTGCCCTCGGGCGGCTCGCTTGTGATCGACAAGACCGAGGCGATGATCGTCATCGACGTCAACACCGGCAAGTTCACCGGTCAGGGCGGCAACCTCGAGGAGACCGTCACCAGGAACAACCTGGAGGCGGCCGAGGAGATCGTGCGCCAGCTGCGGCTGCGCGACCTGGGCGGCATCGTCGTCATCGACTTCATCGACATGGTCCTGGAGTCCAACCGCGACCTGGTCCTGCGGCGCATGCTGGAGTGCCTGGGCCGCGACCGCACCAAGCACCAGGTGGCCGAGGTCACCTCGCTGGGCCTGGTCCAGATGACCCGCAAGCGGGTGGGCCAGGGTCTGCTGGAGTCCTTCTCCGAGACCTGCGTCCACTGCAACGGCCGCGGTGTCATCGTGCACATGGAGACCCCGACCGCGATCGGCGGCAACGGCAAGCGCGCCAAGCGCCGCGCCGGCAAGGCCGAGTTCGACCAGCACGAGCACGAGATCGAGACGGTCGAGGCGGAGGCCTTCGAGTCCGAGGCCGAGGTGGCCGCCGAGGCCGCCGCGCCGCGGGCGCTGCCCGAGCCCGAGTTCGTCGCGGACGAGGAGCTGTACAGCAGCCCGGCCGAGGCGGAGGCCGCCGCGGGTCTGAGCGGCCGTCGCAACCGCCGCCGCGCCACCCGCAAGGCGACCGCTCCGGCGGGGGCCCCGCGCGGTACGGCCGCTCCGGCGCCGGCAGCGGCACCGGCCCCCGTGGCCGAGGTCGTCGCCGAGCCGGTCACCGAGCCGGTCGACACGGTCCTGGAGCCGGCCGCCGAGGTCGTCGCCGAGGCCGTGGAGGCCGCCGAGACGGTCGAGGCCGCCCCGGTCGAGGAGGCCGCGCCGAAGGGCCGTACCCGTCGCCGCGCGACTCGTAAGGCCACCGCCCCGGCGGGCGCCCCGGCCCCCGCGGCCGAGGTGGCCCCGGAGCCGGAGCCGGTCGCCGTGCCGGAGCCGGTCGTGGAGCCCGAGCCCGAGCCCGAGCCGGTCGTCGCCGAGGCCGAGCCCGAGCCCGTAGCCGAGGCCCCCGTGGCCGAGGCCGCGCCGGCCCGCCCCCGCCGGCGTGCCACCCGTAAGGCCACCGCCCCGGCCGGTTCCCCGGCAGGCGCGGCCGAGGCCGCCATCGTGGTCGTGGAGACCCCGGCTGCCGAGCCCGAGGCGCCGGCCCCGGCCGAGGCCGAGGAGCCCGCTCCCGCCAAGAAGGCGGTCCGCAAGACGGCCGCCAAGAAGGCGACCACCACGGCGAAGAAGGCCCCGGCCAAGAAGGCGGCGGCCGCGAAGAAGACCGTCGCCAAGAAGACGACGGCCAAGAAGACCGTGGCGAAGCGGGCGACGAAGAAGACCGCGGCGGCGGAGCAGCAGACGCCGCCCTCCGTCTCGGCTCCGACCGAGGGCTGATTTCGGCCTCGCGGTCCCCGCTCCACCCCCGGCCCCGCCCGGCACCGGACTTCCGGCGTCGGGCGGGGCTTTTGTCTGGACTCTTGGCGGATCTTGGTTCGGATGTTACCGATCTGTTAATAAATAAGATCCTCCGATGTCGGACATCGTCAGTTGTCGGAGGTGCGTACGGCGGGCGATGGTGTGCCCAACGCTTCAATGCGGCTTGTCACGGGTGGGGATCTGCGACAACCGGGGGGAAACGGCCGAGCGCGCTTGACCACGCGCTTTGATGCCCTTTTCATCACTTAACTCCGTTTTTTGCTCCATCGAATTCCAGCCGCGGTGCAGCGTCCCCGCGTATTCGACGGAGACGGACCACACAGGTGATCAGAAAAACCCCCGCGCCGCCCGGCGCTTCCAGGCGGCATGCCGCCAGAGGGACGCTGGGCCTCGCGGCCGCGGCAGTCGCACTGGCCCTCACGACGGGGCCGGTGGCCAACCCGGCCGTGGCCGCGGTCGCGATAGCCGCCGGATGCAGCGGAGCCGAGGCGGACTTCAACGGCGACGGCATACGCGACACGGCCATCGCCGACCCGGAAGCCACGGCCGCAGGCATCTCGAAGGCCGGGGTCGTGCACATCGTGTACGGCGGCGGCAAGGGCAATCTCGAACTGACCCAGGAGGCCGCGAAGGCCGGACCCTCCGAGTCGGGCGACCTCTTCGGCCACGCGATGGCGGTCTACGACGCCGACCTCGACGGCTGCTCCGACCTGGCCATCGGCTCGCCTTACGAGGACGTCGGAGCCCAGGTCGACGCCGGCCGGGCCGTCGTCGTCTACGGCTCGCCCGCAGGACTGGCCGCTGGCAAGGCGACCGTGGAGTACGTCCAGGGGTCGGGGCTGCTGTCCGGTATCGGCGCCGAGGCGGACGACTGGACGGGCTACTCCCTCGCCGCGGGCAAGTCCCAGGCCGGCGTTCCATTCCTCGCCGTCGGCATCCCGGGCGAGGCCCTCGACACGACGGTCGACGCGGGCGCCTTCCTTTACATCTCCGGCTCGACCACGGTGACGGCCGCGTTCGTCACCCAGGAGACGGCCACCGCCGGCGCCGTGCCCGACGTGAAGGAACCGTACGACCGCTTCGGTGCGGCCATCGCGGCAACCCCGACCCACCTCGCGGTCAGCTCCCCGGGCGAGGCGCAGGCCGCCATCCCCGAGGCGGGCGCGGTGACGATCTTCAGCCACGTCCTCACCTCGGGCTCTCCCAAGCCGCTGAGCGTGATCACCCAGGACACCCCGAGCGTGCTCGGCGCCTGCGAGGACGGCGACGGCTTCGGCACGTCGCTCGCGGCGGTGCCCTACCGTGCCGCCGGGGCCACCGCCACCACCGAGTCGCTCCTCGCCGTCGGCATCCCGGGCGAGGACCTGTCCACGACCGTCGACGCGGGCGCCGTCCAGGTGTTCAAGCTCGACGCGGCCGGTGCCTCCACCGAACTCACCTGGATCGACCAGAACGTGACCGACGTCGGTGGCACGGCCGAGCCGGGCGACCACTTCGGCCAGCGCGTCGCCGCCTTCAACACCGCTCCCACCAGCACAAGCACGGCGACCAACGTCCGCCTCGCGGTGGGCGTACCCGGTGAGGACGCCGCCAACGGCATCGTCGACCGGGGCGTCGTGCACATGTTCCCGATGATCGGCCCGCCCGGAGCCTCCGACAAGATCCTGGAACCGGGCTCCGAGATCCCGACCCCGGCAGCCCCGCGCCAATACGCGGGCATGAGCATCGGCGGCGGCACCGCCGGGCTCTACGTCGGCATGCCCTACGGCCCCACCGAGGGCCGCGCCGTCTACCTCTTCCCGTGGACGATCAGCGGCACGGGCGGCGCCCCCACCGAGACGTTCAAGCCCGGCGAGGGCGGACTGCCGGCCGAGCGCAACACCTTCGGAACGGTGGTCCGATGATGACGACCCAGCCCAACGGACTCCGCCGTACCGTACTGCGCCGCGCCTCGCTCGCGGCCGTCACCGCCGGAGCCCTCGTCGCCACCACTCTCGGCCTGGAGCTGTGGAGCGGAGCCGACGCGTCCCGCTCCCCGGAGCCCATCGCCGTAGGCACCCCCGTCCAGACGGAGGCGGAGGCCCAGGCCGCGGCCCGCAAGAGCGGCAAGCAGGTCGAAGTCCTCGGCATGCGCACCGAGCAGCGCGAGATCTTCGCCGCGCCGGACGGCACGTACACGGCCCGCGAGTACACCGAGCCGGTCCACGCCGTGCAGAACGGCAAGTGGGTCGACATCGACAAGAACCTCGTCAAGCGGGCCGACGGCAGCGTCAGCCCCAAGGCGACCACGGTCGCCCTGACCTTCTCGGGCGGCGAGGCGGGCAAGCCGTTCGTCACGATGCGCCGCGCCACCCGCGAGATGTCGCTGACCTGGCCGTACGGCAAGCTCCCCGCGCCCGTCCTGGACGGTGACACCGCCACCTACCCCGACGCCCTGCCGGGCGTCGACCTCAAGGTGCGCGCCGAGGCGAACGGCTTCGGTCACCTGCTGGTCGTCAAGACCCCGCAGGCAGCCGCCGATCCGCGCCTGGCGCGCCTGGACCTGGGCCTCAAGTCCAAGGGCCTTACGTACAAGAAGGACGCGAACGGCGCGGTCACCGCCGTGGACAGTACGGTCGGTGGCACCGTCTTCCAGTCCGGCGCCCCCAGCATGTGGGACTCGGCCTCATCCCAGGAGGCCGCCGCCCGCGCCAAGGGCCCCAAGGCCGTCGCACAGTCGCTGTCCGCGGCCCGCGCCGACGCCCCCACCGGGCAGGACGCCGCCGCGGCGCTCGCCCCCGAGCTTCAGGGCCCGGGCGGCGGCGGCAAGGCAGCGCCGCTCGGACTCGAAGTCTCCGCCGACAAGCTGACGCTGGTCCCCGACCAGAAGCTGCTGCGCGACGGTGCCACGGTCTTTCCCGTGGTCATCGACCCGATCCAGAAGACCGCAGACCGCTCCGGCTGGCTTGGCGTCATGTCGGGCAAGCCCTCGGTCGGCGAGTGGCAGTACTCCGGCAGCGCGGGCGTCGGCAAGTGCCCGACGGACTACAGCGCGGCCTCCTGCGCCGGCGTCGGTGTGCGCCGTGTCGCCTTCCAGATCCCGCTGTCCTTCTACAAGGGCAAGCAGATCCTCGACGCGACCTTCAGCGCCCGCGTCCAGCACGTGTACTGGGCCGATGCCCGTGCCGAACCCATCCAGCTCCAGCGGATCGGGGGCAGCACCGCCCACATCGACAGCCTCAGCAACTGGTCCAACACCCAGAACACCACGCTGACCACGCTGGAGACGCTGAACCAGAAGATCCAGCCCACGAGCTGCGAGTCGCAGGCCAACATGCACTTCAAGTCGGGTGCCACCGGTGGCCTGACCAACAGCGTGCGCACTGCGGCGAACGATGGCTGGGACTCGATGCTCCTCAACCTGCGCGCGCAGGACGAGAGCAGCTTCGGCGGCTGGAAGCGCGTGTGCGGCAACGCGTACATGACCATCAGCTACAACACGCTGCCCGGCCAGATCAGCGCGAGCGCCATGTCGTCCAATCCCGGTGGCGCCTGCGTCACGGGGACCGGCCGGCCCTACACCGACGTGCCGCCGACCCTGCGCGCCGTCGCCAACGACGTCGACTCCGGTGAGCAGGTCAAGGTCCGCTTCCGCGTCGCGTGGAAGGACGCGGCCGGCGCCGCCCAATCGTACGAGGAGGACACGGAATACAAGGCGCCGACGACCTCGACCCCGTTCGAGCGCATCGTGAGGTCCACGATCCCCGAGAACACGCCCATCTCCTGGAGCGTCGCCACCCATGACGGCGACGGCTGGGGCCCGTGGAGCGGCACGTGCGAGTTCATGTACGACAAGTCCTTCCCGGGCAAACCGGAGGTGTTCTCCACCGCGTACCCGGCCACCAACGAGTACCACGACGGTGTCGGCGCGCCCGGCACCTTCACCTTCTCGCCGAACCCGAACGACTCCGTGCCCGACACGGATGTCGTCAAGTACCGCTACTCCTTCGACGGTGCGCCGAACCAGGACGTGGCCAACGCCGCCGCGGGCGGTCCCGCCTCGGTGACGTGGGCGCCCACCCGCCCCGGCCCGCACTGGGTCGATGTCGTCGCGATCGACAAGGCGGCGCATCCGAGCGCCACCGCCCGCCACAGCTTCTACGTGGCCAACGGCGCCGCCGCCGCCGCGCAGTGGAACCTCGCCGATGCGCCGGGCGGCAACGCCGCTGACGAGGAGCAGGGCAAGTACCCGGCGGGCTTCGGCCCCGGTGTCACCTTCGGTGTCCCCGGACCGGGAGGTTCCATCGACTCGGCAGCCCACTTCGACGGTACCGGCGACAGCTGGGTGGACGCGGGCAGCACGGTGCTGGACACCCTCAAGGGCTTCAGCGTCAGCGCCTGGGTCCGGCCCAGCGACCTGAGCCGTGACATGACGGTGATCAGCCAGGACGGCACCGGTGAGCCGGGATTCGTCCTCGGCTACGACGCCATGGCCAAGACCTGGAAGTTCTCCGTCCCGGTCGGTGATGTGGAAACCCTCGGCGAGTGGAAGGCCCTGTCCACCGGGGTCACCCCCGTCAAGGACCAGTGGGTGCTGCTGACCGGTCTCTACGACGGCGCCGCCGGCAAGATCCAGCTGTACGTCAACAAGGACCTCAAGGGCGAGATGGTCCGCCGTTCCACCTGGAAGTCGTACGGCGCGCTGCAGATCGGCCGGCACATCGACAAGGCGGGCTACGAGGACGCCTTCGTCGGCGACCTCGCCGAGGTCCGCGTCTTCAGCCGGCCGCTGCTGCCGGGCCAGATCAACGAGATCACCACGGTCAAGCCCGCGCGCAAGGGGTACTGGCAGCTCAACTCGGCGCAGTCCGGTGTCACCCCGGACATCGCCGGCGGCCAGGGCCTGACCCTGGCGGGCAACGCGGCCCTGTACACACCGAACATGGACGACCCGCTCGAGGCCCCCACCGCGCCCATGGTGGGCGCCGGTCACCTGGCCCTGGACGGGAACGGGGACTACGCCACGACGGCGGCCGCCCCGGTCACCGGAACCGCGAGCTTCACCCTCGCGGCGCGGGTCCAGCTCACCTCGATCGACGCCCCCACCTCGCAGACGGTCTTCTCGCTGCCGGGCAACACCACCAACCGGGTCCAGGTCCGCTACCAGGGCGCCACCAAGCGCTGGGAGCTGGCCGTGGCCGCCTCGGACACGGCAGGCGCCGCGGTGAAGGTCTTCTCCGACGACCAGGCCCTGCCGGACACCAACCCGGTGGGACAGCACCTGGCCGTGGTCTACGACTCCTTCGCCGGCCAGATCAGGCTGTACGTCAACGGTCAGCTGGCCGCCTCCGCCAAGGGTGTGGACAACACCCTGTGGGCCGCCACCGGTGGTCTCCAGGTGGGCCGTTCGCTGCGCGGCAACGCGGAGTACTTCGCCGGAGCCATCGACGAGGTCCGCGCGTACGACGGAGCCATCGACCCGACGGCCGTCATCCAGCTCGCCTCGACCGGTGAGCTGACCGACCGCTAGGTCTCCCCTTCCTGACAGGTGTGCCCGCCCCTCCCGGGGCGGGCACACCTGTCCGATCACGCACCACCTTCCTGCTCGAACTCTGTGGAGTGCACTGATGTCTCTACGCGGCCGATTGCTCAATCGGCGCATATCCAGGCGGACACTGGGGTCCGTCGTCATCGGACTGAGCCTTGCTCTGTCCGCCTCCTCCGTACAGGCCCTCGAAGCCGCTCCCGGCGGCACCAAGCGGCCCGGAGTCCAGAACTTCGGCGACCCCGTGAAGGGGACGAAGGCCAAGCCCAAGGGCCGCCCCGCGAACGCCACCGCCAAGGCGGCCGTCAAGAAGCTCGACAAGCCGGTCTGGCCCGGCAGCGGCAGCGCCGAACTGCCCGTCGCCGGCCACACCACCGCGGCCTCCCGGGTCAAGGTCGGCGGCCTGCCCGTCACCGTGACCAGCCCGAAGGAGGCCGCCGCACCGCAGGCGAAGGCCACGTCCTTCCGGTCCGCCGTGCTGGGCGGCTCGAAGCAGCCCGCCAAGGTCCAGGTCGACGTGGTGCACCCCGAGCGGGCCGCCAAGCTCGGCGCGGGCGCGCTGCTGCGCGTCCAGCGGACCGAGCAGGGCGGTGAGGCAGCCCCGGTCCGGGTGAACATCGACTACTCGGCGTTTGCCGACGGCTTCGGCGGCAGCTACGGCTCCCGCCTGGGCCTGGTTGAACTCCCGGCCTGCGCTGCCATCGCCGATCCCGGCACCGCCGCCTGCCCCGACCTCCCCAAGCCGCTGAAGACGGTCAACGACCCGAAGACGAAGACCGTCTCCGCGGACGTGACCGCCCAGGCGCGCCAGGCCGGCATGTCCACCATGGCGGCGGGCACCACCTCGGACGGCTCGATGCTCGCCCTCGCCGCGAGCGGCTCCTCCGCGCAGGGCAACTACGCGGCCACTCCGCTCGCCCCGTCGGCGAAGTGGAGCGTGTCGAATTCCTCGGGCGGCTTCTCCTGGTCGTACCCGCTGCGCACGCCCCCGGTCCCGGGCGGCCAGGTGCCGACGGTCGGCCTCGGCTACTCCTCGCAGTCCGCGGACGGCCGTACCTCGGACACCAACAACCAGGGCTCCTGGCTCGGTGAGGGCTTCTCCTACGAGCCCGGCTACGTCGAGCGCCGCTACAAGCCCTGTGCGAAGGACGGCCAGACGTCCTCCGCCGAGCAGTGCTGGGCCTTCGACAACGCCACCGTCATGCTCAACGGCTCGGCCACCGAGCTGATCAAGGGTGACGCCGACGGCAAGTGGCGGTTCGCGTCCGACGACGGTTCCAAGGTCGAGCAGCTCACCGGCGCCGTGAACGGCGACAACGACGGCGAGCACTGGAAGATCACCACGACGGACGGCACCGAGTACTACTTCGGCAAGAACCGTCTGCCGGGCTGGGCCACGGGCAACGAGGAGACCTCGTCCGTCTGGACCGCCCCCGTCTTCGGCAACAATGCGGGTGAGCCCTGCTACAACGCCACCTTCGCGAACGCCTCCTGCCAGCAGGCCTGGCGCTGGAGCCTGGACTACGTCAAGGACCGCCAGGGCAGCGTCATGTCGTACTTCTACGGCAAGGAGACGAACCACTACGCCCTGAACGGCAAGACCGACGTCAACGGCACCCCGTACACGGCCGGCGGCTACCTCAAGCGCATCGACTACGGCCAGCGCGAGGCCACCGTCTACTCCGCCAAGGCCCCGGCCCGCGTAGTCTTCACGACGCAGGAGCGCTGCCTGCCGACGGAGACCTTCAAGTGCCTTCCGGCCGACTTCAAGACGGCGAACGCCGCCTTCTGGCCGGACGTCCCGATGGACCGCTACTGCGCGCCGAGCACCAAGTGCAACGCCACGCAGGTCGCGGCCTCCTTCTGGACGCGCCAGCGGCTGACGGGCGTCACCACGCAGATCCGCAAGGACGCCACGAACTACGACGACGTCGAGGCGTGGACGTTCACGCACCAGTTCACCGACAACGGCGACCAGTCGAAGACCCTCTGGCTGTCCAAGATCGACCACCAGGGCCGCAGGGGCGGCACCGCCGACGTCCCCTCGGTCGAACTGATGGGTACGCAGCTCAAGAACCGGGTCGACGGCACGGACGAGAGCATCGCTCCCTTCTACCGCTTCCGCCTGTCCACGGTCCTGAGCGAGACCGGCGCCCAGCTGGACGTCAACTACGCCCCGGCGGAGTGCACCAAGGACGCCCTGCCCAAGCCGGGCGAGTCCACCAAGCGGTGCTACCCGGTCGTCTGGTCGCCCCCGGGCTTCCTCGACCCGATCACCGACTGGTTCCACAAGTACGTCGTCGCGCAGGTCATCGAGACCGACCGCACCGGCGGCGCCCCCGAGCAGGTCACGAACTACGAGTACCAGGGCCCGGCTGCCTGGCGTAAGGCCGAGCCGGACGGCATCACCGAGGACAAGTACCTCACCTGGGGCGGCTGGCAGGGCTACGGCAAGGTCATGGTGACCACCGGCGGCACGGCCACCACGAAGACCCGGGTCGACTACACGTACCTCCAGGGCATGGACGGGGACAAGGACTCCGCCGGAGGTACCCGCTCCGTCCAGGTCACGGACTCCGAGGGCGGCACGTACACCGACTACAAGGAGTTCAGCGGGCACGAGCTGGAATCCGCCACCTACGACGGCGACAAGTTCGTCTCCAAGGTGATCAAGACCCCGATGCGGCACTACACCGCGACGGACACCAACACCTGGGGCACCAGCCACGCCTCGTTCACCAGGACCGTCAAGACGCGCGGCTACACGGTGACCGAGGGCGGCGACGGCCGCCGCGAGACCGAGTCGAACGCGACGTACGACCTGACGAACGGCACCGGTCGCATCCTGGAGTCGGAGGACCTGGGCGACCTGTCGACCACGGCCGACGACACCTGCACCCGCACGTCCTACGTGGACAACGCGGCGGCCAACATCCTCGGCACGGCGTCGCGGGTCGAGTCCGTCTC
This sequence comes from Streptomyces sp. ISL-94, assembly GCF_018614075.1. Classification (GTDB taxonomy): domain Bacteria; phylum Actinomycetota; class Actinomycetes; order Streptomycetales; family Streptomycetaceae; genus Streptomyces. The sequence continues at coordinate 36,429 of NZ_JAGGOZ010000107.1, read as the reverse complement.
GGTCAAGTGCGCCACCACCCCCGACCGCAGGACTCAGGTCATCTCGGACGAGCGCACCTCGTACGACGGCCTGGCCTTCGGCGCCGCGCCCACCGTGGGCAACGCGACGCAGACCGAGCGGATGACGTCCCACAACGGGACGACGGCCACCTACAAGGTCACCGGCACGACGACGTACGACGCCTTCGGCCGGCCGACGATGCAGACCGACGCCGTGGGCGCGGAGACCAAGACGGCGTACACCGACGTCAACGGCCTCATCTCCCAGGTCAAGGTCACCAACGCCCTTGGTCACGTCAACACGAGGGACTACGACCCCGCCTGGGGCCTGTCCACCGGCCAGACCGATCCGAACGGCAAGCGCGGCGACCTCGCCTTCGATCCGCTCGGCCGACTGGTCTCCGTCTGGCTCCCGGACCGCTCGAAGAGCGCCGGCCAGACGCCGAGCGTCAAGTACAGCTACAACTACCGTCTCGACAAGCCGGTCGTGCTGAAGACCGAGAAGATCGAGATCGACGGCTCCTACGGCGCGGAGTACGTCCTCTACGACAGCCTGCTGCGGCCGCGCCAGAAGCAGACGGAGGGACCGTCCGGCACCCGTATGGTGGCGGACACCTTCTACACCTCGACCGGCAAGATCGCCAAGGTCAACGCCACGTACAACGCAGCGGGGGCGTCCTCCGAGGAGCTGCTGATCGTCCCCAACGGCGACGTCGGCGCGCAGACCCTGTACGAGTACGACGGCTTGGGCCGCACCACCGCCCAGGTTGCCGCTGTGGCCGGCGGTGAGCAGTGGCGGACCACGATCGTCCACGGCGGCGACCGCACCCACGTGGACCCGCCGGTCGGGGGCACGCCCACGACGACCGTGACCGACGCCCAGGGTCGCAAGACCGAGGTACGCCACTACAAGGGCGCCTCCCCGGTGCCGAACGGGCCGACCGCCGGTTACGACACCACCAAGTACAGCTACACGCCGACGGGCAAGCTCCAGCAGCTGACCGATCCGGCGAACAACGTGTGGTCGTACAAGTACGACCAGCTCGACCGGCTGATCGAGGCGGTGGACCCGGACTCGGGCAAGCGCACGACGGCCTACGACGAGGCCGACCGGCCGACGTCCACCACGGACGCCCGCGGCAAGACGGTCTCGACGGTCTACGACAAGCTCGACCGCGTCCTGACGACGTGGGACGGCCCCGCGAACACCGGGACCAAGCTCACCGAGCAGCGGTACGACAAGGCGGGCTGGCTCGGCTATGAGTGGGCCTCGCTGCGCTACATCAACGCCACGGAGTACTTCGCTTCCATCGTTCAGGCGATGGACGAGTTCTACCAGCCGCTGAAGACGGCCTACACGGTCCCCGCCTCTTCGGGGACGGGTCTGGCCGGCACCTATGTCTTCAGCAGTGCCTACAACCGTGACGGCACCAAGCAGAGCGACTCGCTGCCGGCCGCGGGCGGCCTCGACGCGGAGACGCTCGCCTACACCTACGACGACATCCAGCGCATGAAGACCATGACGGGCGCGACGTCGTACGTCACCGATGCGACGTGGTCCGGCCGCACGCTCCTGCAGCAGCTGGAGCTGAACAACGGCGGCAAGAAGGTCTGGCAGACCTTCCAGTACGAGACCGGCACCGACCGCCTGATGCAGTCAAAGGTGGACGTCTACGGCTCGACCACCGGTCCGGTCAAGCAGTCGAACTACTCCTACGATCAGATCGGTAACGTCAAGTCCATCGCGGACGTAGCGGGCGCGGGCACGCCCGACCTGCAGTGCTTCGCGTACGACTACCAGGCCCGTATGACGGAGTCCTGGACCCCGGCCACGACCAAGGCCGCAGCAGCCGCGTCCGGCACGGTCGGCAGTCAGGTCCCGGTCTCGGGATCGGGTCCGGCGGCCTGCAACACGGCTCCCGGCGCCTCCGCGCTGGGAGGCCCGGCGCCGTACTGGAACTCGTACACCTTCGACTCGGTCGGCAACCGCCTCACCGAGACGGCGCACGACACCGGCCTGAACGCCTTGAAGGACGTCAAGCGCACCTTCACCTACAAGGCGGGCAGCCACCAGGTCCAGAAGGTCGTGGAGAACACCCCGACCGGCGACCGCCAGTACACCTACGGCTATGACACGGCCGGCAACACCACCACCCGCACCATCGGAGGAAACACCCAGACCCTGGAGTACGACTCCCTCGGCAACCCGGTCAGGATCAGCCAGCCGGACGACGTCACCACGACGGGCCAGAACGAGGCCTCTGAGACCACGTTCCTCTACGGCCCCGACGGCGGCCGCGTCCAGCGCAAGGACGCCACCGGCACCACGGTGTACCTGCCGGGCATGGAGCTGCGACTGGACGCGGGGACGACCACGGCCAAGGCGACGCGGTACTACGCCTTCGCGGGTCAGAGCATCGCGATCCGCACCCCGGACAAGAAGCTGTCCTTCCTTGCCTCCGACCACCACGGCACAGCCGAGATGTCGATCGACGCCACGACGGGTGCGGTCACCCAGCGGCGGATGGACCCGTACGGCAACAGCCGTGGCACTCCCCAGGGCTCCTGGAAGGGCGAGAAGGGCTTCGTCGGCGGCACGATCGACGCGTCCACGGGTCTCACGACGATCGGGGCACGCGAGTACGACCCGTTCCTGGGCAAGTTCATCACCCCGGACCCGGTCGTCGACACGAGCGACGCCCAGCAGCTGAACGCGTACGCGTACGCGCACAACCGCCCGGTCTCGGCGAGCGACCCGAGCGGTCTGTACGACCCGGACGAGCGGGCGTTCTGCCAGGGCAGGGACGACTGCACGAACGGCAGGTATACCCCGAAGCCCGACACGAACGACGACCCGCCGCCGCCCCCGGTCACGGACGCCGAGAACGATCTGCGTGATGCAGAGGGCGAGCACAACCACACCAAGACGAAGATCAAGAACGCCGTCAAGCAGATCACCAAAATCCTCATGGATGAGCTCGGTGTGACGGCGGCCCTGGACTGCTTCTCCAGCGGCGACCTGGGAGCCTGCGGCGAAACGGCGCTCAACATCGCGAGCAGCTTCGCCGGCGGCATCGCCGGCAAGGTCCTCAAGAAGTACGGCTGGCCGACCCAATGGGAGAAGGCCGGGGCCCTCATCAAGAAGCTGGGCGGGCTCGCGCTCGACCTGGTATCCGGAGTCAAGGCCTGGTTCAAGACCTCGGAGAAGGTGGCAAAGGCCAAGGGAGCCCTGCAGTCGGCGAAGGCCCGGCTGAAAAAGTCGTGCGAAGTGAAGCACAGCTTCCTCCCGGGCACACAGGTCTTGATGGCCGACGGAACGACCAAGAACATCGAGGACGTTCAGCTGGGCGACAAGATCACCACGACAGATCCTTCGTCGGGGGAGACCACGGCGCGCGAGGTGGCCGGCACGATCGTCACTGAAGACGACAAGGACTTCGTCGACCTGACGATCGCCGCAGGCAACGGTGACGCCGCCCTCGTCACGACGGTCACGCACCCGTTCTGGGTGGAGAACGAGAGTCGATTCGTCGAGGCCGGTGAGCTCGAACCGGGCATGCTGCTCCGTACGCCCGAGGGTTCCACCGTCCAGCTGAATGGGATGCGTTACTTCCACGAGCGCCGGCAAACACATGACCTGACCATTTCGGAAATTCACGCGTATTATGTGCTGGCCGGGCCGGTCCCGCTCCTGGCGCACAACTGCGGAGGGTCCGCCAATGAACGCGATGGCCAAGACTTCACGGATAAGGGGCGCCAGGAAGTCTACGATGAGAACTTCGCCCGGAATGGCGGAGAACTCAAGTGTGACTACTGTGGTCAGAATGTAGAGCGGCGCGCCTCGCGTGACGCGGACGGAAATGCGATCAAGGGCAAGCCGGATGATGCTCAGATCGACCATGAGATCCCCAAAGCGCAGGGCGGGTGTGGTGCTGCTCACAACGGCTGCGTGGCATGCAGAAGGTGCAACAGGGACAAGTCGGCCAAGACGGTTGAGGAATGGGATGATGAACTCCGAGACTTCGTGGATCCGTAGGGGTAATGTGACTGAACGCAGCGAACGTCCCATTTCGGCGAGCGGTGCCAAGACATTCAAGGTCGCTTTCGATCTGGAAGCGGAGGGCGCTGACTGGCCCCCGGTCTCGGTTGAGCGGTTGTGGGGCGAGAAGACGGATGTCCGGTTCGAGATCCGCGTGTTGAATACGCCTTTCTTCGTGCGAGGCATTGCCTTCGGTGATCTCATCGCGGTTCGCCCGGATCATGAACGCCGAGAGCTCGTCTATGAGAGCTTCACTGCCGAGTCCGGAAACTCGACCGTTCGGATCATTTTCATGAGGAATGGTGACAGGCGTGTGATTGAAAACGGCCTGAGAGAGGCCGGCTGTAGTTGGGAGTCGATCAGCGAGTTCGCAAACCTGGTAGCCGTTGACATTCCCGCGGACATCGATTATCGAAAGCTGCGGAAATGGCTGCTCGCGAAGGTTGAGTCCCAGGACATCGAGTTGCAGGAGAGTGCCGTCTCGGCCGTGCATCGGGGGCAGTTGCCTCATTTCCCGTAGCCGGTCCGGCTGGCCGCGGGCCCCGGTTTGACCACGTCGAGCCGGGGCCCGTAGTCTTGACCGTCGGCGTGTCGTAGGACGCGCCGCGCTCCTGAGCACCTTCCTCCCGCTGAGCACCGCGCGGGAGAGGCCGCTCGTCCAATCCGGATCAGCGTGGGCCCCGGCCCGCCTGAGCGGCTGGCTTCAGGAGCATCCGTCCCGAGTGAGAGAGAGATCCGCGTGTACGCCATCGTGCGCAGCGGTGGTCGCCAGCACAAGGTTGCTGTTGGTGACATCGTTGAGGTTGACAAGATTTCCACTGCCAAGGTTGGCGACACGGTCGAGCTCTCGACCCTGCTCGTTGTCGACGGCGACGCCGTGACCAGCGACCCGTGGGTCCTGGCCGGGATCAAGGTTCAGGCCGAGATCGTGGACCACCACAAGGGCGCCAAGATCGACATCCTGCGCTACAAGAACAAGACCGGCTACCGCCGTCGCCAGGGTCACCGCCAGCAGTACACGGCGATCAAGGTCACCGGTATCCCCGCGGCTGCGAAGTAAGAGGGACTGAGACATGGCACACAAGAAGGGCGCATCGTCCACCCGGAACGGGCGCGACTCCAATGCCCAGCGGCTCGGCGTGAAGCGCTTCGGCGGTCAGGTCGTTTCCGCCGGCGAGATCCTCGTCCGCCAGCGCGGCACCCACTTCCACCCGGGTGCGGGTGTCGGTCGCGGTGGCGACGACACGCTGTTCGCGCTGCAGGCCGGTGCGGTCGAGTTCGGCACGCACCGTGGCCGCAAGGTCGTCAACATCGTTCCGGCCGCCTGATCCAGCTCCTGCTGATCAAGCGTACGTAGCTTCCCGAGGGCGGATCTCACCTCTTCCCGGCGTCAGCCGGGAAGAGAGGTCCGCCCTCGGCGCGTTGTCACATAGACACGTTTAATGGGTAGCAAGGCCTACCCCCCGGGCTTTCCGGGATATTCCCGCTGTATCTGGAGGAACAACCATGACCACCTTCGTGGACCGCGTCGAGCTGCACGTCGCCGCGGGTAACGGGGGCCACGGCTGCGCCTCCGTTCACCGGGAGAAGTTCAAGCCGCTCGGCGGCCCCGATGGCGGCAACGGCGGCCGTGGCGGCGACGTCATCCTGGTGGTGGAGCAGGCGATCACCACCCTGCTGGACTACCACCACAGCCCCCACCGCAAGGCCACCAGCGGCAAGCCCGGCGAGGGCGGCAACCGCTCCGGCAAGGACGGCCAGGACCTGATCCTGCCCGTGCCGGACGGCACCGTCGTCCTCGACAAGGAGGGCAACGTCCTCGCCGACCTCGTCGGCCAGGGCACCACCTACGTCGCGGCCGAAGGCGGCCGTGGCGGCCTCGGCAACGCCGCGCTCGCCTCCGCCCGCCGCAAGGCCCCCGGCTTCGCGCTCCTCGGCGTCCCCGGCACCGGCGGCGATGTCATCCTGGAGCTCAAGACCGTCGCCGACGTGGCGCTGGTCGGCTTCCCTAGCGCCGGCAAGTCCTCGCTGATCTCGGTGCTCTCCGCGGCCAAGCCGAAGATCGCGGACTACCCCTTCACCACCCTCGTCCCGAACCTGGGCGTCGTCACCGCCGGCTCGACGGTCTACACGATCGCCGACGTCCCGGGTCTCATCCCCGGCGCCAGCCAGGGCAAGGGCCTCGGCCTGGAGTTCCTGCGCCACGTCGAGCGCTGCTCGATCCTCGTGCACGTCCTGGACACCGCCACCCTGGAGTCCGACCGCGACCCGGTCGCCGACCTCGACGCCATCGAGGAGGAGCTCAAGCTCTACGGCGGCGGCCTGGAGAAGCGCCCGCGCCTCGTCGTCCTCAACAAGGTCGACATCCCGGACGGCCAGGAGCTCGCCGACATGGTCCGCCCGGACCTGGAGGCCCGCGGCTACAAGGTCTTCGAGGTGTCCGCGGTCGCCCGTACGGGTCTGAAGGAGCTGTCCTTCTTCCTCGCCGAGGTCATCGCGAAGGCCCGCGCCCGCAAGCCGAAGGAGGAGGCGACCCGCATCGTCATCCGCCCGAAGGCCGTGGACGACAGTGGCTTCACCATCGCCTACGACGAGGTCGAGGAGGTCTACCGGGTGCGCGGCGAGAAGCCGGAGCGCTGGGTCCGCCAGACCGACTTCAACATCGACGAGGCCGTCGGCTACCTCGCCGACCGCCTCAACCGCCTCGGTGTCGAGGAGGCGCTCCGGAAGGCCGGCGCCCGCGCCGGTGACGGCGTCGCCATCGGCTCCGATGAGAACGCGGTCGTCTTCGACTGGGAGCCGACCATGATGGCCGGCGCCGAGATGCTGGGCCGCCGGGGTGAGGACCACCGTCTGGAGGCGCCGCGTCCGGCCACCACGCGCCGCAAGGAGAAGGACGCCCAGCGCGGGGACTCGGCGCAGCAGGAGTACGACGAGTTCCGGCCGTTCTGATCTGCCCTTTTTGGACCGGTGGGCGGCCTTGAGGTGATGTTTACCCGGGTCGCCTAGGATCCACCGGGTGAGCAGCGCAAAACCTCCCACCGTCTCCGTCGTGGTGATCGCGTACAACGACGCCGGGCTCGTGGGCGAGGCCGTTACCTCGGCCCTCGCCCAGGGTCCGGCTGTCGCCGAGGTCATCGCGGTGAACGACGCCTCGTCCGACGGCACCGCGGGGGTGCTGGACGAGCTGGCCGCCGTACACCCCCGCCTCAAGGTCGTGCACCGCACGGAGAACAGCGGCGGGTGCGGCACTCCGCGCAACGACGGGATCGCGGCCGCGTCCTCCCCGTACGTCCTGTTCCTCGACAGCGACGACGTCCTGCCCCCGGGGGCGGCCGAGGCCCTGCTGCGCGCCGCCGAGGAGCACCGGGCACCGGTCACCGTCGGGGCGTGCGTACGCCGCGAGCTGCCGCTGCACCACGATGTGCCGTGGGTGCCCGGCCTCTACACCCCGGGCGAGGTCGTCGAGCGGCCCGCGGACCGGCCCGAGCTGGTCCGCGACACGCTCTGCGTCAACAAGCTGTACGAGCGGTCCTTCCTGGAAAAGCATGAGATCCGCTTTCCCGACGGACGGTTCGTCTACGAGGACTTCGTCTTCACCGCGCGCGTCCTGGCCGCCGCCCCCCGCATCGCGGTCATCGGCGACCTCGTCTACGTCTGGCACGTGCGCCGCGACGCCGCCCAGGTGTCGATCTCCCTGGACCGCAAGGACGTGGGGAACTGGCGCGCCCGTATCGAGGCCCACCGCACCGCCTCGCGGACCCTCGCCGCCGCCTCCCCGGAGCTGGGCCGCGCCTGCCAGGTGAAGTTCCTCGAGTACGACCTGCGCATGTACCTGCGCGAGCTCGGCAAGGACCCCGAGTACCAGGCCGCCTGGTGGACCTTGACCCGCGCCTACCTCGACACCTTCGACGAGGCCGTCTTCGAGGCCGCCGCCCCGCGCGCCCGCTGGATCGTACGGGTGCTGCGGGCCACCGCCACCCCGCCCGCCGACGTCGAGCGGCTGACCCGCTTCGCCGCCGAGCCGCCCCGCCTGCTGCCTCCGTACGCGACCGGCGCCGAGGGGGTGCCGGTGTGGAGTGAGGAGCTGCCGGTCGAGCTGGACGCGCTGCGCGAGATGCCGATCGCCGAACTGCCGGTCACCATAGACGCCGAACCGGCCGGCAACGCCGCCGTCCGGCTGCACCTGCACGACCTCTACGGGCGGCTGGCCGGGGCCGGCCCGCTCACCGCCCAGCTGCGCTTCCTGCCCCGCTCGGGCGGAGACCCCGTACTGGCCCAGCCGGTGACGCTGAGCCCCGACGAGGGCGGCGGCTGGACGGCCGTGCTGCCCTTCCGCCTCGCCGACCTGGCCGCCACCGGCCGTCGGCTGGGCCTGCGCAGGCTCCAGGCGTGGCACGTCGGGGTGGTCGTGGAATGCGCGGACGGGAGCTCCCTGTCGACGTCCCTGCGCCCCCGGGGCAGCCTGCTGCGTCGCCGCGCCCTGCCGAGCAGCCGGTACGGTGTCCTGCTGACGCAGCCGTACCGCACGGGTTCCGGTTCGCTGGCCCTGCGCCTCGCGCCGGGCGCCGCGGGCGCTCTGTACCTCGTGAGGAACAGACTCGACCGGGCCACGGCAGGCCGCGCCCCGCGCTGACGGGCTCACGACCCTGACGGGCTCACGACCTTCAGCCGCAGAACCACGGACAGGACCAAGGAGTTACACATGACGTTTCTGATCACCGGTGGCGCCGGATACATCGGCGCGCACGTCGTCCGCGCGATGCTCCTCGCGGGGGAGAAGGTCGTCGTCCTCGACGACCTCTCCACGGGCAACGAGGACCGTGTGCCGGAAGGCGTCCCGCTGGTGGTCGGCTCGGTCCTGGACCGGCTGGTGCTGGACGAGGCCATCGCCGAGCACAAGATCACCGGCGTGGTGCACCTCGCGGGCAAGAAGCAGGTCGGCGAGTCCGTCGAGAAGCCGCTGCACTACTACCACGAGAACGTGCACGGCCTCACGGTCCTGCTCCAGGCCGTGGCCGCCGCGGGCATCCGCAACTTCCTCTTCTCCTCCTCCGCCTCCGTCTACGGGATGCCCGACGTGGACCTGGTGACCGAGGACACCCCGTGCGCGCCGCTGAGCCCCTACGGCGAGACCAAGCTGGCCGGCGAGTGGCTGGTCCGCGCCGCCGGCAAGGCGCACGGCATCTCCACCGCCTGCCTGCGCTACTTCAACGTGGCGGGCGCCGCGACCCCCGAGCTGGCCGACACCGGCGTCTTCAACCTGGTCCCGATGGTCTTCGAGCGCTATGACGCAGGCCAGGGCGCGAAGATCTTCGGCGACGACTACCCGACCCCGGACGGCACCTGCATCCGCGACTACATCCACGTCGAGGACCTCGCGGAGGCCCACGTGGCAGCGGCCCGCAAGCTCGCCGAGTGGGCGGCGGCCGGGGACTACAAGGACCTCACCGTCAACATCGGGCGCGGCGAAGGCGTCTCCGTCGCCGAGATGGTCGACCTGCTGAACAAGGGCACCGGGCACACCTACGCCCCGGTGATCAGCCCGCGCCGCCCCGGCGACCCGGCGAAGGTCGTGGCCTCGGCCGACAAGATCACCAGCGAGCTGGGCTGGAAGGCCCGTCACGACGTCCGCGAGATGGTCACCTCCGCCTGGGCGGGCTGGGAGGCCAACAAGGTCGCCCGCCGGGACGCGCACAAGGACGTCCACCGCGCCTGACCCGCTGCCCGCGGCCACGTGACGAAGCCGCCCGCCCCGGAGGGATCCGGGGCGGGCGGCTTCGTACGTACGGAGTCCCGGGCGGTCAGCGCTCCAGGAAGGAGAACAGCGTCTCCCAGCGGTCGGTGATCTCGGCGCTGGAGTACCGCTTCACCGCCTGGAAGGCGGTGTCGCCGAGCCGGTCCCGCAGCTCACGGTCCGACATGAGCGCGTCCAGGTGCCCGGCGAGCTCCATCGTGTTGCCCAGCCGGGCCAGCAGCCCGTCCTCGCCGTGCGTCACGATCTCCCGTACGCCCGGCGCGCAGTCGAAGGCGGCCACCGGCAGGCCCGCCGCCATCGCCTCCAGCAGCGTGATCGGGAACCCCTCGGCCCGCGAGGCTTGCGCGAAGACCGAGGCTCCGCGCAGCGCGCCCAGCACATCGCCGGTGCTGCCCATCCACTCCACGGAGTCGTCCAGCCCCAGCGAGGTGCAGTGCGCCCGCAGCGCCGGCTCTTCCAGGCCTGCCCCGTAGATCCGCAGGACCCAGTCGGGGTGGCGCGGGGCGGTATCCGCCCAGGCGTCGAGCAGCAGGTCGACGCCCTTCTCGAAGGCGAGGCGGCCGACGCTCGCCACGACCTTCTCCGTGCGCGGAGCGGGGGTTTCCGGCATGAAGGGCAGCGGGTTCGGCATGCTCCCGACGTTCTCCATGCCCGCCCGGATCCACAGGTCCGCGTCCTCGGCGGTCAGCACCAGCAGCCGGTCGACCTCCGCGTAGTGGCGGCGGACCCGCTCGCCGCGGGTGGACTTCTTGCTGGCCTCGAAGGACTCGTGGCTCATGCCGATGACGCTGAGCCCCTTGGTGTCGGCGAGCGCCACCCACTCCATCGCCCAGACCTGCGTGACGATCACCAGGCCGCCCGGGCGCGCGGCCCGGAAGAGCTCGCTCAGCTGCTCCCCCTTGGCCCGCATCCCGGCCCGCCGGGCCGCCTGCCGGCGCCGCTCGGGCGCGTTCAGCCGGCCCTTGATGCCGCGCAGCCGGCGGGCCGCCGGCGGGTGCTCCTCGTAGAGGGTGGTCACGTCGTACGGCAGGTCCTGCGGCAGCTTCTGCCGGATCTCCTCGGCGACCGGTGCGATGCCCACGATGTGCACCCGGTGCCCGCGGTCGGTGAACAGCCGGGCCATCTGGTGCGACCAGGTGGTCACGCCGCCGAGCTCGTCGACGTTGTTGGAGACGATGAAGATGTCACGGCCGCCCGGGGTGGCGGTCTGCTGGCTCACTTGCCGCTCCTGGTGAAGAACTTCTCGACGATCTGGCGGGCCGCGTCCCCACGGTCGTACTCGCCGAACTCGGTCAGGAAGCGCTGGCGCGCCTCCGCGTACTTGGCGTCCGCCTCCTCGAAGGCGGCGAGAGCCTGGAAGAGCTCGTCCGCCGTGGCCACCACCGGGCCCGGGGCCTTCTCCTTCAGGTCGAAGTACGTGCCGCGGATGTCGGTGGCGTACTTCTCGTAGTCGTACGCGAAGAACAGCATCGGCCGGTCCAGGACCGCGAAGTCGAACATCACGGACGAGTAGTCGGTGATCAGACCGTCGGCGAGGGCCAGCAGCGGGGTGATGTCGTGGTGCCCGGACACGTCGATGACGCGGCCCGCGACCGACGGCGGCAGCGAGACGCTGTTGAGGTAGTGGGTCCGCACCAGCAGGGTGAAGCGGTCGCCGAGCCGGTCCGCGAACTCCTCCACGTCGAAGGGGAAGGTGAAGCCCTCGACCGAGCCGTCCGCGGCCGCCCGGAAGGTGGGCGCGTACAGCAGCACCTTCGTCTCCGGGTCGATGCCGAGCTCGGCCGCCAGCGGGCCGCGGACCCGCTCGCCGCTCTGGACCTCGCTCCGGTGGGCCTCGACCAGGGCGTCGTTGCGCGGATAGCCCGTGCGCAGCAGCACCTCGTCGCGCAGCCGGAAGGCCTTGGCGAGGGTGCGGCGGTCGTGCTCGGAGCGGATCAGGAAGTGGTCGAAGCGGTCGACGGCCGCCTGGAAGCGGTCCTGGCCCGCGCGGCCCTGCGCCTTGGTGCGGGGCTCGTGGAAGCCCATCCGCTTGAGCGCCGAGCCGTGCCAGGTCTGGATGTACGTGGTCCCCGGGCGCTTGGCGAGGGCCAGCGGGAAGCCCTGGTTGTCGACCCAGAACTCGGCCTGGGCCAGCGCGCGCAGGTAGGCCCAGCCCCAGCGCCGCACCAGGGTGGCCTCCTGGGGGAAGCCGGTGGGCTTGCCGCCCGCGTACGACCAGATCGCCTCGAAGGGCACGCCCTGGCGCACCATCTCCTCGTAGACCGCCTTCGGGCTGTCGCTGTACTGCTTGCCCATGTGGCTCTCGAAGACGACCGTGCCCTTCTTGATCGGCAGCTTCGAGAAGACCTCGTGGTAGACCTTCACCTTCTGCTCTCCGGAGCCCAGGTTCCGGCGGGCCCGCAGGGCCTTGCGCAGGCCCCGCTTGACCACGTTGGCCGCCTTGCCCTGTATGGCGTTGTTGAGCAGGCTCTGGGTGCGGACGGCGGCGGCGCCCTCGGCGGTCAGGACGTAGGAGAGGTTGCCCTTCTTGGTCATCTCCGGCTCGAAGCGGTCGGAGACGAGGCGGGTCAGCCGCGGCCGCACGCGCAGCCGGGCGGCCGAATCCAGGTCCACCCCGCCGACCGAGACGCGGGTGGTGACCCGGTCGCTTCCGGCGGTCAGCTTCAGCCGGACGTCCCAGACGGCGTCGATGATGCCGAGGGGGCGGACGGTGCCGCCGATGTCGGCCGTACCGGTCCACTCGATCGTGTCACCGGCGTGCCGCACGGTTGCCACCGGGAAGCTGAACGAGCGCACGCCGATCTGACGGCGGGCCCGGAACTCCAGGGAGGCCTTCAGCTCCGCGTCCGGCCCGATCCGGCCGAGCGGGTTGACGAGGGCGCCGGACAGCGTGACGGTGCCGCGCCCGTCGTCCTCGTAGGAGGTGAGGCGGTTGCCGAGCTGGAGGGAGCCGAGCGGGGTGGTGTGGAAGCCCTGCTTCGTGACGTCCAGTATCCGGCGGGCCTCGTCGCCGTCCGGACCGTCGATGTGCTGCGCGCACCAGTAGACGCGCCCGTCGCGCTCGGCGAGCGGCGAGGAGAGCCGGCCCTTGTTGGTCATCGCGTCGGCGGCCGGGAGCAGGTTGTCCCAGTCCTCCTTGCCCAGCAGGTAGGCGCAGATCGCCTGGAGGTACGTGACGTTCTCGTACGCGGCAGGATCGATCCCGGCGAGGTAGCCGTTGGCGAGGCGGGCGAACTCCTGGCGGTACTCGTCGCTCAGCAGCGGCAGGTCGCGCAGGTGCAGCACCAGGTCGTGCTTGAGGAACTTGGCGTCCTTCGCGGACTTGATGTCCGTGTGGCCCTTGGCGGCCAGCAGCTCGTCGACGCGGCGGTGGATCTCCATCCGGTGGACGAAGTTCGCGATCTCGTGGCGCCGGTTGCTGATCGACTTGGAGGCGGCCTTCTCGACCACGTTCCAGAAGTAGACGTGGTTCGGGATCAGAGTGATCCGGCCGGCCGCGACGTACGCCTGCGCGGAGAACAGCAGGTCCTCGTAGTGGATCCCGACCGGGAACTCCAGGCCCTGCTCCAGCAGGAACGCGCGCCGGTAGCACTTGTTCGTGGAGAGGGTGTCGTAGACCAGCAGGTCGGGGAACTCGGTGATCGACTCCAGGGTGCGCGTGCGCGAGTAGATCCACGGGTACCACTCGGTGGTCTTGCCCCACCGGTTGTCGAGGTGCACGCGGACGCACATGCCCGACACCAGGTCGGAGCCGGTGCGCTCGGCGGCGTCCAGCATGTTGCGGCAGGCGTTGCGCTCCAGGACGTCGTCGCTGTCCAGGAACATGACGTAGGTGCCGGTGGCCTGCTGGATGCCGTGGTTGCGGGGCGCACCGCAGCCGCCGCTGTTCTCCGGCAGCCGGAAGGCGCGCACCCGCCCCGGGTGTGCGGCTTCCAGTTCCTGGGCGACCGCGTAGGAGCGGTCCTGGCTGCAGTCGTCGACGATCACAACCTCGACCCCGTGCAGGGTCTGGTCCAAAACCGACTGGACTGCTGTCGACAGACGCTCTGCGTCGTTGTAGACGATGACGACCACGGAGACGTCAGGCACGTGCACCTCGATCCCTTCGCTTCATTCCGCTTATCCCGTTCGATCCGTCAAAGCTACCGTGTGCCGCGCTCGACTCAGGCAGGCCGACCCTCGGCGTGCATACTTCTGAGGAAGTGGTGAGTGGCGGGTCCGGTCGCCGATAATCACCCGTTCGGACCCAGCAGGAAGTGTTCATGACGAAGCTGTCCGTAGTTGTCCCTTGCTACAACGAAGAAGCCGTCATCGACAGCTTCGACGTGGAGATCCGCAGGGTTTTGGACGCCCTCCCCGTCGAGTACGAGGTCTGCTACGTCGACGACGGAAGCCGCGACGGCACCCTCGAGAAGCTCCGCAAGATCGCCGCCGAGCACGGCGAGCGGACACGATACGTCTCTTTCAGCCGCAATTTCGGCAAGGAAGCCGGCATGCTCGCGGGCCTCCGCGAGGCCACCGGCGACGCCGTGGTGATCATGGACGCGGACCTCCAGCACCCGCCGGAGCTCATCGCGACCATGCTCGACTACCACCGGCAGGGCCACGACCAGATCATCGCCCGCCGCACGCGCGAGGGCGACAAGAAGGTCCGCTCCGTGCTCAGCCGCCTCTACTACCGCGGTGTGAACCGCTGGGTGGACGTCGAACTCACGGACGGAGTGGGCGACTTCCGCCTCCTCTCGCGCCCGGCGGTGGACGCGCTGCTGTCGCTGCCGGAGTACAACCGATTCTCCAAGGGCCTGTTCTCCTGGATCGGCTTCGACACCGTCCACTTCGACTACCGCAACGCCCAGCGCGAGGCCGGCGAGACGAAGTGGAAGTTCGGCTCGCTGCTGAACTACGCCATGGACGGCCTGATCTCCTTCAACAACCGGCCGCTGCGCATCGGGATCTGGCTCGGCGTGTCGCTGGTCGCCCTGACCGGTCTGTACGCCCTGTGGATCACGATCGTGGCGATGACCAACGGCGTCGAGTCGCCGGGCTACGTCACCCTCGTGGCGCTGATCGCCGGCATCGGCGGCGTCCAGATGATCATGCTGGGCCTGATCGGCGAGTACATCGGCCGTATCTACTACGAGACCAAGCGCAGGCCGCACTTCCTGGTGAAGGAGGCGCACGGCGCAGTTCCCCTCCCGGGGGGCGAGCGGGCGACGAGCGCCGGGGCGGCGAGCGCGGAGGCGACGAGCGTGGAGCGCAGTTCGGAGCGCAGCGCGCGATGAGCCGCAGGGAACAGCTCGGCCAGATCTTCCGCTTCGCCCTCGTGGGCGGGATCAACACCGCCACCTTCTTCGGCATCTACCTGCTCCTGCACCCGTGGATGCCGTACTTCGCCGCCTACTCGCTCGCCTTCGTGCTGGCGATGGTCGGCTCCTTCTTCATGAACACCTACTTCACCTACCGGACCCGGCCGACCTGGAAGAAGTTCCTCCTCTTCCCGCTGACGAACGTCACGAACTACGTGATCCAGTCGGCCGGCCTCTACGCCCTGGTGACCTGGGCCGGGATGGACACCCGGATCGCCCCGCTGGTCGCGGCGATCGTGGCCATCCCGTTCACCTTCCTGCTCTCGCGCAAGATCCTCGTCCCTGGCGCCGCCTCCCGGGCCGAGGAGCGGCAGCCCACCAAGGCCGGGTCGTCCAGGGGCTGAAACCCCCGGGCGGCCGCCGCGGCCCACCCCGTAGATTGAGACGGCAGGAATCCGGCGAGGGGCAAGGGGTAAGACGTGTCAGCGGCTAGGCAAGGTGTCGTGGACGCCCGCAGGATCGTGGTCAAGGTCGGCTCCTCCTCCCTGACCACCGCGGCCGGCGGCCTCGACGCCGACCGGGTGGACGCGCTGGTCGACGTCCTGGCCAAGGCCCGCAGCGGCGGGGAGAAGGAGATCGTCCTCGTCTCCAGCGGAGCCATCGCCGCCGGACTGTCCCCGCTCGGCCTCGCCCGCCGCCCCAAGGACCTGGCCCGGCAGCAGGCCGCCGCCAGCGTCGGCCAGGGCCTGCTCGTCGCCCGGTACACCGCCTCCTTCGCCCGGTACGGCATCCGCGTCGGCCAGGTGCTGCTCACCACCGACGACACCAGCCGCCGCGCCCACTACCGCAACGCGTACCGGACCCTGGACCAGCTGCTGGCGATGGGCGCGCTGCCCGTCGTGAACGAGAACGACACCGTCGCCACCGACGAGATCCGCTTCGGCGACAACGACCGCCTGGCCGCCCTGGTCGCCCACCTCGTCCGCGCGGACCTCCTCGTCCTCCTCTCGGACGTGGACGGCCTCTACGACGGGGACCCCTCGCTGCCCGGCACCACCCGCATCGACGAGGTCCGCGGCCCCGAGGACATCGCGCACGTCTCCATCGGCAGCGCGGGCAAGGCGGGCGTGGGCACCGGCGGCATGGTCACCAAGGTCGAGGCGGCGCGGATCGCCGCCGCCGCCGGGATCCCGGTGGTGCTCACGTCCGCGAGCCAGGCCGCCGACGCGCTGGCCGGGCGCGCCACGGGCACGCACTTCCACGCGACGGGCCGCCGCTCGGCGGACCGGCTGCTGTGGCTCCAGCACGCCTCCACCCCCCAGGGGCACCTCGTACTCGACGACGGCGCGGTACGCGCGGTCACCGAGCGCGGCAGCTCGCTCCTCGCGGCGGGCATCGCGGCGGTCGAGGGCGAGTTCACGGCGGGCGACCCGGTGGAACTGCGCGACAGCTCGGGCCGGGCGGTGGCGCGCGGCCTGGTCAACTTCGACGCCAAGGAACTGCCGCAGCTCCTCGGCCGCTCCACTCGCGAGCTCGCGCGGGAACTCGGACCCGCGTACGAGCGGGAGGTCATCCACCGTGACGATCTGGTCCTGCTGCAGGGCTGAGGTTCGGTAAAACCGCCGCGCGGCGGGCCGGGGACTGGTCAACTGTGAGGGGCGGCGGACACACGCGGCGCAGACAGGAGGCGGCTGGTGAGACGAGCGCTGACCAGCGTCGGTCCGGGGGACGGTGACGGTGGCGGTGGCCGAGACGAGCGGGACGAGACCTCCCGCCTCTGGCACGTGACCCTGAGCGTCTCCGGCAAGCCGGCGCCGTTGTCCGAGGTGCGGCGGGGGCTGGAGCAGCTGGCCCACGACCACCCCTTCCTGCTGACCAGCCGGTACGCCGACGACCATGCGGAGATCCGCTACTGGGAGGAGGCCCGCGACCTCCACGACGCGGCGGCCGTCGCCCTGCGGCTGTGGGGCGAGCACCGGTCCTCGGCGCAGCTCCCGCCCTGGGAGATCGTCGGCCTGGAGGTCATCGACCGCGCCACCTACCACCAACGTGTGGCGGAAGGCTACGGCCCACCCCCGGCCCACCCGGTGGGTGTCCACCCTTACTGAACGCCACCCACCCCAGGGGCTCCGGGCGCTCGAGCGCCGACGAGGCTGGACGTGCGCCCGCGCCTCAAGCGCCGGCGAGGCTGGACGTGCGCCCGCGCAATCCAGCCGGCCTGCCCGGGGCGCGCTGCGCGCACTTCCACGCCCAGGCCGGCCACATCCAGCCCCGCCGGCGTTTGAGGCGCGGGGTCTGGGGCGGAGCCCCAGGTCGTTCAGCCCGTCCGGTGTCTGAGGCCCGGGCAGCGCCCGGACCCACCCCCGCCGGCATGTGAGGCGCGGGGAGCGGCCCCGCGCAGCGGGATCGGGCGGGGGCGGGCGTCTCGCGGGGTGGAAGCCCAGCAACGGGGTGGCGCACGGGGATTACCCTGGCGGCATGACCTCGCTCGATGCCACCACCTCACCCGTCACCGCCACCGCGCAAGCGGCCCGCACCGCGGCCGCCGCCATCGCGCCACTCCCGCGGTCCGCCAAGGACACCGCGCTGCTGGCGATCGCGGACGCGCTGGAGGCCCGTACGGCCGAGATCATCGCGGCCAACGCCGTCGACACGGACAAGGCCCGCGCCGCCGGCACCAGCGAGACCGTCATCGACCGCCTCACCCTCACCCCCGAGCGCGTCGCCACCATCGCCTCCGACGTGCGGGACGTCGCCGCCCTCCCCGATCCCGTCGGCGAGGTCGTCCGCGGCAACACCCTCCCCAACGGCATCGACATCCGGCAGATCCGCGTCCCCCTCGGCGTCGTCGGCATCATCTACGAGGCCCGCCCCAACGTCACCGTCGACGCCGCCGCCCTCTGCCTCAAGTCCGGCAACGCGGTCCTGCTCCGCGGCAGCTCCTCCGCGTACGCCTCCAACACCGCGCTCGTCGCCATCCTGCGCGACGCCGTCGAAGGCGCGGGCCTGCCCGCCGACGCGGTCCAGCTCGTCCCCGGCGAGTCCCGCGACTCCGTCCGCGAGCTGATGCGCGCCCGCGGCCTCGTCGACGTGCTCATCCCGCGCGGCGGCGCCTCGCTCATCAAGACCGTGGTCGAGGAGTCCACCGTTCCGGTCATCGAGACCGGTACCGGCAACTGCCACGTCTACGTCGACGCCCAGGCCGACCTGGACATGGCCGTGGACATCCTGATCAACTCCAAGGCCCAGCGGCCCTCCGTCTGCAACTCCGCCGAGACCCTCCTCGTCCACCGCGACATCGCCGACGCCTTCCTGCCGCGCGCCCTCGACGCCCTCGCCGACGCCGGCGTGACCGTCCACGGCGACCCCCGGGTCCTGGCCGCAGCCGAGGGCACCAAGGCCACCGCCCTGCCCGCCACCGACGAGGACTGGGCCGCCGAGTACCTCTCCTACGACATCGCCGCCGGAGTCGTCGACTCCCTCGACGACGCCGTCGCCCACATCCGCCGCTGGACCTCCGGCCACACCGAGGCGATCGTCACCACCTCGCAGGCCGCCGCCCGCCGGTTCACCCAGCTGGTCGACTCGACCACGGTCGCCGTGAACGCGTCCACCCGGTTCACCGATGGTGGTCAGTTCGGCTTCGGCGCCGAGATCGGAATCTCCACGCAGAAGCTGCACGCCCGGGGCCCGATGGGCCTTCCCGAGCTGACCTCGACCAAGTACATCGTCACGGGCGACGGTCACATCCGGTAGTCGCAGACCGAACACGGTGTGGCCGGATTCGGCTCACACCCTGCCCAAAGCAGCCCCCCAGGTCTACGCTGGTCCTGTGCCGGACGACGTGGGGGGCAAGCCGTTCCCGGACGACGGGGAACCCGACGACGACCGCGGAGGCGCGGACAAGGACTTCGCCTCCGTGGTGTTCGACGAGGACTTCGTCCGGAACGCCGAGATTCATGAACCGAGCGCCGCCGAGCGCCAGCGGGCGGCCGACCGGGCGCGCGCCGAGGCGGAAGCCGCCCGCGCCGTCGCCGGCGGCTGGACCGGCGAAGACGACTACGACAGCTATGGTTACGGCCACCCCGACGGGTACGGCCCCGACGACCACGGCTGGGAGCACGACCGCGGCTACGGGTACGCCGACGGGCCGTACGGCCCGTACGGGGCCTACGGCGGCAGCCTGCGCCCCTACCGCGGCCGCTCGCCCTGGCTGCGTCCCGTCGCCTGGGTGCTCGCCTTCGTGATGGGCCTCGGCATGGTCGCGCTCGCCTTCAGCGCCGTCTACCGCAGCGCCGCGGGCGAGGCGGACCCGGCCCCCGCGCCCGCCAGTACCCCCCTGCGGGAAGTCACCGGCGTCGGCGCGTTTACGTACCCCTCTGGCCGCCAACCCTGAAGGTAACGACCCCACTCGCATCCATCGGAGCTGGGGGCTTCTCTGAAGCGGGGACAGCGGGGAGAAGCGATGGCCGTGCCAGGAGATCCACCCAACGGCACCCCCGAGGGCATCGGAGGGGGTGACGACGAGTTCCGCGCGGACGAACTCCGGTCGGTGGTGTTCGACGAGGAATTCGTGCGGGCCGCCCGGCTCCAGGAGTACTCCGCGCAGGAGCGCATGGGCGAACACGCCCGCGCCGTACGCAGCCGGTCCATCTGGTCGTCCGGCGGCGGATCCGCCTCCCGCACCGGCACTCCCGGCCGGGGCGCCCGCCAGGGCATGCTGCTCGTGCTGCTCATCGCCACGGCCTTCGCCGCCGCCGTCTACATGGGGCTGCGCAACCCGTACATCCCCCCGGCGAGCGGCCCCGCCCGGCCCCTCGCCGGCACCGTCGTCCCGCTCGCGCCCGCCTCCGCCGTGACCGGAGGGCGGCCCGCCGATCTGTACGCGACGAGCCCCGCCGCCGACTACCGTGTCGGGGCGGCCGGGATCGTCCTCCCCGCCGTGCGCCGCACGCACCACTTCACCGACGGCCAGGTCGTCACCGCGCTGTCCATCGCCAAGGACTACCTCGTGCAGTCCTCGCTGGACCCCGATGTCCTGGCCGGGACTGCCTCCCGGCCCGTGCGGGTGCTGCTCGACCCCGACCAGCTGGCGCAGTTCGACCGGAGCATGAGCGCCCCCGTCGGCGACGGCGCGCACGCGGCCACCGCCTGGCTGGTCCGCTTCGACCCGACCACCGCCGTCCTCGCCGACTCGCGGGTCCGGGTGAGCGGCACCCTCTCCTTCGAGGAAGTCACACCGAACGTGCTGGAGGTGACCACCGACCACACCTTCGTGTACGCGGTGCGCCCCGCCACCGGAGCCCCCGCCGCGGCCGACGGGGCCTCGCTCTTCACCGTCCGCCGCGAGCTGCGGCTGCGCTTCGACCGGGAGGACCTCGCCGCCCGGCGGGCGGAGGTGGCTTCGGCCTATGTGATGGCGGGGCCGCAGGACTGCTCCGCCGACCCGGCCGGAGGCTTCCGCCCGGTCCTGGCCGGAGCCGGACCGACCACGGTGGGCCCGGCCGCGAGCGACCCGTATGCCACCGGCCACCCGCGGCGCGCGGCCGGGCTGTGCGGCGTGCTGGCCCAGCCCGCGACTCCGACGGCCACCCCGGTCAGCCCTGCTCCGTAGCCCCGCCCTGGTCCTTGCCCTCCGAGGCTGCCCCGCTGCCCCCGGCGGGCCCCGGTGCGGCGCCGGTGAACCGGTCGCGGAGCTTGCCGCCCAGGTCGCCCGCCCCGCCGGCGATGTCGCCCACCAGCTTCATCAGCGGATCCTTGCTGGTGCGCACCGAGTCGGCGTAGTGCGCGGCGGACTGCCGGAAGGAGTCGGTCACCGAGGTGTCCTTGTCCTCGTCCCGCCGCGGGTAGTGGCCGTCCATGGTCCGCTGGAACTCGCGGCTCTCCGACCACTTCTTCAGCTCGGCCGCCCGCACCGTGGTGAAGGGGTGCGTCCGGGGCAGCATGTTGAGGATCTTCAGCACGGAGTCGCGCAGATCGCCGCTCGCCTCGTACTCCTCGGCCTGGGCCAGGAAGGCGTCCACGTTCATCTCGTGGAGGTGGTTGCCGCCCGCGATCTTCATGAGGCCCCGCATCGAGGCGTGCACGTCCTGCCCCACCAGCAGCCCGGCCCGGTCCGCCGACAGCTCCGACTTGCGGAACCACTCCCGCAGCGCCGTGACGATCGCCATGATCGCCATGTTGCCCAGCGGGATCCACGCCACCTTCAGCGCCAGGTTCGTCAGGAACAGCAGGATCGTGCGGTACACCGAGTGCCCCGACAGCGCGTGGCCCACCTCGTGGCCCACGACCGCCCGCATCTCCTCCTCGTCGAGCAGCTCGACCAGGGCCGTGGTCACCACGATGATCGGCTCCTCCATACCGATGCACATGGCATTGGGCTTCGGGTCCTGCTGCACGTACATCTGCGGGACCTTCTCCAGGTCCAGGATGTAGCAGGCGTCGCGGAGCATCGCGTACAGGTGCGGGAACTGCGTCTCGCCCACCCGCACGGAGTCCGACAGGAACAGCAGCCGCAGGCTGCGCTCCGGGAGCAGCCCGCTCAGGGCCTTGAACACGGTGTCGAAGCCGCTCAGCTTGCGCAGGGCGACCAGAGCCGAGCGGTCCGCCGGATGCTCGTACGCCCGCGAGGAAATGCCGGGGAACCTCCTGCGGTCCCGCGCCGGTGGCTGTCCGAACCCTGTCTCCGTCATTGCGCCCTCCCCTGGATCGACCTGACCGCTCTGCGTCTATCCTCTCCAACGCCTGAGTCGGCGCGAGCGTGCCCCAGGCCCCCGCATACGATGTGAGCGAAGTCTCCGCCCGCTCCCCGACTCGATAGGTACCTGCCTGATGAGCCTCTCCTCCACCGCCCACAACCTGGTCGTCCTCGCCTCGGAGGGGGCCGGGCAGCACGGCGGCAACCACGACAGCCTGAGCCCGTACCTGACCGGCGGCGGCGCCCTCTTCATCCTCTGCCTGATGCTCTGGATCACCACGCGCCTGAACCGTGACCGCTAGGCCTCGTCCGCCCGCAGTGCCCGCGCCACCGGGCCAGTAGGCTCTGCGCTCATGGGAGAGCAGGAAGTGCCTACCGGCCCGGTCAAGCGCCGGCTCGGCGTGATGGGCGGGACGTTCGACCCGATCCACCACGGACACCTGGTGGCCGCCAGCGAGGTCGCCGCCCTTTTCCACCTCGACGAGGTGGTGTTCGTACCGACCGGCGAGCCGTGGCAGAAGTCGCAGCGGGCCGTGTCGCCCGCCGAGGACCGCTACCTGATGACGGTCATCGCCACGGCCTCGAACCCGCAGTTCTCGGTCAGCCGCATCGACATCGACCGCGGCGGGCCGACGTACACGATCGACACGCTGCGGGACCTGAAGGCGCTGAACGGCGACGCCGACCTGTTCTTCATCACGGGCGCCGACGCGCTCGCACAGATCCTGACCTGGCGGAACGCCGACGAGCTCTTCTCGCTCGCCCATTTCATCGGAGTCACCCGGCCGGGTCATGTGCTCACCGACGACGGCCTGCCCGAGGGCGGGGTGTCCCTGGTCGAGGTGCCCGCGCTGGCGATTTCCTCCACGGACTGCCGCGCACGGGTCGCCGAGGGGGATCCTGTCTGGTACTTGGTGCCGGATGGCGTGGTGCGCTACATCGACAAGCGTGAGCTGTACCGGGGAGCCTGAGCTTCCGGAGAGAGGGGCCCCGCGGTGAACGACCGACAGGAGTCGTACGACCCGTACGCCGGTCAGGAGCAGCAGCTCATCGGCTACGACGCGTACGGGCGGCCGGTGTACGGCCAGGTGCCCGCCCAATCCACCCCGCAGTACGAGCAGCAGTACGAACAACCGTACGAGCCGCAGCAGCAGCAGTACGGCTACGAGCAGCATCAGCAGAGCTACGGCAGGCAGCAGTACTACCCGCCGCAGCCGGCCGCCCAGGAGTACGCGCAGCGGGAGTACGCCCAGCCGCCCTCCTACGGGTACGAGCCGCAGCAGACCCAGCAGTGGATCCCGCAGCAGCCCGCCCCCGAGCCGCCGCGGCCCGAGCGCCGGCCCGAGCGGGAGCGGCCGCAGCCGGCCGCGGCGCACGTCCCCGAGCCGCGCCAGGCACCCGAGTACCGCACCGAGCAGTTCTCCTTCATCGAAGAGCCGGACGAGGAGTCCGAGGACGTCATCGACTGGCTCAAGTTCACCGAGAGCCGGACCGAGCGCCGCGAGGAGGCCCGCCGCCGCGGCCGCAACCGGGTGGTCGCGCTGATCGTCGTCCTCGCCCTGTTCGTCGTCGGCGGCCTCGGCTACCTCTGGTACGCGGGCAGGCTGCCGTTCCTCGACGGCCCGGAGAAGAAGACCGGCGCCACCGCCGATGCCGGGGCGCAGAAGCGGGACATGATCGTCGTCCACCTGCACAACACCAAGAAGGGCGGCACCTCCTCGGCGCTGCTCGTCGACAACGTCACCGCGCAGCAGGGCGCCACCGTACTGCTGCCCAACACGCTCGGCGTCCCCGGCCCGGACGGCATCAGCACCGGCCTCGGCAAGGCGGTCGAGGAGGGCGGCCTCGGCACCCGAGAGTCCCTCGACTCGGTGCTCGGCACCCGCATCGGCGGCACCTGGCGCCTGGACACCCCCTTCCTGGAGAACCTGGTCGAGCTGGTCGGCGGCATCGAGGTCGACACCGACACCGCGGTCCCGGCCGACGACGCGGCCAAGGCCCCGGCCGTCGCCCAGGGCCAGAAGCAGAGCCTGAGCGGCGCGATGGCCGTCGCCTACGCCACGTACCGGCCCCAGGGCGAACCGGAGGCCAAGCAGCTGGACCGTATGGGCAAGGTGCTCTACGCCGTCCTGCGCAAGGTGCCGAGCGACCCGAAGGCGGCCGCCCTCACGGTCGAGAGCATGGGCCAGATCCTCGACCCGGCCCTGAACGCGCAGACCCTCGGCGCGCTGCTGTCCCGCCTCGGCGCGCACGCCAAGGTGGGCGCGTACCGCACCGACGTCCTCACGGTGAAGCCGGACGGGACGCTGACGGACGACGCCACCCAGAAGGTCGTCAAGGAGGTCCTCGGCGGCTCGGTCGCGGCGGCGCAGCCCGGTGCCACCCCGCGCGTCGGCCTCAAGGACGCCACCGGCGACGAGAAGACGCAGGTCGCGGCCAAGGCGGCCCTGCTGAACGGCGGCTACACCTTCGTGGAGGGCGGCAAGGCCGACAAGACCGCCGCCACCTCGCAGATCACGTACCAGGACGACACGCAGCGGGACCGGGCCATCGAGGTCGCCAAGACGCTGGGGCTGCCGGAGACGGTCGTGAAGAAGGGCGAGAACGCGGTGAACGCGGATGTCGTGGTGATCCTGGGCAAGGACTACAAGCCGTCCTGACCGGGCCCCGGAGCACAGGGTCGCCCGCGCGGAACGTTCCGCGCGGGCGGGGTCGGCGGTACATGAGACCCTTGTAAGGATCTGCCCGCCAACCCGAAAGCATGGCCAGTGACCGCCACGGACCGCTCCATCGAGCTCATCACCACCGCTGCCCAGGCAGCGGCCGACCGGCTCGCGCACGACATCATCGCGTACGACGTCAGCGACGTGCTGTCGATCACCGACGCCTTCCTGCTCGCATCCGCGCCCAACGACCGCCAGGTCAAGTCGATCGTGGACGAGATCGAGGAGCGACTGCTCAAGGAGCTCGGCGCCAAGCCGGTGCGCCGCGAGGGCGACCGCGACGCCCGCTGGATCCTGCTCGACTACGTCGACATCGTCGTCCACGTGCAGCACAGCGAGGAGCGGGTCTTCTACGCGCTGGAGCGCCTGTGGAAGGACTGCCCCGAGATCGAGCTGCCCGAGGACGCCAAGCTCACCATCGGCAAGGCCGAGGAGCACGCCAAGCTGCGCGAGGCGGCAGGCGACGACGACATGGACGGTGATCTGTTCTGAGCACGACCGCCACCGGAAAGACCGGCCGGAAGATCGTCCTCTGGCGACACGGCCAGACTTCGTGGAACCTGGAGCGCCGCTTCCAGGGCTCCACCGACATCGAGCTGACCGAGGCCGGTGTGGCGCAGGCGCGCCGCTCGGCGCGGCTGCTCGCTTCGCTGAAGCCGGACGCCATCGTGGCCTCCGACCTGCGGCGCGCCTCTGACACGGCCGCCGAGCTGGCCGCCGTCACCGGGCTGACCGTGACGCACGACCCGGCGCTGCGCGAGACCTACGCCGGCGAGTGGCAGGGCCTCACGCACGACGAGATCCTCGCGAAGTACGGAGAGCAGTACGCGGCGTGGAAGCGCGGCGAGCCGGTCCGCAGGGGCGGCGGCGAGCTGGAGACCGAGGTCGCCGACCGCGCGGCGCCGGTCGTGCTGGGGCACGCCGGCCGGCTGCCGGAGGGCGGCACGCTCGTCGTGGTCAGCCACGGCGGCACCATCCGCACGACCATCGGCCGCCTGCTGGGCCTGGAGTCGTACGACTGGGAGAGCCTGGGCGGGCTCTCCAACTGCTGCTGGTCCGTCCTCGGCGAGGGCGCGCGCGGCTGGCGTCTGATGGAGCACAACGCCGGCACGCTGCCGGAACCGGTGCTCGGCGACGACGACTGATCGACTCCCGACCGCTCCCCGCCGGGGCTGCCACCCGGATTTCACTTTCCGGCTGGGCGCAGGCTAGAGTTCTTCTTGTTCGCAGCGCAGAACACCGGAGACCGGGGGGAGCGCGGCGGAGAGCGGGGCTATAGCTCAGTTGGTAGAGCGCCTGCATGGCATGCAGGAGGTCAGGAGTTCAATTCTCCTTAGCTCCACAATCAGGATCCCGTCCCCAATAGGGGGCGGGATCCTTGCTTTTGTACCCTTTGCGTTTGCTGACCCGGCCCGCACCGGCATGGCAGAATCGGGACCGCCGGAGGGGGAGACGACGGCCCGATGCGGGAGGGAGTCGCTGACGGATGGGTGCACACCGGCGCCGGTGCGACTGGTGCAACAACGGCACGCCGATCGTGCGGGACATGGACCCGGTCAACCCCGACTACCAGTACTGGTGCGAGGAATGCGCGCGGGCGCTGATCATAAAAGGCGACCCGATCGAGACGTACCGCGAGCTGGAGGGGGAGCCGATCTACGGCCGGCTGCTCGACGAGCACTGCACGCTCAAGCGGTTCTATCAGTTCGCGAGAGCGTGACGGCCTGACGGCGTGACGGCATGACGAGATGGGTTAAATCGGGCATGGCTCGGGGCCGGCGGAAACCGATTTTTGGACCAGGGCCATGACCGTGTAATGTTTGGGACGTCGCCAAGGGGAACCGGCAAGGGAAACCGAAGCGGCAAGCAGGACAAGGGGCTATAGCTCAGTTGGTAGAGCGCCTGCATGGCATGCAGGAGGTCAGGAGTTCAATTCTCCTTAGCTCCACAGTGAAGAAGAAGCGGGCCACCCGGATCGGGTGGCCCGCTTCTCGTTGTGCTCGCCCTTCGGAACGGCTGAGCGCCCGCGGGGGCCGCTGCGGTACCCTGACGCCATGCGTGCCGTACGCCTTCTGCTTACCGAGCCGCGCTGATCAGTGCCGACCCCTCGAGACGGTCGGCATCGGCGCGGCGTCCCCTCCTGTGCGAGGGGTTTTTTCGTTTGGGCAGGCAGAGACGGCAGAGACGATCGATGGAGCTTCAGAAATCATGAGCGAGACGAACACCCCGGCCCCCGAGGCGGCCGAGGCGCACCGCTACACGGCTGCCATGGCCGCCGACATCGAGGCACGCTGGCAGGACGTATGGGACGCGCAGGGCACCTACGAGGCCCCGAACCCGACCGGTGACCTGGCCGGCCCTGATCCGATTCAAGCGGCCGCGGTCGTCGCGCGGCCCAAGAAGTTCATCATGGACATGTTCCCGTACCCGTCCGGTGCGGGGCTGCACGTCGGCCACCCGCTCGGGTACATCGCCACCGACGTCTTCGCCCGCCACCAGCGGATGACCGGCCACAACGTCCTGCACACCCTGGGCTTCGACGCCTTCGGCCTGCCGGCCGAGCAGTACGCCGTGCAGACCGGCACGCACCCGCGCGTGTCCACCGAGGCGAACATCGAGAACATGAAGGTCCAGCTGCGCCGGCTGGGTCTGGGCCACGACAAGCGCCGCTCCTTCGCGACGATCGACCCGGACTACTACAAGTGGACCCAGTGGATCTTCCTGCAGATCTACAACTCCTGGTACGACGCGGACGCGAAGAAGGCCCGCCCGATCACCGAGCTGGTCGTCGCCTTCGAGAACGGCTCCCGCGAGGTCCCCGGCGGCCGCGCCTGGGCCGGCCTGACCGCGGGCGAGCGGGCCGACGTACTGAACGAGTACCGGCTGGCGTACGCCTCGGACGCGCCCGTGAACTGGTGCCCCGGGCTGGGCACCGTCCTGGCCAACGAGGAGGTCACCGCGGACGGCCGTTCCGAGCGCGGCAACTTCCCGGTCTTCAAGTCGCGGCTGAGCCAGTGGAACATGCGGATCACCGCGTACGCGGACCGGCTGCTGGACGACCTGGACGCGCTGGACTGGCCCGAGGCCATCAAGCTGCAGCAGCGGAACTGGATCGGCCGCAGCGAGGGCGCGCGCGTCGACTTCGCGCTGGGCGACGAGGCCATCACCGTCTTCACCACCCGCCCCGACACGCTGTTCGGCGCGACCTACATGGTCCTGGCGCCCGAGCACCCGCTGGTCGAGAAGTTCATCCCGGCCGCCTGGCCCGAGGGCACCCACGAGGTGTGGACCGGCGGGTATGCCACCCCGGCCGAGGCCGTCGCGGCGTACCGCAAGCAGGCCGCCTCGAAGTCGGACGTCGAGCGGCAGGCCGAGGCCAAGGACAAGACCGGTGTCTTCACCGGCGAGTACGCGGTCAACCCGGTCAGCGGCGAGAAGGTCCCGGTCTTCATCGCCGACTACGTGCTGATGGGCTACGGCACCGGCGCGATCATGGCGGTCCCGGCGCACGACGGCCGCGACTTCGAGTTCGCGCGCGCCTTCGAGCTGCCGATGCGCTGCGTGGTCGCCCCGACCGACGGGCGCGGCACCGACCCGGCGGAGTGGGACGACGCGTTCGTCGCGCCCGACGCCGTACTGGTCAACTCCGTGGGCGAGGGCATCTCCCTGGACGGCCTGGACGTCGCCGAGGCGAAGGCCGCGATCACCGCGTGGCTGGAGTCGCGAGGCATCGGCGAGGGGACCGTCAACTTCCGCCTGCGCGACTGGCTGTTCAGCCGTCAGCGCTACTGGGGCGAGCCCTTCCCGATCGTCTACGACGAGGACGGCGTCGCGCACCCGCTGCCCGAGTCGATGCTGCCGCTGGAGCTGCCGGAGGTCGAGGACTACTCGCCGCGCACCTTCGAGCCGGACGACGCCGCCTCGAAGCCGGAGACCCCGCTGTCCCGCAACGAGGCGTGGGTCGACGTCGAGCTGGACCTGGGCGACGGCGCGGGCGTCAAGCGCTACCGCCGCGAGACCAACACCATGCCCAACTGGGCCGGTTCCTGCTGGTACGAGCTGCGCTACCTGGACCCGAACAACGCCTCGGCGCTGGTCGACCCGGCCATCGAGCAGTACTGGATGGGGCCGCGCGAGAACGCGCCGCACGGCGGTGTCGACCTGTACGTGGGCGGCGCCGAGCACGCGGTGCTGCACCTGCTGTACGCGCGCTTCTGGTCCAAGGTGCTGTTCGACCTGGGCCACGTGTCCTCGGCGGAGCCGTTCCACAAGCTGTTCAACCAGGGCATGATCCAGGCGTACGCCTACACCGACGCGCGCGGTGTGTACGTGCCGGCGGCCGAGGTCGAGGAGCGCGACGGCGGCTACTTCTACCAGGGTGAGCCGGTCAAGCGTGAGCACGGCAAGATGGGCAAGTCCCTGAAGAACGCCGTGACGCCGGACGAGATCTGCGAGGAGTACGGCGCGGACACCCTGCGCCTGTACGAGATGGCGATGGGCCCCCTGGACGTCTCGCGCCCGTGGGACACCCGCGCCGTCGTCGGCCAGTACCGGCTGCTGCAGCGACTGTGGCGCAACATCGTGGACGAGGAGACGGGCGCCGTCACCGTCGTCGACGGAGAGCCGGGCGAGGACACCCTGCGCGCGCTGCACAAGGCGATCGACGGGGCCGGCGCGGACATGGCGGGGCTGCGGTTCAACACCGCCATCGCCAAGATCACCGAGCTGAACAACTTCCTGACCAAGGCGGGCCGCCCGCTGGAGCGCTCGGTCGCCGAGCGGCTGGTCCTGCTGGTCGCCCCGCTGGCCCCGCACATCGCGGAAGAGCTGTGGCACCGCATGGGCCACAGCGAGTCGGTCGTCCACCAGGACTTCCCGGTCGCGGACCCGGCGTATGTCGTGGACGAGAGCGTGACGTGCGTGGTGCAGGTCAAGGGCAAGGTCAAGGCGCGGCTGGAGGTGTCGCCGACGATCTCGGAGGCGGAGCTGGAGCAGCTGGCGGTGACCGATGAGGGTGTCGTCGCGGCGCTGGGCGGCGCGGAGATCCGCAAGGTGATCGTGCGTGCGCCGAAGCTGGTGAACATCGTCATCTGAGGTCGCGTGAGGTTGCCTGAGGTGCTCTGAGGCGCTCTGAGGTCATCTGTCGCCCCCTATGGGGGAGATCCCTTACGGGCAGGTTGGGGGTTCGATTGGAACCCCTGGCCTGCCCGTGGCGTTTACGGTGGAGGGGACGGACAAAGTGCTGCGGGGACTGGGGAAGGGACACTCATGGAGGCCGCGTTGATCATCTTCGCGCTGATGGTGCTTTTCACCATTCTGGGCCTGGGCCTGTTCGTCACCGTCAAGGTGGTGAAGGCGGCCAAGCGCGGAGTCGACCGGACGATCACGCAGGCCCGCCGGACGGTGGAGGACACCGCGCTGAGGGCGAAGAGCTTCGGGCAGGTCGGTGTCGCGGGCGCGCTGGCGCAGCTGCGGCTGGATCTGCGGACGTCGATGCGGGCCACGCAGCAGGCGCTGTACGAGGGGGCCCGGGCGGATGCCTCGCTGAAGGAGTCCATCGGGCTGTTCGAGCGGCTGAGCGCGCACGGGCACGAGCTGGACGACGAGCTGAAGCGGCTGGAGCAGGAGCCGGACCGGCAGCGGATCGCCGACAGCCTGCCCGACCTGCGCGAGCGCACGTCCAAGATCACGCAGGCGGCGGATTCGCTGCGCTGGGCGGCCCGGGACCGGGCCCGGCGCTTCGCCGAGGACGACCTGTCCGCCCTGTCGGCGCAGATCGAGATGGAGTCCGGGGCGCTGCGCGACTGGTCCCGTCAGTCGGTGGACGACCTGACGGCGGCGGCAGCAGCGTGGGACGCGGCGCAGCCGGCCGGACCCGCGGCGGCCCCGCCTGCCCAGCAGCAGCCGCGTCCGCAGTCGCAGCCCGCGGCGCTGGACCCGGCCGCCCCGGCGACGCCGTACCCGTGGCAGAAGGCGCCCCGTCCGGAGCGGGCGGGCTGACCGGCGCGGGGTTCGGGTCGCAGACCCTGTCGGGGCCCGGGCGGCTCCGGCCGGCGGGCCGCTGTCGCGGCCGGTGGCGGCCGGGGTGCGCAGGAGCGGAGCCCTTGCCGCTGTCCGGGGCGGAGCCCCCAGTTTCGGGGAGGGGGCGGGGTGGGGGAAAGCCCCGCCGACCCCACGCCCGGCTCGCCGCCTGCCGCCGCACGGTGCCGTAGGCTCTGGCCGCCGCGGCGGGGCGTACCGGCGTGCCGGGCACGGGCAGGCGGCCCGGGGTCCAGGCCCCGCCGGGCACGGGCAGGCGGCCCGGCCGATGCCCCGAGAAGGGGCCCAGGCTGCCGTCCCACCCCCACTGGCGGTAACCTCCGCCTCATGTCCCGCCATGTCGCCATCGTCACCGATTCCACGGCCTACCTGCCCCAACCGGCCATGGCGCGGCACGGAATCACCTCCGTCCCGCTCACCGTCGTACTGGGCGGCGAGGCACTGGTGGAGGGTACCGACATCTCGGCGCGCAGCCTGGCCCTGGCCCTGCAGAAGCGCCGGTCGGTCACCACCTCGCGCCCCAGTCCGGAGGAGTTCGTGCGGGCCTACCAGGCGGCCGTGGACGCCGGTGCGACCGGCATCGTGAGCCTGCACCTTTCCGCGGAGTTCTCCGGGACCTACGACGCCGCCGTGGTCGCCGCCAGGACCGCCCCCGTACCCGTACGCGTCGTGGACACCGGCATGGTCGCCATGGCCCTCGGCTTCTGCGCGCTCACCGCCGCCGAGGCCGCGGAGGCGGGCGGTTCCGTCGACGAGGCCGTGGCCGCCGCCGAGAAGCGAGCCGCGGACATGTCCGCCTACTTCTACGTCGACACCCTGGACTACCTCCGCCGCGGCGGCCGGATCGGGGCCGCACAGGCCCTCCTCGGCTCCGCCCTGGCCGTCAAGCCGCTGCTCACGCTGGAGGGCGGCCGGATCGAGATGCTGGAGAAGGTGCGTACGGCCTCCAAGGCCATCGCCCGCCTGGAGGAGTTGGCCGTCGAGCGGGCCGGGTCGGGCAGTGTCGACGTGGCCGTGCACCACCTGGCGGCCCCCGAGCGGGCCGAGAAGCTCGCCCAGCGGCTGCGGGAGCGCATCCCCGGGCTGGTCGAGCTGCACGTCAGCGAGGTGGGCGCGGTGATCGGCGCGCACACCGGACCGGGGCTGCTGGCGGCGGTCGTCTCCCCCCGCTGATCACCGGAACGGGTGGCCCGGTTGTCCACAACGGGCCTGTCGTCCACCGGAATTGCGGGCTCCGAACGGGGGTCGGGCTTCGCCCTTACGGTCGTGGCATGACTCTTCGAACGCGTACCTCGCAACCGTGGGGCTCGGGCGCCACCAGCGGCCCGGGCCGTCCCCGACTCTCCGACAGCCGTGTGCGGAACCGCCGTGAGCGGCGACGCCCCCATCCCGAGCCGGCCGCGGTGCGGCGCCGTGCGGAGGCCCTGCTGGGCGGCAGCAGCCCGCCACCGGCGTCGCCGTCCCTATCCCCACCACCGTCCCCATCGCCGCCGTCGCCGACTGTTCCGGCCCCGTCCCCGCCCGCGCTTGCGGTCCAGGTTCCGGTCGAGGCTTCGTCCGGGGCACCGCCCGGGGAGGCGGCGGAGCTGCCTTCCGGGTTGGCGCGGAGGCTGGCCGTGCGGGAACGGCTGCCGGTGTGGCTCCAGGCCCACTGCGCGGTGGAGCCGCGCACCGTGGCCGCGGTGGCGGTGGTGCTGGTCGCCGCCGTCGGCTTCGCGGCACAGCAGTACTGGTCGGCCCGCCCGCAGCCGGTGACCGCGCCCGCGGTGGTCACCCCCGGCACGGGGTCCGCGACGGCACCCGCCCTGGCGGGGATCGCCGCCCCGCCCGGGCCCGCCGGGCGGATCGTCGTCGACGTGGGCGGCAAGGTCCGGGACCCGGGTGTGCGGCGGCTGCCCGCAGGCTCGCGGGTCGAGGACGCGCTGGCCGCCGCCGGGGGAGTGCGGCCGGGTACGGACACCTCCGGGCTGAACCGGGCCCGGGTGCTGGTGGACGGCGAGCAGGTGCTGGTGGGCGCCCCCGCGCCGCCCCCGCCGGGCGGGGCGGGGCCGAGTCCCGGCCCCGTCAGCCTCGGCACGGCCACGGTCGAGCAGTTGGACGGCCTGCCCGGGGTCGGGCCGGTGCTGGCCCAGCACATCGTGGACTTCCGCACCGCACGCGGGGGTTTCCGCTCGGTGGAGGAGCTCCGGCAGGTCAACGGCATCGGGGAGCGGCGCTTCGCCGACCTGCGCACGCTGGTGCGGCCGTGAACCGCCCCGAGGCGGGGAGGCCGGCGGACCTGCGCCTGGTGGTGCCGGCCCTCGCCGCCTGGGCGGCGGCCGCCCTCGCCCTGGACGCCCCGGCGGGACTCAGCGCCGCCGGGGCGGCCCTGGGGGTGGTCGCCGCCGGGCTGTTGACGGCGGTCGGGCGCCGGCGCCCCGGGTCGCTGTGGAAGGTCGCCCCGGCGGCGGCCGCGGCCCTGCTGTGCGCGGCCGCCGGGGCCGGGGTGGCGGGGCTGCAGCGGGCCGAGGCGCGGGCCGGGCCGGTCGCCGGGCTGGCCCGAGACCATGTCCGTGTCCACGCGGAGCTCACCGTCGGCTCCGATCCGCGGGTGCCGGTCTCCCGGGGCGGTAGCGGGCCGCCGCTGGTGGTGCTGGACGCGGTGGTGACCCGGGTGACCGGGCCCGACGGAGCGCGGACCCGGGTCGAGACCCCGGTACGGGTGCTCGCGGCGCACCCGGGATGGGCGCGGCTGCAGCCCTCCACCCGGGTCGCCGTGGTCGCCCGGCTGGCCCCGGCACGGAGCGGGGAGCGGGCGGTGGCCCTGCTGCGCCCGGCGGTTGACACCCCGCCCGGGGTGACCGGCGGCCCGGATCCCGCGCAGCGGTTCGCGGGACGGCTGCGGGCCGGGCTGCGCCGGGCCACCGAGGGGCTCGCGCCGGATGCCAGGGCCCTGCTGCCGGGGCTGGTCGTCGGCGACACCTCCAGGGTGCCGCCGGACCTGCACGAGGCCTTCCGGGCCACCGACCTGCTGCACCTGCTGGCCGTCTCCGGATCCAACCTGACCGTGGTGCTGTTCCTGCTCATCGGGCCCCCGGCCCGCGCACAGCAGGCCGAGCGGGGCGGGCTGGCGCCCCGGCTGGGGCTCTCGCTCCGGGCGACCGCCCTGGGCGGGGCGGCCCTGACGCTGGCCTTCGTGGTGGTGTGCCGGCCGGAGCCCAGCGTGCTGCGGGCCGCGGCCTGCGGCGCCGTCACCCTGCTGGCCCTCGCCACCGGGCGGCGCAGATCCCTGATCCCGGCCCTGGGCGCCGCCGTGCTGCTCCTGGTCCTCTACGACCCGTGGCTGGCCCGCAGTTACGGCTTCCTGCTCTCGGTCCTGGCCACCGGGGCCCTGCTTACCCTCGCGCCCCGGTGGAGCGAAGCCCTGCGGCGGCGCGGGATGCGGCCGCGGCTCGCCGAGGCCCTGGGAGCCGCCGCTGCTGCCCAGGCAGTGTGCGCGCCCGTGGTCGCCGTGCTGGCCGCCCGGGTCAGCCTGGTGGCGGTGCCGTGCAACCTGCTGGCCGAGCTGGCGGCCGGTCCGGCGACCGTGCTCGGCTTCGCGACGCTTGCCGCGGCCCCGGTGTGGATGCCCGCCGCGCGGGTGCTCGCCTGGTGCGCCGGGGTGCCGGCCGGGTGGATCGCCGCCGTGGCACGGGCCGGGGCGCGGCTGCCGGGAGCGGAGCTGTCCTGGCCGGGCGGGCTCACCGGCGGGCTGCTGCTGGCCGCCGCCACCGTCGCCCTCGTCGGCCTCGGCGCCCGGTTCGGCCGGCGGCGGTGGGTCTGCTCCGCCCTGGTGTTGGTGCTGCTCCTCGTCGTCCTGCGGCCGCCGCAGCTCACCCGTACGCTCACCGGCTGGCCGCCGCCCGACTGGAGCTACGTCCAGTGCGCGGTGGGCCAGGGGGACGCCGCCGTACTCGCCGTCGGGCCGGGCGAGGCCCTCGTGGTGGACACCGGTCCGGACCCGGGCCCGGTGGACTCCTGCTTGAGATCCCTGGGCGTGCGCCGGGTGCCGATGCTGCTGCTGACGCACTTTCACGCCGACCACGTGGGCGGCCTTTCGGGGGTGCTGCGGGGCCGGTCCGTGGGTGTGATTCAGGCCACCGCGTGGGAAGAGCCCCGGGGGCAGGCGGAGTTCGTCCACCGGGCCGCGGCGGCCGCGGGCGTACCCGTCGTACGGGCGGTGGCGGGAGAGCGCCGGCGGGCCGGGCCGCTGGAGTGGCAGGTGCTCTGGCCGCCCTCGGACGCGCCCCCGCCCGAGGGGCCCAACGACGCGAGCGTGGCCCTGCTGGTGCGGGGTGCGGGACTGACCCTGCTGCTGCTCGGCGACCTCGAACCCCCGGCGCAGGAAGCGCTGTTGAGGCGGCATCCGGAGCTGGGGCCGGTGGATGTGCTGAAGGTCGCGCACCACGGTTCCGCGCACCAGGATCCCGTGCTGCTCGCCCGGGTCCGGCCCCGGCTCGCGGTCGTTCCGGTCGGTGCGGGCAACCGCTACGGGCACCCCGCACCCGGTACACTCGCCCGGCTGCGGGCGGTGGGGGCGACCGTGCTGCGCACCGACACCGACGGCTCGATCGCCGTCACCGGAAGCGGCCCGGGGATGCGGGCAGTTCCGGCCAACCGGCGGCGGAGCAGGCGCGGGCATACCGGGCGCGACCATTCTGTTTGCCCCCAACCCGACAGCATGATCGAATGCGTCTTCGCCAGAGCGGTCCAAGACCACGCAGCACGGGGGTGCATCAGCCATGTTCGGTCGCCGACGGGGGATGGAGACGGCCGGAAGTTCCAGCCCGCCGACATCCGCGACACTGACACTGCCGCCGACGGCACGGCTGCTCAGCTGCCGGGTCCTCGACACGGTCCACCAGCCGGTCCGCCAGGCCGCGTTCGAGGTGACCGACCCGATCGGCCGCCGGATCGTCAGCGGGGAGACCGACCCGTACGGCGGGTTCACGGCGGCCGTGCCGGAGGGGGAGTACCGGCTCTCGGTCACCGCGGAGGGGTACGCGCCGTTCCACGGGGCGACGCTCGTGGGGGAGCCCGCGCAGCCCGGCACCGTGGAGATCATCCTCGACACGGTGGAGCCGCCGCTGCTGCCGCAGCCCGGCCACTGGGAGCTCGACCCGACGCACTCGTCCATCGGCTTCACGGCCCGGCACATCGGCTTCGCCCGGATCCGCGGCCGGTTCAACACGTTCGCCGGCGCGGTACGGATAGCCGAGCGCATGGAGGACTCCTTCATGCACGTGATCATCGATGCGGCGAGCATCGACACCGGGGTGCGGATGCGCGACGACCACCTGAGGTCCGCGGACTTCCTGGACGCGGCCCGGCACCCCACGGTGGAGTTCTACAGCGAACGGTTCATCCACCGCAGCGGCAGCCGCTGGGCCGTCGCCGGCGCCCTCACCCTCCACGGAGTCAGCCGCTCCGTCACCCTGGACACCCGGTATCTGGGGCACGGGACGGGCCTGGAGGGGGAGCCGCGGGCGGCCTGCCGGGCCACCGCCGAACTGCAGCGCGAGGACTTCGCCCTGAACTGGCAGTCGGTGCTGGCCCACGGGATCGCGGCGATCGGTTCGAGCGTGGAAGTGACGCTGGACGTCCAGATCGTCCACAAGGCCTGAGGCCCGAGGCGCGAGGCCTGAGGCCTGAGGCCCAGCCCGAGGGCCGGACCGGAGCCCGAGGCGCTGCTGGTGCTGTGCCCGGAAAGGTTCACCGGGTCGCGACGCTCCCCCGGCTACCTCCCCCGGACTCCGTCCGGGGGGACCCCCACGGAGGTGCCCCCAGGCACGGCACCTCGCCGTGTTGTCGGACCGCGCGAGTACGTCCAGTACGAGCCGCGGCCCTCC
>NZ_JAGGOZ010000106.1 GCF_018614075.1 Streptomyces sp. ISL-94 | reverse complement strand
CATGCCAACAACGTAGGACCCTCCTGACGGGTGCGGCGGTCGTCACCAACCTCGGAAGCCACGGAGCGCTCATCGCGGCCGCCTTCGCGGTCATGGAGGCGGGCGGCTCCGGCGGCGACGTCGGCCTCGTCGCGGCGGCCCGTACGCTGCCGCTCGTCCTCTTCCTCCTCATCGGCGGCGCCCTCGCCGACCGGCTGCCCCGCCACCGCGTGATGGTCGCGGCCAACGCCCTGAACTGCCTCTCGCAGGCCGCCTTCGCCGCGCTCGTCCTCGCCGGGGACCCCCAGCTGTGGCAGATGATGCTGCTCACCGCGCTGTGCGGCACCGGTACGGCCTTCTTCAACCCGGCGGCCGAGGGCATGCTGCTGTCCACCGTGTCCGGTGAACACGCCAACCGGGCCTTCGCGCTGTTCCGCATGGCGACGAACGGCGCCGGCATCGGCGGCGCCGCCCTCGGCGGCGCGATGATCGCCGCGATCGGCCCGGGCTGGGTGCTGGCCGTGGACGCGGCCGCCTTCGCGCTCGCGGGCGCGCTGCGGGCCTTCCTCGACGTCAGCCGCGTCGCCGACCGGGCTCCCGGCGGCGGGCTCCTGGCCGACCTTCGCGAAGGCTGGGTCGAGGTCCGCACCCGGCCCTGGCTGTGGAGCATCGTGCTCCAGTTCTCCGTGGTCGTGGCCGTCGTCGGCGCCGCGGAGGCGGTCTACGGTCCCCTGGTCGCGCGGGACCGCCTCGGGGGCCCCGCACCCTGGGGCCTGGCCCTGGCCTTCTTCGGCGTGGGCACCATCGCCGGGGCGGTGCTGATGATGGCCTGGAAACCGCGCCGGCTGCTGCTGGTCGGCACGCTGTGCGTGTTCCCGCTGGCGCTGCCGTCGGCGGGGCTTGCGGTTCCCCTGCCCGTGTGGGGGCTGTGCGCGGTGATGTTCGTCAGCGGCAGCGCCATCGAGGTGTTCGGCGTGAACTGGATGACCGCGATGCACCAGGAGATCCCGGAGGAGAAGTTCTCCCGGGTCTCGGCCTACGACTGGTTCGGCTCGGTGTCCATGCTCCCCCTGGCCACGGCCCTCGCCGGCCCGGCCGAATCGGCCTTCGGCCGCACCCCGGCCCTCTGGGGCTGCGCCACGCTGGTCATCCTGGTCACGGCCCTGGTCCTCCTGGTCCCGGACGTCCGCCACCTGACCCGCAAGCCACCACCCCCGAAATCCCCAGAACTGTCAACGGCCTCCAGCGCCACCGGTACCTCCGACCCCGCCGGCGCTTGAGGCGGCGGGGCACATTCAGCCCCGCCGGCGTTTGAGGCGCGGGGTCTGGGGCGGAGCCCCGGTCTCGAGCCCCGCCGGCGTTTGCGGCGCGAGATGTGGGGCGGAGCCCCTGGTGGCACCTCCCAGCGGTAGCTGGAGGAGAAGCGGCGCCGCACCCGCCCGCTCACCCCAGGCTGAACGCCCCCTCCGGCGGCTGCGGCGAAGCCACCGCATCCGCATCCCCCACCACCGCAGCCCCCCGCATGAACCGCGCCAACGACTCCCCCTCCTCCACCCTGGCAGGAAACGCATCGGAGGCGCACCGCCGAGCCAGCCCACCCACCGGAAGCCCCCCATCCGAAGCCAACAGCACGGCGTTGCCGAACCGCCGCCCCCGCAACACCGCCGGCTCCGCGATCAGCGCGAGCTCCCCGAACACCGCCC
This sequence comes from Streptomyces sp. ISL-94, assembly GCF_018614075.1. Classification (GTDB taxonomy): domain Bacteria; phylum Actinomycetota; class Actinomycetes; order Streptomycetales; family Streptomycetaceae; genus Streptomyces. The sequence continues at coordinate 17,410 of NZ_JAGGOZ010000106.1, read as the reverse complement.
CGAAGTTCGCCAACTGCCCCCGCAGGAAACCGAACGGCGCCCCGTCGGCCAGGTTCGCCGCGTACAGCCCGCCGGGCCTCAGCACCCGCGCCGCCTCCCGCGCGTACTCCACCGACGTCAGCTGCGCCGGCACCCGCGATCCGCCGAACACATCGGCCACGACCACGTCCGCGCTGTCCGTCGGCGCCCCCTCCAGCCAGGCCCGCGCATCGGCGGCATGCACCGTGACCCCGGCGCCCTCCGGCAGCGGCAGGTACTCCGCGACCAGCTCAACCAGCCCCGCGTCGAACTCCACCACCGTCTGCCGGGATCCCGGCCGGGTCGCCGCCGCGTACCGCGGCAGCGTCAGCGCGCCCCCGCCCAGGTGCAGGAGGTCCAGCGGAAGCCCCGGCTCCGCCGCGTGGTCCAGGACGTGCGCGAGGCGGCGTACGTACTCGAACTCCAAGTGCTCGGGATCGTCGAGGTCCACGTACGACTGCGGCGCCCCGTCGACGGTCAGCAGCCAGGCCCGCTCCCGGTCCACGTCCGGCATCAGCTTGGCAGTGCCCTGGCCCACGTCCCGGATCACCGGAATCTGTTCGTCGCTCACCGCACCATTGTCAGCCCTGCCAGACCGGCCAGACCTCGTCAGGCCGACCAGACGGCAGCCGCCTCGGCGGCGTGCTCCGCCGCCTGCGCGAGCCCGGCACGCGCCGCCGGGTCCCGCCGCGCCGGGTCCAGGACGTTGCGCCCGAAGACCTTGCGGGCCTGCGCGGACGGGGTGATCAGCAGCACCTTGGCGCCCGCCTCCCGCAGCCGCGCCGCCTGGGCGGCGGGCGAGGGGAGCAGCCCGGAACCGAGCGCGATCGGCGCCAGGACCACCACCCGCGCGTAACCGGCGGCCAGGTCCGCGTTGGTCGCCGAGCGGACCCCGCCGTCGATGAACCGGCGCCCGCCGACCGTCACCGGCGGCCACACCCCCGGCACCGCGCAGCTCGCCGAGACCGCGTCGAGCAGCCCGGCGCCGCTCTCCCGGTCGAAGTCGGCCGGCTCCCCGCTGACCGCGTCGACGGCGGTGACCACGAACCTGCGCTCGGGCCACTCGCTCGAGACGAGCCGGGCCTCCAGCACCTTGCGCCGCTCCGCCTCCTCGCCGGTGTCGGCGGCCAGCGCGAGGGCACCCACCCGCCTGCGGTAGGCGAGGGCGTCCCGCGACCGCACCATCGCGACCGCGTACCGGGCGATGAGCCCGGCGCCGAGCCTGGCCGCCCGCTCCCCGGCGGGGTCGCCGAGCTGGCGCTCGTACAGCTCCTGCGGGGTGAGCAGTCCCGAGGTGAGCTGGGCGCCGACCACGGAGCCGGCCGAGGTGCCGACGACGAGGTCGGCAGTGGTGAGGTCCACGCCGGCCCGGGCGAGCCCGTACAGCATCCCGGCCTCCCAGCCGACGCCGGTGAGTCCTCCGCCGCCGAGCACCAGTGCCGTGTCGCCGCCCATCTCCGCCCGCCCCTCTTCGTACTCCGTTGGTGACGGCAGTCTGCCGCAGCAGTCCTGCCGCCACCACGGAAGGGCCAGGATCGGCCCAGCCGGCCCTAGCCCAGTACGGCCGTCACCGTCCCCGCGCCGACGGTCCGCCCGCCCTCACGGATGGCGAAGCCGAGCCCCGACTCCAGCGGGACGTCCCGTCCGAGCTCGACGGTCAGCGTGACCGTCTCCCCCGGCCGGGCCACGCCGGCCTGGCCCAGGTCCACGTCCCCCACCACGTCGGCGGTGCGGATGTAGAACTGCGGCCGGTACCCGGACGCCACCGGCGTCGTCCGCCCGCCCTCGCGCGCCGACAGGACGTACACCTGCGCCGTGAAGCGCCGCTTGGGCGTCACGCTGCCGGGAGCGGCCACCACGTGCCCGCGGCGCACCCCGTCGCGCGGCACACCGCGCAGCAGCAGCGCGACGTTGTCCCCGGCCTCGGCGGACTCCATCGGCTTCCCGAAGGTCTCCAGCCCGGTGACGACCGTCTCGACGGCCTCGCCGTCGCCGCCGAGCACGCTGACGCGGTCGCCGAGCCGTACGCTGCCGCGCTCGACGGCGCCGGTCACGACGGTCCCGCGCCCGGTGATGGTCAGCACGTTCTCCACCGGCAGCAGGAACGGCGCGTCGGTGTAGCGCACCGGCATCGGCACGTATGTGTCCACCGCGTCGAGCAGCGCCTCGATCGCCCCGGTCCACCGGGGGTCGCCCTCCAGGGCCCCGAGCCCGGAGACCCGTACGACCGGCGCGCCGTCACCGCCGTAGCCGTGCGCGGTGAGCAGGTCGCGGACCTCCAGCTCGACCAGGTCGGTCAGCTCGGGGTCCCCGGCGTCGGCCTTGTTCAGGGCGACGACGATGTGGTCGACGCCGACCTGCCGGGCGAGCAGCACGTGCTCGGCGGTTTGCGGCATGACCCCGTCCAGCGCGGAGACGACGAGGATCGCGCCGTCGAGCTGAGCGGCGCCGGTGACCATGTTCTTGATGTAGTCGGCGTGCCCGGGCATGTCGACGTGGGCGTAGTGGCGGGTGTCCGTCTCGTACTCGACGTGCGTGAGGTTGATGGTGATCCCGCGCCGCGCCTCCTCGGGCGCCCGGTCGATCCGGTCGAAGGGGACGAAGGAGGCGCCCCCGCGCTCGGCGAGGACCTTGGTGATGGCGGCGGTGAGGGTGGTCTTGCCGTGGTCGACGTGACCCATGGTGCCGATGTTGAGGTGCGGCTTGGTGCGCACGAAGGCCGTCTTGGCCATGGTGTTCTTCCCGTTGCTTGAAGCCGGAACGGGACCCCTGAAGCGAACCGACCCTCCCCCTGCGGGGTCCGCCGGACGATCCGGGAAGGGTCAGCTTCGTACGCCGTCGAATGCGGCGAAGGGGAATGCCTCGAAGGAGATCGCGGCAGCCTTCGGCGCGTCCGCGACTGCGGACGGCGCTGCGAGGAAGGCGTACCGGGACATGCCGCTGATCCTGCCGGACCGGCCCCGGTCCGTCGAATGAATTTCCGCGCGTGAACTTCCGCGCGCTCAGAGGTTCTTGAGGGCCTCGCGCACGGACAGCGGGGTGGGGAGGCCGGGGAGGGGAACCCTGGGGGGCCGCCGGCCGTTCGACAGCATGAGGCACAGATTACGGCGGGCTGCCGCATACGTCGGCTAGTCTCCCGGGATGTCCCTCCTCCTGGCGCCGTGGACGCGGCTGTCGCTGCTCGTCGTGCTGCTCGTGGCGGCCGGCGTGTGCGTGCTGCTGTACGAGCCCCAGCGCATCCTGTCGGAGGGCTGGCCCCCGGGCCTCCCGGTCGGCGCGGCGGTCCTGTTCTTCGCCGCGGCGTACGGCGTGTGCGCGGCTGCCTTCGTGCCGCGCCCGCTGCTCAATCTTGCCGCGGGAGCCGTCTTCGGCACCCAGTTCGGCCTGGTCGCGGCGGTCGGCGGCACCGTGCTCGGCGCCGGGATCGCCTTCGGCCTCGGGCGGCTCATGGGCCAGGAGGCCTTGCGCCCCTGTCTGCGCGGCCGCTGGCTCCAGGCGGCCGACGGACAGCTCAGCCGGCACGGCTTCCGCTCGATGCTCGCCGTCCGGCTGTTCCCCGGGGTGCCCTTCGTGGTGGCCAATTACTGCGCCGCCGTGTCCCGCTGCGGCTGGGTCCCCTTCCTCTCCGCGACGGCGCTGGGCGTCGTCCCGAACACCGCGGCGTACGTGATCGCCGGGGCCAACGCCTCCTCCCCCGGATCGCCCGCCTTCCTCGTCTCGTTCGGCTTCATCGTCGTCTCCGTGGCGGTCGCCGGAGCCGTCGCGTGGCGGGGGCGGCACCGGCTGGCGCCGCCCCCGATCCACCAGGCGGCGTCCGAACAGGCCTCCGAGCACCCCCCAGTGGTCATGGGCACTTCGCACGGGCCCTAGCATCGGACCCGAACTGCCCGACGATCACAAGGACGAGCGCACCCCGACATGAGCTGGTTCGAATCCCTAATCCTCGGTCTCGTCCAGGGGCTTACGGAGTTCCTCCCGATCTCCTCCAGCGCCCACTTGCGGCTGACCGCGGCGTTCGCCGGCTGGCACGATCCCGGAGCGGCCTTCACCGCCATCACGCAGATCGGCACCGAGGCCGCCGTGCTGATCTATTTCCGCAAGGACATCGCGCGGATCATCTCCGCCTGGTTCCGCTCGCTGTTCACCAAGGCGCTGCGCTCCGAGCAGGACGCCAAGATGGGCTGGCTGGTGATCGTCGGCTCGATTCCGATCGGTGTCCTCGGCCTCGCCTTCAAGGAGCAGATCGAGGGCCCGTTCCGCGACCTGCGGCTGACCGCCACCACCCTCGTCGTGATGGGCGTCGTGCTGGGCGTCGCCGACCGGCTGGCCGCGCGCGACGAGGAGGGCGGCCGGCACCGCGCCATCCGCGAGCGCAAGACGCTCAAGGAACTGGGCGTCAAGGACGGTCTGATCTTCGGTGTCTGCCAGGCCATGGCCCTGATCCCGGGTGTCTCCCGCTCCGGTGCGACGATCTCCGGCGGCCTGCTGCTGGGCTTCACGCGTGAGGCGGCGGCCCGTTACTCCTTCCTGCTCGCCATCCCCGCCGTCCTGGCCTCGGGTGCGTTCGAGATCAAGGACGTGGTGGAGAGCCCGGGCCACATCTCCTGGGGTCCGACGATCTTCGCGACGGTCATCGCCTTCTTCGTGGGATACGTCGTCATCGCCTGGTTCATGAAGTTCATCTCCAGCAAGAGCTTCATGCCCTTCGTGGTCTACCGGATCGCGCTCGGCATCGCGCTGTTCGTACTGGTCGGCATGGGCGTGCTGAGCCCGCACGCCGGCGAGTCGGGCGGGTAGCCGCAGCCGCGCTCACCGCTTCGCGTGAACCGCAGGCCGCTCGGGAACGTTCCCGGGCGGCCTGCGCGTCGTTGTGCCTGGAGAGACCTGAAGGCAAGGAGCAGGGGGTGTCCCATGGGTCGAGTGGTTCTGGAGCGTTTTCCGGCCGGAAGTCCGCGGGGAAGCTGGCCCGCCGAGGAGTACGCCGCGCAGCGCATGCGCGAGGGTGTGCCGGCCGAGGTGGTGATGGACCTGGACAGTGACGCGTTCCTCGTGGTCGTCCGGCAGCGGGAGGTGCATTCCGGTCACTGACCGGCCGCGGAAGGATCCGATGGGCGCACGCCCCCTTGGCCCCGTGCCCCCGCAGCCCCACACTGTCCCGATGACGCAGCGTGTGGACCTCGCGACGGTAATGGACCGCCTGGCGATCGACGAGGTGGTCACGGGGTACGCGGTGGCCGTCGACGACGGCGACTGGGCGGGGTACCGCGCCCTGTTCACGGCGGGCGGACGGGCCGACTACCGCTCCGCGGGCGGCATCGAGGGCCCGGTCGGCGAGGTGGCCGACTGGCTCGCCGAGACCATGAAGCTCTTCCCGGTGCGTCAGCACCTCGTGGTCAACCGGCTGGTCCGGCTGGAGGACCGGGGCGGTTCGCCCGGCGACAGCGCGGAGGTCCGGGCGGACTTCCTCAATCCGATGAGGCTGGCGGGGCCGGAGTCCGACGGGACGGTCACCGCGCCCAACTTCTCGGCGGCGGGGCGCTACACCTTCGCGCTGGCCCGCACCGGCGACGGCTGGCGGCTCACGCGCGTCACCGTGCACGAGAAGTGGCGGCGCATGTCCGCCTGAGCCCGCCCGGCCGGGCCCGGTACGTCCGGCACTGCCACACTGGAAGCGGAGGCGCCATGGTCCCGGTCCCGAGCGGGTGGTTCCTGCGGTGGCGTGCGCCGGCCGCGGTGGCCGCCGGCGCTCTGCCCGCGCTCGCCTTCCCCGCCCCCGCGCTCTGGTGGTTCGCGTACGTCGCCCTCGTGCCCTGGATGCTGCTGCTGAGGTCGGCCCCCAGCGGGCGGCGGGCGGCGCTGGAGGGCTGGCTCGGCGGCGCGGGCTTCATCGTGGCCGTCCACCACTGGCTGCTGCCCAGTCTGCACGTGTTCCTGCTGCCGGTGGCCGCGCTGCTGGGCCTGCTGTGGATCCCCTGGGCGCTGCTGGTGCGCGACCTGCTCGGCGGGCTCCCGGCCGCGCGCCGGGCGGGCGCCGCGCTGGTCCTCGTACCGGCGGGGTGGCTGCTGTCGGAGCTGGCCCGGTCCTGGCAGGGGCTGGGCGGGCCGTGGGGGCTGCTGGGGGCGAGCCAGTGGCAGGTGCCGCCCGCGCTGCGGCTTGCCTCGGTGGGCGGGGTGTGGCTGGTGAGCCTGCTGGTGGTGGCGGTGAACTGCGCCCTGGTGCTGCTGATCACCGTTCCCGGGGCGCGGGTCCCGGCACTGGCCGGGGTGACGGGGTGCGCGGTGCTGACGGGGGTGGTGTGGCTGTGGGTGCCGCGTCCCGAGGTGTCGGGCGGGCTGCGCGTGGCCGTCGTACAGCCGGGCCTGGTGGCGGAGGCCGGCGACGGCACGTCCGGGCCGGAGCAGCGGTTCGCGACCGGGGAGCGGCTCACGCGGACCCTGGCCGGGCAGCGGGTCGACCTGGTGGTGTGGGGCGAGAGCAGTGTCGGCGAGGACCTGGCGGCCCGGCCGGACCTGGCGCGCCGGCTGGCCTCACTGTCCGCGGAGGTCGGGGCTCCGCTGCTGGTGAACGTGGACGCGCGGCGGGCGGACGGCCCCGGGATCCGCAAGAGCGCGGTGCTCGTGGGCGCCGAGGGCCCCACCGGGGACCGGTACGACAAGATGCGGCTGGTCCCCTTCGGCGAGTACGTACCGGCGCGGTCCCTGCTCGGCTGGGCCACCGCCGTCGGCAAGGCGGCCGGCGAGGACCGCGTGTCCGGTGACGGCCCGGTGGTCATGAACCTGCCCGCCCGCCCGGACGGCAGGCCCGGTGTCCGCCTCGGCCCGCTGGTCTGCTTCGAGTCGGCCTTCCCCGACATGAGCCGGCACCTGACCCGCGACGGCGCCGGCCTCCTCGTCGCCCAATCGGCGACCTCCACCTTCCAGGACAGCTGGGCCCCGGCCCAGCACGCCTCGCTGGCGGCGCTGCGCGCGGCCGAGGACGGCCGCCCGGTGTTGCACGCCACCCTCACCGGTATCAGCGCGGTGCACGGTCCGTCCGGGGAGCGGATCGGAGCCGCCCTGCCCACCTCCGCGAGCACGGCGGCGGTGTACGAGGTCCCGCTCTCGCGCGGCACGACCCTCTACGTCCGGTACGGGGACTGGCCGGTGGCCGCGGCCCTCGCGGCGCTGGCGGCCTACTGCGCCGCGCAGGGCGTCCGTGCGCTCAGGAGGCCTGCTCCAGAGCCGAGCTCACCACCCGCTCGCACAACGCGTGGGTGAGCAGCGCGTCCCGCGCGCTGAGCGTCTTGCCCGCCACGACGGCCTGCAGGAAGTGGTCCACGACCTGCTCGATGCCGCGCTGGCGGGCGACCGGCACCCAGTCCCCGCGGCGGCGCACGGTCGGCTGGCCCTTGTGGTCGATGATCTCGGCGAGGTTGACGACCTGTCGCTTGGTGTCCTGTCCGGAGACCTCCAGGATCTCCTCGGTGGAACCGGACAGCCGGTTCATGATGCCCAGCGCGGTGAAACCGGCGCCGGACAGCTGGAGCACCACCTGGTGCATCAGCCCCTCGCGCACCACGGCCCGGACGTCGACGTGATCGGCCTCGCCGGGCAGCAGGAAACGCAGGGTGTCGACGACGTGGATGAAGTCGTCCAGGACCAGGGTGCGGGGGTCCTCGGGCAGCCCGACGCGGTTCTTCTGCATGATGATGAGGTCGCGCGGGTGGTCGGCGCACTGCACGTAGCCGGGCGCGTGGCGCCGGTTGAAGCCGACGGCGAGGCTGACCCCTCGCTCCTCGGCCAGCTCCACCAGCCGCTGGGACTCGGCGAATTCGTAGGCGAGCGGCTTGTCCACGTACGTCGGCACGCCGGCCTCCAGCAGCCGCGTGACGATCTCGGGGTGGACGGAGGTCGGGGCGTGCACGAAGGCCGCGTCGAGGCCCTGGCCGAGCAGCGCGTCGAGATCGGTGTGCAGGCGCGCGGCCGGGATGTGGTGGAAGGCGCCAATCCGCTCCAGGGTGGCGGGCGTACGCGTCTGCAGGTGCAGCTCGACGCCCGGGCGGGTGGTGAGGACGGGCAGGTACGCCTTCTGCGCGATGTCGCCGAGTCCGATGCAGCCGACCTTCACCGGGAGCCTCCTGGTTCGTTCCTTGTGGGACGCCCGCAGCTTAATCCCTGGTGGAGCAGGCCCGGTTCGCCGAGGATGGCCCTCATGACCACCACCTCCGGATCACACCGCTACGAGCCTTCCACCACCGCCGACGAGCGCGAGATGCTCGGCGGCTGGCTCGACTACCATCGCGCCACCCTCGCCTGGAAGTGCGAGGGACTCCAGGAGGAGCAGCTGCGCCGCACCCCGCTCGCGCCCTCCGAACTGAGCCTGCTGGGACTCGTACGGCACATGGCCGAGGTGGAGCGGTACTGGTTCCGGGAGATCATGCTCGGCGAGGACCTCCCGGAGCTGTACTCCACGCGCGAGGACGTGGACGGCGACTTCCACTTCACCGACAAGGACACCTGGGCCCAGGCCGAGCAGGTGTGGCAGACCGAGGTCGAGCTGGCCCGGCAGGCCGCCGCGGGCCGGTCCCTGGACCTGGTGTCGCAGGCGGAAAGCCACCACCGCGGCGAGGTCTTCAGCCTGCGCTGGGTCTACACGCACATGATCGAGGAGTACGCGCGCCACAACGGCCACGCGGACCTCCTGCGCGAGCACATCGACGGTGCCACCGGCGAATAGGGGGTCGCCCGTCACCCGTGCGGGGTGAATATGGGCTCAGGGTTTCCACAACGCGGTCCTCGCCCAGCAGAGTTGCGCGGGTGCATCCAACCCGAACCACGACAACGCTGCTGCTCGGAGTCGCCTGTGCCGTCTCGGCCGTCTCCGGCTGTGTGCATGTGAACCCCGGCCCCGTGCAGCCGGCGGCGACCCCCGCCGCGGGGGTGCCGCCGCACCACGGGCCGCGCGGCGGTCCGGGAGCCGCCCCGGTCATCGTCCGGGCGCCCGCCCTGGAGGCGCTGGAGTCGGCCCCGGAGGGGCCCCCTCAGCCCACGGCCGCCGCCTCCGCCGCCGCCCCGGCGCGCGGGTCCGCGCAGCCGGCCGCGCAGCAGGCCCCCGGCGGGCCCGTGGAGGCCGCGCCGCCGGTTCTGGACATCCCCGAGCCCCGGAAGCCTTCCGAGAGGGCCTCGGGCCGTCCCGGCGGCCGCCGGGACCGCCCCCGGCCCGGCGCGAAGGCCGAGCGGGAGCTGGTGAAGGAGCTGCCGGTGCGGCCCGCCGACGTGTGCGCGCTGGGCCGTCGGCACGGGCGGTGGCACCCGGACAGCCCGGAGGCCCGCATCTGCGCGGGCGTCCAGGGGAACTGACCGGCTCACGGGGACTGCTCCGGGAACGGCCGGGGCCCTCCGCCCGGTTCCACGGCCAGGCTCCGCTCCAGCCGGGCGATGGCGCCCCGCACGCGGTGCCCGTACCCGTCGTCGGGCAGTGCGCCGGTGGCCGCGCGGGCCCGGGCCAGGTGGATCCGGGCCGCCTCCGGCCGGCGGAGTTTGACGTAGTCGGCGGCCAGGCTCAGGTGCAGGGACGGGTAGAACGCCAGCATCGCGGGGCCGGGCCCGTCCTCCAGCGCTTCCGCGGCGCTCAGCGCCCTCAGGTCCCATGCCAGTTCGTCGGCCGGGTCGTCCTGGGCGTCGGCCATGTAGTGGGCCAGGGTGCACCGGTGCAGGGAGGCGCCCTCCTCGCCGATCTCGGACCAGATCGCGCCGAGCCGGTTGCGGGCCTCCTCGCGGTCGCCGGCGTGCAGCAGGATGACCGCCTGGCCGATCCTGGTCATGACGGCGTCCTCCGACGCCTCCTGCTGCTCCGTCACGGCGGCCTCCGGCTTGCTCCTGCCAGACCTGCTCCGGTCTGATCATCAAGAAGCTAGCCGGAGGCACCGGCATTGCCGCCGAGGCGCGGGGCTTCGTCAGCCGAGGTCCGGGATCCGCCAGTCGATCGGCTCATGGCCCTGCGCCGCGATGGCCTCGTTGATCTGCGTGAAGGGCCGGGAGCCGAAGAACTTCTTGGCAGACAGCGGCGAGGGGTGGGCGCCCTTGACGATCACGTGCCGCTCCTCGTCGATGAGCGGGATCTTCTTCTGGGCGTAGGCCCCCCAGAGCACGAAGACGGCCGGGTCGGACCGCTCGGACACGGCGCGGATCACCGCGTCGGTGAACTTCTCCCAGCCCTTGCCCTTGTGCGAGTTGGGCTCGGCCTCGCGGACGGTGAGCACCGCGTTGAGCAGCAGGACGCCCTGCCGGGCCCACGGCATCAGATAGCCGTTGTCCGGGATCGGAAGGCCCAGCTCCTCCTTCATCTCCTTGTAGATGTTCCTCAGCGAGGGCGGGGTCTTGACCCCGGGCCGCACGGAGAAGCACAGGCCGTGGCCCTGGCCGGCGCCGTGGTAGGGGTCCTGGCCGAGGACCAGCACCTTCACCTGGTCGAAGGGCGTGGCCTCCAGGGCCGCGAAGACCTGGTCGTGGGGCGGGTAGACCGGCCCGTTCGCCCGCTCCTTCTCGACGAACTCTGCGAGTTCCCTGAAGTAGGGCTGGTCCAGCTCCCCGCCGAGGACGGGGAGCCAGGACTCGGGCAGCATCTGGGTCACGGCGACAACCTCCGGTACAAGTTCGTTCAACTGCTCCTGAACCTACCGGTGCCCACTGACAACGCCGCGGGCGCGGGCCCCCGCTCCACCGCTACCAGCTGGTCTTGCGGTACAGCTCCCACATCTGGAAGACGGTCTGCGGGTCGAGCGCCCGCTCCCCGCCGGCGATGTCCTCGCCCGCGGCGACGTACAGCTTGCCCTGCCACAGCGGCAGCAGCCGGACGTCCTCCGCGAAGATCTGCTGCGCCTGCTCGAACTCGTGGACACCGGCCGAGCGGTCGCCCTCACGGCGGGTCTTGGGCAGCAGTTCGTTCAGGATCGGGGCGGGCTCGTACGGCGTGCCGACCGCGTTCTCCTTGCCGACGAACGGCGCGATGAAGTTGTCCGGGTCCGGGAAGTCGGGGAACCAGCCGCGGCCGAAGACCGGGTACTCCTGGCCCTTGTAGCCCTCCTGGAAGGTCTTCCAGGGCTGGCTGCGGAGGGTGATCTTGAAGAGCAGGCTCTCGTCCAGCTGCCGCTTGAGCTCGGTGAACTCTTCGGCGGTGGAGGAGCCGTACCGGTCGGTGGTGTACCAGAAGGTCAGCTCGACCGGCTGGTTGATCCCGGCGTCCCTCAGGATCTTCCTGGCCTTGTTGACGTCCGCGTGGCCGTACTTGTCGTAGAAGGGCGTCTTGTGGCCGACGACCCCCTTCGGGACCATCGAGTACAGCGGCTCGGCGGTGCCCTGGTAGACCTTGGAGACGAGCGCCCCGCGGTCGACGAGCTGCGCGATGGCCTGGCGCACCGGCAGCTTGGCGACCGCCGGGTCCTTGGGGTTGAAGACCAGGTAGCGGATCTCGGCGCCGACGTTTTCGACGACCTGGACGCCGAGCGCGTGCGCCTCGGGGGTCTGCAGGTCCCGGATCTCCGCGGCCGACAGGCCTCGGTAGGTGGCGTCGATCTCCTTCGCCTTGAGCGCGGAGACCATCTTCTGGGAGTCGCTGAAGTAGCGGATGGTGACCGCGTTGTTGCGGCGGTTGGCGAAGCCCGTGTAGCTCTCGTTGCGCCCCAGGACGGCCTCGGAGCCCTCCTTGTAGGAGTCGAGCACGTACGGGCCGGAGCCGGTGACCTTGCCGTCCTCGCGCACCTTGTCGGCCGGGTACTCCTTGGGCGCGACCAGCGAGGCGGCGGGCGAGCCGAGGACGAAGGGGAAGGTGGCGTCCGAGGTGTTCAGGTGGAAGACGACCGTCAGCGGGTCCGGGGTCTCGATCCTCTCCAGGCTGCCGAAGAGGTCCTTCGGGCCGACCTTGGAGCCGATGGTCTTGATCCGGTCGAGGGAGTGCTTGACCGCCTTGGAGTCGAGCGCCTCACCATTGGAGAACTTCAGGCCCTTGCGCAGGGTGCACCGGTACGCCTGGCTGCCCGAGTCCGTGAACTCGCAGCTCTGGGCCGCGTCCGGCTGAGGCTTGCTGGAGCCCGTGGGGAAGGCGAGCAGCGTCTGGTAGACGTTCCGGTACAGCTCCCAGGAGCCGTCCCATGCCGCAGCGGGATCGAGGATGCTCGGGGCGCTCGTCGTGCCGACGACGATCGGCTTCGCGTCGTCGGCGCTGTCGTCCGAAAGCAGGCCGCAACCGGCGAGCAGGGATATGGACGCAAGGGCCGCAGTGATCTGCAGGCATCTGGTCCGGTTGAACACGTGCACGCTCCTCGATCAGCCAGGGGTGCGGCAGACCCTACCGCAGTGCCCCACGAATCCAAGGGGGAGGTTTCGTGGGGCACTTGACCGGTTCCGTGCACATTCGGTATGCATTTGCCATCCTCCGGGAGGCAAATCCGTCCGATTATCGGTCAGTGCACCCCGGCATTGAGGAACATTCCTCCGTCAAGGACCAGGGTTTGCCCGGTGATCCATTCCGCTTGTGCAGATGTGAGGAACGCCGCGGCCCCTCCGACGTCCTCCGGGACGCCGAGTCGGCCGAGCGGATAGGCGGCCGCGGCCTCCTGCTCCCGGCCCTCGTAGAGCGCCTGCGCGAACTTCGTCTTGACCACCGCGGGGGCGATCGCGTTGACCCGGACCCCGGGGGCCATCTCGTGGGCGAGCTGGAGGGTGAGGTTGACCATGGCGGCCTTGCTCATCCCGTACGCGCCGATGAAGGGCGAGGCGGAGACGCCGGCGATCGAGGCGATGTTCACGATCGCCCCGCCGTTCTCCTTCTGCCAGGCGTGCCAGGTCCGCTGGGCGAAGCCGAGCGCCGAGATCACATTGGTCTCGAAGACCTTGCGCGCGACCCCGAGGTCCAGGTCCGCGATCGGGCCGAAGACCGGGTTGGTGCCGGCGTTGTTGATCAGGAAGTCCACGCGGCCGAAGGCCTCCATGGTCCGCTCGACGGCCACCGCCTGGTGTTCCTCGTCGTGCGCCTTGCCGGCGACCCCGATCACCCGGTCCGAGCCGAGCCGCTCGACGGCCTCCTTGAGGGTCTCCTCGTTGCGCCCGGTGACGCAGAGCCGGTCGCCGCGCGCGACCAGCGCCTCGGCGATGCCGTAGCCGATGCCCCGGCTCGCCCCGGTGATCAGCGCGACCTTGCCGCTGTCGATGCCGTTGTACGTCATGACGTACGCCCTGCCTCTCGTGATCGCGTCAGTTGAGCGGGCCGCCGGCCACGTACATGACCTGGCCGGAGACGAAGCCCGCGGCCTCGCCGGTGAAGAAGGCGATGGCGTTGGCGATGTCGTCCGGGCGGCCCACGCGCTGGACGGGGATCTGGGTGGCGGCGGCCGCCTGGAAGTCCTCGAAGCCCATGCCGACGCGGGCGGCGGTCTGGGCGGTCATCTCGGTGACGATGAAGCCGGGGGCGACGGCGTTGGCGGTGACGCCGAATTTGCCGAGCTCGATGGCCAGGGTCTTGGTGAAGCCCTGCAGGCCGGCCTTGGCGGCGGAGTAGTTGACCTGGCCGCGGTTGCCGAGCGCCGAGCTGCTGGAGAGGTTGACGATGCGGCCGAACGTGGCTTCCACCATGTACTTCTGACAGGCCTTCGACATCAGGAAGGCACCGCGCAGGTGCACGTTCATGACCGTGTCCCAGTCGGTCTCGCTCATCTTGAAGAGCAGGTTGTCGCGCAGCACGCCCGCGTTGTTGACCAGGATGGTCGGAGCGCCGAGCTCGCTCGCGACGCGCGCGACGGCCGCCTCCACCTGCGCGCCGTCGGAGACGTCGCAGCCGACCGCCAGGGCCTTGCCGCCGGCCGCGGTGATCGCCTCCACGGTGTCCTTGCAGGCCGCCTCGTCGAGGTCGAGTACGGCGACGGCCCGGCCCTCGGCGGCCAGGCGTACGGCGGTGGCCGCGCCGATGCCCCGGGCCGCCCCGGTCACGATCGCGACGCGCTGCTCGGTGGTGGACATGCTGGATCTCCTCGCCCTTGAGAGACGGCCGCCCAGAGGTGAGCAACCGCTTAGTAGCTTCAGCTGAGGAGACGCTAGGATCCCTGGCACCCGGTGTCAACGCCCCCCAGCGCCCGCCAAGGCGTGTTCGGCCCCACCGCTGCTTGCGGCGCCGGGGCGCCTTCCGCCGCGCCGCTGTTGAGGTGGCAGGGGAACTTTCCGCCCCGTCGGCATTCGAGCCGCCGGGGGGCACGTTCAGCCCCGCCGGCGCGTGAGGGGCGGGGGCTCGCGGGCACAGCCCCCGGCAACGCCGCCGCGCCCGATCACCGGCGGGACCCGGTCAGCGGACCAGCAGGGCCAGCAGCCGCTCCACCTCCGCGGCAGGATCGGCCGTCAGGCCGGTGTGCACCGGCCCCGGCTGCACCACCGTGCTCCGCGGAGCGATCAGCCACCGGAACCGCCGTCCCGCGTCATCCCCCGCCGCCTGGCCGGCGGACTCGCCGCCCGCGCACACGCCCTCGACCCCGTGCAGAGCCGCCCGCACCCCGGCCACGTCGGCCCCGGGATCCAGCGCGAGCAGCTTCGCCTCGTCGAGGTGGGTGCGCGCCGCCACGTACGCATGGGCCCGGCAGTAGACGATCACACCGGCGTTGAAACACTCACCGCGCTCCATCCGGGGCACCACACGCACCAGCGCGTACTCGAACACGTCCCGCTTGGTCACTCGCCGTCGCTCTTCTTCTTGGTCTTGTGGGGCCATTCCGTCAGGTGGTCAGTGAGCCAGCCCGGCGGCTTCTGCGGGGCCTTCACCTCGGCCTCCAGCGAGATCCTCTCGTGGATCGTGGCCGCGCGCGGCAGCAGCGCCTCCACGTAGGCGCGCCGCAGCGCGTCGGTGGAGTCGAAGCCGGGCTCGTCCACCAGCCACTCGTCGGGCACATCGGCCGCGACCTCGGTGAGCAGCTCCTCGGTCACCAGCGGCGCGAGCGCGGCCGCGGCGGCCGCGATGTCCGGGCCCACGGGGGCCAGTACGTGGTCGGAGGCGTTGTACGGCTTGGCCGCCGCGGCCTCGGCAGTGGGCCAGTTGTGGTGCCAGATCATCGTGGCGCCGTGGTCGATGAGCCAGACGTCCCCGTGCCAGACCAGCATGTTCGGGTTGCGCCAGGACCGGTCGACGTTGTTGATCAGGGCGTCGAACCAGACCACGCGCCCCGCCTCGACCGGGTCCACCTGGTAGGCCAGCGGGTCGAAGCCGATCGAGCCGGGCAGGTAGTCCATGCCCAGGTTCAGCCCGCCGCTGGCCTTGAGCAGCTCCTGCACCTCCTGGTCGGGCTCGCCGAGCCCGATGACGGGGTCGAGCTGCATCTGCACCAGCCGTGGGACCCGCAGTCCCAGCCGCTGGGCCAGGCGGCCGCAGATGACTTCGGCGACGAGGGTTTTGCGGCCCTGGCCGGCTCCGGTGAATTTCATGACGTATATGCCGAGGTCGTCGGCCTCGACGACACCGGGAAGCGAGCCCCCCTCGCGCAGGGGCGTGACATAGCGGGTCGCGGTGACTTCTGTCAACATCTTCCCAGGCTACATGTCCCACAGGCCTGGACATCCAAGGTGCCCCCAGATATGAGCGCGCCCTTCACGAGCCCCCATCCATCAACACTGGGGAGTTTCCGACCGCACGTACCGAGATCATCCGGAGCGAGGATACCGGGAGGGCGGATCATCCTCCCGCAGGGGCGCATGGGGCAAGGCGCAGCTACTTCTACGGCCCTATTCCCAGGCAATCGCGCACCCCTCCTTTCAATTCTAAGGTGTAAGTCAGATCGAGTCCGGCCGCAGTGCGGCCCGCAATCAGCCCTGGGGAGAATCTGGAGAGTTTCAACCAGGGCCGTGGCGCCACCTCAGGACCTGATCACAGAGCCCGCACCAGTCCGCGAACCAGGGGCGCTTCAAAGGCCCCACAAGTGCATGGGTCCGCAGGTCGCAGCGGCGCAAGGGGCCCGGGCCGGCCCGTAACGAACGCAACGAAGCTCCGATTGGGCGGGTTGACCGTCCCAAGTCACCTTGATCCACCGGGGCTTCGATGCGCCACAGGTCTGCCACCGTCTGCCTGGCCAAGTCGCCGGTCCTGGGCAGCGTGGTGGGACCGCCACTGGTGGAGCGGCTGCGGCTACTGCCGGATCCGTGGCAGCGTCGCGGGGTACGTCACCCGCTCGTGGCGGTGCTGCTGATCGCCGCCTCCGCGGTCGTTGCCGGCGCGCAGTCGTTCGCGGCTATCGGCCAGTGTGCCGCGAGCG
The DNA here is from genome assembly GCF_018614075.1 of Streptomyces sp. ISL-94. Taxonomy (GTDB): domain Bacteria; phylum Actinomycetota; class Actinomycetes; order Streptomycetales; family Streptomycetaceae; genus Streptomyces. The sequence goes on along the minus strand of NZ_JAGGOZ010000106.1, from coordinate 1,130 downwards.
CCCCGCAGCACGCCCTGGCCCGTCTGGGCGCCCACGCCGACGGCGCGCTCGGCGTACCCCGGACCCTCCAAGCGCCGCAACGATCCGCCGGGGCATCGCCCTAGCCTGCCCGGGCAGCCTGGCTGATCTGACCGGCGCTGATCCCGCCGGCTCGGACTCACTGGTTGTGGACGGCAAGGCCGCCCGCGGCTCCCGGCACGGCACCTCGCCCGCCCCGTTTCCTGGCCGCGATGACCGGCGACGGCTGGGCCGTCACCCAACTGCGCGTTCCCGACAAGACGAATGAGATCACATGCTTCGCCGCGCTGCTGGAGCCCTACGGCCTCACCGGGGTCACCGTCACGGCCGACGCGCTCCACACCCAGCGCGGCCACGTCCGCTTTCTGGTTGAAGAACCGCTCTCGCCGACGCGGTCGTACGGATGCGCGCCGACGGCATCCAGCCCGTGCTCGTCGGCTCCGGCGCCGTCGACGTCGGAGCCGCCCGGCTGGCCTCGGCGGGCATCCCGCACGCCCCGGCGGCCCGGCAACTCTCCGCTGCCGTGGGGCAAGGCCTGCTCATGGGGTCCCTCCGCGCGGCGCTCGGCGAGCGAGGGCTGATCGCGGCGCAGATCCTCCTCACCCCGCTCGACCTCACCGGCGCGGAGCACCGCGACAGCTCCCGGACGGTCCTGGATGACGCCCTCGGCTCCGGGCTGGTGCCGGTCGTCCATGAGAACGACGCCGTCATGGTCCGCAACAGCGATGTCCTCGCAGCCCTGGTCGCGGCTTCGCTGAAGGCCGCCCGGCTGCTGTTGTTCACCGATGCGCCGGGGGCTGTACGAGGGCGACTCCGGCCGGGGCCACCGGGCCCGACGGATCCCCGAAGTCGCCGTCATGACCCCGGAGATCGAGCGGCTCGCCGGCGCCGTGCTGTGCGCGGCCTGGATCGCCACCTTGGCGGGCGTGCCCGTGGTGATCGCCGACGCGGACTGTGTCGTACGCGCCCTGCAGGACCGATCTAGTCAAAACAGGTGGAAGAAAACCGCAGGTCAGCGCCCTGCGCACTGCCATTGGAAAAGTGTGCGCTATGGGCGCGGCGTGCGGAATCGTGACGCTGGTTGCAACGCTCTTAGACCGACCGGCAAATGG
>NZ_JAGGOZ010000105.1 GCF_018614075.1 Streptomyces sp. ISL-94 | reverse complement strand
GCTTGCAGGCAACTTACACAGCGAGGACGTTGTGGCGCGTCGGTCTTATTCCGACAGGACGTGCCCGCTCTAAGTGATGTGTGCACCCGATTACGGGTAAACATTCATGGAGAGTTTGATCCTGGCTCAGGACGAACGCTGGCGGCGTGCTTAACACATGCAAGTCGAACGATGAAGCCCTTCGGGGTGGATTAGTGGCGAACGGGTGAGTAACACGTGGGCAATCTGCCCTTCACTCTGGGACAAGCCCTGGAAACGGGGTCTAATACCGGATACCACTCCTGCCTGCATGGGCGGGGGTTGAAAGCTCCGGCGGTGAAGGATGAGCCCGCGGCCTATCAGCTTGTTGGTGGGGTAATGGCCCACCAAGGCGACGACGGGTAGCCGGCCTGAGAGGGCGACCGGCCACACTGGGACTGAGACACGGCCCAGACTCCTACGGGAGGCAGCAGTGGGGAATATTGCACAATGGGCGAAAGCCTGATGCAGCGACGCCGCGTGAGGGATGACGGCCTTCGGGTTGTAAACCTCTTTCAGCAGGGAAGAAGCGAAAGTGACGGTACCTGCAGAAGAAGCGCCGGCTAACTACGTGCCAGCAGCCGCGGTAATACGTAGGGCGCAAGCGTTGTCCGGAATTATTGGGCGTAAAGAGCTCGTAGGCGGCTTGTCACGTCGGATGTGAAAGCCCGAGGCTTAACCTCGGGTCTGCATTCGATACGGGCTAGCTAGAGTGTGGTAGGGGAGATCGGAATTCCTGGTGTAGCGGTGAAATGCGCAGATATCAGGAGGAACACCGGTGGCGAAGGCGGATCTCTGGGCCATTACTGACGCTGAGGAGCGAAAGCGTGGGGAGCGAACAGGATTAGATACCCTGGTAGTCCACGCCGTAAACGTTGGGAACTAGGTGTTGGCGACATTCCACGTCGTCGGTGCCGCAGCTAACGCATTAAGTTCCCCGCCTGGGGAGTACGGCCGCAAGGCTAAAACTCAAAGGAATTGACGGGGGCCCGCACAAGCAGCGGAGCATGTGGCTTAATTCGACGCAACGCGAAGAACCTTACCAAGGCTTGACATATACCGGAAAGCATTAGAGATAGTGCCCCCCTTGTGGTCGGTATACAGGTGGTGCATGGCTGTCGTCAGCTCGTGTCGTGAGATGTTGGGTTAAGTCCCGCAACGAGCGCAACCCTTGTCCTGTGTTGCCAGCATGCCCTTCGGGGTGATGGGGACTCACAGGAGACCGCCGGGGTCAACTCGGAGGAAGGTGGGGACGACGTCAAGTCATCATGCCCCTTATGTCTTGGGCTGCACACGTGCTACAATGGCCGGTACAATGAGCTGCGATACCGTGAGGTGGAGCGAATCTCAAAAAGCCGGTCTCAGTTCGGATTGGGGTCTGCAACTCGACCCCATGAAGTCGGAGTTGCTAGTAATCGCAGATCAGCATTGCTGCGGTGAATACGTTCCCGGGCCTTGTACACACCGCCCGTCACGTCACGAAAGTCGGTAACACCCGAAGCCGGTGGCCCAACCCGTAAGGGAGGGAGCTGTCGAAGGTGGGACTGGCGATTGGGACGAAGTCGTAACAAGGTAGCCGTACCGGAAGGTGCGGCTGGATCACCTCCTTTCTAAGGAGCACAGTACCGATTGCAGACAAATGTTCTGCACGGTCAGCTCATGGGTGGAACGTTGATTATTTGGCACGGTTTTCCGGATGGATCACGAGTACTGCTTCGGCGTGGAAAGTGAGTCACTGATGGAGGATCGTGCCTGGCACGTTGTTGGGTCCTGAAGGTACGGCCGTATGGTCTTGTCTTCAGTGCCGGCCCCAGTGAACTCGTCAGCTTGTCTGGTGGGGTGATGGGTGGCTGGTCGTTGTTTGAGAACTACACAGTGGACGCGAGCATCTGTAGGCCAAGTTTTTAAGGGCGCACGGTGGATGCCTTGGCACCAGGAACCGATGAAGGACGTGAGAGGCCGCGATAGGCCCCGGGGAGCTGCCAACTGAGCTTTGATCCGGGGGTGTCCGAATGGGGAAACCCGGCAGTCGTCATGGGCTGTCACCCACTGCTGAACACATAGGCAGTGTGGAGGGAACGAGGGGAAGTGAAACATCTCAGTACCCTCAGGAAGAGAAAACAACCGTGATTCCGGGAGTAGTGGCGAGCGAAACCGGATGAGGCCAAACCGTATGCGTGTGATACCCGGCAGGGGTTGCGCATGCGGGGTTGTGGGAATTCTTTTGATCGGTCTGCCGGCCGGTCGGCGAGTCAGAAACCGTTGATGTAGTCGAAGGACATGCGAAAGGTCCGGCGTAGAGGGTAAGACCCCCGTAGACGAAACATCAGCGGCTTGCTTAAGAATCTCCCAAGTAGCACGGGGCCCGAGAAATCCCGTGTGAATCTGGCGGGACCACCCGCTAAGCCTAAATATTCCCTGGTGACCGATAGCGGATAGTACCGTGAGGGAATGGTGAAAAGTACCGCGGGAGCGGAGTGAAATAGTACCTGAAACCGTGTGCCTACAAGCCGTGGGAGCGTCGCCGTTGTTCTTCGGAACAACGGTCGTGACTGCGTGCCTTTTGAAGAATGAGCCTGCGAGTTAGCGGTGTGTAGCGAGGTTAACCCGTGTGGGGAAGCCGTAGCGAAAGCGAGTCCGAATAGGGCGATTGAGTTGCACGCTCTAGACCCGAAGCGGAGTGATCTAGCCATGGGCAGGTTGAAGCGGAGGTAAGACTTCGTGGAGGACCGAACCCACCAGGGTTGAAAACCTGGGGGATGACCTGTGGTTAGGGGTGAAAGGCCAATCAAACTCCGTGATAGCTGGTTCTCCCCGAAATGCATTTAGGTGCAGCGTCGTGTGTTTCTTGCCGGAGGTAGAGCACTGGATAGGCGATGGGCCCTACCGGGTTACTGACCTTAGCCAAACTCCGAATGCCGGTAAGTGAGAGCACGGCAGTGAGACTGTGGGGGATAAGCTCCATGGTCGAGAGGGAAACAGCCCAGAGCATCGACTAAGGCCCCCAAGCGTACGCTAAGTGGGAAAGGATGTGGAGTCGCAGAGACAACCAGGAGGTTGGCTTAGAAGCAGCCACCCTTGAAAGAGTGCGTAATAGCTCACTGGTCAAGTGATTCCGCGCCGACAATGTAGCGGGGCTCAAGCGTACCGCCGAAGTCGTGTCATTGCAGCAATAGGGCCAACGCCCGCTGTGATGGGTAGGGGAGCGTCGTGTGCCGGGTGAAGCAGCAGCGGAAGCTAGTTGTGGACGGTTCACGAGTGAGAATGCAGGCATGAGTAGCGATACACACGTGAGAAACGTGTGCGCCGATTGACTAAGGGTTCCTGGGTCAAGCTGATCTGCCCAGGGTAAGTCGGGACCTAAGGCGAGGCCGACAGGCGTAGTCGATGGACAACCGGTTGATATTCCGGTACCCGCTTTGAAACGCCCAATATCGAATCAGGCGATGCTAAGTCCGTGAAGCCGTTCCGGACCCTTCGGGGAAAGGAAAGTGGTGGAGCCGGCGAACCAGACTTGTAGTAGGTAAGCGATGGGGTGACGCAGGAAGGTAGTCCAGCCCGGGCGGTGGTTGTCCCGGGGTAAGGGTGTAGGCCGAGGGGTAGGCAAATCCGTCCCTCATTAAGGCTGAGACCTGATGCCGAGCCGATTGTGGTGAAGTGGATGATCCTATGCTGTCGAGAAAAGCCTCTAGCGAGTTTCATGGCGGCCCGTACCCTAAACCGACTCAGGTGGTCAGGTAGAGAATACCGAGGCGTTCGGGTGAACTATGGTTAAGGAACTCGGCAAAATGCCCCCGTAACTTCGGGAGAAGGGGGGCCATCACTGGTGATCGGATTTACTCCGTGAGCTGGGGGTGGCCGCAGAGACCAGCGAGAAGCGACTGTTTACTAAAAACACAGGTCCGTGCGAAGCCGTAAGGCGATGTATACGGACTGACGCCTGCCCGGTGCTGGAACGTTAAGGGGACCGGTTAGTGCGCTTTCGGGCGTGCGAAGCTGAGAACTTAAGCGCCAGTAAACGGCGGTGGTAACTATAACCATCCTAAGGTAGCGAAATTCCTTGTCGGGTAAGTTCCGACCTGCACGAATGGCGTAACGACTTCTCGACTGTCTCAACCATAGGCCCGGTGAAATTGCACTACGAGTAAAGATGCTCGTTTCGCGCAGCAGGACGGAAAGACCCCGGGACCTTTACTATAGTTTGATATTGGTGTTCGGTTCGGCTTGTGTAGGATAGGTGGGAGACTTTGAAGCCCCAACGCCAGTTGGGGTGGAGTCGCCGTTGAAATACCACTCTGGTCGTGCTGGATGTCTAACCTCGGTCCGTGATCCGGATCAGGGACAGTGTCTGATGGGTAGTTTAACTGGGGCGGTTGCCTCCTAAAGAGTAACGGAGGCGCCCAAAGGTTCCCTCAGCCTGGTTGGCAATCAGGTGTTGAGTGTAAGTGCACAAGGGAGCTTGACTGTGAGACCGACGGGTCGAGCAGGGACGAAAGTCGGGACTAGTGATCCGGCGGTGGCTTGTGGAAGCGCCGTCGCTCAACGGATAAAAGGTACCCCGGGGATAACAGGCTGATCTTCCCCAAGAGTCCATATCGACGGGATGGTTTGGCACCTCGATGTCGGCTCGTCGCATCCTGGGGCTGGAGTCGGTCCCAAGGGTTGGGCTGTTCGCCCATTAAAGCGGTACGCGAGCTGGGTTTAGAACGTCGTGAGACAGTTCGGTCCCTATCCGCTGTGCGCGTAGGAATATTGAGAAGGGCTGTCCCTAGTACGAGAGGACCGGGACGGACGAACCTCTGGTGTGCCAGTTGTCCTGCCAAGGGCATGGCTGGTTGGCTACGTTCGGGAGGGATAACCGCTGAAAGCATCTAAGCGGGAAGCCTGCTTCAAGATGAGTATTCCCACCTCCTTGAGAGGGTAAGGCTCCCAGTAGACGACTGGGTTGATAGGCCAGATGTGGAAGCCCGGTAACGGGTGAAGCTGACTGGTACTAATAGGCCGAGGGCTTGTCCTCAGTTGCTCGCGTCCACTGTGTTAGTTCTGAAATAACGAACAGCTGTGTCGATAGCCAGCGTTCTAATTTCATAGTGTTTCGGTGGTCATAGCG
>NZ_JAGGOZ010000104.1 GCF_018614075.1 Streptomyces sp. ISL-94 | reverse complement strand
CACGAAAAAGGTAACGGGGGCGACATGGGCGACATCCTTCACGTCCTGCACGGCCGCGACACCATCGAAAGCGCCGCCGCCTACCGGCGGCTCGGCTGGCCCGTCGCGATCGGCCACCGCCAGCGCACCGGCTCCGGCTGCACCTGCCAGGACAGCCCCGCGGCGACGCCCTGCGTCACCCCGGGTGCCCACCCGGTCGGGGACGTCGTGGAGCCGCTGGAGAGCGGTGACCTCACCGCGGCGTTCGAGGCCGCCCCCGGCGCCGGAGTCATCGTTCCGTGCACGAAGTTCGACGCCCTGGTCGTCGGCCACGCCATCGGCATGGGCGTCATGCTCCGCGCCGACGCGAAGAGCCTGCACATCCCCTGCCTCACCGCCGGGCACACCACGGCGACCCTGCTCGTGGAAGCCGGCACCGGCATCCTCCTCGCCGACTGCCCCCAGGTCGAAGTCCGCTCGGGACCCACGGCGTGGGTGGCGATGCCCCCTCCTACGGCATCCGCTGGGACACGGCACCGGACGACGAACATCCCGCCCGCCGAGGCCGTACGGCCGCATCTGGCCCAGGTGCTCAAGTTCGCCCTCGCCGCCCGCGCCCAGGGATGACCGCCGTGGCCGGCCGAACCGGACGCCGCCCCGGCGCCGTGTCCGCGCCGTACCAGGTGGGAGACGTGGTGCGCGGACCGGAAGCCCTTCCCCCGGGTGACTACCGCACACCCGCGACGTACGAGGGGAAGGTCGTGCAGGTTGGCAGTGGCAGTGGCAGTGGCTGGAGCGGTGTGGACGCGGACAGCGCATACCTCTGGGTGCGACTGCCGGACAGCACAGAGCGCAAGCTCGCCATAAGGGCCTGCGTGCTTCTCACCCCGGCCAACCGGCCCGCCCCGTGAGTCGACCGGGCTGCATGATCTGCCGCAGCTCGCGGGGCTCAGCCCGGTACGCCGCAGGTTCGACCCTTTCCCGTGCCTCCGCGAGCGGCCAGGTCCTCATTGAAGCCGCGCCATCTTGAAGTGGCTGGTCAGCGGGGAGGCGTGACCGCGTTTCGGGGTGCTCCTGTTGGTCGGGGGCGGCAGTCTAGGGTGTAGGTCTCTGGCAGGGCGGGTTTGCCGATGAGTTCACCGTCATCGAACGGTCTACCCAGTGACACGACCGTTCTCGACAGGAGTGCTATGTCCACCATCCAGCCAGTGATCATCACTGCCGACCAGGACGTCCTGCTTGGCTTCTATACGAAATTGTTCGGTGCCGAGGAGATCTTCCGGGTGCCGGAGGAAGGCCCGGCCTTCTACCTCGGCTTGCGCATCGGCGACACCGACCTCGGCTTGGTGGCCAAGGAGAATCCGGGGACCGAGGCGGCGCCGCGGATCCTGCTCAGCATCGGTGTCGACGACGTCGACGAGACGCTCAGCCGGGTAACGGCGCTGGGCGGCTCGGTCCGCGGCGGCCCCAACGACATGCCGTGGGGACAGCGCGTCGCCCACATCCAGGACCCCGACGGCAATCCGGTGAACCTCACCCAGCCGATCCCGGCCCGGTGACGCCGTTCCGGGGTGCTTGTGCTGGTCGCGGGCCGCCTGCGGTAGAGATCACTTGCCGATAGCGGCCTCAATGTTCGTCAGGACGAGCAGCGCGCGCAGCAGCTGGGTGGCGTTGGCGGGGTCGGTGCGGAGCTTCAAGCTGGGCTTGGCTGCATAGGTGAGAACGAAGAACGTTCGTAGACGAGTTGCAGGAGCAGTCGTTTGTCGCCGGTGCCGGGAATGTTGATGAGATTCGGAAACGCTTGTCTGGCGTGTCGGCGTCAGTCGATGGCCGACCGAGGTTTCCATGCCTGTGATCGCTGGGTGGGCGTCGTCTCTCAGCGTCGGGCCGCCGGCGGCGGGGTGGCGGCGCCGTTCAGGCAGCGGTCGAGGAGTGCGTGCATGCGGGGGACGGGGAGGGACGGGTTGGCCGCGGCGCCCTCTGCGGTGCGGGGGTCGGCAAGGAGGGCCTCCAGGGCCTCCGGTGTCAGGCTCGGGTTGGCGGCGGCTGCCCGGCGCACCGACTCGTCAGGGTCCTCCACCGGGGGTTCGGGCAGGGCGGGATCGGCTGCGGCCAGGGCGCGTACCTCGGGGTCCGGGTGGCCGATGAGGTGGGTCCGGCCGGTGCGGGGGAACGCGGGCAGGGTCAGCAGGTGCGGCCGGTGGGCCGGGTGGGTGACGAAGACGTCCAGGAGGAGGCGTGGCGGAGCCAGGGGGTGGTGGCAGGCCAGCCGGATCCGTACCTCCTCGTCGTCGTCCTGCGCGAGTGTCTCGACGAGTTCCGCGGGCAGGCCGGGCCAGCTCGCCGCAACCTGGCGGAGCACCGGTTCCCCGGACGCCGCGCAGGCGGCGAACCAGTCGGGTGACGGCTGGGCGTCGGGCTCGGTGTCGGGCTCGGTGGTCGGGCATGCGCAGTCCGGACCGTGCCCGATGACCGCGTGGATCGCCCAGTACTCGGCCCAGGTCCGGGGGAAGGGGTGGAGGCGTGCGCGCATCCGCACGTCGTCGTCCGGGTCCTTCCTCAACTCCGCTACCAGGTCCGGTCCCAGGTCGGGCCGGGCGGCGACCAACGCTCGGACCTCGGCCTCGGGGTGGCGGGCGAGCCGGGCGACGGCGTAGGCCGGGGTGTGGCGGTTCCGGGCCAGGGGGTGCACCGTGCCGTCCGCGAAGCACTGCTCGACGAGCGCGGGGGACAGGGCGCACGTGCCGAGCACGAATGGCTTGCTGCGCGAGCCGAAGGACGGCAGCCTGGCCTCCACCCGTTCCGGGTCCAGCTCCCAGCTCCTGTCCTGCGCCGCTTCACGGACTGCGGGGTCTGGATCGTCGAGCAGCCCCGCCCGCTGCGCCGGGGTGAGCGACTGCCACCTCCAGGTGGCCCGTATCCGGAGTTCGGGGTGTTCGCGGCCGGCCATGGAGCGGTAGAAGGACAGCGGGATCTGCCGGGACGATTCGAGCTCCCCGATGATGTCGTTCTCGGTGACCTTGCCGTCCTCGCCCCCGTCCTGAGCGGTCAAGAGGGTCACGAGGATGTCGTCCGGAAGCGGTCGGACCGATCGGGGGTAGTGACGGGGGCCGCTGGCGAGCCACCCGCGGACGATCCCCGACGGGTCCGTTGCCAAGGGGGCGAGCCGCGCCGGGTCGACGTACCGGTTGCGGGCGAGCGCGCGGCGGATGACTCTGTCCGGATGGCGCAGGGCCGCGTCGATGACGGCGTCGGGCAGGTCACGACCCTCGCACATCAGCGGGCCGGTCTCACCTGTCGCTCGGCACCCTCGCCCACCCACGAGGGACGTCTGACCGTCACCTGGCATGCCAGGACGTGTCCCGCACTACCTTGCCGACAGGATCCTGGCTGGCAAGGAATCTTGAGCCGTGCACCGTGTCGATCATCGCCGCAGGCCCAGCGGCGAAACGCGGTTGTTGGACGACTGTCTGTATGAGCACGTAGGTGGGGGTTCGCCACGCTCGCGGTGGACATGAGTGTTGATCTTGCCGACCGGTCTGGGCCTGCTTACGACGACAGGTTGAACACGACGACGTGCGACTCACGACCTACGCGTCGGGCGGTGTCCACCGCTTGATGATCTGGGGCTCGGAGTGCGGGTCCGGTCAAGCTTGCAGCCGGATCTCCTCAGTGACCTCCGGCTCGTCTTCGCAGTCGGGGTCGGGGAAGGCCGCGGCGGCGTCGGAGACACTCACTCGGTGCCGGGCAGCGGTGGCACCCGGTGCGTGGTGGCGGTTTCCACCAGCTGCCGCAGGGCGGGGTTGCGCAGGTCTTCCGGCGTGCGGATCTTGACGTGTCGCATCGGGTTGCCGGTGCCTTCGAGCAGCTCGTCCGGGTCGGGTAGTTCGGTGCCGTAGTAGAAGCCGAACACGACGTGCTTGGTGTACGGGGCGAGCCAGCAGAACTGTTCGGTCATCTTCTTCGGCCCGGTGCCGTATCCGGCCGTGCGCTGCCGGGGCCAGACCACCTCGACCGTGCCGGGCAGCACGTCAAAGATCAGGGCCCGGCAGGCGAGGGCAAGGGCACCGATAGCCGGCGACGCTGTGGCGGCCATCTCGGTGAACACGCTGTCGTCGCTGGTCACGATGCCTGCCGTTGCCATGGCTGCTCCCGCTGTCGTTCGTCGGTCAACGACGACGGTAGCCGACCATGGTGTTCATCGCGGGCGGCCGGCGAGTCCCGGCGCCGGGGGTCAGAGGTCGTGGGCCCGTTCATGGCGGGGTTCGTACAGGCCGAGTTCGCCGCCACCGGGCAGCCGCAGCACGGTCATCAGCCCCCAGCCCTCGTCGCTGATCGTCTGGAGGAACTCGACGCCCTTGGCCGACAGCTCATCGACGGTCGCGGTGACGTCATCGCACATCAGGAAGAACTCGTGTGATGATCCCTCGGCGGGGTGCATGGCGATCTCGGCCGGCGGCAGCTTGAAGATGAGCCACCCGTCGCCCGCGTCGATGTGCGGATAGCCCAGTACGTCCCGGAAGAACGCCCGGTCGGCTTCCGCGTCGCGGCTGTAGAGGATGACATGCGCACCATTGATCATCCATCGACCCTAACGCCGGACCGGCCCCCAGTCACATGCCCGCTTCGCCACGCTCACCCTCTGGCACCCTTCTGGCCGTCTCGCATCACGTGATGTCCTGGCCCGCGGCCTGGCACGTTCAGAAGGTGTCCGCGTCCCAGCTGGCGTAGGGGTCGGGGTCATGGTTGAGCGTGTACTGGTTGCCGGTGGCGGCATCGGGGGTCTGGCTGTGGCCACGGCGCTACGGCTGCGCGGCATCGACTCGGTGGTTCTTGAGCAATCCCCGCAGTTCACCGAGACCGGCTCGGGCGTCGTGCTGTCGCCGAACGGGATGAAAGCCGCTGATTGGATCGCTCCGCCTCTGGCAGAGGGCATCCGCTCCGCGGGCAGTGTTTTCGGCGCGGCCACGCCAGCGGTTTTCTCACCGCGTCCGGCAAGACCCTGGGCACGGTGACGTTCGCGGGCTTGGAGAACGTCTGGGGGGCGCCGATTTTGGGGATCTTGCGTCACCGGCTGCACGGGGTCCTGCTCGACCAGGCGGACAAGGCCGGGGTCGAGGTCCGGGCCGGCGCAGCGGTCACCGGCTATCGCGAAGCAGTCGGTGCCATCACTGTGGTCATGGCGGACACCTCCACGGTCGACGGTGACCTGCTCATCGGAGCGGACGGACTCCGCTCGGCCGTACGCGCACAGATGCTGGACGACGGCGAACCGGTCTATCGCGGCTTCAGCGCCGTGCGCAGCGTCGGCCAGGCTCCGCCCGCCCACCCGCACGGGTTCCTCGCGTACGGCCGGGGCCTGATCCTGTTTACCGCCGCCATCGGTGACGGCAATGTCTACTGGGTGGCCTCCATCACCGCGCCCCAGAACGCCTGGCCATCCAAGGACGGCGCGACCGCCCACCGCGACCTACTGCACTTGATGAAGGGCTGGGACCCGAGCCTGACACGGGTGGTCGCCGAGGCCGACCCGCAGACGCTGGTACTCACCGACATCTACGACCGCGACCCCGTGACCACCTGGCATCGGGGTCGCGCCGTTCTCCTCGGGGACGCCGCCCATCCGATGGTGTACACCATGGGCCAAGGCGCCAACGTCACTCTCGAAGACGGGACATGCCTGGTCCACCACCTCGCCCGCGGTACCGCCGTGAACGAGGCGCTGTCCGCCTACACGGCGGAACGGGCTCCGCGGACTGCGAAGATCACCAAACAGTCCCGGATGATGGGTTCCATCGGCCAGACCACCAACCCCGCCGCCGCTTGGTTCCGCAACCGCATGATGACCCTGATGACTCCGGGCAACCCGAACAAGCAGAATGCCGACGTGTTCGGGTGGCAGCCGCCCGGCCCGTGACGTGCCCCCGGCCGGCCCAGTCCAGCAGCTCTCCCAAGCCGCAACTCCTGACACCGATCAGCCGCCACTTCAGCGCCGGGTGCGCGTTTCCTCAGGTGGCGCGCACTCGCGCAGCCTTGGAGGCGCTGGGAGTGCTGGTTAGGCTGCTTCGTCGAAGCCGCTGCGGAGCTTGGTGAAGTCGACGTGCAGGTGCGGTTCGTAGGCGTCGGGGACGATGCCGAGTTCGCGGTCCTGCTTCCGGCGCGCCAGCAGGACGGGCACACGGTTCCCGGCCGTGCAGGGCTGGAGGCGCGTGCCGCCCAGGCAGCAGCTCCGTCGGGGACCGGGTCACGCCGGCCGGCCGCGCTGCGAAGGGATTGCCATCGCGCCGACCGCCCGAGGCGGCGATGGCCAAGGCCGGCGGGGCGACCGAGGCTCTGGTCCGGCAGGGGAAGGTCTCCGGCGTCCACCGGCGGCGGTTTCGGGCGCCGGGGGAGGCTGGAGCATAACGACAACGCCCTCATGGAGTCCATGATCGGCCTCTCCAAGACCGAACTGTTCAAGCCCCAACGTCCTGGAAAACCCTCGCCAGATCGTACTCGCCACCGCGGAATGGGTCGACTGGTATGTCCACTGCCGCCTGCACCGTGAGATAGGGCATATCCCGCCCGCCGAATACGAAACCAACCACTACCGAGCGACCACAAATCTCCAGGTCACAACCAACACTTGAGATCTCTACCGAACCCGGAACGGTCCGGCCGGCTGGCCAGCCGTCGGCGGCGAAGCGGCCGGCCATCGTGTCCCAGGTGGACCCGTTGGAGTTCCAGCCGTGCACGAAGACGATCGGATCGGGTGTCGCCGCACGGGTTGTGCGCCGGCTGCCGGCGTCTGGAGCGCGAGAGAGGCGAGAGCGCCGGTGGCGAGGGTGCCGCTGAGGGCGGCGCGGAGTGAGATGCGGAGTGCGCACATGCTGGATACTCCAGATCTGACGGAGGCACGGGGCCGCCACTTGAAGTGGAACTGCTGAAGGGGGTACGGGCCGGTCGCGCAGCTCCCCCCTTGGCGCTGCGCGACCGGGGTGCAAGGCGCATTCCTGTCTCGAACGATGGCCGCCGTGAGTGCCGGGGCCGAGGCCCCCCGCCTGGCCTGGGGAGCCGATCGAGTGTCAGGAAGCGGTGCAGTATTGCGCTTCCTTGCCGATGGAGCGGTACATGCAGTCCGCGTTCTCGATCAGCTGGAGCACCGCGTCGCGGTTGCGGCTGGTCTCGCGTTCGATGACCTCGTCGGCCGGGTAGAAGCCGCCGCCCGAGGAGCTCTGCGGATACATCTCGAAGGTGTACCCGAAGATCTTGTGTACGCCCCACAGGTAGTCGTCGATGGACCCGTCGGTGATGTAGAGGTCGCTCGACTGCTCGGGCTTGTAGCCGTTGCTGGCGGCCATCTTCTGGCCGATGGTCGCGAAGGCGTCCCGGTCGTCCTGGGTCAGGCCAGGTGCCGTGTCGGCGGTGGTGTACCCGTAGGGCCACAGCACCAGCTCGCTGTACGTGTGAAAGTCGATGGCGGCTGTGATCTGCTGCTTCCCGCCGACGACGCGGCTGCGTACGAAGTCGGAGACCACCTTGACCTCGGGTGCCGACTCCGGGGCGGTGCCGCGGTAGGTGTCGGAGCTCTTGCTGCTGCTGGATCCGCCGCAGCAGCCCCACTTGTAGTTCCAGTTCCGGTTCTCGTCGGTGCCGACGTAGGAGGAGCCGGCGTTGGGCTGGCGGTTCTTGCGCCAGTTCTTGTAGGAGCCCGTGGAGATGTCGTACTCGCCGCCGTCCGGGTTGAGGTCCGGGATGATCCAGATCTCCCGTCCGTTGACCGCGCCCGCGATCCTCGAATCGCTCCCGTAGTCCTCGCCGAACTCGCGCAGCAGATACAGCGCCATTTCGACGGTGAGGTGCTCGCGCGCGTGCTGATGGTGGGTGAAGAGGACCTCTGGCTCGTTCTCGTCGGAGCCGACGTTGTCGCTGATCTTGATCGCGATCAGGTCCCGGCCCTCGTAGGACTTGCCGATGACCTTCTTGCTCATGATGCTCGGGTACTGCGCGACGCGCTGGTCGATCTCCGACATCGCCTCGGCGTAGTTGTGGTACTTGGAGTCGGCTGAGGGGAAGTCCATCGGCGCGACGGACCGTCCGTCGGTATGGGCAGGCGGTCCGGCCAGTTCCTCGAGTTCGTACCCGAGCTTGCGCAGCTTCGCGGCCTCCATGGTGTCGGCGGTGATGACGACGGCGTGGTCGTCCACCTCGTCGATCGAGACTCCGGTGGCCGCCAGCGCGGTGCGGTCGGCAATGGAGGAGGGTCCGTGGATCTCGTACTGCCGGATGTCCTCGTCCACGGTGGCGGTGGACGGCCTGGGCGGGGCTGAGGCGGTCGCGGTCACGGTGAGGGGTGCGGCGACCGCGAGGGCGAGCAAGGCCGCGAAGGTGGCGGCGGATCGGTTGACACGTCTGACACGCGGGCGATGACGCATGGCTGCTCCTGAGGGTGGGGGAGTCGGCGGGGGGCCGGGGGAGAGCGGCACGGCCGGGTACGGCCGGCCACTCCCCCGTTCCGCTCAGCACCGGTGAGCTCGCGCCGACTGAGAGCCCACCGGTGCCAGTTGTCAGAAGAGCGTGTGGAGGAGCCGGTTGGGCGAGCCGGTCTTCGGGTCCTGGACCTTGCCGGTGGTGGCGCCGTTCACGAGGGCGTCACGGACCTGGGCCGGGGTGGCGCCCGGGTTGCCGGCGAGGTAGAGGGCCGCGGCGCCGGCCGTGTGCGGCGCCGCCATCGAGGTGCCGCTGATGCTCTTGGTGGCGGTGTCGCTGTCCTTCCAGGCCGAGGTGATGCTCACTCCGGGGGCGAAGAGGTCGAGGCAGGTGCCGTAGTTGGACCAGGACGCGCGCTTGTCGGCGCTGTCCGTGGCCCCGACGGTGATGCCCTCCGCGACTCGGGCGGGTGAGCTGTTGCAGGCGCTCTGCGGTTGCCCGAAAGCGTTGCCGTTGCCAGCCGCGAGGGAGTAGGTGACCCCCGAGGCGATCGACTTCTTGACGGCGTTGTCGAGTGAGGTGTTGGCGCCGCCGCCCAGGCTCATGTTGGCGACGGCGGGCTTGACCGCGTTGGCCGTGACCCAGTCCACGCCCGCGATGACGCCGGACGTCGTCCCGGAGCCGTCGCAGTTCAGGACGCGGACGCCGATGATCCTGGCCGCCTTGGCGACGCCGTAGGTGGAGCCGGCGGCGGTGCCCGCCACGTGGGTGCCGTGGCCGTTGCAGTCGTTGCCGTTCTGGCCGTCGCCCACGGTGTCGGTACCGATGGAGGCCCGGCCGCCGAACTCGGTGTGGGCGGTGCGCAGACCGGTGTCGATGACGTACACCCGGACGTTGGAGGCGGTCGTGTTGTAGGTGTACGTGCCGCTCAGCGGGAGGTCGCGCTGATCGATGCGGTCGATGCCCCACGTGGCGTTGGACTGGGTCTCGGAGACCGCGACCTCGGCGTCCTGCTCTACGGAGGCGACCCGCGGATCGGCGGCGAGCGCCCGCGCCTGGGTGAGGCCCATCTTCGTGGCGAAGCCCTGGACGGCGCTGGAGTACACGTGGGTCAGCCGGCCGTTGTTGCGCTTCACCAGCTCGCGCGCCACCGAGTCGGGCGATTCCTTCACGTCGTCCTTGAGGACGACGATCCAGCTGTCGGATATCGCGGTGGCGGACGGGGCGAGCCTGGGCTCGGGGCCGGACACCACGGCTCCGTGGGCGGGGCTGGCGGCGAACTGCAAGCCGGCGGTGAGCAGTGCGGCTGGGAGTAGGGCGATGCTCAGCCGGCGGGGGGTTGTTGCCATGGGTGGTGCACCTGACCTTTCGTTGACCGGATCACGGGCAAGTACGGGTTGCACGGGTGCTGTGCGCTGTGCGCTGTGCGCTGTGCTTCATGACGCGGCGGCGGCCCGCCGGCCGTGGCGGACGGCGGGCCGCCTGTGGGGCTGATGTGACGGTCCCTTCAGCGCGGGTCCGTAGCAATCCGTAGGGGGTACGGGGTATTTGCGGATGTACGGATCAGGGGACGCGGACGGACTTGGTCTCCGTGTCCGTGGCACCCTCGTTGTCGGTCACCTTCAGGGTCACGGTGTAGGTACCGGCCGCCGCGTAGATGTGGTCGACCTGGGCTCCGCTGCCGGTGGAGCCGTCACCGAAGGTCCAGGCGTACGAGGCGATCGAGCCGTCCGGGTCGGAGGAGCCGGCGCCGTCGAACTTGCAGAAGCGGTAGCCGACGGCGTTGCGGCAGTCGGCCGTATAGGCGGCGCTCGGGGCCTGGTTCGGGCCGACGCGGACGGACTTCGTGGTGGATCCCGTGGCGCCCTTGTCGTCGGTGACCGTCAGCTTGACGGTGTAGGAGCCCTTCTGGGCGTAGGCGTGGGTGACGGTCCTGCCCGTGGCGGTCGTGCCGTCACCGAAGTCCCACTCCCACTTCGTCAGGCTGCCGTCCGGGTCGGAGGAGGCGCCGCCGTCGAACTCGCACTTCAGGGCCGCATGGTCACAGCTGTGAGTGTACGAGGCGGTGGGTCGCCGGTTTCCGTCCTGGGCGGGCGGGAAGGCCTGCGGGTCGCCCACGTCGAGGAGCTTCTCCTTGACACCGTCTCCGGAATCGTCGCTCCAGTCGGTGTTCCCGTGGTCCGCCAGGTACTGGTAGAGGGCCAGGACCTCGTCCTTGTTGGTGGGCTTGTCCGTCATGGCGACCAGGGCCGCGGCGCCGGTGACGTGGGGAGCCGCCATCGAGGTGCCGCTGTAGTTCCGGTTGTAGCCGCCGTCCTTGAAGGTCGAGTGGATGCACACGCCCGGCGCGGCGATGCCGACCTTGGAGCCCCAGTTGGAGAAGTCGGCGAGGGTGTCGTCCTGGTCGGCGCGGCAGGAGGGAGCGCCGCCGCTGCCTCCCGGCTTGCCGTCGGAGTCGGCGAGTGCCGAGACCGTGAGTGCCTCGCTGTACTTGGCGGGGGCGCTGGTCGTGGCGTCCTTGTCGTCATTGCCGGCGGAGACGATGAGCGGTACGCCCTTGCCGACGAGGTTCTTGACGGCCGTGCCGAGGGCCGCCGGTTCGCCGCTGCCGCCGATGGAGGAGTTGACGACCTCGATGGTGGCGGAGCGTGCGGCGATGTAGTCGTATCCGGCGATGATCCAGGACCACTGGCCGGTGTTGTCGTTGCCGAGCACCCTCACGGAGTGCAGGCGCGCGCCCGGTGCTACGCCGACCACTCCGGTGCCGTTGTCGATCGCCGCAGCGGTGCCGGCGACGTGGGTGCCGTGCCCGTTGCCGTCGTCGCCCTCGTTCTCCCGGCAGGTCCCGGACGTACAGTCGGCGCGGGAGACCACGTTCAGGTCAGGGTGGTCGAAGTCGATGCCCGAGTCGGTGATGGCGATGTCCACGTCCATGCGGACGTCGTCCTGGCCGTCGATGTCCAGATTCGGATTCTGGTCGGCGAATATCCTTCTGATGCCGGTCGGCACCTCCTGCGCGGCGGCGACCGGTCCGTCGGACTGGAGGTACGCCTTGTCGGCGGAGGCGTTGGTCTCCAGACCGCGGAAGGTGCCGTCCTTCTCGACCGCGAGTACCTGCGGCATGGCGCGCAGTGCGGATGCCGCCGCGTCGGGCAGGGTGATCGAGTAGCCCTTGAGGACATGCCGGTAGACGCCGTGCACCGTGCCGCCGAACTCGTCGGCGTGTTCGGCGGCGAACGCTTCGGGGTGAGCGACAGCGCTGTTCAGCGTCACGATGTACGTACTCGATGGGCTGTTGGCGGCTTGGTCGGCGCCCGCCGCCATGGGCGCCGTGAGCGCGAGGACCACCGCGCTCACGCCCAGGCCCACGGTCAGTTTCGTCTTTCGTCGCATGGTTGTACCACTCCTCCGTGCCGGATGGCTGGGTGGGAGTCCGGTACCGGCTGCGTGGGATTGCCGGCACCGGACCTGCGGCCGCAGCCGAACGATCTCCGCCGCGGGCATGCCGCTGCAACCCGGAGGGGATACGGGCTAATTGGCGTACGTCGCACCGCACCCGGACGCCAACGCACCCTGATGCGGGACGCGGTGCACGGCCGGAGCGAGGTCAGCGGGTCGGGACGGGAACGCCGAGGGCGAGGGCGGGATGGTCGGAGCTGAGCACCTCCCGGGAGCGGACTCCCAGTTTGCGCAAGGCGTGGGCCATGTGTTCCTCGACCGTTCGGGGTGAGAGGAACAGCGCCTCGGCGATTTCACGGTTGGTGCGCCCGCCGGCCGCCAGCCTGGCCACTTCCTGTTCGCGCGGGGAGAGCTGGGGACCGTACCCCTTGCGTCCGCGCCGGTGCGGGGCGACCAGTCCGTACTTGCGCAGCGCGCTATGGCAGCGCGCGGCGTCCCATCCCGCTCCGAGCGCCTGATAGGCCGACAGCGCCTCGGCGAGGTGCACGTCGCCGCTGCCGCTGCCGCCGTCCGCCAGGAGACAGCGGGCGCTGCGCTCCAGTGCCCGGGTCGCATGGTAGGGCGCCCCCATGGCCCGGCACACGGCCTCGGCGGAGCGGTAGTGCGCCGCCGCCTGCTGGTAGGCGCTGTCGTGTTCCGCCAGCACGCCCCGGCAGGAGTGCAGGGAAGCGGTGGCGGCCGGCGCCTGGCGCCCCTGTATGCCTTGCGTGAACTCGCCTACCAGCGCCTGCGCCTGAGCGGCGCGACCCGTCCGTACGAGTGCCGCTACGGCGCAGGGGGCCACCGCGGCGGCCCACACCCAGATGCCCTTCTCCCGTACCGCGTCCAGCACGGGGGCCACCTGCGCCCAGGCGCCCTGGGCGTCGCCGCGGGAGAGGAGCAGTCTGGCCAGTGAGCCCTTGGCGGCGGGCAGGGCCGGTACGGATCCCTGCGGCAGGCAGGCTTCGGCGCTTGCCCGGAGTCTTTGCTCCGCATCGTCGAGCCGGCCTTGGGCAAGCGAGAGGAGGCCGAGCACGAGGACCGCTTCCGCTTCGAGTTCGGGAACGTCCGCGAGGATCGCGCTCATCCGCAGGGCCTGCTGTTCAAGTCCTTGCCAGCGGCCGCGCTCCCAGTCGAGCAGGAGGCGGGTGGAGTCGGTGAGGCCGGCCACGTAGGCGGACTCCGTGTCGGCGAGGAGTCGCACGCTCCGGTCGAGGAACGCGTCGGCTTCGGACAGCCGGCCCGTGCTCGCCGCGGCGTGTGCCAGGTTGTTGAACGCCCGGGCCAGGTCGCGGCGCTCGTCCGGACCGCCCGGTGATGAGGGGAGACCCCGTACCGCGGTCATGGCCTCCCGGTCCCCGATGTGCATCAGGGTGACGGCGCGGCTTCCCAGCGCGTTGATCGTGAGCAGGGGGTCGCCGAGGCGAGCGGCCGTGGCGGTCGCCTGTTCGGCCCACGCCAGGTGATCGGTGACGTGTCCGCCCGTCAGGTAGGTGGGCACGGCGAGCGAGGCCAGGGCGCGCGCTGCCAGTTTGGGACGTCTGCGCAGTTCCGGTACGGCGGCGGCGATCTCCCTCAGTCCCTCTAGTCCGGCGCCGGTCTGGTTGCGCAGCAACAGCCCGAGCCGGTAGCGCAGTTCACCGCGCACTCCGAGAGGAAGCTTCTCCTCCGCGAGGATCCTGCGGAGGATGACGACGGTTTCCGCGTGGTCCAGCCCGGTCACAGCGGCTCGGCCCAGTTTGACCGCGAGCCGGACCCGGGTGGTGGCCGCCAGATCGGTGGACGAGAGTGCCTGCTGGAGCAGTCGGGTGGCCGAGGCGTCATCGCCGACCGCGATGGCACGATCGGCGGCCGTCTCCGCGTAGCGCGCCCAGGCCTGATGACGCCCGGCCTGCTGGCAGTGGTGGGCGAGCTGGACGTACGGGCGTGGCCCGGGCAGCTGCTCCAGGACAGCGGCGGCCCGGTGGTGAAGGCGTCGGCGCTCCAGTCGTGGCACCGAGTCATAGGCCGCGTGCTGGGCCAGGGCGTGCCGGAAGCCGTAGCGGCCGAATTCGTGCTCGTGCAGCAATGCTCCCGCGAGGGCACGGGACAGCGCGTTCGTCGCGCGTCCTGAGGCCAGACCCGCTACCGACCCGATCAGTGCCTCGCTTGCCGGTACTCGGAGAACGGCCGCGGCACTGACGATGAGGCGGACGTCGTAGGGGACGTGCACGAGCTGTTCCAGAAGGGCATTGCGCAAGGCGGCGGGAACACCGAGTCCCTCGATCGTCAGTCTTGCCCGGCGGCGGTCGCTGCGTACAAGGCCCAGCTGGCCTCTCATCAGCCGGAGCAGCTCTTCTACGGCGAAGGGGATCCCCATCGTGTGCTCATGCAGGTGCGCGGCGAAGTCGGTGGAGACGTCCGATGTGGCCAGGATCTCCGCTGCCATCCTGCGGACATCCGCCTGATTCAAGGGGGCGAGGGACAGTTCGGCCGATGCTACGTGCGGAGGCAGCCGGACGGAGGTGGCGAACGTTCTGCCGGGATGGGCGGCTTCGCGCCGGTAGGTGAGCACCAGGGTCAGGTCGTCGGGCATCCGGCTGGTGAGAAACCGCAGCAGATCGCAAGTGCCGCTGTCCACCCAGTGAAGGTCTTCCAGCACCAGGACCGCGGGACCGATCGCGCGCAGCGTCTCCCCCACCGCCCGGAAGAGCCGGTGACGCTCCGCGCCCGGCTCGCCCAGAGGCTCCAGCGCGGGCGGCAGCAACGTCGCAAGCTCTGGAAGCAGGGGGCGCAATGCTCCGGCGACCGGGCTGAGGTTCGTCGGCAGAGCATCTCCCAGGCTCCGCAGAGCGTCTACGACGGGGGCGAAAGCCAGAGGTTCGCGCAGGTACTGGCACTGGGCGGTCAACTTCGTCGTGCCGGAGAGTTCCGGAGAGTGCAGGGCATCGGCCAGAAGGCGGGTCTTGCCGATGCCCGCTTCGCCCTCGACGAGGATCACGGCCGGCGGCCGCAGTGCCTGCTGGATCAGTGCGTACCGCTCTGCCTCCCTGCCGATCAGCGTCGGGCAGGCCACCCGCCAAGGCGAAGCCGGTTCCCCATCTCTGTCTGTCGACATGCCACCACCCATGGGCTGACTGAGCCGGAGCCACAGAGCAAGGTTCCGCTACCTTGCCCAAGCCAGATGACCGTGCACGTCACTGCCCTGCACCGAAGCGGGAGATCCACTCCGGCGGGGCGATCGGTGGGTCGAAACTAGGCAAGGACGACCTGGTCGTCAACGTCACTTCCCAGCCAGATTCCGCAGGTCGCTCATACGGTGAAGTGGTGACGTCGTGGTCGGGGATCGAATGGTGAAGGGTCAGTACAGGCTCATGCGGCGGGCGGTCTCCTCACCGTGCCGCATACGCTGGTGGGCGTCTTCGCCGAGGGGCCTTGACCCACGGCCGGGTAGTTAACGGATTTGCGCTGGTGGCAAGGGGTTTCGGCGTCGATCGAAACGCGGGCAACGGGATCGACGTTGATCAGATGGTCCGCCAAGACTGCTGATCGCCGAGGAGTCCCGTTGCCCGCATGTCGCTGTGCCCTGCCGCCCAGTCTGACGACGTTCTCCCGAGAGTTCACGGTGGCTGCCGGCCGGTTCGGGCCGGGTCATCTGGGCGAGTTGACGCAGGTCGTACCGTTCGAACTCGTCGACGCGGTCCTGGAGGAGACCCGGTGCGTGCAGCGCCGGTTACGAGACCTGCCCACGCGGGTCGGGGTCTACTTCCTGCTCGCGATGTGCCCGTTCCCGGAGGTCGGCTACCGGCTGGTGTGGCAGAAGCTGACCGCGACACTGGCGGGCGCCGGGATGGAGATCGCCTGGCCGACCGCGAAAGCCCTGCGCGACCTGCGCCGCAGGGTCGGTACGGAGCCTGTTCGCCGCCTGTTCGAGGTCCTCGCCGGACCCCTGGCGCGGCCGACCACGCCCGGCGTGCGGTTCGGGCCGTTCCGGACGGTCTCCTTTGACGGCTGCAGCTCGATCAAGCTGCCCGACAGCGACCGGAACGTGGACCGCTTCGGACCGCAGAGCTGTGGCGGCTACCCGATGCTGGAGCTGATGACCCTGGTGGAGACCGGGACCCGGGCCCTGATCGGCGCGGTGTTCGGCCCCACCGATATGGGCGAGACAGCCTACGCCCGCAGGCTGCACCACCTGGGCCCGGACATGCTGGTCCTGTGGGACAAGGGCTTCGACGCCGACGCCTTCCTCGCCGCCGTGTCCGGCACCGGCGCCCAGTTCCTGGGCTGACTCCGCGCCAACCGCCGCACCCCGGTCCTCGCCCGGCTCGCGGACGGCTCCTACCTGTCCGCCATCGGCAACGTTCCGGTCCGGGTCGTGGAAGCCCAGATCACCGTGACCTGCGACGACGGCAGCACCTTCACCGGCTCCTACCGACTGGTGACGACCCTGACCGACGCCCGCCGCTACCCTGCCGGGACCCTCGTCGGCCTCTACCACCAGCGATGGGAGCACGAGTCCGCGTACTTCGCGCTGCGGTACACCATCATGCGGGGCCGGGTCCTGCGCTCGGGTGACCCTGTCGGCATCGAGCAGGAGATGTGGGCCCTGCTCACGCTCTACCAGACCCTGCGGACGGTCATGGTGGAGGCCGCCGAGTCCCGGCCGGGCACCGACCCGGACCGCTGCGGCTTCACCATCGCCCTGCACACAGCCCGTGACCTGGTCGTCCAGGCCGCCGGCATCACCAACGGTGCAACGATCGGCGTCATTGGCCGGCGCATCCTGGCCGGGCTCCTCCCGCCAAGGCGGCCGCGTGTCAGCACCCGCAAGGTCAAGTCACCGATCTCCCGCTACCACGACCGCCAACAAGACGGCCGCCCGGACACCAGCCGCACCGTCACCGGCCTCGACATCACCATCCTCGAGCCCGAACCACAGCTACCCGCAGCCTCTCACGACGACCGTCACACCCCGTCCGAAGACCGCCGCCGACAGCGCGTCCTGGAGGTCCTCGCCACCGCCCCCGACCGCCACTGGCACCCGCGTGACCTCGCCCGCCACCTCGGCGACGTCACCCTGGGCACCATGCGCCGACAACTCGACCGATGGGCCCGCCACGGACTCATCCACAAAACCGGACCCGCCACCTACACCAGCCACCGCACCTGATAAACCCCTTGCCACCAGCGCAAATCCGTTAACTACCCGGCCTTGGGCCTTGACCCTGGATTTTGGACACCGGAGAGACTCGGAACTTGATGGTCCAGGAGAACGGAGTCCCCGTGGGGATGAAGCACTTCCCGCCGAGTTCAAAACGGACGCGGTCGCGTTGTACCGGTCGAGGCCGGGAGCGACAGTCAAGTCCGTCGCCGGTGATCTCGGGGTGAACACCGAAACGCTGCGAAACTGGATCCGGGCCGCCGACGGGCGCCGCCCCGGCTCCCACTCGACACAGCCGGCTGCCGCGCAAGCCAGCGGTGACGACGTTCAGGCGGAGCTGGCCGCCGCCCGTAAGAGGATCCGTGAGCTGGAGGAAGAGCGCGACATCCTCCGCAAGGCGCCCGGTATTTCGCGACGGAGACGCGCTGGTGAACCGCTGCCAGTTCGTTGAGGATTATCAGCGCCGGTTCGGCGTCACGCGGTTGTGTTCGATTCTCGGTGTTTCCCGGTCGAGCTTCTACTACTGGCGCCGCACCGCGACCGCACGGACGGCCCGGCAGGCCGTCGAGGCCCAGCTCGCGGCCCGGATACGCAAGGTCCACCAGGAATCCGACGGCACCTACGGCGCCCCCAGAATCACCGCCGAGCTCCGGAAAGAGGGGGAACGGATCAACCACAAAGCGCGTCGCCAGGATCATGCGGGCCATCGGAGTCGAGGGAGTCCGTCTGCGCCGCTGGCACCGGACCACCATCGCGGACCAGGCGGCGCCGAAAGCGCCGGATCTGATCGGCCGTGACTTCACCGCGGCTGCGGTGAACACGAAGTACGTCGGCGACATCACCTACCTGCCGATCCGCGGCGCGAAGCCGCTCTGCCTCGCCACCGTCATCGACCTCGCCTCACGCCGCCTGGCCGGATGGGCGATCGCTGACCACATGCGAACCGCGCTCGTCATCGACGCCCTGGCGGCCGCCGAGCGGACCCGCGGGAGCCTGACCGGAGCGGTGATGCACACCGATCACGGCTCCCAATATACGAGTAGAGCCTTCGCTGAAATCTGCAGGTCAGCCGGGGTCCGGCAGAGCATGGGCGCGATCGGGTCCAGCGCGGACAACGCCGCTGCGGAAAGCTTCAACGCCGCCTTCAAGAGGGAGACACTCAAGGGCCGGAAGGGCTGGCCGGACGAGCGGGAGGCGCGACTCGACGCCTTCCGCTGGCTGAGCCGATACAACACCCGACGCCGGCATTCCCGCCTCGGTCAGCGATCTCCGATCGCCTACGAGAACGACTTCCAAGCAACAGCAACTACCCTGGCCCGAGCCGCATAGACGTGTTCAAAAACCGGGGTCAAGGCCCGTTCACCAGCGCGTCTCCCCG
>NZ_JAGGOZ010000103.1 GCF_018614075.1 Streptomyces sp. ISL-94 | reverse complement strand
CGCTAACTCACCGGCATTGCGACAAGGCTGCCACCTTGATGAAGGGCATCCGGCCGGTCACGGCCACCGACAACTGCCGCCGGGACATAGCCCGTGACCTGCTGACCGACCTGCGCCGCCTGGACCGACAGGTCAAAGACAACGAAGCCGAAATGCGCGAGGCCGTCGCCGCCACCCGCACCACGCTGACCACCCTGCCGGGCCTGGGCACCGTGCTGGCCGCGAAGGTCATCGGCCACATCGGGGACGTCAGCCGGTTCCCCACCGAACACCACTTCGCCAGCTACACCGGCAGCGCACCCCTGGACGCCTCCAGCGGCAACAACGTCCGCCACCGGCTCAACACCGGCGGCAACCGCGCGCTGAACTCGGTTCTGCACACCATCGCCATCTGCCAGATCCGCGACGGCGGGCGTGGGCAGGACTACTACCTCCGCAAAATCAGCGAGGGGAAGACGCCATCCGGAGCTCGCAGGGCCCTCAAACGGCGCCTGTCCAACGTGGTCTACCGGATCATGAAACGAGACCGGCGAACCCACCTCGCCCAGGCCGCTTGACACACAGAGGCGCTATGAAGTCACAGACGCCCGTCCGGCCGCGTGCGTGGTGGCCCCGCCGACGAGCCGACAAACCCCAAACAGGACAGTCCAAGACGTCAGTCAGTGGGCGAGTCAGACTCATCAGCAGAACCACCAGTCACATCATCACTGTCAGTGGTCAGCCGCTGTTCGCCGAACTCCAGGTCATGCTCCCCACACTCGCGCGGAAGCTCTGGTCCGGCGGCTCGGCACTGACCGCCCTCGCCCAAGGCCTGAACCCCTTCTACGGGAGCTTCCTCACGACCATCGCGCGGATCGCCCATGGGGTCGGCGTGAACCGACCCAATGTGGTGATCGTCGGTGACTCGATCAGCAACGGGTATGACGGCAACCACACCTGGCGACACTGACTGCGGGAATGGGCCCAGAACCAGAAGTGGCCCGCCACCTTCGTCGGACCGCTGACCGGAACCAAGAAGCCGAACGACTCCCACCCGCCCATACCGCCGCCCTTGGGCGAAGGCGAAAAGGCCCCCCATGCGGAGCCGGATCCCGCCGAGTTCAAGGGAGCCTATTCCCAGGACGTCAAGGACGGATTCGTCGACGGCGGATCGGCGCGCTACGCGATGTGGGGTCGGTATCGGCTCCGCGGTGCCCAAGGCGCCCGGCACCGTGCCCGCCCAGACGGTGCAAACCCCCACCGACCTCGAGTTCGACGGCACGAAGCAAGGGGTGACCGTCACCTGGCCCAAAATCTTCGGTGCCCAGGGTTACGACATCCAGTGGCGCGGCATCACCACCGACACCGCGGCCACATGGCAGCAGACCATCCTCGCCGCGCAGACCAACCGCTGGGACCTGTCCTGGCAGTTCACCAACCAACCCCACGACGGTCACACCTACCAGGTACGCGTGCGCGCGGTCACCGGGGACGGCGACGACCACAAGTCACCGTGGTCGGACCCGGTCGCCGGAGTGGCCTACCCCACCACGGCGCCACCCCCCCCGCGACCATCCACGCCGGCGCCGGCGCCGGGTCGATCGACGTGACCTCGACTCCGCCCACCGGGCCGCATGCCGACACCATCGTCCGCTACGCGCTGTGGATCTACGACGAGGACACCCCGACGGTGCACTCACGCATCATCGGCTACGCGCCCTCGACCCGAACCGCCCACGTCGAAGGACTGACTCCCGGCCACCGCCATCGGGTGTTCATGGCCACCTGGAACGCGGCCGGTGAGGGCAAACCATGGATCGCCGACACAGCGATACCTCAATGAACACGAAGTCCCGCACCCTGCGGTGCTCCCGGCCGGACAACCGCACCGGGAGCGCCGCCACGATTTTGTCCCCTCGCTTGCACTGTGCTGGGGGAGGGACACCTGGCACCGGGCTCTGCCGGGACGTCGGCGCCCGCGGGGCGAGGGCGGTGGGAGAGGGCCCTCTGTACGGCTCGGGTACGTTCGGCTTTCCTTAAAGGAGCCGGCGTCGGGGGGAGAACGGTGGACTACTCGTCATCGAGGGAGCCGAGGGAGGTTGCCAGGCGCCGTAGACGTGCGCGTGTGGCTGTCGCCCTCCCGCTGCTCATCACGGGAGTGCTGCTCGCCTTCCTGCTGCTCGCCGCCTATGTGCCCGGTGGACGGTGGTGGACCGCCGCCGGAATGCTGGCCGCCTTCGGTCTCTTGGGATTCAGTTTCCTCAGCAGGCATCTGCGCTTCCTGCCTGCGGCTCTCCTGCTGTGGGCACTGGGAGTGACTGTTGCGTCCTTCGACGACTGGGTGCTGGAGAGCAGGGGGCTCGACATCACCTGCACCGTGCTGGAGAAAGACTCACGGGTCGAGACCTCCACTTCTACGGATTCCAACGGTCATACGCCCGGGAGTATCCCTGCCGTTCACGGCCATCCCCCGGGTACATCGGGGTGAAGTCGGGGGCGCGGATTGCCGGGGCCGAAGTCGCTGTCGTTCAGGCAGTGCGCGGCGACAGCGCTGTCTCCCCGCGGTGGGGCTTGGCGTTCCGTGGGCTGTTTCAGCGGGTACGGGTTCGGATGGTGTGCGGATCTGGTAGACGTGGACGCGTTCGTACAGGTTCGGGTTCCGGCAGGTTCCAGGTCGCGTCGACGTTCTCGGCGAGCTTCCGCCGGTGCCTCGCTCCAGTACGCGGAGAGCGCGATGACGGCCGGCACTCCGTTGTCGGCAAGCCAGTTCATGGCGTAGGCGTGCCCCATGAGGTTCCGCATCAGGGGCGCGGCCTCCAGCGGTGTAGCCCTGGTCGTACAGCGAGACAGGGCCTTGGCGGTGCGGTTGGTGAACTTCCACCAGCCCATGAGCGGGCGGACGACATCTTGGTGCTCGACCGACACCCGCACCCCTTGGCTGGTGACCTCATCGGCCGCCCGCAGGAGCACCGGGACCACCGCCTGACAGCGCCGCAGACACTGATCGTTTGGGCCGGACTTGTAGACCATGCGGCGAACCTACCGACGACCGCCCTGTATGGAGTAGCGGTATTCGCAGCTCACCGGCGGTCGCCCCACCCCCTCGCTACGCGTGGGACAGCGATTCGACGCCGAAGTCAGCGTCCCGTGCACGCTGTGCGCGTTGCTCGATGAGACGCCGGAAGCCCGCCAGCGCGTACCGCTCCCCGGCGGAGGAGCCGGACCCGGGAATGCCGAGGAGCTGGGCCATGAGCTGCTGGGGCTGGGGCTGCCAGCCGACCACCAGAACGTGCAGGCCCAGGCACTCCGCGCGCCGGTGCAGGTCCAGGAGGTGCAGCAGGCCGCAGGAGTCCATGGACACCACGCCGTGCAGATCGACCATGAGGTCCCTCGCGTCGACGGCGACGTCGTCCAACGCCTGCTGGAGCACCGCCCCCGCGTCCTCGTCGAGTCCCCCGCCGACACTGACCAGGACCGAGCTGCCGCAGTGCTGGACGCCCGTGGTGATCATCCGATCTCCTTCCCCCGGAGGCACCGGGCCCGCGGGGCCACCATCCTGACCCGGCGCTTACCGGCGCCAGTGCGAGGCGCAGTGAGAAGCCCTGCCTCGGACCCAGGGCCGGCCAGATGGGGGTTGCACCGGAAGACGGCTGAACCGTTGGCTGGACGGTTGCTTTCAGCGGGGGACCGGAGGTATTGCCGGAGGTGTGCCCCCCAAAAATCGCCGATCGCCGGCTTGCCCAGGTCAGGCCCTGTGGGCAAGCCGGTCCCGGACGATGACACCTCTTCCCACGCGCCAGCCGAGGGGAGAAGTCTGCTTCCAGGGACAGCCCGGGGCCAGCCAGCACCTGGCCACACCATGGCGGCGGCCACGGTCTCCAGCACGGCGCGCTGCTGCGGGTCGACGGGCACGTCGGCCTGGCGCAGCGAGCGAAGCGTGGTCCCTTCGGTACACAGCCTGCACAGCCCGATCACCGGGACCGGGCCGATGAGTGTGTGAGGAGGAGCTCTCGTAGAGGGGCGGGTAGCAGCCGGGGCACAGCATGCAGTCCTCGAGCTCATCCGCCGGCGGCGCGTCTGGGCCAAGCAGCAGGACGATCCGGCGGAGAGTCTCTCCGGCCTCACGTTGCACATCTGACCTGCTGGAACGCCTGCACGGAGCGGGCCGGTGTGTTGTGTTGCACCCCGTGTTGCAGGGTCGCGCTGATGCCCGGCCGGTGACAGCACGAGACCCCGGTAATCAGCCATGACATCCCAGGGTCCGTGTGTACTTCGCTTGACCGTCAGGTTCAACGACCAACCGCAGCCTGTGTCACGCCCAGTTCCCGAAGCGCGTTCAGCTCCCCCTGGGGAGGGGGCACGGTGGCCCACCAGGCGCCATGCCTGGGCGGTCTGCGCGACCAGGTCCAGGGTCGGGACGGTGACGAGGATCCGGCCGCCGGGGAATCACTCCAGGGCGCTTGCGGCGGCCGTGATCGTCTTTCCGGATCCGGTCGCGGACACGATCGTGCCCCGGGGCCCCTGAGCGGGCACAGATGATCTTGCGGGGCAACCACGAAGGTCGGGGTGGCTAGTCGGCGAGGGCTCGTTCATCGCCCGAACGGTGAACTCCGGTCGGTCCGGCGGTGCCAGCTGGCAGGTATACCCGAAGGCAGGCACCCCGCGAGGATCGACGACCACGCGGCAGCGCATGACCGTGGGACTGTCCGGGGCCTTCGCGGTGTCGGGTGGCGGTCCGGCCTCCCTTGGAGATGGGGGAGGCCGGAGCGCTCAAGGCGTGTGCCTTGCGGCTGGTTCAGAGGATGGCGTGATCTGTTGGTTCCGGCACTGTGGCTGCTCGCAGGTCAGGGGCCTGTGGTGCTCAGTACTCGCCGTGGTGGTCGGCCTTGTGGTGGTCGGCCTTGGCACCGCCGCCGTCGTTGATGCAGACGTTGCCGGCGGCCGGGTTGAGGAGGCCGACGACGTTGACGGTGTTGCCGCAGATGTTGATCGGGATGTGGATGGGCACCTGGATGACGTTGCCGGACAGGACGCCGGGGGAGCCGATGGCAGCGCCCTCGGCCGTGGCGTCCGCGGCCGCCATGCCGGCGCCGCCGGCGAGGATGGCAGCGGCTGAGGCGGTGACCGCTACGGCCTTTGCGATACGGGACATCAAGATCTCCTTAAGAAGTGGACCTGCCGCAGGGAGTACGGCACGTGCTCCCGACCCAACGCGCGAGCAAGTAGCCGGTTACGGCCGTTGGGCCGGATCGGTGACCTCAGGCACCTCTCCAGTCCTGCCGGCAGGGCGGGTCGCGGTCTGGCGGGGGCTGGGGTGCGGGCGGCAAGGACCGGTCGCTCATGCCGGTCTCACCGAGGCTGCGGTAGCGGGTGGCCTACCGCTGGGCGGTGGTGCGTGAGACCTGGAAGCGTTCGCGCAGCGGCCGGCCGTCCTCGACCACGCAGCCGGTAAGGCGCAGCCGTCCGGTCTCGGTCACGGGGTGCGTTACGGTGTGCCGCGAGGGCCTTTCTGGTCGGTGAAGATGTCGCACTCCACACCGAACCCGCAGGGCCCTCACCCCGTTCAAGATCCCCCAGCCGAGACCTGCATCACCCGTCCACAACCTCCCTGGACAGAACACAAACCGCATCGCGGCCACGTTGCGGACAGGCCACGCCGCACGGCCTGTTCTAGGGCCCGAGCCGAGGCTTGGGCCCCGTCACTGGTCCCGAGGACCCAGGAGGCAGCACAGAGCAACGCCCCTTGCCGTCCGGCAAGGGGCGTTGCGGGTTGCCACTGTCAGAACTTCAAGCCGACCAGGTTGTCGTGGCCCGCGTTGAACAGGTCCTCGCCGGCGACCTGGGTCCAGTCGCCGAAGACGAACGTGTACGAGTCTTGAGGCTGGTAGTTGACATTCACGTCGGCGCTGGCGGCGGACGCACCGCCGAGGACGACGATGCCGACGGCGAGGACGGTGACAAGAGAACGCACAGATCGCACGAATCCACCTTTTTCGAGCGGGCAAGGAACACCCTAGAGGGTAAGCAGGGGCCGCCTCGGTGTCTCGCCGCCTGCCCGGACACGGGCAATATCAAGCCGAATGGCCCACCCCATCGGAGCCTGGGATCCGGAACGTGAGGTGGCGGCCGCTGGCGCGGGCCGGCATGCCGGGCGGTCTTGCTGTGCCCAGTCGATGCCGAGGGCGGACAGCCCTCACTGGTCGGTCACCGGTCGGTCGCCGTTTGCCGGGGGTCGGTCCGGTGCCGAGGGTGCGGCGGGTGGGGCGGCCTGGGCGGGCGAGACGTCTGGGGCCGGGACGGTGGGGAGGCGTTCGGCGGCGAGGCCGGCGCGTGGTGCGGTGTCTGGCACGCGGGACGGCTCGGATGGGTCGGATGGGTCGGATGGGTCGGCACGGCGGGACCCGGTCCCCAGCGGGCGGCGGCGGTTGGTGCTCACCGGCCTGATTCTCCGCTCTGCCCGGGGGCCATCCGGTGGCGGTCTTTGCGGAACTGGTTCTGCCGACGCTCGTTGAGGGGCTGGGATGCACACCCCGCCCCGGGTACTCCAAGCTCCCGGGGCGGGCCCGGGTCCTGACACCTGACGTGTCCTGCCCCCGCCTGCCCGGTCCAGGGGGTGGTATCGCCGCGCGCCAGCGGTGTCAGCGCCAGTGTCAGGACCACCCGCCCCGCATCCCGGTAGCGTCACAGGAAGGCGTCACCCGGTGACGCCTTCTGGGGGACAACAGCAGAACGTCGGCCGCCGCCAGGTCCTGAAGTTGGCGACCGGTGCGGTGGGCGGGCTCGTCCTCACCACCTCCGCGTGCGACGTCCTCGGCAGTGCACCGGAGGAGGGCAAGCCGCCGGCTGGCAAGCCGCTGTGGACCTTAGCTCTGCTGGACAAGGACGGCAGCAGCAAGGGTCTCGACCACGCTACGGTGGTGCATCAGGACGGCGTGGTCTACGTCAGGTCGAAGAAGGACGGGCTGTACGGCCTTGACCGGCGGTACGGGACGGCGACCGCGCCTGACATCAGGGCTCGCACGCCTCCGCCGGGCGTGTCCTGACCGCTCGTGCGCCCGCTAAATCGGGCTCCTGTGGTGAGATCGCTCCGGGCCGCTGCCCCGGACACCGGCCGGGCCGGAGCCGCAGGGAGCGCGGTGCCCGACGTGGTCGGCGGGCGCCGCGCTTTCCTCGCTGGCGGCGACAGGTGGGCTGCTGCGGAACCGTTTCGCTACGGGCTCGTTGGGTCTGCGGGTGCACGCCCGCCCCGTCCCGGGCCCATCTTCCCGGGGCGGGCCCGGGACAGGCGCCCTAAACCGGCCGATGCCTTCCGGCCCCCGCGTTCCGGCAGACACTCCGCCCCTGTACTTCGGCCGCGGACCGTCACCTGTTCGTACTGCAAGGCGCGCCCCGCTGCGAATGCGGCGCCCACCCTCGCCGCCCATGAGGGGCGTCTGACCGTCACCTGGCACGCCAGGATGTGTCCGCACTACCTTGCCGACCGGATCCTGGCCGGCAAGGAGCGGCTACGGCCACGGCCAGGTCAGGAGTGTGGGTGACGGTCCGCCCTGCGCAGTCGAATTTCCTGCGGCAGTTCGGGATGGTCTGACGTCCGGGACTCGTGCTCGCCAAGATCCGAAAGAAACGGCCTAGGGCCTTCAGGAGAAGGGTTTACCTGGCTGCTTCTACAGGACTTCTTCGGTCGCCTTGTCGAGGATCGCGTTGATGGCCTGCTCGTACTTCATCAGGGCGACATTGAATTCCTTGGTGAACTTGAGGTTGTCGAGTGTGGTCGCGGTAAATGCCGCTGCGACCATGTCCCTCAGGTTTTCGCGTAGTGTAACCGACCGGGCCATTGCTTGCTTACCGGAGTCCGTGCCAACCAGACGTACCGTCACCTCTGCCTGAGTCAACTTTGCGTAGGCAGGGATGTACCGGTCGTTGTACTGGTGCTCTCTTTCTTCTTGAGTCGAGACTGGGGCGGTGACGTAGTTCCTCACGCCTTGGATTTCAGATTTAAAGGTCTGGAAATTTGTTCCCAGGCCCGCGTACGCCGCTCGTCGGACATCTGCCTGTCTGGCCTGCGATGTGGTCCTCTGAGTCTTGTCTGCTTGGACGTAGAGCAGCACGCTGCCTGCCAGGCCAGTCAGGGCGCCGATCAAAGCGCCGCCAAGTGCGGCCAGAGTGGTGCCCCGGCGGGCTGACCGTACTGTTCCACTCGCGTGCTCCTGTTCCTCCATGCCATAGAGATAGCTCGGGATACGAGGCCCGGCATCTTGAGTGGTCACCGAGAGAAGGGTGCGTTCGGGTGACACTGCGCCGCGGCAGTACCGACGGCTGCGACCTCTCGGTTTCGTGTCAGTGAGGCGTGTGTCAGTGGCGAGTTCTTCCGGTTATGGACTGCGGTCCTGCGCAGCGCGCCACTGTCACGAGGTGAGAGAGCACGGCCTGTCCACTGTCATTGAACGAGAGACGTGCAGGTCAGGCG
The DNA here is from genome assembly GCF_018614075.1 of Streptomyces sp. ISL-94. GTDB lineage: Bacteria > Actinomycetota > Actinomycetes > Streptomycetales > Streptomycetaceae > Streptomyces. Next base: position 14,098 of record NZ_JAGGOZ010000103.1, on the reverse strand, counting down.
CTGACACGAAAGCGAGAGATCGCAGTGAGGGCGAGGGCCGCCCGCCGGTCCTGAGCGCTGTCTCGGCACCGCTGCGCTTACCCGCCTACCGCGGGCGCACTCCCGGCGGCCTCTTCCCACGCGCGGCCTGTCAAGTCACGGGAACCAGCGGCATGACGGGCTTCCCCGCATGGGGCCTACTTGAAGCACGGCCGAAAACGATTTCGCAGCCGAAAACCATTGCCCAGTAGAGGAGATCAGCATGGCTTCGTTCATCGGAACCCCCATCATGAACATCACGCAGACGACAGCGAACGTTTTCGATTTCAGAGTCGAATACACCATGAAATACAGCGACACGGAACTGACATTCCCTGAGGGGTTCGCGGACAGCCTGGCCCTCAACGAGAGCGACGCAGGTGAGATTTTCGGCGGCGGCGACGACCACCTGATCAACATCAACGTGCAGACCTTCAGGCCTACGTCCACGTTTGAGACGCGGGTGTTCACCTTCTCGGCCACCGCCGACCGGCTCGGCACCGAGTCCGGCGGCGAGGAGATCTACGCCGAGGTGCACCACCGTCGCAATATAGACGGCATCGCGAGCCAGACCCGCAGGACGGCAATATTTCCCCTCGCCGTCTGAGGTTTCGGCTCGGGCGCTCCCCAGCCGCCCAGCCCTGGCCTGCGACCATCCGGATGGTCTTCACGGAAGGTGAGGCTCCGCGGGCCACGGCAGGCTCTGCCAGTAGGGGCTGTAGTCGGCGCCTACACGGCGGAGCTGGGCTGGGCCTGGAGGGCCCGCAGGCGGGGCGGGAAGTCGAACGGCATACGGCACGATCTGATCGAGCTCAGGGTGGAGTGGATCCGCACTTACAACCGGCTCTCCACCCCGCCTCCCAGCCCGGTCGAGCTCGACCGCCGACTGCTCGCGCTCTCCTTTCGGATCTGCTCACACCCCTACTGGCGGAGGCACCCCTGGGCCGGGCCCTGGTGCGTGGCCGAGAGGTCGGTCGGGGTGTCGGCTGTCATCTCGTGTTCCCGTTCTTGCCTGCGCCCCTGGGGTGCGGAGCGTGCGGAGGGACTACTGCGGATGGCTGGCTGATGCGGTGCGGGGGTGTGCACCGGTGACAGGTACATGGCGCAGGCTCCTGCCTCCCCCCGTACAAGGGGTCAGCCGTTGGCCACCACGGACCTGATCCACTCAGCGTACGGGGCGGTGGCGGTGTACCGCGTGAAGGACTGCCGGTCACTGGTGGAGGCCACCCCGGCCACGGTGCCACCGGTCATGGCGGGGCCGCCGGAGTCGCCGCCTGCTCCGACACCATCGACAGCTCCCAGGTGAAGTGCGGTTCCACCGTAGGCGTCGGAAGCCAGGTCGGCCAGGCGCATGGTGGCGGTCTTGAGGACGGGTGACCGGCAGTAAGCCTCGTTCTGCATGGGGCCGCACGTGGCGCCCCATCCGTAGACGGAGAGGTAGGAGCCAGTCTGCGGGTAGCTGGTGGCGACGCGGGCGGGTGTGTTGCTGACATCCCGGTCGAGCTGGACCATCGCGAGGTCCGCCGATGGATGCAGGATGATCCGGGTGGCAGCGGCCGTGGTTCCCCCACTTTCCGCATAGGTGCTGCCGATCCGGAACGCGTACTGGGCGGGCTGTTCGACGCAGTGTCTGGCGGTCAGGATGTAGCGGGAGGACACCAGGGTGGAGGTGCACATTCCGCGCCCGTTTTGGAACACGCGGGCGTGATAGGGCTGCGCCTGGACTTCGCCGCCGCCGATGATCGGCTTGGCATTGCCAGACACCGGCGCGGACGATGCTTTGCTGAGGGTGTTGTTGCTGCCGGCGGTGATGTGCGCCGCGGCAACGGGGGGCGCTGGGCCGCCGTTGCCTGGCCCGTGGAGCCGAGGGCGGCGGTGGCGAGTAGGCCAAGAGCGCAGGCGGTTGTGTGCAGGGAAAAGGTGGGGGGCTTCACGTGGGGTCTCCTCGCAGTGGGTCGTGGGGAAGCGACGTGTGATGAGTGTGGGGCTGGCGTATATGCGGCGGGAGGCTGTCAGCGTCTGATAGCCCACTGCTATCGGGCAGGCCTGATGACGGCGGCCGCGCTGCGGACTCCGCAGCCCGCGGAGGGTGGCCCACAAGCGCGCGATGGTCTTACGCTCACCCCTCATGGAGCTGGAGATACGGCATCTGCGGGCGGTATGCGCTATCGCCGACACCGGCAGCCTGCACAAGGCCGCACGCGCGCTCGGAGTGGCTCAGCCCACACTGACCGCGCAGTTACGTCGTATCGAGGGAGCGCTTGGCGGGCAGCTGTTCAACCGTCAGCCCGATGGCTGCCATCCCACCGCGCTCGGACACCAACTACTCGCCCGGGCCCGCCCCCTCATGACCGAGATGACCGGCCTGAGCGCCGAAATGCGGGCTGCGGCGGCCTACGCCGCTCAGGCGCCGCAATTACGCATCGGCTCCACACCCAGCCGTGTCCTGTCTGGCTGGGTGCGCCGACTGCGCGGCCGTTACCCCGGAACCGAACTCACCGTGCGGACCGAGACGTCCTCGAACGCGTTGCTGCGGATGGTGGCCGCCGGCCAGCTCGATGTCGCTTTCGTGCACGAGATGGAGGGCACCCATCTGAACTTCCCGCCCGGACTGTGCCAACGCGTCTTGCTTGAACGCGAGCCCCTGTGTTTGGCTCTGGCCGAGCACTGTCCGGCAGCCGGCCATATCAGCGTGCGGCTGGAAGACCTCGCAGACGAGCAGTGGATGATGGACCGAACGGCCGACGGGGAGTGGGAGAGCCTGTATCGGACGCTTCGAGCAGCCGGGCTGACACCGCGTCTGCTGCACGGCGACTACTCCACCGCCGCGTTGCTGGTCGCCGCTGGTGAGGTCCTCACAGTGTGCCAAGTAACCTCCATCGGCTGGGACGGCGTGGCGGTACGCCGCCTGGAAGGTGACCCGATAGGGATGCGGTGGCTGTTGGCGGCACGGACCGAAGCCGAAGTGGATGCCGTGTACCGGGACTTGGCCGCTGCCTACCGGGAGGTGGCCGAGCGGGCGCCGACCTACTCGGCAACAACGCCCCTCCCCCTCAGCCCCCGACCGCACGGCTGACCCGCCGACCCGACCTGCTGGGTTCTTTCATCAAATGTCAGGCCCACAGCAGGAGTGATGCGAGCGTGACGGCTGCTTCGGTTGAAGCACCGTTCCACGACGTTGCGCTGCTTGTGGACGTCGCGGTCGAAGGCCGGCAGCCACGGCTGCCGCGCTTCCCGGCGCCGGTGCGAGGCGCGCTGTAGCGCAGCCTCGGTCGTGCGGGCCGGGTCGGGGTTGCACCGGAAGCCGGCTGAACCGTTGGCTGGACGGTTGCTGACCGGAGGTACTGTCGAAGGTGTCCCACCCGAATCACCGACCGCTCGTTTGTCCAGGTCAGACACTGTGGGCAAGCCGCGTTCAAGAAACGACACCTCTAATTCGATGGCAATCAGAGGTTCTGGATCTCTGATGGGCCCGGCAGGCGACGTCTGCGAGGGCAGGACGTGCGTGGTCCGGTCGGTGCCGTGGTGACCCCTACGACATCTCCGACCGTACGAGGTCTGTGGGAAGACCGTGGCGCTGGGTGCCGGCCAGTCCTCGCACGTTCTGCCCTCACCGGCCCGCCGGGTTCGGGATCCTCGATGGATGAGCTGCCGCACGGTGACGCGTTCTCCTCACGAGCTTCGAGCTCTGGACACGGCGTGCGCCCGTGCGGTCTGGCGGTGCCGCGCACGGCTGATGAGGTGGCGGACCTTGGAGTCCTGGAATTAGTGCGCCGTACGGCCCCGCGTGCTCGCGTTCGAGAACGGCACCGGCGAAGGGGCACGTGTTCTGCGGGATCGACTGGGCGGAGGGGCACCACGACGTCGCGATCATCGACAGCACCGGCAAGCTGCTGGCCAAGTGCCGGATCGACGACGACCTGGACGGTTACCAGCTGCTGCTGGACCTGATGGCGGAGCACGGCGACAGCGCCGAGACACCGATCCCGGTGGCCATCGAGACCAGCCGCGGCCTGCTGGTCGCCACCCTGCGGACTGGGGCCCGGCAGGTGTTCGCGATCAACCCGATGGCGGCCTCCCGCTATCATGACCGGCACGGCGTCTCCCGCAAGAAGTCCGACCCGGGCGATGCCCTGGTGCTGGCGAACATCATCCACACGGACATGCCGATGCACCGGCCGCTGCCCGCCGACAGCGACCTGACCCAGGCCATCGCCGTCCTTGCCCGCGCCCACCAGGACGCGGTCTGGAACCGGCAGCAGATCGCCAACCAGCTCCGCTCGCTGCTGCGGCAGTACTACCCGGCGGCTCTTGACGCGTGGCGGCACAAGGCCGGTGGACTGACCCGGCCGGACGCGCGGAAGATCCTCGCCGCCGCACCGACCCCGGCCATGGCCGCTGAGCTGCCGCTCTGGAAGCTCCGGGTGATGATGCACAACGCGGGCCGCCAACGCCTTCGGCCACGGGCCCGGCGGCGCCGTGACGGGTACATGTACCGGTAGCGCGCGTGAACAGAGCCTGATGGCCGATGGCCGATGGCCGATGGCCGGAGCTGGGGCTGGGGCTGGGGCTGGGAGATCGTGGAGGGCTACGAGGGCGGTGTCGCTGCGGCATCGCTTCGACATCGATGTGGGAGCCTGCCGGGCGTTGGCCTGCCCGGGTGACGGTTCGGGGGAGCGGGCAGTATGAGGGTGCTCGGGGAACGTTGAACGAAGGACAGGTCATGTCCAGGAAACCGAAGTCGTCCCCGCCCTCACACGGCGAGGGAGCGAGCCGTGACCCGGGCACCGAACAGCACGGCTGGTCGCCGGATGTCGACAGCACCCACACGCAGGACAACCCGAAGCGCACGCCGCTCCTTCCATCCCGACGAGTACGCCCCCAAGGCCGGGTCGGGGCGGGCCGTCTCGAAAGGAGGAGACGAAGAGCACCGGCGCCCCTACCGGCGAGAGCACCAGCCGCAGCGGTAAGGATCTCGCGAAGAAGGGGTCGCCCCAGGGCATACACGACCCCGGCCCGAAAGGCCGCTCCCAGCGCCCCAGCGGCACCAGGGACGCTTCTGCCGTCACGGGCGTAGACCCGCACGAACCGCACAGCAAGCATCGAAAGGGCAGGTAGGCCCCCGCCTACCCCGGCCGGGTCCAGGCGGTAGCGGCATCCGGGGCTGCCCGCAGTCAGCCGGGTCAGCCCCGGAGGCGGCCGAGGGCTCGCCTGCGCGGCGAGGAGTCCAGCCGCGGCACGGGACCAGTCTCAGCTGGGGTCGCGGCCGTAGTAGGTGCCGAGCTGGTCGCGGTAGGCGGCGTCGCCGCGGGCTTGATGGGGCCCGGTGCTCGGCAGTCAGCCGCTGGGCGTGTTTGACCTGCGAGGTCTCCATCCCGATGACCCGCACGCCGGTGACGTTGCCGCCCGCATCGAGCCTGGGTCCGTAGGTGAAGTCGAAGAACGCCTCCGGTACGGCGGGACCGGTGCTCAGCAGCACCCGGACATCGCGTCCGGTGTACGGGGCCGGCCGGCCGGTGCGGCAGACCCCGTCCAGTTCGACTCCGCGGACGGTGCTCTGTTGCTACGGCGCTGCGTGAGGCTGTTCCACCCTGTCGGAATTTCACCGTTGGTACTGCAGAGCATTGGCCCCTGCGGTGATGACCTCGGCAAGCCTGTTGGCGAAGGCCGCGTTGCATCCTCCGAGCCGGACGAAGCCGTGGCCTGCCACCGGCCCGTCGTTGCTCAGGGAGGGAAGGGTCATGTCTGCGAGCGCGAGCGCCGCTTGGAGGTTGGTGACGGCGTCTTCGCCGGCCTGGTAGGCGCCATCCTGGCGCCGCTTGTACTGGATTCGTTCGGCGTGGGTCATCTCGTACGCCATGCTGCTGACCTTTCGTGGTGGGCGTGGGGGTGAGGCGCCGGAGCGCGCTATGTGTTCGGTTCGGAGGGGTGCGGAACTCTTGCCCGGTGCGCCGGCCCTGCGCGCACGACTCCTCTGGGCGCCGCGGCGCTGATCACCGCAGCGGCACGCACGCCGCAGGTGCCGACGGCGCAGGTCCCCGTTGCCAGCATGACCCGTCCCCACGGCACGCCGCTCGTGCGTGCCCCATTGACCGGAAGGCGACGTCTGGGGGTGCGGTGCCGGGTCCAAGCCGCATGCCGGCGGACGGGTCCAGGCTCGGCTCACAATGGGACAAGAGTGGGTAGACCGTCGGACTGAGTCTGCGCACGGCCCGTGACTATCGGTTTCGATCTTCGTTTCAAAGGTGCAGGCGAGCGCCCCTTCGACGTGTGGGAAGGATCGGGTTGGTCAGGGAGTTACCGGCTGCTACCGGGTTTGCCCTTCGCGGTAGCAGCCGTTGGGAGGCCCGACCCTCTTGTGTCGTAGTCGTCCGACAGCGCCGTTTCCGCCCTGGCACTCGCCCCGGATTGCCACTCCCGCGCTTGAACGGCGGACCGACCTCCCCGGCGGGACGACTGTCAGCCGGCCAGGCTCCACCGACAGTACGCACTTGTGCCCAGCCCTCCTGCGGTTGCTCACTGGCCCTGCCCGGGCGGACAGATGAAGGATCCGGAGGTGGCCCCCACGCCACGGGTGCGACATCGATCGCCGTTCCGGTGCCCCGGCGCTCCGCCGCCTGTTGCAGCAACCGGAACCCATTGCCCGAGGCAAGGGGCGTTGCGGGGAGCTGCGCAGGTGGCACTGCCTCACACGTACGACACTCATGCGCCCTACCCGAATCTGTGGCTGTGCGACGGAGAGCGGACCGTCCTGTTGTCTGCCGCGGGGTAGCCGGGAGGGACACTGTCCGGGCTGCCTCGGGTCGCGGCCGTCTGTCTGAGCTGAGCGGGCGCAGAGGGCGCCGGGTTTCGGTGTCGTGGAGCGGCTTGGCGAGGCGGTCGCGTGAGGGTGATCTGGCGGACCAGCTGTTGGAAGCAGGCCAGCGCCGCGGCGGCGGGAAGGGCAGACGCCGCCCCGGCGGCGATCGTTCTGGGTGCCTGGGCTACGCACAGGAGCGTGGCCAGGGTGGAGAACAGCAAGACGATGGACCAGGAATGGAGCGCGCGGCGCTGGTGCAGGGCAGATCTGAGGATGGACAGGGAAGCAACCATCCAAGGGCCGTAGATCAGCAGGGGCCACCAGATGACCACTTCGCGGGCCGTGTGGGGTGCGGCGCTGTGGCGCAGGGCGTCGCAGATGGCCAGCCCGCTCAGGATGCTCACCACAGCTGCGATGGCGGCGACCAGCGCGGCGGTGAACAGACTGCCCGTTTGCAGGAGGGTCACTACCGGCGACTTCGACGGGTTCCGGCGGTGTCCGCTGGAGGGTGATGTGGGCGGAGTCTCGGTAGGGGTGTGCTTCAGCCCTGCGACGAAGCCGATGGTGCTGGCCGTGTCACCAGTGTCTTCGAAGCCGCCTCGTGTGAAGGGCTCCGGCTGCCCGAGTGCAGCGCTCTCTTGGAGAAGGCTGGCGAGTTCCATCGCTGGGTCCCATGGCGGATGAGCCTCGCCGGGCGCGCCGAGCGGTTGCCCGGGTGAGGGGTGCTGTACGTCCTCTGGCCGGCCCCAGAACGCGGAGGTCTCCGGCTGGGGGTGGAGGCCGTGGATGTCCGGGTATCCGTACGGCTCATACACGGGAGTTGCCACCCGAGCACTCGCCGACAGCCGTTGCGGAGGGTGCCGTCATGCCCGACCGCCTGCCGAACTCGCCCTGGATCATGCTCATCGTATGGAGGAAATCCTCCAAGATCGAGGAGGAGTAGCTCAGATCGATTTCCAGGCTCTCGTGTCCCAGTGTTGCGTTCCGAGTCTCGCCAGAGTCGGTTGAGCGTGGAGTGAAAGTCCACTTCCCGATCCGGGTGGCCCCGGAGTGAAGGCTGCTTCCCTGTCCCTCTTCCCCTGCAGTCCTGCGGAAGGAGGCGGGGAGCTTTGCTGTTGTCATATTCCATAAACGCTGCCGATGTCGGTCTGGGTGTGTGCCATTCGGGTGATGGTGGTCGGTGAACAAGTGTGAACGCAGTGTTATCGGTTCTGCAAATCACCCGGAGCGCAGCAGCCGCGGTCTTTCGTACCTGCGACGCCGGGGTGCAAGAGGCGATGAGCTGAGGCTCAATGCAGCCCCTGAGGGTGACGGACCCGTCGCCCATGAGGACCCGTCCTCCACCTTCGCCCGCCCACCCGCTGGGGCGGCTAAATGACAACGCGCGTACTTCGATACATCGGTCCTGCCAGGCCACCCTCCCTATCTGCCCCTCACCGTTGAGCCCCGTCGTAGGCTCCGTTGCCTTCGCTTCCCAGGCATCGGACGGCCATGTCGCCCCACAGAAGCGCGCTGATCCTCGGCTTGGGGGCCGCCGGGTCGGCTGCGAGCTCTCCTCTGGCCCCACAGCCGCCGACTGATCATCGGTCAATAGATCGAGATGCCAAGGCTGACAGCTTGCTGCGCATGGCTGCAATCGGGGGACAGGGCGCAACCCTGCATATGCCTCTGCGTTATGCCGAGCGGTCGCCTGGGCTCCGGTCCTGTGCGCCGCTTCAACCTCAGCCTTCGAAAGGACCAGCTGTGGAAGCCATCCTCCTGTGGATCGGGCTGATTTCCGCCGCATTGGGTACAGGTTTCACCGCACTGACGTCATCAGGGACTGGCCGTCTCTGGGACGTGGACACCCGTGAACTAAGGCGCCAGCACCGCTTCAAGCACGTCCTGTCGCTCCATGTGGACGCCACCCGGCTGTCTCGTGCGACAGCCACGACGCCGGTACGGTCGGGGGAGGAACCTGTCGGCGTCACCCCTAGTTTGGGTGCGGAGCCGCTCCGGATCGTCCATGAGCCGTGTCGGCCACCGTCCACACCAGGGCGTCACGACAGGGCACCCCGCCAGAGGCCGGCGCCGAACGGCTGCAGCTCTGACGTCTCGCCACAGTCCTACGGGTTCACATGCTGCCTTTGCTTCTTCCGCACACCAGTAGGCCGCTGGAAAGGGCCGCTGACAGCGCTGGAAAACCCCGGCAATCCGTACATTGTCGCGCGTACGAAAACCCCGGCAATCCGCACATTGTCGAGCGTGTGAAAACCCCGGCAATCCGGACACTGGTGGAGGCGTGTAAAAACCCCGGGCAATCTGCGCATTGCTGGTTCCTGGCTGCCAAATTAGGCGTGCTGAAGCGGCGGCGGCCTGCTAAATTCCGGCTCGACGTACCTCTGTACTAGGCGTTGAAGGAAATGTCGAGACATGTCTCAACCGAAAGAATTATCATCCGCCTATCACTGTAATGGTCCGCCTCGTCAATTGACGAGGGGCCGCCTCCCTCCCCCAGGGCGCCCCCGGCAGCAGCTCCTGTCGGCCTGGATCTCCCCGAACATCTGGGCCCAGTCCGTAAGAGCTCGTAACACGATCATGATCGGTGTTTCTTGAGGCGTCGCCAGCAGATCAAGCTGCAGGCGGGGGAGACGAAGGCGTCGTGGAGTTCGGTGCGGCGTTCCCAGCGGACGGCGAGGCGTTTGAACTGGTGGAGCAGGGCGAAGGTCTGCTCCACGACGTGGCGGAGCTTGCCCATGTCTTTGATGTTCGGGCAGCCCTTGCGGGAGATCACAGGCAGGATCCGGCGCTTGCGCAGCTCTCCGCGGTTGGGGTTGGAGTCGTAGCCCTTGTCTCCGAGCAGGGCTTCGGGACGCCGACGGGGCCGGCCGGGCCTGCCCGCGACGGGCGGAATGCCGTCGACCAGGGCGAGGGTCTGGGTGACGTCGTTGACGTTGGCCGCGGTGGTGATGACCTTCGGCGGAGTGCCGCGTCCGTCACAGATCAGACGGTGTTGGCTGCCCGTCTTCCGCCGGTCGACCGGCGACGGACCGGTGTCAGCGCCCCCTTTTTCGCGCGGATGTGAGAGCCGTCCACGCACGCCCGGGACCAGTCGAGCTGGCCGGCCGCATTCAGCTCGGCGAGCAGGATGCGGTACAGCTGGTCGAAGACCCCGGCCTTCTGCCACCGCTCCAACCGCCGCCAGCATGTCTGTCCGGAGCCGAACCCGAGCTCAAGCGGCAGGAGTTGCCAGGCTATGTCGTTGAACAGGATGTAGAGGATGCCCTGCAGACACAGCCGGTCCGCCACCGGCCGCGGCCCTGGCGACCGCTCCGGCCAAGGCGGCAGCAGCGGCTCGATCAACGCCCACAAGTCATCGTCCACGATCCACGGCCGAGTACTCCCTCCCAAACGGCCGAATCCTCACACCGGTTACGCCCGACCAGGCCGCGTCAGCAAGATCTTGTTACGAGCTCTAAGAAGGGTTGCGTGAAGATGGCCTCCTGTGGTGAGTCAGCCGCTCGCGGCCCATGGTCGGCGGCAACACGGGTGGCGCGGACGGTGCGGGCGGCGCTGGTGCAGGTCACACGCCGTCTGGCTGGAGCAGGCACCGCTGGCGAGACGTGCCCGCCCGGTATGAAAATGAGCGCGATAGAGGCACTTCGGGATGAGTACCGGGCGGGTTTCCCCCTGCCCATGCCTCCTCCGGCGAGCGCTGCGAACGACCGCGGCGAATGTCCGTGGTGTCGATCCCTGAATTCCGAGACTCGTAGCCGGTCCGGGCCCACGGAGGGCCATCGGCCATGAGGGAAGGGGCCTGCCCATCGATTCGAACAGTGTGATCGGGATGGTTGGCGTTACGCTCCCAGCCGATGCCGCCGCTACGGGGGGCGCGGCTCCCCCAGCGCGAGCTGCTTGTTTCAGCTCACGAACCAGGCCGGATCCACCGGTTGATGCCTGCGGCACGTGGCCGGGACCAGCACCGCGGAGCCGCTGTGGTCGGTCAGTGGCTGAGCTTGTTGTTTAACCTCGGCGGTTCACCTGACCCGCTGATCTTGGCTGCTTTCTGAGACAGCAGGGCGGCCGTTCTTCACGTTTCGAGGTGTCGAGCAACGTCGCGTGAAGGAACGGCCGCTGGTGAAGAGTCTGGTCTCTGAACAGACCGCTGGCGATGCCCTGGGCATGCTGTCCCACTTTCGTGTCCAGTTCTACGAGTGCCTGTACGCCCGGTCGGATGCGCTCTTCGAGCTCACCGACGCGGTGCTGTGCGCCGATGGTCCGGTGACGTCGCTGGTCGAGCTGACGCTCACTGCCGAGCACCGGCGCGGGGCGATGTACGACGCGGTCAACCACGGCTGGCTGGAGCCCTTGCGCCTGCGGCGGCTGCTCGCCTCGACGCCGTTGCCGCGCGGTGCCGACGGGCGGATCGTCCTCGCGGTGGACGTCAGCAACTGGCTGCGGCCCGACGCCTCGGCCAGCCCGGACCTACTGTTCTGCCGGCCCGCAGGAGCCGGCCGACGACGTCGCGGAGCGGTCGCTGTGATGAATGAGGCCGGAGTCCTTCTTGATCTTCCGTCTTCACAGGGCCATCTCCATTGCGTCCAGCAGAAGTTCTGTTCGCATGTGGCTCGCGACCTTCCAGCCGATGATCATCCGCGAGTACACGTCCAGGACGAATGCCACATACGCCCGCCCCGACCAGGTGCGGACGTACGTCATGTCCGCCACCCACAGCTGGTCGGGCCGTGAGGCGGTGAAGTCGCGGTCGACCAGGTCCGGTGGACGCGGCGCCGACGGCTCCGGGACCGTGGTCCGGATCTCCTTTGGCAGCACCCGTCCCTCGCGGGCGGCCCGGAGGCGGACTTTCTTGCCGCGGGCGCATCAGCGACAGCCGGGAGCCGTCCGGAAGGTCTGCCTGCGTGGTGCCGAGGTGGTTGGAACTGGAGTCTGACCAGCAGGTGTGCGCCGGATGTGGTGAAGGCGTGGGCGAACTCAACGGACCAGAAGCCGCGGTCGGCGATGAAGATCGCCGGGGCCCGTCGAGCCCGCCAGCGGGTAGGCGAGGCGCCGCTCGCCGTCTCGGTAGCCGCCCAGGGCGGCGTCGAGGACGGCGTGGGTGCCGATCTCGGCGAGCACGACGGCGCGCACCTGCGGGAAGCCAAATGGCGTGCCGCTGGTGGAGGGGCCGTCGAAGGTGTCGCCGTTGTTCACGGAGTCCGGCACGTCGAACTGCGTGCCGTCCAGTGACAGGAGGCGCAGACCGCGCCACCAGGCGCCCGGCGTTTCCGGGACCGCCAGCGGACCGGCCACCTGCCGGAACACGGTCTCCAGCACCTCTTCACCGAGCCGGACGCGGGCCCGGGACAGCGACGAGCGGTTGACCCTGGCCAGGGCCTGGCTACCGGGTATGCCGCTGGTCAGCATGCGTATCACCTCCTCGTACGACTCCCGGGCGAACAGGCACAGCGCGAGCACGAAGTACACGACCAGCCGGGCCGGGAGCAGGCGGCGCCGTTGCTCGCCCCGCCCGTGCTTGGCGACGGCTGCGTCCACCAGGTCCGGCGTGAACACCTTCGTCAAGATCCCTATGCGCGACCGGCACCCGGCCCCCCCACCCCTTCATAGGCTGGGCAACGGCCCGTCCAGCTCAAAAGCAACTGCATTGGCAGAGGTAGGAGTCCGGGGCCGACTCCACATGGCGTCTGCTGACGCCATGGCGGGGCCTGGGCGCCTCCCCGGTGGTGGCGCTGCTGCTCGCCGTCGTGAACAACAGCTCCGTCGCAGCCGCTGAAGTGCCTCCCGAACTGCTGTCAAAGCGCTGCTCTTCGACACGTACATAGCCACCCACCCCTGTTGGGCAATTGGCGTATCCGCAGATCGCTCGTGGGGAGTACCGTCCGGGTGAGGAGTCCAGAACGGAGAGGTGCCGTCATGACGCAATCCCCCGACACCGGTATCGGAGCGCGCGTGCGCGTGGCCCGGATCGCGGCAGGCCTGACGCAGGCGGAGATGGCCGGTCTGGTGGGCCGCTCCGAACGGTGGGCCGAGGACGTCGAAGCCGGCCGCCTCCCACTCGACCGGTACTCGCTGATCACGGCCGTGGCCACGGTATGCGAGGTCGACGTCGTCTGGCTGCTCGGCCAGCCCTACCGGCTCCGCCGCGAGCAGGGCTCCGCGGTCCCGCACGTCCCCGCGCTCCGGGCAGCGCTGCGCCGGTCCTCGCTCATTCTTTCCGGCCACCCCGGCCTCGTACCGTCCGCGCCGGCCGCCGATGCCCAGCGCGTCCGGGACCAGGCGGCTGCCACCAACCGGCACCGCCAGGACGCGAACCTCCCCGCGGTCGCCCGACTCCTGCCCGGCCTGCTGGAAGACCTCAACACCACGATCCTCATGCACGAGCGCGGCACCGCCGAGTGGGACAGGCCCTGCGTCTCCTGGTCGACGCGGCCCGCAACGCGCGCCAGACCCTCAACCAGACCGGCTTGCCGGATCTGGCGTGGGTGGCGGCTGAGGTCGCGGCCGGGGCCGCGACCCAGCTGGACGACCCGATCGTGAAGGCGGCCGTCGCGTGGGACCGATGCGGCGCCCTGCTCCACCAGGGATCGGCCCGCGAGACACAGGCGGTAGCGGACGCCGCCCTGCGCGATCTGGAAGCGATCTCGGCGACGGGGGACACCGACGCCCTCGTGCTGGAAGGCGCGCTGGTGCTGCGTCAGGTCGTCGCCTGTGCCCGCGCCGGCGACGCCGACGGCGCCTGGGACCAAGCGACCCGGGCGGTCGAGGTCTCCGAACGCCTCCCGGAAGGCCATCACGATCTGCGGTGGCAGACCGTGTTCTCCAGGGCGAACGTGCTGGTGCACACGACCGAGGCAGGCGTCGAAGTGGACGCCCCGGACACGGGCTTGTCGTTCGTCTTCGACGTCGACGTGACCGCGATGCCGAGCCGTGAGCGCATCACCCACTACCGGATCGACGAGGCACGGGCCATGCACCGCATGGGCCGCTCCGGCGAAGCCGTGGTGACCCTGCGGGCGGCGGCGCAGCGCGCACCGCACTACGTGCACGCCCACCCGATGGCCCGGGAGCTGGTCGTCGACATGGTCCGCCGGGGCGTCCCGTCGCAGGCGGCCGCCCTGTCCGGGCTGGTGCGCGGGATGGAGCTCGTGTCCTGACATCGGGGCGCATATGCCAGTTGGGCGGCCTACAGAATTCCTGTGGGTCGTCCTTCCTGTTGAGCGGGACCCTCATGCCGTGACCATCACCTACGGTTCCAACCGGGCACGGGGGGGTGCCCCTATGTCT
>NZ_JAGGOZ010000102.1 GCF_018614075.1 Streptomyces sp. ISL-94 | reverse complement strand
ATACTGCACCCCCCGAATAAGTGCACGTCCCCAGTACAACCGGCGGTGAGGCGCTGATACCTCACCCGGAAGGGGAGGCCACCCTTGGTGGCCTCCCCTTTCCCGTGCCCGGGCGGCGTCTCGCGTACCTCGGGGTATTTAGCTATTTAGCTCATGTGCTAAAAAGATCGCATGGCCGAGAACACCGAGACCGACGACGAGGCCGGCGTCTTCCGGGCGCTCGCCGATCCCACACGGCGTCAGATTCTGGAGGATCTGCGCGGCGGGGAGATGGCTGCCGGGGAGATCGCCGGCCGGTTCCCCATCAGCGCTCCGTCCGTGTCACGGCACCTCGGGGTGCTGAAGTCCGCCGGGCTGGTACGGGAGCGGCGCGACGGAAACCGGATCCTCTACACACTCGTGGAGGAGCGGCTGGCCGCCTGCGTGGGGCGGTTTCTCAGCATGGTGTGCCCGGAGCAGATCGTTCTCCGGCACCAGCGGCGCAAGGGCGAGTCGGGGGAGAGCGCGTAATGATCAGTCCGAAGATGGCGAGCGTCATCGAGCGAAGGCTGCTCGTGAACTACCGGGTGGACCCGGAGGTGGCGGCGCGGCTGCTGCCGGCCGGGATGCGCCCGCAGCTCGCGGGCGGCTGGGCCGTCGCCGGGATCTGCCTGCTGCGGCTCGGGGACACCCGGCCGCGCTGGGCGCCCGCCGGCACCGGCATGCGCAGCGAGAACGCCGCGCACCGGATCTCCGTCGAGTGGGACGGGCCGGACGGGGTCGAGACCGGGGTCTGGATCCCGCGCCGCGACAGCGGCTCCCGCCTCAACGTACTCGCAGGCGGCCGGGTGTTCCCCGGAGCGCACGGCTCCGCCGTCTTCGACGTACGCGAGACCCAGGAGGAGATCGGGGTCGCGTACGAGACGAAGGACGCCTCCACGCGCGTACGGGTCCTGGCGCGGGTCGCGGACGAGCTGTGCGGCAGCCGGCTCTTCGGCGACCTGGCCGAGGCCTCCGAATTCTTCCGCCGGGGCGCGCGGGGCTACTCGCCCGCGCGGGCCGCCGGCCGGCTCGACGGGATGGAACTGCACACCGACGCCTGGCGGGTCCA
This sequence comes from Streptomyces sp. ISL-94, assembly GCF_018614075.1. Taxonomy (GTDB): domain Bacteria; phylum Actinomycetota; class Actinomycetes; order Streptomycetales; family Streptomycetaceae; genus Streptomyces. Next base: position 13,725 of record NZ_JAGGOZ010000102.1, on the reverse strand, counting down.
GGCCACTGAGGTCGCCCGTGCCGAGTCTTCCTTCTTCGAGGATCCCGATCGCTTTCCGCCCGGCACGGCCCACCTCGACTGCGCGCTGCTGATGCGCGACGTGCCCGTGCAGTGGCACCCGCTGGACCCCGCCGCCGCTACGGGATGCGCCGCGCCGGCCGCGTGACGGGTCCCTCGCGGCAGCTCGCCGTATGGGAGCGGTAGTTCGGGTTTCGGCCGGCCGAGCGGGATGCGGCCGAACTGGTGCGGATCCGCCGCGCCGGGGACTGACCCGGGCCGCGCCGGGACCGTACGATGGCGCCGTGCTGGTCAAGTGGATTCGCTGCACGGTGACGGACCGACGCGGGTTCGAGCGCGGGCAGCGCAAATGGGCGGGGTTGCCAGGCGAGCCGGGATTCCGGGGGCAGGGCGGCGGCTGGAGCCGGGGCCGGCAGGGGGTCGCGCATGTCTTCACCTTCTGGGAGAGCCGTTCCTTCTACGACTCCTTCATGGCCCGTGCGCACGACCGGCTGGCCGCCGCACAGAACGGCACCTACACCGGTCTGCGGGTGACCCTCTTCGACCACCGCTTCGACGTGAAGACCGGCTTCGAGCCGCGCTTCACCGACGCCGATGTCGTCCGGGTCGCGCACACCCGGGTCCGGGAGGGCCGGGTCGAGCACTTCGCCCTGATGCAGGAGAAGGTGTGGAATCCGGCCATGGCGGGCTCGCCCGGCATGATCCGCGGCCTCTTCGGCGAGGCCCCGGGCCGGGAGTTCCTCGTGCTGTCGATGTGGCACGCGGCCGCCGAACACGGCAAGTACCGGCAGGAGCGGGTCGAGCGGCTTTCCCTGCGCGCCCAGATCCAGGCCGATGTCGAGGCCCTCACCGGTGACGTCGTCGACCTCGAACCCTCCTGGACGGTATGACCGTACGACGATCGGCGGCCCCGACCGGCGTGCCCGGTCAGCGGGCCCTCCGGTGGCCGAATAGGGTCGTGGGATGGTTCGACCACGACGCATCGTCCTTGTCCGGCACGGGGAATCGGAAGGCAATGCCGACGACTCGGTGTACGAGCGGGAGCCCGACCACGCCCTGCGGCTGACCCGGACGGGGCGCGAGCAGGCCGCGGCGACCGGCGTACGGCTGCGCGAGCTCTTCGGCGAAGAGACGATCAGCGCGTACGTCTCCCCCTACCGCCGGACCCTCCAGACCTTCCGGGAGCTGCGCCTGGACCCGGCGCGGGTGCGGATGCGCGAGGAGCCCAGGCTGCGCGAGCAGGACTGGGGCAACTGGCAGGACCGGGACGACGTACGGCTGCAGAAGGCGTACCGGGACGCGTACGGGCACTTCTTCTACCGGTTCGCCCAGGGCGAGTCGGGGGCCGACGTGTACGACCGGGTCGGGGCCTTCCTGGAAAGCCTCTACCGCAGCTTCGAGGCCGACGACCACCCCCAGAACGTGCTGCTGGTGACGCACGGGCTGACCATGCGGCTGTTCTGCATGCGCTGGTTCCACTGGTCGGTGGCCGAGTTCGAGGCCCTGTCCAACCCGGGAAACGGCGAATTCCGGGTACTCATGCTGGGCTCGGACGGCCGCTACCGGATGGACCGCCCGTTCGAGCGGTGGACCACACCCGAGCCTTATGACCTGGACGGCTAGACCCGGACGGCTAGAGTGACCCGGGATGACCCCTGACTCCACTCCCGAACGGCGCTACGCACGCGCCCTGGCCAGCCTCCGCGGGCTGGCGCTGGGGGACGCCCTGGGCTCCCAGTACTTCGTCCCCGTGAACTACCCGCTGCTCAAGCGGCGCGAGCTGCCCGCCGCCGATACCTGGCAGTGGACCGACGACACCGAGATGGCCTGCTCGGTGGTGGCTGTGCTCGCCGAGCACGGACGCATCGACCAGGACGCCCTCGCGAGTTCCTTCGCCCACCACCACGATTTCGACCGGGGCTACGGGCCCGCCGTGAACCGGATGCTGCGCCTGATCCGGGAGGGCGAGGACTGGCGCACGCTGGCCGCCGAACTGTTCAACGGGCAGGGCTCGTGGGGCAACGGCGCCGCCATGCGGATCGCGCCGCTGGGCGCCTGGTACGCCGACGACCCCGAGCAGGCCACGCACCAGGCGGAGATCTCCGCCTACACCACCCACCAGCACCGCGAGGCCGTGTGCGGGGCGATGGCCGTGGCCGCCGCGGCCGCTCTGGCGGCCGCCACGGACGGGCCGCCGAAGGCCGCCGACCTGCTGGACGGGGTGATCGCGCTCGTGCCGCGCAGCGCGGTGGGCGCCGGGCTGCGGCGGGCACGGGACATGCTGGACTACGGAGACGCGACCACGGTGGCGGCGGTACTGGGCTGCGGCCGGCGCACGAGCGCCCACGACACCGTGCCGTTCGCCCTGTGGTCGGCGGCGCGGGCGCTGGACGACTTCGAGCGGGCGTTCTGGACCACCGCGCAGGTGGGCGGGGACGTGGACACGACCTGCGCGATCGTGGGCGGGGTGCTGGGGGCGCGCGGGGAGTCGGTGCTGCCGGCCGCGTGGCTGGCGCGCACCGAGGCCCTGCCGGCGTGGGTGCCGGAGTCGGTGGCGCGTTAGCGGTTGCCGGCCGCGGTGTCTTCGGCGGGGCGAAGTGTCCCGTTCCGATTGTCACGGTCCTGCCACAGAGTTCTTTTGATCCTGTTCAAAACTGCAGGGCACCGGCCTACGCTGTCCGCTTCGCCGCCTCCACCGGATCGCCGGGGGCGGCCGACAGTGGAGGGGAACCGATGTCAGAGCACACCGACGGGGTGGACGGTGCGGAGGCCGCAGCCGCAGCCGCAGCCGCAGCAGCGGCTCGTGGCGAGGCCGCGGCCGGGGGGCCGGCTGCGGAGCCCGTGAATCCGGCCGGGGACGGACGCGCGGCAGCGGCCGGGCCGGCCGCGGAGACCGGGCTGGCCGCGGGGACCGGGCTGGCCGCGGGGACCGGGCTGGCCGCGGAGACCGGGAGGACCGGGGCCGGGAGGACCGGGACCGGCCGAACCGAGGGCGCCGGGGCCGGCCGAACCGAGGGCGCCGGGGCCGGCCGAACCGAGGGCGCCGCGACGGGGCCCGCTCCGGCCGGGGGCGCGGCGGCACCGGGCGGCCCCAGGCCCGGAACGCCCGCCGCCGCTGCCACCGTCGGCCCCGGCCCGGGTGTGCCCGCCGCAGCCCCCGTTGCCGCCGGGCCCGGCACGCCGCCCGGCGTGTCCGGGACGCCCGTCGAAGCCGCCGCCTGGCAGGCCTGGCAGGAGCAGCAGCGGCGCTACGCCGCCGCCCGCGCCAAGGCCGCCGAGCCGGCCGCCTGGGTCCTGCTCGTACGGCCCGCCGAGGCCGCGCCCATCCGGACCGCGACCCTCGTCGCTGCCCTCGCGGCCGGGCTCGCGGCCGCCCTGCTCCTCGGCGACGGCCTGGGCCTCGGCCTGCTGCTCGCCGTCGTGCCCGCCGTCGTCGCCGCGTACATCGCCGCCCGCGCGGCCCGCCGTACGGCCCGGCCCTGGACCGTGGTCTGGGCGATCGGCTGCCTCGCCCTCCTCGCCGTGCCGGCCCTGCGCGATGCCGCGTGGCCCGCCACGCTCGCGATCCTCTCCGCCATCCTGCTCGGCGCGCTGGCCCTGCACGGCAGCCGCACCTGGCCCGGCGTCCTGCTCAGCCCGCTCGGCTTCTTCGCAGCCGCCGTGTCCGGGGCCGGCTGGGCCTGGACCGGGCTGCGCTCCCGCAACGGCGTCAGCAAGGACCGCTGGCTCCCCGTGGCCAAGGCGGCCGTCGTCGCCGTGGTCCTCCTGGTGCTCTTCGGCACGCTGTTCGCGTCCGCCGACGCCGCCTTCGCCGATCTGCTGGGCGATCTGACGCCCGACATCTCCGTCGGGGACGGGCCCGTGCGGACCCTGCTCTTCCTCCTCGGCACCCTCCTCGCGCTGGCCGCCGCCCGCGCCGCCGCGGCCCCGCTGCGCTGGGACCGGATCGAGGTGGCCCCCGGCAAGCCGAGGTCCCGCGTCGAATGGGCCCTTCCGCTCATCGTGCTCAACCTGCTCTTCGCCGGCTTCAACGCCGTACAGCTGGCGGTCCTGTTCGGCGGCTACGACAAGGTCCTGGCGAGCACCGGCCTCACCTACGCCGAGTACGCCAAGCAGGGCTTCTGGCAGCTGCTCTGGGCCACCCTGCTCACCTTGGCCGTGATCGCGTTCGCCCTGCGCTGGGCCCCGCGCTCCGGCGCCGGCGACCGCCGCTTCGTCCGTATCGTGCTCGGGGTGCTGGGTGCGCTGACGCTGATCGTCGTCGCCTCCGCGCTGCGCCGGATGGATCTCTACGTGGACGCGTACGGGCTGACCAGGCTGCGCGTGTCGGTGGCCGCCATGGAGCTGTGGCTCGGGCTGGTCATCGTACTGATCATGGCGGCCGGGGTGTTCGGAGCCCGCTGGCTGCCGCGCGCGGTCGCGGGGAGTGCGGCGGCCGCCGTCCTGGCCTTCGGCCTGCTGTCCCCGGACGGGATGGTCGCCGAGCGGAACGTGGCGCGTTTCGAGGCGGACGGCAAGATCGACATGGCCTACTTCCAGTCCCTGTCGGCGGACGCCGTTCCCGCCCTCGACAAACTGCCCGAGCCCCGCAGGTCCTGCGCACTGCGCGGGATCAGCGACGAGATCTCCCGGGCCGGCGAGGTCCCCTGGTACGCGATGAGCCTGGGCGAGTACCGGGCCCGGCAGATCCTGCGCGAGCGCCCCGTGACGGCCCCGTACGAGGTCTGCTCCCGCCTGGGCGTCTTCGCCGACCGCAGCGATCTCTGAGGGGCGCGCCCGTACGAGGGTCCGGGCGCGGGACCACCTCCCGAGCCCGGGCCCTCGTACGGGCGGCCGCGGTCAGGCCGCCGGACCGGCCTTCTCGGCGGCGCCGTTGAGGGCCGCCAGGTCGCTCTTGCGCACCCGGATCACCAGCAGCGCGGTGGCCAGGGCGAGGCACGCCATCGCCACGGCGGCGGCGAACGCGGTCGAGATGCCCTGGGTGAGGACGAGGTCCCCCCAGGGGTCGGGCAGCCGGCCGCTCTCCTTGAAGGCGGCCAGCGCGCTCGGATCGGCCTGCGCCATGAAGGCCGGGACCTGGTGCTCGGCCTCCTCGCGGCTGGCCGTTCCGAACACGGTGACCAGGATGGACAGGCCGAGTGAACCGCCGACCTGCTGGCTGGCGTTGAGCAGCCCGGAGGCCGCGCCCGCCTCCTTCGCCGCCACCCCGGAGACGGCGGTGAGCGTGAGGGTCACGAAGTTGAGGCCCATGCCGAAGCCGAACAGGAGCATCGGCCCGAGCACCCCGGTCGCGTACGAGCTGTCGGTCCGGATGAAGCCCAGCCAGGCCAGGCCGGTGCCCACGAGGGCGGTTCCGGTGACCATGAACGGCTTGGGGCCGAAGCGCGGCAGGAAGCGCTGCGAGAGGCCGGCGGCCGTGACGATGGCAACGGTCACGGGCAGGAAGCCGAGTCCGGACTGGATCGGGGAGAAGCCGAGCACGTTCTGCACGAACTGGACGATGAAGAAGAACATGCCGAACATCGCGGCGGCCAGGCCGAGCATGATCACGTAGGTGCCGGCGCGGTTGCGGTCGGCGAACATCCGCAGCGGGACGATCGGTTCGCGGGCCCGGGACTCGATGGCCGCGAAGAGCGCGAGCAGGACGACGGCCGCGGCGAACGAGCCGAGGGTGAGGGAGTCGCGCCAGCCGTCCTCGGAGGCGCGGATGAACCCGTAGACGAGCGAGGCCATGCCGCCGGTGGAGGTGAGGGCTCCGGCGATGTCGAAGCGGCCGGGGTGGCGTTCGGACTCGGTGATGTAGAGCGGGGCGAGGACCGCGATCAGCACGCCGATCGGGACGTTGACGAAGAGGACCCAGCGCCAGTCGAGCCACTCGGTCAGCATGCCGCCGGCCAGCAGGCCGATCGCGCCGCCGCCCGCGGAGACCGCGGCGAACACCCCGAAGGCGCGGTTGCGTTCGGGTCCTTCGGCGAAGGTCGTGGTGATCAGGGCGAGCGAGGTCGGGGAGGCGATCGCGCCACCGACCCCTTGCAGGGCGCGGGCGGCGAGCAGCTGCCAGGGCTCTTGGGCGAAGCCGCCGAGGAGGGAGGCGAGCGTGAAGAGCAGGATTCCGGCCATGAACACGCGTCGGCGGCCCAGGATGTCGCCGGCCCGGCCGCCGAGGAGGAGCAGGCCGCCGAAGGTGAGCGTGTAGGCGCTGAGCACCCAGGAGAGGTCGGTGGTGGAGAAGTGGAGCGCGTCCTGGATGTGCGGGAGGGCGATGTTCACGATCGTCGCGTCGAGGACGACCATGAGCTGGCAGGCGGCGATGACGGCGAGCGCCACTCCGGGGCGCCCTTCCCGGCGGGCCGCGCCCGGTATCCGGGGTGTGGCGAGTTGAGAGCTTGTCACTGTGGATCCCCCCAAAGTGAAATAGTGAACGCATTCGTTCACTGTGGGTCCACGGTAGGAGTGGATCCTTAGGGAACGCAAGCGTTCACTAAGGCTGAAAATGTGTGCGGGGGCGCGCGGATCGCTCGGAGGCTGGGGACATGGTGGGTTCGCGCTGGTCGGCGGCGTCACCGGGGCGCAGGCGCGGCCCCGAACTCGAACGGGCGATTCTCGACGCCGCGTTGGAGCAGTTGGGCACGGTCGGCTGGAACGCGCTCACCATGGAGGGCGTCGCGGCCGGTGCGCACACCGGCAAGGCGGCTCTCTACCGGCGCTGGCCTTCCAAGGCGGACCTGGTGACCGATGCGCTGCGGACCTGCCTGCCCCAGATCGGCGAGATCCCCGACCGCGGATCGATCCGCGAGGACCTGTATCTGCTGTGTGTGCGGATGCGGGACGTGATGCATTCGCGCGCCGGGCAGGCCCTGCGATCCGTCCTTCACGAATGCGATCGCGAGCAGGCCGACCGCTTCCACGGGGTCATCTGGTCAGGTGTGCACGAGCCGGCGCAGCGGCTGATCAGGGAGCTTGTACGGCGGGGAATCGGGCGGGGCGACGTGCGAGCGGACGCTACAGGTCCGTTTGTCGTGGATGTCATTCCCGCGATGCTCATGTACCGCGCGAAGGTGTGCGGGAGCGAATGGGTGGATCCGGACATCGGGGAGCTGATCGACGAGGTGATGGTCCCGCTGCTCAGGAGGTGAGACGCGGCCGCCGGTCGTACCAGGGGCGGGGTGTGCAGGCGGCGCGGGGCGGCGTAACCTTGCTGGCGCCATGCCGTACGAAGCACCCACCCACACCGTCGAACGCTCCCTCCGTGCAACCACCGGCGCCAAGGTCATCGCCGGGGTCGACGAAGTCGGACGAGGGGCCTGGGCCGGTCCCGTCACCGTGTGCGCGGCGATCACCGGTCTGCGCCGGCCGCCCGCCGGACTCACCGACTCCAAACTGCTCACCCCCAAGCGGCGCGACGCTCTCGTCGGCGTCCTGGAGGACTGGGTCGCCGCGTACGCCCTCGGGCATGCCTCCCCGGAGGAGATCGACGAGCTGGGGATGACCGCCGCCCTGCGCCTCGCGGCGGAGCGCGCCCTGGGGGGCCTGCCGGTCCGCCCCGACGCGGTGATCCTCGACGGCAAGCACGACTACCTCGGTTCGCCCTGGCGGGTCCGTACGGTGATCAAGGGCGATCAGTCGTGCGTGGCGGTCGCCGCGGCCTCGGTCATCGCCAAGGTCCGGCGCGACCGCATGATGGCCGTGCTGGGTGAACAGGGCGGCGGAATCGAGGACTTCGCCTTCGGGGCCAACGCCGGATATCCCTCGCCCGTACACCGGGCGGCGCTGGAGGTGCTGGGGCCCACCCCCTATCACCGGCTCTCGTGGGCGTACCTCGACGCGCTGCCCCGGTGGCGCCATCTGAAGAAGGTGCGCCGCAGCGAGGAGGCATTGGAGCTGGAAAACGGAGGCCAACTCGGCTTCGATTTCTGATCGCACCCATGTGCAACCGACCGGTACGTTTCGTACCGGTGTTTGATAGACATCACGTCACGCCTCTCACCCCCGCCATCGAGGAGCCTCAGATTCACGAGAGTGCCCAGGGTCCCCGCGTCACGCCGGCCGCGAGCCGCACCGCGCAGACCCCCCGCCCCGTACCTGGTCCGCGTCCCGTAGCCGTACCGCGGCCCGGACGCCCCGGTCCCGTCCGGCCCGCACCGCCCGCGCAGCGCGCTCCGCAGGCCACCCCCGGACCTGTTCCCGCAGCCCCCGCTGCCCCGGCAGCCCCCACCGCGCCGTCCGTGTCGGCGGCGGTGCCGCAGATCCAGCTGATCCCGGCCTCCGCCGAGGGCGCCCTGGACGCGGCCGAAGAGGCCGTCGACCTGCTGCTCGACACCGGGCGCGCGCCCGGCGACATCCTGGTGCTCACCAGTGGCGACCCGCACCCGTGGGCCGCGCACGAGCTGTCCTTCGGCGAGGCCGCGTACTGGGCCCTGCACGACGCCGGGGACGACGTCTTCTACGCGGACGCGGCGCAGGCCCAGCGCGCCGACGGCCGTCCGGTCGTGGTCTTCGCGGTCAACGGCGGACCGGTCGAGTCCGTCGCGGGCGCCCTGCCGGTCGCGCTCGCGCGGGCCGGTGCACTGCTGATCGTGTGCGGTGACCCGAAGCAGGTCAACTCCGTGCTGGGTACGGGCGTCTGACGCCCCGTACCCCGGCACGGGCGAGGGGCGGGGCGGGCCTCGGGCCGGCCCCGCTGAAGCCCGGAGGCTGATCCGCCGTACGCCCGCTTCAGGGTGTACGGCCGTGAGGCCTGCCCGGAAGCGGTCCGCCGGGGCACGCCTGGCTCAGGGCGCGGCGGTACGAGGGTCAGGGGTGCGGCGGTACCGGGGTCAGCGCGCGGCGGTCCGGCGCAGGGCCTCGGCCGCGCCGCCGCCGGTGTGCAGCGCGAGCGGAGCGAACTCGGCCACGGTGTCGCCGAGCCGCTGGGGCCGCGATTCCGAACTGGGCCGCCGGCCGCCCCGTCCTTCGCCCAGCACCTGCCAGCCGCCGCGGGTCAGCGTGATGTACGCGCCGCAGCGCAGGCCGTGCAGGGTGCAGGCGTCTCGCAGCCCCCACATCCACGCCCCGTCCTCCTCGGTCCAACGCTCGTCGCCTTCACGGCAGTAGAGCAGCACCGCCGTCCGCACGGGTGTCCGGCGCCGCAGGTCGTGCGGCAGCACGCGGCGAAGCCGGGACAGCAGGGCGTTGCGGTACTCCCAGCCGTCAGCCGAGACGGAGCGCTGCACGAACGAGGCGCTCGCGACGAGCTGTTCCTCCGGGCCGAGGACGGCGATGACCGCAGTCGACGGCACCGGGCTGTGCCGGGAGTGCAGCCCGCTGACGACCTCGCGCGGGTTGCGCAGCAGCGGGATGCCCGCCGCCGTCCATGCGGCGGGTTCCAGCAGTCGGCCGTGCCGGCTGGCGCCGCCGGTCGCAGTTGTCAGGGACGTGGTCGAGGGCGGGGCGAATCCGAAGGTCACGGTCCTCCCTTCGGGTACACGCCCGCGAGCGGGCACAGCTGGAGTTGGGCGCGCCGCAGCGCGGCCCAGGGGAGTGCCGGGGAGCCGAGCGGGAGCACTCCGATTCTCGCGTGGCGTCCGAGCCTGCGGCAACGAGCAATTGGAGCCGCCGACCGGAATTCGCCGGTATGCCGTTCATATCCTTGCCCCGCCACACCGAACATGACGCATTCCGCTACGGCTGGAGCGCCAGCACCAGCGGGAACACCCCCTTCGCCCCCGCCCGCCGCAGCAGCCGGGCGGCCACCGCGAGGGTCCATCCGCTCTCGGCGCGGTCGTCCACGAGGAGCACCGGTCCCGCTGCCTCCGCCAGTGTCGCCGCCAGGGCAGGCGGCACGGTCAAGGCCTGGTGGAGCCCCCTGACCCGCTGGGCGCTGTTGGAGGAGGGCAGTCCGTACTCGGGGACCTGGTCCGTGTACGCGATCGTTCCGAGCAGTGGCATCCGGCCGACCTCCGCGATTCGGGCGGCCAGCGAACCGACCAGCTGGGGGCGGCTGCGCGAGGGCAGCGCGACCACGCCCACCGGCCGGGCCGGGGCGTCAGGTGCCCCCGAGGCCCAGCCGCCCGGGCCGCGGGCCCAGTCGGCGAGGACCGCGATCACGGCCTGCGCGACATCGTCCGGGACCGCCTGGTCGGGGGCGTTCGGGGCGAGCATCGGGCGCAGCCGGTTGCCCCAGCCGATGTCGGAGAGCCGGCCCAGAGCCCGGCCGGTGGAGGACTGCTCCCCGGCGGGGATACGGCCCTTGAGGTCGACGCCGACGGCCGCCAGCCCGGTCGGCCACATCTTGCGCGGCTCCAGCTCCACACCAGGGCGGCCGAGTTCACCGCGTGCGGTGTCCAGCGCGGTGGTGGAGACATCGGCGGTGAACCGGGCTCCCGCGCAGTTGTCACAGCGCCCGCAGGGGGCGGCCTCCTCGTCGTCGAGCTGGCGGCGCAGGAACTCCATCCGGCATCCGGTGGCGGCCGCGTAGTCGCGCATGGCCTGCTGCTCGGCGGCCCGCTGGCGGGCCACCCACGCGTAGCGCTCGGCGTCGTACGCCCACGGCTCGCCGGTCGAGGTCCAGCCGCCCTTGACCCGGTGCACGGCCCCGTCCACGTCCAGGACCTTGAGCATCGTCTCCAGCCGGGTGCGGCGCAGGTCGACCAGGGGTTCCAGGGCGGGCAGTGACAGCGGCCGGCCCGCCTGGGCCAGGACGTCGAGGGTGCGGCGCACCTGCTCCTCCGGGGGGAACGCCACCGAGGCGAAGTACTGCCAGATCGCCTCGTCCTCGCGGCCCGGGAGAAGCAGCACCTCCGCGTGCTCCACGCCGCGGCCTGCGCGGCCGACCTGCTGGTAGTAGGCGATGGGGGAGGAGGGCGAGCCCAGGTGCACGACGAAGCCGAGGTCGGGCTTGTCGAAGCCCATCCCGAGGGCGGAGGTCGCCACCAGGGCCTTGACCCGGTTGGCCTGGAGGTCGTCCTCGGCCTGCTGGCGGTCGGCGTTCTCCGTCTTGCCCGTGTACGAGGAGACCGTGTGCCCGCGGTGGCGCAGGTAGGCGGTGACCTCCTCGGCCGCCGCGACGGTCAGCGTGTAGATGATCCCGGAGCCGGGCAGCTCCCCGAGGTGGTCGGCGAGCCACGCCAGCCGGTGCGCCGCGTCGGGCAGGGCCAGCACCGCCAGGCTCAGGCTCTCGCGGTCGAGGGCGCCGCGCAGGACCAGCGCGTCCGTGCCGGCTCCGGTGCCCAGCTGTTCGGCGACGTCGGCCGTCACACGGGCGTTGGCCGTGGCGGTGGTGGCCAGCACCGGGACGCCGGGCGGGAGGTCGGCGAGCATGGTGCGCAGCCGGCGGTAGTCGGGCCGGAAGTCGTGCCCCCAGTCGGAGATGCAGTGGGCCTCGTCCACGACGAGCAGACCCGTCGCGGCGGAGAGCTTGGGGAGGACCTGGTCGCGGAAGTCCGGGTTGTTGAGCCGCTCCGGGCTCACCAGAAGGACGTCCACCTCGCCCGCCGCGACCTCGGCCTGGATCCTCTCCCACTCCTCGGGGTTGGCGGAGTTGATGGTGCGGGCGCGGATACCGGCCCGGGCCGCGGCTTCGACCTGGTTGCGCATCAGCGCCAGGAGCGGGGAGACGATCACGGTGGGGCCGGCGCCGCTCGCCCGCAGCAGCGAGGTGGCGACGAAGTACACCGCGGACTTGCCCCAGCCCGTGCGCTGCACGACCAGGGCCCGCCGCTTGTGCGCGACGAGCGCTTCGATCGCCCGCCACTGGTCCTCGCGCAGCCGAGCGGTACCCGTGGGGTCGCCCACGAGACGGGCGAGTACGGAGTCGGCCGAGGACCTCAGGTCTGCGTTCATGCCTCCATGCAACCCGATGCCTCTGACATCGCGCCAATGCCGCCCCGAGCCTGTGGATGTTGAACGGTCACATGGTTGCCCCCGTTCTCCGAGTTATCCACAGGGGTTTCCGGATCGGATCACGCACGGGACCTTCGTGGCATGACGAACAACAACGAACCACGCATCCCGTCCGACCGGCCGTCCATCAGCCCGGCCGGAACCACCGACCCCCAGATCACCCTGCGCAGCCCGGCCGAACTGGCCGACGCGCTGCCCTACATGCTCGGCTTCCACCCGACCGACTCCCTCGTCATGGTCGCCGTCCACGGCGAGGGCGGGCGTTTCGGCGGCCGGCTCCGCGTCGGCATCCCGGCCACCCCCGCGGAATGGGAGGACACCGCCCGGCAGGTCGCCGACTGCCTGATCCGGGGCAGCGAGCGGCGCGGAGGCAAGCCCGACGGCATCGTCGTCTTCCTCTGCCAGGAGCCGCGCGGCGAGGAGAGCGGCCAGCGGGTGATGACCCGGCTGCGGCCGCTCGCCCAGCGGATCCGCCTCGCCTGCGGAGCCCTGGACGTGCCCGTACTGGAGGCCCTGTGCCTCTCCGCGGGCCGGTTCTGGTCCTATGTGTGCCCCGACGAGCGCTGCTGCCCGGCCGAGGGCAGCCCGCTGGCCGCGGTCGGGACCTCGGTGATGGCCGCCGCGGCCACCTTTGCCGGGCTCCAGGTCCGGGGCTCGCTCAAGGACATCGAGGGCCGGCTGGCACCGCTGCGCGGTGAGGTGGCCGTGGACATGGAGCGGGCCCTGGACCGGGTGGCCGCCGCGCTCGTGCCGAAGATCCTCGACGGGGCCACCCGTGAGGAGGTCGGCGCCGAGACCCTCACCCTGGCCCGGACCCTGATGACGCGGATGACCCTCGCTCCGCCCGCCGAGGGCGGCCCGCACGCGGACGACTGGGACGACGCGCTGCTCGGCCACGACGAGGCCGCCTCGCTGATCCTCGGCCTGCAGGACCGGGAGATCCGGGACATCGCCGCCGAGTGGATGGAGGACGAGGAGGCGGCCCCCGCCCTGCGGTTGTGGCGGGCGCTCGCCCGGCGCTGCATCGGGGCCTACGGCGAGCACGCCGCGGCTCCGCTCACCCTGGCCGGCTGGGTCTCCTGGTCCACGGGTGACGAGCCGACGGCCCGGATCGCGCTCGGCCTGGCCCTGCGGGCGGACGCCGAATACCGCTTCGCCCAGCTGCTGCACCACGCCTGCAACGAGGGCGTCGACCCCGAGGGCCTGCGGGAGTGCCTGCGGGAGGAGCGGCGGCGCCGCGAGCCCCGGCGGGGGCGCCCCAAGGCGGGCACCCGCCCGCCGGGCCGTCCCGGCAGGACGGGCACCCGCCGCGAGTCCCGCCGCACCACGGGGAGCGGGCAGTGAGCCGGCGCCGGGGCCCGGGTCTCCGTCCGAGCTCGCGTCGTCCGGGTCCGAGTCCGGGTCCGAGTCCGAATCCGGGTGCGAATCCGGGTGCGGGTCCGGGTCTGGGGCTGAAGTCGAATCCGTGTCCGAGTTCGAGTGCGAGTACGAGTACGAGTACGAGTACGAGCCAGTGTCCGCGGCCGAGGTCGCGCCCGCCCCGCTGTGGTGCTCCGATGCGACGGCTGTGGTGCGCCGTGGGCGCGGCGCTTCGCCGCCGTCTTCACCCCGGGCGCGCGCGGCCGGGGCCCGGGCCCGTGACCCAGGCGGGGGCGGGGGCGTTCAGCTGGGGGGTGGTGGGGGCCCGGCCGCGCCGCCGCCCAGCTGAACCGACCGGAGCGCAGACAAGGCGACACATGTCTCACCCCGCATCTCCCCGACCACCCGGCTTGCCTGCTGCCCGCAGGCCCGAACTGCCGCCCGTGCACGGGGCCGTGATCTGCGTGG
>NZ_JAGGOZ010000101.1 GCF_018614075.1 Streptomyces sp. ISL-94 | reverse complement strand
CACCCAGCACCCACCCCGGTACCGAAAGAACCCATCCCCCACCCAACGACCACCCCCAACAGAGGTCACCCATTCGATGCAAGAACCTCCGTTCCCGCCCGGCATCGACCCACCACCACGGACGAGGCACTCACTAATCCACGCCAGAACACACTCAAACCCAGTCACCAGACAGCAGTTCCAACCCCCAGAACCAGAACCCCGCCGTGAAGCCCACGCACGTCTTCTACTCGTACGGGGCCCACAACCTGACCAATCAGCACGGGAACCACTGGGTCCTCAACAACCAGTACGGCGGTGCGACCGCAAACCTTTGCACGGGCTCCAACCGGGGCCGGCTGCGGCAACCCCATCGCCGCCAAGACCGGTGTCTACGCCGACCTCACGCCCATCAACTCCATCCGCCTCAACCCGTAGGCCACACCCTGTCAGGACCGCTTCCGGGGCCGCCGTTCGGCGGCTCCGGACGTTCCTGTTTTCGTCATACCGCCCCCAAGACCGGGCCGTACGTCCGACCTCCGCTGTAGCCTGGGCCCTGCCGTCCAGCTGCCCGGGCGGCGCCGTGCCATGGGGGATGCTGTGGGGGATCCGGACCGTCTGCGGAAGACCGATCACCAGCGCGAATCAGCGGAGAGGACCGTCCCGCCCTTCCCCGCGCAGTTGCGGCGTCTGCGGGTGCAACGGGGAATGTCGCTGGCCGACCTGGCCCGGCGGACGCACTACAGCAAGGGCTACCTGAGCAAGATCGAGACTGGTGCGAAGCCCGTCACCACGGATGTCGCACGCCGCTGCGACGAGGTGCTGGGGGCTGGAGGCGAACTGCTGCGGATGGCGCGCGAGACGGAGGTGCCGCCGCCGGAGGCGCGTGTCCGTACCGCGGTCTGCCGGCCTTCACGGCGCAGGACGCGCGCTGGTTCTTCGGCCGGGAGCGGGCGACGGCCGAGCTGGTCGAGCGGGTCTTCGAACGGATCGGTCGCGGGCCGCTGATGCTGGTGGCCCCCTCCGGCGCCGGCAAGTCCTCCCTGCTGAACGCGGGCCTCGTACCGGCCCTGCGGCGCCCCGGCGGCTTCCCGATGGCGGGCGCGGACACCTGGCCGGTGGTGAGGTTCACCCCCACGGCGCATCCGCTGGAGGAGCTGCTGGACCGTACCGCGAAGGTGCTGGGCAGCGATCCCGGCATCGGGGTACGGGAGGTGCGGGAGCGGCCCTAGGCGTTGGCGGCGACCGGCCGGATACCGAGACGACCACGCGGACCGGTGCGCTCCTGCCGCCTCCTGGCCGAAGAGTGGCAGCGCCGCATCTTGGATCTCACCCCGCCGGCGTGTCGACGGGGAAACCGTGCTGTGGACGGCGGTCCGACTGCGCCGGTGGCGCGGCCCGGAGGTGCTGGGCGGTCTCGGCGGCGGTGTAGGAGGAGGCGAAGGTGAACGCGCGCGGGGACGGTCCGTGCGCCCGCAGGTCCGCCAGCCGCTCCAGGGCCTCGCCGACGGTCGGGAGGTGACCGGCGGGGACCCACCAGAGCGCCAAGTGCGCCTCGACGTGCCGCTCGAACCATTCACGGCGCCGCCGCATGACCTCCAGGTGCCCGCTGCGGTAGGTGAAGTCCCACAGGGCCTCCTGTGTCTGCCACACGGTCAGGTTGACGATGACGTCCTCGCCCGCCGGGCGCAGGCCGGTGGCGTCGCCCACGCCCTCCTCCACGAGCCGCCACACGAAGCCGGGCGTACCGTCGGCTGCGGCGTTGACCGGATCGAGCATCTCGACGAACGGCGCCATGCGCGGGTCGTCGAGCGGGTGGCGGAGCGTGGCGACGTTGAGTTGGGCGAGGTGGAAGGCATGCGTGGAGGGGGTCATGGCCACATCCCAACACGCCCTGCGTTTCTATGTCAATCCTGATTGTTTTTAGAACTCTCGACCACCACGCAGCACTCCCCCGGCCGGGCGTCCATGCGGGCGCGTACGGGACCGTCCGCGCCGAGCAGCCCCTCCAGCAGCGCGAGGTTCATGCCGCAGACCAGCGGCGGGAAGCGTTCGGCGACGGCGTGGAAGGGGCAGTTGCGCATACGGACGACGGGCGCGGCCGCCCCGGCCGTCCCTTCGGCCCCCTCGGCGCCTTCCAGATGCGGTTCGTAGCCGCGGGCGGCCAGCACCTCCATGGCCTCTTCGAGGCCGCCGCAGGGCGCCGCCGAGCCGCGCAGGGCCTCGCCCCGGCGGCGCGCGGCCGCGCAGAGCCCGGCGTCCAGCCCGGCCTGCTCGGCGGCCTCCGCGAGCAGCTCGGCGGCGGTGCGGTAGTCGCGGGCGGGCAGCGACACCGCCCACTCGGCCCGAGCCCGCGTGTACACCTTGGCGGGACGGCCCGCCCCTGGCCCCGAGCGGCCCGTCAGGCGGCGGCTCCCGCTCTCCAGCAGCCCGGCCTCGGCCAGCCGGTCCAGATGGTGCGCAGCGAGCGTGCGCGCCACCCCGGCCGCCTCGGCGGCCTCGTTGCGGCCGACCTCGCGGCCCTGCGCCGCCACGTACTCGTACAGGCGGCGCCGCACCGGATCCTGCAACGCCGCGATCGCGTCGATGTGCTCCATCCGGCCATTCTACGAACAACGCAGGTTGGAGATAGAAGGGCGGGACGCGGTCCCGGCCGGTGCAGACCGAGGCCCCCCGGTCGCGCCGTCAGGTGTGACGGAATTCTGACGTGGCGCCGCGGCCCCTGGTGCCCGGGGACCCGCGGTGGTCGAATCGGCGGGTGAGTACAGAAGAGCGTGCCGACCAGCGTGCCGACCCCGACATGCGGGGCACCCCGGTAGGGCGCCGGCTGGTCCTGGGGATGCTCGGCCTCGGCGCGGCCGGGCTGGTCACCGCCCCCTACCTCCAGCACGGCTTCGAGGCCGTCGCCGACAAGGACCCCACCGGGCTCAGCGGCCTGCTGCCGAACGGCGGCGGGTTCCGCTACTACTCCGTGGCGTCCTCCGTCCCTGAGCGCGGACCCGAGAACTACCACCTCACCGTCGGCGGGCTCGTCGAGCGCCCGGCGCAGTACACGCTCGACGCGCTGCGGCGGCTCCCGCAGACCCGGGTGGTCCGGGACGTCCAGTGCGTGACCGGCTGGCGGGTCCCGGGCACCCCCTTCGAGGGGGTGCCGCTGTCGCGGCTGCTGGACGCCGCCAGAGTGCGGCCCGAGGCCGGGGCCATCCGCTTCGACTGCTTCGACGGCACGTACACCGAGAGCCTCACCCTCCCGCAGGCCCGCCGAGACGACGTCCTGGTGGCACTGCGGATGCAGGACAGGCCGCTGGGCCACAGCCACGGCGGACCGGTCCGGCTGTACGTCGCCCCGATGTACTTCTACAAGTCGGCCAAGTGGCTCTCCGGGATCACCCTCACCGAGAAGCCCGAGCCGGGCTACTGGGAGCGCCTCGGCTACGACGTCGACGCGTGGGTCGGCCGGTCGAACGGACGCGACGATGCCCCTACCGTCTGAGCACGCCGCGCGCGTACGCCGCTTCAGCCGCGCCGAGCGCCTGGTCCACCGGACCACGGCGGCGCTCGCCCTGGTGTGCGTGGCCGGCGCCGCCTGCCTCTACCTTCCGCCGCTCGCGGAACTGGTGGGCCGCCGCCACCTGGTGGTCACCGTGCACGAGTGGTCCGGGCTGCTGCTCCCGCTCCCCTTCCTGCTGGGTCTCGGCTCCCCCGCCTTCCGCGCCGACCTGCGGCGGCTGAACCGCTTCGGGCCGCACGACCGGCAGTGGCTGCGGGCCGCGCGGCGCCGGGACCGCACGGGGCCGCGGCCCGCCGGGAAGTTCAACGCCGGGCAGAAGGTGTACGCGGGCTGGCTGGCCGGAGCGGTCCTGGTGATGCTCGGCACCGGGCTGCTGATGTGGTTCACCGGCCTCGCCCCGCTCGTCTGGCGGACCGGCGCCACCTTCGTCCACGACTGGCTGTCCCTGACCCTCGGCATCGTCCTCGCCGGGCACATCGGCAAGGCCCTGGCCGATCCCGAGGCCCGCCGCGGCATGCGCACGGGCTGGGTCGGGCGGGAGTGGGCCGAGCGCGAGCACCCGCTGTGGCGGTCCGAGGACTGAGCCCCCGCCGCACGGCGGGGGCTCGACGCCGGAAATGTGGCGGCGGGGATCAGCCGCCGTCGCGGACCGCGACGATGCCGTTGAAGACGCCGACGTACGCCGTGCCGTCGGGGCCGAGGGTGATCGGCGCCCAGTTGTTGTCGTACAGCGGGCCGGTGCCGGTCAGCTGCCGCCAGCGGCGCTCCCCGGTGCGGAAGTCCACGGCGGTGAGGTACCAGGCGTCGATGCCCCAGACGTTGGGCTCCTTCTCGTAGAAGTAGAGCAGCCCGTTCGCGGTGGAGAGCTTGGGGACGACGGAGGGAGCGCGGATCGCGCTCTCCCACACCGTGTCGCAGCCGCTGCCGTCGGCGCGTACGTCGATGCGGGCCACGCCGCCGACGACGGACTTGCCCAGCAGCAAAATGGTGGGGTTCTCGTAGCCGTAGTTGTTCTCGACGACGATGCTGTTGCCCCAGGTGATCAGGGAGTTGTCGGTGGTCGAGGCACCGGCTCCGAAGACGGGCACCTTGCACACGAGCCGCCGGTCCGCCGGCACGTCCGCGCCCCGCTTGAAGACCAGGACGTTCATCCGGTCGTCGGCGTTGTCGGTGATGGCGACGTAGCCGTTGCCGAAGAGGTCAGGGGTGGTGCCCGAACCCTGGTTCACGGAGCCGGGCTTGGTGCCGGAGCCGCGGTCGTACGTCTGGCGCCACTGCACCTCCGGTGTGCCGTCGGCGGCGGCGCGGAAGCTGTAGAGCGCGTGGTCGCTGACGATGGAGACGCCGTCCTCGGCAACCGAGAAGGAGTTCTGGATCTCCTCGCCGTCGAGCCGGATGGAGCGGATCCGCGAGGTCGCCGGGTCCACGGTGCCGACGCGACCCTGGCGGGTGACCCACCAGATGCGGCCGTTCCAGTCGGGCATGACGGAGGTGACGGGGTCGCAGGTGCCACTGGGCCACAGGTTGGTCCAGCCGGCACAGTCGTGCGGGACCTGGCCGGTGAGGTCCCAGTCGTTGTCGACCGTGAAGTTCCAGCTGCCGTCCGGGCTCTGGGAGTGGGCGAGCCGCAGGATGTGCTGGCGCGAGTCGGCCAGCACCGCCCGGTCCTGGTCGTCCAGGTAGAAGTAGGCGCCGCCGGAGGTGTCCTTGAAGATCTTCGAGAAGTCGAGCGAGGTGATCGCCTCGACCGTCGAGGAACGCTGCGGCAGCTGGTACTCCGCGAGCGTGGCGAGCGTACGGGGCTCCAGGAGCTTGACCTTGAAGCCCGAGAAGGTGCCGCACACCGTGACCAGGCGGCCTGCCCTGTCGAAGGTGGCGGTGGCGCATTCACCGCCGAGCGCGGCGATCTTCTCGCTGGTCACCCGCAGGTCCTTGCCGAGCGGCCCGGACCAGGGGGAGGTGGCGCTGCCCGCCGCGTCGGAGTGCATGCCGCTGCGGCCGTTGGGCGCGAGGAAGGGGTGCTGCGGCGGTGCTGCACCGGGCAGCGGGACGGCGGCCGCGGGGCTGCCGCCGTAGTGGCTGACCAGGCGGTGGCCGGGGGCCTTGGGTATCTCCTCGGCCTGGGCCGGCGGGACTCCGTACATCACCGTGAAGGCGGCGATGACCGGTACCACCGCACAGTTCAGCGCTCTTCGGAACATCCGGGCTTCTCCCTGGTCTCTTCAGTTTTATTGACAGTGCGTCTGACATCGCGCCGCCGCCAGACGCTAGATCGCGCTGCCCGAGGAGTCCATGGAAGAGCCGGATGATTCACGAAGGCGCAACAGTTGATCAAGAGTTCGCGTTCGCGGAGAGCCGTCGCCGAGCCGTCGCCGAGCCCCTAGGTCCTGTCTGGAGTCCAGATCATGAGTTTGGTGGATCGCCTGCGCGCA
>NZ_JAGGOZ010000100.1 GCF_018614075.1 Streptomyces sp. ISL-94 | reverse complement strand
AATCCTTGAGCCGCGCCCGAAGTCCGGGCCCCAGGCCAACTCCAGCCTCGCCGGCGTTTGAGGCGCGGGGCCGGGGCCCTCAGGCGGTGGCGTGCCGGGTCAGGAAGGTGCCGACCCGGGGTGACCGCTGGTGCGGAACCAGCGCGCGGGCCGTTTCCGACAGCATCGAGCGGATCCGGGTGGACTGGACCTCGGTCAGCAGGTCCAGCACCCGGCCACCGGCCCAGGCGGCTTCGTCGGGGGCCCCCGCGTGGGCCAGGTCACCGGCCAGCTCGGCGGTGTAGAGGGCCACGTTCCGGGCGAAGTGCGGGTCCTGGAGGTCGGCGGCCCGCCGCGCGTGCCGGGCCGCGCGGGCGTGCTCGCCGAGGCTCGACCAGCACCTGGCCTCCAGGAATTCCAGCTCGGCCTCGCCGAAGAAGGACATCCACTCGGGGTCCGCGCCCGCCTCCCCCCGGGAGAACTCCGTGTGGGCCCGGGCCAGCGCCTCCTCGCACGCCTTGCGGTCGGCCAGACCCGCCCAGCCCCCCGCCTCCCGCAGGGCCAGGAGGGAGAGCAGCCGCGGGGAGCCCAGCGAGCGAGCGGCGCGTCGGCCCGCCTGGGCCGCGCGTACGGCCTCGCGCGAGCGGCCGCAGTCCCGCGCCAGGAACGCCATGTTGCTGAACGCGTGCGCCTCCAGGCCCGCGTCCCCCGAGACCCGGGCCGTGGCGAGGGCCTCCGCGTAGTGCGAGCGGGCGTCGTCGAAGCGGCCGGAGTCGTGGGCCAGCCAGCCGACCGAGACGGCCAGTTCGCCGGCGCCCGCGTGCAGCCGGTCCTCGGTGGACTGCCGGGCGGCCCCCGCGTCGAGCAGCGCGTAGGCGGTGCGCAGGGGCCCGGCGGCCTTGCGGTAGAGGGCGTCGGCCCCGTGCCGGTCGTCCAGGAGCCGGATCTGGCGTACGGCGTCCTCGACGGCCGCGGCCTCGGACTCGCCGGCGCGGAAGGGGACCCGGCGGGTGTCGCCGAGCAGGGTGAGGCTGAGCGTCGCGGCCGCCACGGTCGCGGAGCCGCCCGCCATGAACGCGCGACGCAGCACGTCGCTCTCCTTGAAGCTGGAAGCGGAGCCGGAACGGGAACCCGGCCCGGAACCGGAACTGCCGATGAGCTGCGCCGAGCGGCCCCGGACGGCCTCGCGCGGCGAGAACCCCAGGTCGGCCAGGGTGCGGCCGGGGAACATGTGGAGGAAGACCCGCTCGTAGGCGTAGTTGGGGCAGCGGATCTCGCCGGACTCGACCCGGCCGATGTAGCGGGCGTCGCAGGAAACCGTTTCGCCGATCTCCTTCGCCGCCCGGCGCACCAGCGCCGCGAACTCGGCCGGGGAGCGCTGCCCGCGCAGCCGCCGGAACGTGGAGTTGGGTGAGTGGGGGGACGCCGCCATGGACGTGGCCTCTCTGGCAAGGAACGCAGTGCCGGTGCCGTGACAGGTGAAGTGAGGTGGGGCCCGGCGCGCATGAACGTACCGCCAACGAGGGGTGGTACATGCGGTGTTTGGCTACAAAAGGGATATCTCACCCGCCATCCGCCATGAACTGCCATCCTTTGCAGCGTCTTGCCGCCGCACCCGTTGACGTTCCCGTGCGTTGAACCCATGCGGATACGGATCGAGGAGGGGTTCCCTTGGTGGAGGGCGGCATGGAGAGCACTGGAACGAACACCGCGCCCGCGCCCGGCGCGGCCCTGATCCCGGTCCCGGTCGCGGTCGCGGTCCCGGAGCCGGATCTCGACCTCGTGACCGTGCCCACCCGGCAGGGGCTGGAGGCGGTGGACATCATCCGCCGGGCTGCCAGCGAGGCCGGCGGGGTCGGCCCGGTCCTGCACGACGGTTCCGGCGACACCCTCGGCTTCCTCGTTCCGCCCGGCACCGCCGACGCCTGGGACCTGCCGGGCAGCGCGTGCACGCAGACCAACGGGCGCGGGATGCGTTTCGGCGACGCGGTCTCGCCGAGCGCCGGCGGCACGGGCTGGCTGCTCCCGCCGGAGGCCGTCGGTCCGGTCACCGACCCCGCGGTGCTGCGGGCGGCACTCGGCGAGGCGGCCCGGCTGATCGAGGCCGCCGACAACTGCCGCTGACCGGCGACAATGGGGTCGTGGCAGGCAAGGACAGAGGCAAGGGCAGCAGGCAGCAGCAGCGCGGACGCGGTGGCGCCGAGGCGGTCGTCGGGCAGGTGGGCGGCGGCCGGGCGGAGCTGGAGCCCGACCGGGAGCGCGCGGACGCCTGGACCCTGCTGATCGACGGGGCCCCGCAGTCGCACGTGGACCTGGCGGACCCCGGGTACCTGGACTTCGCGTACCAGCGGCGGATCGGCCACCTGATCGACCTCGTCGCACCCGCCCGGCAACCACTGAACGTGGTGCACCTGGGCGGCGGCGCCTTCACCCTCGCCCGCTACACCGCCGCCACCCGCCCCCGCTCCACCCAGCAGATCGTGGAGATCGACGCCGCGCTGGTGGCCTTCGTACGGGAACACCTGCCGCTGGACCCGCAGGCGCGGGTCCGGGTCCGGGCGGTGGACGCGCGGGCCGGCCTGGCCAAGGTGCCGGACGGCTGGGCGGACCTGGTGATCGCGGACGTGTTCAGCGGCGCGCGCACCCCGGCGCACCTGACGAGCACCGAGTTCCTGGACGACGTACGCCGTGCCCTGGCGCCCACCGGGTGGTACGTGGCCAACCTCGCGGACGGCCCGCCGCTCGCGCACCTGCGGGGGCAGATCGCGACGGCCGCGTCCCGGTTCGGGGAGCTGGCGCTGGCGGCCGATCCCGTGGTGTGGCGGGGGAAACGCTTCGGCAACGCGGTCCTGGTGGCCGCCGACCGCGAGCTCCCGGTGGCGGAGTTCACCCGCCGGGTCGCGAGCGACCCGCACCCGGGCCGGGTCGAGCACGGCCGGGCCCTGGCGGACTTCGCGGGCGGCGCGGCGCCGGTCGCCGATGCCTCGGCGGTGGCCTCGCCGCAGCCGCCGCCCTCGGTCTTCCGCTAGGGAAAGCACGGGAATCAGGGGCTCCACCGGATGCGGATGGGGAACTTCGGATAAAGATCGTCAGAGGTCTCCCGCGGGGCGGCCACCATGCGTAGCCTGAGGATCCCCGGGAGGGCTGCCCCTCTACGACGCGTCAGGAGACGGCCGACGATGTCTGAATCCCCCGCCAACCCCGAAACCCCCAGCACCGCCACGTCCGACTACACGAAGCGGCTTGCCCGCCTCGAGCAGTCCGGGATCAAGCGGCTGCTGCCGACGCAGGCGCCGTACCGGTGGAACCTGCAGCGGCTGAAGCTGGGCCGGGTCCTGGACATCGGCTGCGGCCTGGGACGGAACCTGTTGAACTGCGGCCCGCAGAGCGTCGGAGTCGACCACAACCCGCACTCCGTGCAGACCTGCCGTGAGCGCGGACTGACCGCCTACACCCCCGACGAACTGGCCGCCGCCCCCGACTGCGGGCCCGGGTCCTTCGACAGCATGCTGGCCGCGCACGTGCTGGAGCACGTCGACGAGGAGACCGCGGCCGCGCTGCTGGCGCAGTACCTTCCGCTGGTGAAGCCGGGCGGTTCCCTCGTCCTGATCACCCCGCAGGAGGTCGGCTTCCGCTCCGACGCCACCCACATCCGGTGGGTCGGTTTCGAGGAGCTGCGCAGCCACGCGGACAAGGCCGGGGTCACGGTGCGCCGCACCTACTCCTTCCCCTTCCCCCGCCCGATGGGCAAGGTCTTCCCGTACAACGAGTTCGTACTGGTGGGCACGGTCCCCGCGACCCGCTGACGCCCCACGCCGCACCCTCTACGGGTCGACGATCTCCACCAGCGGCGGGTGGTCGTGCCAGGTGCAGAACACCGACACCTCGCGTCCGTCCCGGGTGAAGGTGACCCGGATCCACGTCTCCTGCTTCCACACCTGCATCCGCCAGCCGGCCGCCGGGGTCGCGGAGACCAGCTCGGCCGAGGACGCGCCGAGGGAGAAGACGACCCGCCCGCCCGAGACGGGGTAGGCCTTCACGTTGCCCTGGTCCTCCTCGTCCGTCTTCTCGTCGGCGCGGGGGCTGGCCGAAGCCTTCGGCGAGGGCTTGGCGGGCGAGGGCTCCGGGGACGGCGAGGCGGAGGGGGTGGGGGAGGCGGACGGCGCGGCGGGCGGCGACTGCGCGAGCTGCGCGCGGTGGGTCGAGGAGGACAGCGGCTGCCCGGCCAGCGGTACCGCGAGCGGCGGATCGTAGGCCGTGCCCGACATGACGGTGTGCACGCCCCACCAGGACAGCGTCACCGCCGCCCCGGTCGCCAGCGTCCAAGCCATGGCATGTACAAGTCCTCGAAGCATCAGGGGACATACTGCACCACCTGCCACAAGAGCCGCTCGGCCCCTCCCCGGGTCCCCCGAATGGGCTACGGTGCGAGCCATGGCAAGTGTGCTCGTGGTCGAGGACGACCAGTTCGTACGTTCCGCCCTCATCCGGCACCTGACCGAGGCCTCGCACACCGTGCGGAGCGTCGGAACCGCCCTGGAGGCCCTGCGCGAAGTCGCGCACCACCGCTTCGACGTGGTCATCCTCGACCTGGGGCTGCCCGACCTCGACGGGTCGGAGGCGCTCAAGATGCTGCGCGGCATCACCGACGTACCCGTGATCATCGCGACCGCGCGCGACGACGAGGCGGAGATCGTCCGGCTGCTCAACGACGGCGCCGACGACTACCTGACCAAACCCTTCTCCGTCGAGCACCTCTCCGCCCGGATGGCCGCCGTCCTGCGCCGCTCCCAGGCCGCCGCGGCCGAGCCGCCCTCGCGCGTCCTGCGCGTCGGCGGGCTGGCCATCGACCCGCTGCGCCGCCAGGCCGAGCTGGACGGCACCGTACTGGACCTCACACGCCGGGAGTTCGACCTGCTGGCCTTCCTCGCCGGGCGGCCCGGGGTGGTCGTGGCCCGGCGCGAGCTGCTCGCCGAGGTCTGGCAGCAGTCGTACGGGGACGACCAGACCATCGACGTCCACCTGTCCTGGCTGCGCCGCAAGCTCGGCGAGACCGCCGCCCGCCCGCGCTACCTGCACACGCTGCGGGGTGTCGGCGTCAAGCTGGAGCCGCCCCAGTGAGGAGAGCGCAGTGAGGTGGGCGCTGGTCAAGGTGTGCCTCGCGGTCACGGTGATGGTGGTCGTGGCCTTCGCGGTGCCGCTCGGGCTGGTCGTGAAGGAGATGGCCAGCGACCGGGCGTTCTCCAACGCCGAGCGGCAGGCAGCCACCATCGGGCCGACCCTGTCGATCACCACCGATCCGGTGCAGCTGCGCAAGGCCGTGGAGTCCACGCAGATGGGCGCGGCCCGGCGGATGGCCGTCCACGTGCCCGCGATCGGCGCCGACGCGCCGGTGGACATCGGCGAGGGCCGGGCGGGCGAGCGCGTCGTCGCCGAGACCCGGCGGATGGGGCGGGCCACGACGGCCTCGGTGGCGGGCGGCGGCTCGGCGCTGCTCCAGCCGATCGCGCTCGGCTCCGGGGACATCGCCGTCGTGGAGGTCTTCGTACCGGAGAGCGAGGTCAGCAACGGCGTCACGACCGCCTGGCTGGTGCTCGCCGGGGTCGGGCTGGCACTGATCGTGGGCTCGGTGGCGGTCGCCGACCGGCTCGGCGCACGGCTGGTCCGGCCGGCCGAGCGGCTCGCGGACGCCGCGCACCAGCTGGGCGAGGGGCGGCTGGGGGCCCGGGTGCCGGAGGCGGGACCGAAGGAGCTCCGCTCGGCGGCCGTCGCGTTCAACGCGATGGCGGACCAGGTCGTGGAACTCCTCGCCAACGAGCGGGAGCTGGCCGCCGACCTGTCGCACCGGCTGCGGACGCCGCTGACGGTGCTGCGGCTCAACACGGCCTCGCTCGGGGACGGCCCGGCCGCCGAGCAGACCCGGGCGGCCGTGGAGCAGCTGGAGCGGGAGGTCGACACGATCATCCGTACGGCCCGCGAACAGCGTCCCGCCACCGGCCTGGCCGGTGCGGGCGCCGGTGCGGGCGCCGGCTGCGACGCCTCCGAGGTGATCCGCGACCGGATGGCCTTCTGGTCGGCGCTGGCGGAGGACGAGGGCCGCGAGGTGCGGCTCGCGGGGGTGGACCGTACGGTACGGATCCCCGTGGCGCGGCCCGAACTGGCGGCGGCCCTCGACGCCATGCTCGGCAACGTCTTCCGGCACACCCCCGAGGGCACCCCCTTCGCGGTGGACGTCCACGACGCGGGTGACGCGGTCATCGTGCTCGTCTCGGACGCGGGCCCCGGGATTGCCGACCCGGCCGCCGCCCTGCGCCGCGGCAACGACGGCGCCCGCGACGGCTCGACGGGCCTCGGCCTGGACATCGTGCGCCGGGTCGCCGAATCGACCGGCGGCGACGTACGGCTGGGGCGCTCGGTGCTCGGCGGCACCGAGGTGCGGGTCTGGATCGGCCTGGACGGCCGGACCCGCGGCGGCCCGGGCGGGGTCCGGACCCGGCGCGGCCGGCGCAAGCGGCGCAGCAACTGACGTAACGGGGGAGGGCCAGGGGCGCGCCTCGCGGGCGGTATGTCCGTTCCATGGGTACGGTCCGTGGCATGGACACCCTCATCTTCGGCGGCCTCCTCGCCACGCTGGTCGCCATGTGCCGGGAGTCGTCCCGGGCGGTCGTGCTGGGCGCGTGGTGGACCGTGCTGCTCGCCGTGGTCCTGCTGATGGCGCACCACATCACCAGCAGCCTCGCTCTGACCCTGAGCTACTGATGGTGGCCGTGATGCACAGCCTTCTCCCGGAGGAGACACCGACGGGTGGCCTGCTCGGCCGCGCCCAGTACTGGTTCGCCTGCTTCTTCGCCATCGGCTGGACGGGTGTGGTCTGCGGCGGCCTCTTCTACCAGTTCGAGATGTGGGAGTACCCGTGCCCGCTCTGCATCGTGCAGCGGATGTTCATGCTGCTGGCGGCGATGGGCGCCGCGTACATCGTCCGGACGGCGCTGGCGCACGGCGTGGTGACCGGCCGCGACTACATGACGGGCTGGGGGCTGTCCCTCGTCGCCGCGATCGCGGGCTCCTTCGCCTCGTGGCGGCAGACGATGCTGCACGTCCTGCCCGGCGACAAGGGGTACGGGAGCGAGGTCTTCGGCCTGCACCTGTACGTGTGGGCGTGGATCCTCTTCCAGGCTTCGGTGGTCGCGGTCGGCATCGCCCTGGCCTTCGCCCACGCGACGGCGGACCGCTCCGTGCCGGCGACCGGGCCGGGGCCGCTGCGGATGGCGGGAATGCTCGCGCTGTGGTTCCTGGGCCTGGTCATCGCCGTCAACGTCGTGGCCGTCTTCTTCGAGGAGGGCTTCCACTGGTTCTTGGCGGACGACCCGGCCAGGTATCAGTTCTTCTACGACGTCGGGATCATGGACTAGCCGGGCTTCCCCGGCTGAACGGAAGGAATCGGGCATGCGCTACGCAGTCCTCGGCACCGGAATCGCCGGCCGGACGTTGGCCGCCCGGCTCGCCTCCCTGGGCCACGAGGTGGTCATCGGCACCCGGGACCCCGAGGCGACCGCCGGGCGCGCCGAGTACGCCGAGTGGCAGGCGCTCGAGCCCCAGGTGCGGCTCGCCGGCTTCGCGGAGGCCGCGCGGGACGGCGACACCCTGGTCAACGCCACGGGCGGGCAGGTCAGCATCGCCGCCCTCACGGCGGCCGATGCGGATCACCTGGACGGCAAGATCCTGATCGACGTCGCGAACCCGCTGGACTTCTCGCGGGGGTTCCCGCCGATCCTGGACCCGGTGGACACCGACAGCCTGGGCGAGCTGATCCAGCGCACCTTCCCGGGCCTGCGGGTGGTCAAGACGCTAAACACGATGAACTGCCGGATCATGGTCGATCCGGGCCGGGTCGCCGGTGAGCACCACGTCTTCCTGTCGGGCGACGACGCGGACGCGAAGAAGGCCGTACGGGCGCTGCTCCACTCCTTCGGCTGGCGGGAGCGGAGCATCCTCGACCTGGGCGGCATCGAGACGGCCCGGGGCGCCGAGATGTTGCTTCCGGTCTGGCTCCGGCTGATGGGCGCCCTGGGGCACACGGACTTCAACTTCCACATCCAGGGGGCGTAAGACGGCCGTACGGGAGCGCCCCCGTGTGCCCCGCCGTACAACCGTCCCCTGTACGGCCGTGCTTCCCCCGTACGGTGTCTCCCCGTACGGCCGCCGCCCGGACGGTGGCCGAGATGTTGCCGCGTCCGGCGGCCCCGCCCAGGGTGGCCGTGACGGAAGGAGCCAGCATGAGAGTCATGCTCAGGGCCCACATGGACACGGCCGCCACGAACGAGGGCATCAAGAGCGGGGCTCTGCCCCAGGCGATCAAGAAGCTGATGGAAACGGTCAAGCCGGAGGCGGCCTACTTCGGCCTGCACGAGGGCGTGCGGTCCTGCTGGATCGTCTTCGACCTGCAGGACAGCGCGATGATGCCGTCGCTGACGTGGGATCTGTTCCAGGAGTTCCACGCCGAGATCGAGGTCGCGCCGGTGATGAAGGCCGAGGAGCTGGCGAAGGCGCTGGGGGCGTTGCATTCCTCGTAGGTGCGGTCCTCAGGGCGATCGGGGGGCGGGGGTGATCGGGGGCGGGGGTCGTGGCCGTGGCCGGCCCCCGCACCGGCCCGGCTGCTGCGCACGGCTCCCTTCGGAAGCCCCTGTCAGCCGGTTTCGCCCGAGGTCAGCTGCTTGGCCTGGGCCCGGCCGACCTCGGCGGCGCGGTGCAGGTAGTCGGCGATGAGGGCGAGTTCGGAGTCGGAGTAGCTGTCCAGTACGGCTCCGAAGGCCCGGCCGGGGGTGTCCCAGGCGGCGCCGATCCGCTTGCGGGCCTCGGGGGAGAGGGAGACGAGGGAGCGGCGGCGGTCGTGGGGGTCGGCGTGCCGCTCGACGATGCCGGCCTTGACCATGCGGTCCACGAGGCGGGTGGCGGAGCCGGAGGTCAGGCCGGTGAGGCGGGCGATGTCGCCGGTGCTGACGGGTCCGGGCTCCATGTCGAGGAGGGCGACGCACTGCATGTCGGTGGGGTGCAGGCCGACGTGGTCGGCCATGGCCTGGTTGAAGAGGGAGTAGTCGGCATAGTGCCGCTGGCTCTCGGTGACGATGCGCGCGAGCAGCTCGGCTCGGCTCCACTCATCACCCTTTCGAGGGGACTCGGTTGACATCGGCTTCTCCATGCTCCAAATTTATCTGTGTAGCGCAGAGGATGCGCCACGCAGAATCTGTGTCACGTATCCATCGTAGCCAGAATCCGAGAATCCGAGAAACACAGAACCGAGAGAAGAAATCACCATGTCGCTCCTCGTCACCGGCGGTCGCGGCGCCGTCGCCCGCGGACTCTCCGCCCTCCTCGCCGCCCGCGGCATCCCGCACCGCCTCGGCTCCCGCGAGCCGGACCGCTCCGATACCGTCCGCTGCGACCTCTCCGACCCGACGACCTTCCCCGGCGCCCTCGCGGGTGTCCGCTCCGTCTTCCTCTATGCCGAGGCCTCCGCCATCGACGCCTTCGTCAAGGAGGCCGTCAGCGCCGGGGTCGAGCACGTCGTGCTCCTGTCCTCCTCCTCCGTGCTGGCCCCCACCGCCGCCGACAGCCCGCTGTCCGCGTCCCATCTCGCCGTGGAGCAGGCCCTGTCGGCCTCCCCGCTGCGCACCACCCTGCTGCGCCCCGGGTCCTTCGCGAGCAACGCCCTCGGCTGGGCCTGGTCGCTGAAGTCCGGCCGCCCGGTCCACCTGCCCTACCCCGGCGCCTACTGCGACCCGGTCCACGAGGCCGACCTCGCGGAAGCCGCCTTCGCCGTCCTCACCGACCCGGCCCTCGGCGGCCGCACCTACACCCTGACCGGTCCGCAGGCGCTGACCTTCGCGACCCAGCTCTCGATACTCGGCCAGGTCCTCGGGCGGCCCATACCCTTCGAGGCCGTCACCGCCGAGCAGTGGAAGTCCGAGGTCGACGGCTACATACCGGGCCCCTACGCCGAAGCCCTGCTCGACTTCTGGGCCTCCTCGGACGGCCTGCCGCTCGGGCTCACCGATGCGGTGGAACAGCTCACCGGTCACCCGGCCCGCACCTTCGAGACCTGGGTGAAGGACCACGCCGACGCCTTCGGCGCCTAGTGCTGTGGCCGGGAAGGTTTGCCGGGGCGCGGCG
>NZ_JAGGOZ010000099.1 GCF_018614075.1 Streptomyces sp. ISL-94 | reverse complement strand
CCGAGTGCGAGTACGAGTACGAGTACGAGTACGAGCCAGTGTCCGCGGCCGAGGTCGCGCCCGCCCCGCTGTGGTGCTCCGATGCGACGGCTGTGGGGCGCCGTGGGCGCGGCGCTTCGCCGCCGTCTTCGCCCCGGGCGGGCGCGGCCGGGGCCCGGGCCCGTGACCCAGGCGGGGGCGGGGCGTTCAGCTGGGGGGTGGTGGGGGCCCGGCCGCGCCGCCGCCCAGCTGAACCGACCGGAGCGCAGACAAGGCGACACATGTCTCACCCCGCATCTCCCCGACCACCCGGCTTGCCTGCTGCCCGCAGGCCCGAACTGCCGCCCGTGCACGGGGCCGTGATCTGCGTGGCGGCGCCCTGCCTGGCCATCTCACCGGAGCACGGCCAGCTCACCGGGCGGGGGATCGACGGTATCTACCGCTCCGGGCGCCGACTGCTCTCCCGCTGCGTGCTGCGTGTCGGCGGCCGGGACCCGGTGGCCGTCCAGGGACGCAGCCTCGGGGCGGACCGGGCCGCCTTCACCGCCACGGTGCGTACCGGCGCGGACCCCGGCCCAGACCCGGACATCGGGGTGGAACGGATCCGGCACGCCGACGGCACCGAGCGGATCACCCTGCGCAGCTTCACGGCCCGGACGGTCCGCCTCCCCGTGGAGGTCCTGCTCGGTACCGACCTGGCGGAGCTGGCCGCGGTCGCCGCCGGCCGGGCCGGCCCCGAGCTGCCCGCCGGGGTGCACGCCGCCGGGCTGCGCTGGAGCACCGGCGAGACCCAGGCCGTGACCGTCGCCGAGCCGCCGCCGGACGATGCCCTGGCCTCCTCCGGACTGCTGCGCTGGCAGCTCGAACTGGGTCCCGGCGAGTCCCGCACCATCGAACTGCGGACCACGCAGGACCGCGTCGCGCGGGCTCCCGCCGGACAGGTGGCGAACCCGTTGGCCGAAGCCCGGGCCGAAGGGGACGACCCGCGCGTCGAGACCTGGTTCCGGACCGGCATCGAGGACTTGGGCGCGCTGCTGCTGAGGGATTCCGGGGAGCCGGGAGACGCCTTCGCGGCCGCGGGGGTGCCGTGGCGGCTGGGACTGGCCCCGGCGGAGTCGCTCTGGGCCGCCAGGATGGCGCTGCCGCTCGGGACCGGGCTCGCCGCGGCCACGCTGCGGATCCTGGCCCGCAGCCAGACCGGCGGACGGGACCCGGGCGCGGGGAAGATCCCGGGTCCGCTGCGCGGGGCGGGCCCGCAGCTCCCGCCGGGCTGCACCGGCACGGAGGCGACCCTGGCCTTCCCGGCGGTGCTCGCCGAAGCCCGGCTGTGGGGGATGCCGGAGGAGGAGGTGGCCCTGCTGCTCCCCGCCGCCGAGCGGTGCCTGGACTGGCTGCGCGGCGCATTCGGGGAGGACGGCTTCGTCGCCGATCCGGATCCGGGGCCGCGGCGCTGTGAGACCCAGGCCCACGCCCACCGGGCCGCCCTGCTCGGCGCCGACCTCCTGGCCGGGTGCGGGCGGCCCGGCGCCGAGGAGTGGCGGGACCGGGCGGCCGCACTGCGCGAGCGGTTCCGGACCGGATTCTGGATCGACGGCCCCGACGGCGGCCGTCCCGCAGCCGCCCTGCACCCCGACGGCCGGCCGCTGCCCCGCCTGACCGGGGCCGCCGCGCACCTGCTCGACACCGGGCTGCTCGGCGGCGGCCGACTCGCGCAGGGGCTCCTGGACCCGGTCCGCACCGAGCAGCTGGCCCGGCTGCTCGGAGCCCCCGCCATGGACTCGGGCTGGGGGTTGCGGAGCATGGCCGCGAGGGAGCCGGGGCACAACCCGTTCGGCCACCGCTCGGGCGCGGTGCGGGCGTACGAGACGGCCGTCGCCGTGGTCGGCCTGGCCCAGGCGGGCTTCGAGAAGGAGGCCGCCGGCCTGCTGCGGGGCCTGCTGGACGCGGCGGAGAGCTTCGGCTACCGGCTGCCGGAGATGTACGCGGCCGAGCAGCGGACCTCCGGCAGTGCCCCGCTCCCGCACCCCGCGGCCTGCCGCCCGGCCGCGGTGGCCGCGGCGGCCGCGGTCCACGTCCTGACGGCTCTCGCCGGGATCCGCCCCGACGCCCCCGCCGGCACGGTCGCACTCACCCCCCTCGCCGGCGCACCCCTGGGCGCACTCCGGCTCTCGGGCCTGAGGGTGTCGGGGGAGCCCTTCGCCGTGCGGGTCAGCCGGCTCGGCCTCGGCATGGTGGAGGAGGCCGCCGATGCGCTCCAACTGGGCGGTTAGGGGGCGTTCGGCCTATCGGGTCGGACCGCGCTCGGGCCGGCGACAGCTCCCGGCTGCCGGATCGGCGCCTTCAAGGTCGCCAAAGCGCTGTTTATCGTCAGGGAGACGACTATGATCGCGTCATGTCGCCCTACGACCCGTCGGCTTTTCCGCCCTTTGCCGTCACCGTCGACCTGGTCGTGCTCACCGTACGGCGCCACGCGCTCTGTGCGCTGGTCGTCCGGCGGGGTGAGCAGCCGTTCCAGGGGCGCTGGGCGCTGCCCGGCGGATTCGTGCGCGCCGACGAGGATCTGGCGGGGGCCGCGGCCCGCGAGCTCTCCGAGGAGACCGGGCTCTGTGCGCACGACCCGGCCGTTCCCGGCGTGGGCAACGGGGCGCATCTCGAGCAGCTGGCGACCTACGGCGACCCCAAGCGGGATCCGCGGATGCGCGTGGTCAGTGTGGCGCACCTGGTGCTGGCTCCGGACCTGCCTGCGCCCCGGGCGGGCGGGGACGCCAACAGCGCGCGCTGGGCCCCCGTCGACGAGCTGCTGGCAGTCACCGATCAGGCGTCCGCAGGGCTGGCCTTCGACCACGCCCGGATCCTCGCCGACGGCGTCGAGCGGGCCCGTTCGAAGATCGAGTACTCCTCGCTGGCCACCGCCTTCTGCCCGCCCGAGTTCACCGTCGGGGAGCTTCGCCGGGTCTACGAGGCCGTCTGGGGCGTGGCCCTCGACCCGCGGAACTTCCACCGCAAGGTCACCGGGACCCCCGGATTCCTGGTGCCCGCCGGGGGGACCACGACCCGTCAGGGCGGCCGCCCCGCCCAGCTGTTCCGGGCCGGCGGCGCCACCCTGCTCAACCCGCCGATGCTGCGCCCGGAGGTCTGACACCCCGGCACCGGCCCCGCCGCCACCCGTGGCGAGGGCGGCGGCAATATCGGCATCCCATCGGACCGGTTGCGCAGTAAATCGGACATATCGCGCTATCTTGCTTGCGGTACTCACCCTGCCGCAGAGCGGTCTCACCCCCCGCGAGAGAAGCGATGCTCCAGGCCATCGGACTCACCAGCACCCCCCGCCACAACGCCCCGCCCCTCGTGGACGACCTCACCTTCGAGGCCCGCCCGGGGAGCGTGACCGCCCTGCTCGGCGAGCCGGGATCGGGCAAGACCACCGCACTGCGGCTCATGCTCGAACTCGAGCCGGGCCGCGGCGTCACCTACTTCCGCGGTCGCCCCCTGCACCGGATCCCACACCCCGCCCGTGAGGTGGGCGTGGTGCTCGGCGACGCCCCCGGCAACCCGTCGCGGACCGTCCGCAACCAGCTGCGGATGCTCTGTGCCGCCGCCGGGGTGCCCGCCTCGCGAGCCGACACCATGCTGGAGGTCGTCGGTATCGCGGGCCTGCGGGACCACCGGCTCGGCTCGCTCTCGCTGGGCATGGAGCGCAGGGTCGCGCTGGCGGCGGCGCTGCTCGCCGACCCCTGCACCCTGCTCCTGGACGAGCCCGGCGCCGGACTCTCCGCCCGGGAGCGGAGCTGGCTGCACGGGCTGCTGCGCGGACACGCCTCCCTCGGCGGAGCGGTGCTCTTCACCACCGACGACGCCAAGGACGCCGCCCGCAGCGCCGACCGCGTCGTCAGCATCGAGGCGGGCCGGCTCGTCGCCGACCAGGACGCGGCCGAATTCGCCCGGACCCGGCTGCGCCCGCGGGTCGCCGTGCGCACCCCGCACGCGGCCCGGCTGGCCGACGTACTGGGCCGGGAGGCCCGGGCCGCCCAGCGCGCGGTGGAGATCGTCGAGGAGAGCGGCAGCCGCCTGTCGGTGTACGGCAGCAGCTGCGCCGAGGTCGGCGAGGCGGCGTTCCGACACGGGGTGCTCGTCCACCAGCTCGCCGACGAGACGGGTGTCGGCGGCGCCCCGGCGTCACCGGTCCCGCACGCCCGCGCCGCGACCGCGGCGGCCTCCGGAGCCACCGCCGACGCCCCCACCGCCGCCGCTTCCGAAGAGGCCGCCGGCGGACAGTCCCGGCGCGGCCGCTCCCGTCGGCCCGCCTCGGCGGTGCGCCGCGTCGGCGGCCCGCTGCGTCCGCTGCGCTACGAACTGCTGCGGGTCTTCGGCACCGCCACACCGCTCCTGACCGCCGCACTCGTCGTGGCCGTCTCCGTCCTCACCGCGCTGGTGCTGGCCAAGGCCGGGCACACCCCGCAGAACCGGTTGCTCGCCGCCTGGCCGGAACTCCTGCCGCTGCCGCCCGCCGCCCTCGGCGCGGGCCTGCTCGGCGCCCTTGCCTTCGGTGAGGAGTACCGCTACCCCGCGCTCGCCGCCGATCGCGGCACCGTGCCCCGCCGGATGGGACTGCTCACCGCCAAGCTCGGAGTCTGCGCCGTGCTCGCCCTGCTGGTCGGCGCCTTGGTGGTGGCGGCCGACGCCGCGACCCTGGCGCTCGTCTTCGGCAGCGGCCCGCTGCGCACCCCGGCGGAGTGGCTCTCCCCGGGCGCGAGTTGGGCCGGGCTGCTCATCGGCTGCGCCTGGGCCGGTGTCCTGGCCTCCGGCGTCTTCCGCTCCGCCACGGCGGGCCTGGCCGCCGTGCTCGCCGTGCCGGTGATGGTGGTTCCGCTGGTGCGCAAGGTGCTGGAGGGGCCGTCCGCCTACCCGGTGACCGGACTCGCCGCCCGGCTGCGCGGCCTGACCTGGGTGCAGTGGCCCCCGGAGGCGGACCGCCTTGTCCTGGGGGCCTTGCGTGTGATGGCCCAACCCGTCGGCACGGCGCTGGTGTTGTCGCTGATGGTCCTGTTGTGCGCCTATGGGTTCACCGGACTGCGCAGCAGGGTCCGTTGGTGATCGTTCCGGTGTCGGAGAAGTGCCGGAGACGACCGTTGCGGTTCACCTCGCGTGAAGCGGACCGCAACTCCGCGCAATAGGCCCGGTTCTTTACGATAAGTCGTCAATTGCGCAGGTGGCACCGATCACCCTTTCGTGTGCTTTTCACCAAAGACCTCAAGGGTCGTGGAGACACGGCCGACAAAGGATTCGTGAGTACCCTTGCGCACACCATGATGACCGCCGCCCGCCATGCCGACTCCGGCCTCGCCGGCCCGGGCGAACTCGACCGCTACCCCTACGCGGAGGCCCCCGGGTCCGACCGCGTCGGAGCGCCCCACTGGGACGGCGCCGACGTCGAGTTGAGCCGGGTCGGCCGCCGCGCCGCCGGCAGCCGGGGCCGCGGACTGCACGGCCAACTCGTCCAGCAGCTCGGTCAGATGATCGTTTCGGGCGACCTCGGAGCGGACCGTCCTCTGGTCCCCGAGGAGATCGGCCAGCGGTTCGAGGTCTCCCGTACCGTCGTCCGCGAATCCCTGCGGGTCCTGGAGGCCAAGGGCCTCGTCAGCGCCCGCCCGAACGTCGGCACCCGGGTCCGCCCCGTCGCCGACTGGAACCTGCTCGACCCCGACATCATCGAGTGGCGGGCCTTCGGCCCCCAGCGCGACGACCAGCGCCGCGAGCTGGGCGAGCTCCGCTGGACCATCGAACCGCTCGCCGCCCGCCTCGCCGCCGGCCACGGCCGCCCGGACATCCAGCAGCGCCTCGCCGACATGGTCGAGATCATGGGGCACGCCCTCGGCCAGGGTGACTCGATCACCTTCGCCCGTGCCGACAACGAGTTCCACGCGCTCCTCATCCAGGCCGCCGGCAACCGCATGCTGGAGCACCTCTCCGGCATC
Organism: Streptomyces sp. ISL-94; assembly: GCF_018614075.1. GTDB lineage: Bacteria > Actinomycetota > Actinomycetes > Streptomycetales > Streptomycetaceae > Streptomyces. The sequence goes on along the minus strand of NZ_JAGGOZ010000099.1, from coordinate 50,705 downwards.
GTCTCCGCCGCCCTCCAGGTCTCCGGCAGCCCGGTCACCGCCTGTGAGCGCCCGAGCGAGGCGGGCGTCGCGCACCACGCGCGCATGGTCGAGGCCGTCGCCGCCGGTGACGCGCTCGGCTCCGAGAACGCCATGCGCCAACTTCTGACGGTGCATCCGGAGGTCGAGCGCGTGGTTCCCGCCCCGCGCGAGCACTGACGGGCGGACGCGCGGGGGCGCGGGGGTGCACGACATGTCGCCGGGCCCGGTCGGGCCCGGCGACAGCCGTGTGCGAGGGCCGATTCGCGGCGTGTCGGTGCTGTCGTACCCACGCGTATGGCCCTATGACCGGCATTGGTGCATATGGAGTGTGACTCGGGCCACGAAGATTGGGCGTAACGCTCAGCGAGGTCACGCGATGACCTAAGAGGTGATGGCCGACGGAGGGAATACAGCAGCCCTTGCGGGCGCTGTGCAGCTCCCCGGCCCCTGCCCGCGCCCCCGGCCCATCCCCAGTCGGTGGTCGTCGGCTCCGGTCCAGCACACGAGGCCCGGGGTCGGAAGCCGTTTCCATCGTTCCGAGAGGTTGTTCGTGTCGGCCAGCACATCCCGTACGCTCCCGCCGGAGATCGCCGATTCCGAGTCTGTGATGGCGCTCATCGAGCGGGGCAAGGCCGAGGGGCAGATCGCCGGCGATGACGTGCGTCGGGCCTTCGAGGCTGACCAGATTCCTGCGACCCAGTGGAAGAATGTTCTGCGCAGCCTCAACCAGATCCTCGAGGAAGAGGGTGTGACGCTGATGGTCAGTGCCGCGGAGTCGCCCAAGCGCGCCACCCGCAAGAGCGTCGCAGCGAAGAGCCCGGCCAAGCGGACGGCCACCAAGACCGTGGCGGCGAAGACGACGGCTGCGCAGCCCGTCGCCGCCGCGGCCCCGGCGGCCGAGACGGCGGACCCGGACACCGTGGACGCTCCGGTGGAGGAGCTCGGCGCCGAGCCCCCCGCGAAGAAGACGGCGGCGAAGAAGACGGCGGCCAAGAAGGCCGCACCCGCGAAGAAGACCGCCGCCAAGAAGACAGCGGCGAAGAAGACCGCCTCCAAGAAGGACGCCGACGAGGCCGGTGACGAGGTGACCCCGGAGGAGGGTCCCGACGCCGCCAAGGCCGAGGCCGACGAGGAGGAGGAGGGCGGAGAGAGCAAGGGCTTCGTCATTTCCGACGACGAGGACGACGCCCCCGCCCAGCAGGTCGTCGTGGCCGGCGCCACCGCCGACCCCGTCAAGGACTACCTCAAGCAGATCGGCAAGGTTCCCCTCCTCAACGCCGAGCAGGAGGTCGAGCTCGCCAAGCGCATCGAGGCGGGCCTGTTCGCCGAGGACAAGCTGGCGAACTCGGACAAGCTGGCGCCCAAGCTCAAGCGCGAGCTGGAGATCATCGCCGAGGACGGCCGCCGCGCCAAGAACCACCTGCTGGAGGCCAACCTCCGCCTCGTGGTCTCCCTGGCCAAGCGCTACACGGGCCGCGGCATGCTCTTCCTCGACCTGATCCAGGAGGGCAACCTGGGTCTGATCCGCGCGGTCGAGAAGTTCGACTACACCAAGGGCTACAAGTTCTCCACCTACGCGACGTGGTGGATCCGGCAGGCGATCACCCGCGCCATGGCCGACCAGGCCCGCACCATCCGCATCCCGGTGCACATGGTCGAGGTCATCAACAAGCTCGCCCGCGTGCAGCGCCAGATGCTCCAGGACCTGGGCCGCGAGCCCACTCCGGAGGAGCTCGCCAAGGAACTGGACATGACCCCCGAGAAGGTCATCGAGGTCCAGAAGTACGGCCGCGAGCCGATCTCCCTGCACACGCCGCTCGGCGAGGACGGCGACAGCGAGTTCGGCGACCTGATCGAGGACTCCGAGGCGGTCGTCCCGGCCGATGCCGTGAGCTTCACGCTCCTCCAGGAGCAGTTGCACTCGGTGCTCGACACCCTGAGCGAGCGCGAGGCCGGCGTGGTCTCCATGCGCTTCGGCCTCACGGACGGCCAGCCCAAGACCCTCGACGAGATCGGCAAGGTCTACGGCGTCACGCGTGAGCGGATCCGCCAGATCGAGTCGAAGACGATGTCGAAGCTGCGCCACCCGTCCCGTTCCCAGGTGCTGCGCGACTACCTGGACTGACCGGTACGGGTCGACGGCGGGTGGCCGCGCGGGTGCGCACGGCCACCGGGCATCCCACTCTGGGTGGAGTCATGCACACTCGGAGTCAGGAGGCCTCATGCGTCGTCCCTTTGCCCGTGCTCTGGCGGGAGCGCTGACCCTGGCGGCGGGAGCGGCCGCCGCGCCGCTGGCCCAGATGCCGCAGGCGGCCGCTGACAGTGTGGTGATCGGCGGGAAGCCGGTGAAGGTCGCCGACAGCCCGTGGGTCGTGGCCCTGGCCAGCCGTGACCGGTTCGGGGGTACGCGGGGCGGCCAGTTCTGCGGGGGCGTCATCGTGTCCCCCACGAGGGTGCTGACCGCGGCCCACTGCCTGGGCCGGGAGGTGCTGGGCGGCCCGGTGGAGACGGTCGCCGACTTCCGGGTGATTGCCGGCCGTACGGAGCTGCGGGCGGGCGAGGGACGCGAGATCGCGGTGCGCGGGGCCCGGGTGAACCCGGACTACGACCCGAAGACCAACGCCGGGGACCTGGCCGTGCTGGAACTCGCCGAAGCCGTGCCCGCCCAGCACGTCCTCCCCTTGGCCGAGACGGGGCATCCCGCCTACGCACCCGGGACCGAGGCGGCCGTATACGGGTGGGGCGACACGAGCGGCTTCGGTGACTACGCGTACGCGCTCCGGGCCGCGCCGGTGACCGTGCTGGCGGACGAGGCGTGCGCGCGCGCCTACCCCGGTGACGCGGACGGGCAGTACCAGGCGCAGTCGATGGTGTGCGCGGGGGACGGCGGCGGAGGCAAGGACGCCTGCCAGGGTGACAGCGGGGGCCCGCTGGTGGCCCAGGGGCGGCTTATCGGGCTGGTGTCATGGGGGCGCGGCTGCGGGCGGGCCGACAGCCCGGGGGTGTACACGCGGGTCGCCGCGCTGGCCGGCTTCGTGACAGCCCCGGAGAAGGGCGAGCGGCCCGCGGGGGCCCTGGACGCCGAGCCGGGTGCCCGCAGGGGCTCCGGACCGGCTGCAGGGCCCGTATGGGGGCACCGTACGGGCTAGTGCCCGAGCCAGGCGGCAGCGGAGGGAGCCGGCGGCGCGGCGACGCGGAAAACGGGAAACCGCCCGTCCCCGAGGGGGCGGGCGGTCCCGGAAGTGAGGACGGGCGGCATCCCTGGGTCGCAGGGGCGCCGCCCATCGACCGGCCTGGCCGGTCCTGGCTCGTCGGATGCGAGGGACAGGCCTGTGTCAGCGGTCCTCGGGTTCGGCGGCATTGGCAGCCGGAGCGGACGTAAGCCGCTCGGTCTCATCCTGTATTTCCGCGGCGATCTTCTTGAGTTCCGGCTCGAACTTGCGACCGTGGTGGGCGCAGAAGAGCAGTTCACCGCCGCTCAGCAGGACGACGCGCAGATATGCCTGGGCGCCGCAACGGTCGCATCGGTCAGCGGCCGTCAGCGGGGTCGCGGGTGTCAGAACAGTAGTCACGTCGCCTCTTCTCTAGCTCGACGAGCTGTCGTACCAGGGTCAACATCCAACCAGGCCGAAAACGTTCCCGCTCGCGGCTTTTCCTCGAAACTTCCTTCCGAAGCTGGCCGGCTGCTGCCGGTTGGCGGCGAAGGAGCCGTATTGCGTTGCTTTACGGTTTCGCGTTGTCAGTCGTTCGCTTGTTGCAGTTCCATCCTCCCCCGGCTGAGCGCCAGGTTGTTCATGAGGACGTGCCCGAACCCTAAATGGTTCATGCCTGGAAGGGAACGTGATGTTTCTGTCACCCCCACGGGGGATCGAACAACCGTACGGATCTGGACTAGGCTGAGGAACGCGCGAGGGTGGCGTTGCATCGGCTCTACCTGGCCTCGGTACCCTTCGACCGGCAACCGAGCCACCCCTGCGCCCGACAGGGCCAGAAAAGAAATTCAGCGAGGAGCGAACTGCGTGACCGCCGACACGTCCGTGCCTTCCAGCGCGCTGCTGTCCGGAGCAGACCGGGACGGTTCCAACTACACCGCGCGGCACCTGCTCGTCCTCGAAGGGCTGGAGGCCGTCCGCAAGCGCCCCGGCATGTATATCGGCTCGACCGACAGCCGAGGCCTCCTGCACTGCCTCTGGGAGATCATCGACAATTCCGTCGACGAGGCCCTGGGCGGCTACTGCGACCACATCGAGGTGATCCTCCACGAGGACGCCTCCGTCGAGGTCCGCGACAACGGCCGCGGCATTCCCGTGGACGTCGAGCCCAAGACCGGCCTGTCCGGCGTCGAGGTCGTCATGACCAAGCTGCACGCCGGCGGAAAGTTCGGCGGCGGCTCGTACGCGGCCTCCGGCGGCCTGCACGGTGTCGGCGCCTCCGTGGTCAACGCCCTCTCCGCCCGCCTGGACGTCGAGGTCGACCGGGGCAGCTCCACCCACGCGATCAGCTTCCGCCGCGGCGTGCCCGGGATGTTCACCGAGCAGGGCCCCGACAGCCCCTTCGACCCCGCCAACGGCCTGCGCAAGGTCAAGCGGGTCCCCAAGGGCCGCACCGGCACCCGCGTCCGCTACTGGGCGGACCGCCAGATCTTCCTCAAGGACGCGCGGCTCAACCTGGAGACGCTCTACCAGCGAGCCCGCCAGACCGCCTTCCTCGTCCCGGGCCTGACCCTCGTCGTCCGCGACGAGCGGGGCATCGACGGGGCCGGCAAGACCGAGGAGACCTTCCGCTTCGACGGGGGCATCAGCGAGTTCTGCGACTACCTAGCCCAGGACAAGGCCGTCTGCGACGTGCTGCGCCTGACCGGCACGGGCACCTTCAAGGAGACCGTCCCGGTCCTCGACGACCGCGGCCACATGACCCCCACCGAGGTCACCCGCGAGCTCGGCGTGGACATCGCCCTGCGCTGGGGCACGGGGTACGAGACCAACGTCAAGTCCTTCGTGAACATCATCGCCACCCCCAAGGGCGGCACCCACGTCTCCGGCTTCGAGCGCTCGGTCGCCAAGACCGTCAACGAGGTCCTGCGCTCCGCGAAGCTGCTGCGCGTCGCCGAGGACGACGTGGTCAAGGACGACGCGATGGAGGGCATGACGGCCGTCGTCACCGTCCGCCTCGCCGAGCCGCAGTTCGAGGGCCAGACCAAGGAGGTGCTCGGCACCTCGGCCGCCACCCGGATCGTCGCCGCCGTGGTGGCCAAGGAGCTCAAGGCCTTCCTGACCTCCACCAAGCGCGACGACAAGCAGCAGGCCCGCGCCGTGATGGAGAAGATCGTCGCGGCCGCCCGGACCCGTATCGCGGCCCGCCAGCACAAGGAGGCGCAGCGCCGCAAGACCGCGCTGGAGACCTCCTCGCTGCCCGCGAAGCTGGCCGACTGCCGCAGCGACGACGTGGAGCGCAGCGAGCTCTTCATCGTCGAGGGAGACTCGGCCCTCGGCACGGCGAAGCTCGCCCGGAACTCCGAATTCCAGGCGCTGCTGCCGATCCGCGGCAAGATCCTCAACGTCCAGAAGTCGTCCGTCTCGGACATGCTCAAGAACACCGAGTGCGGGGCGATCATCCAGGTCATAGGAGCCGGCTCGGGCCGGACCTTCGACCTCGACGCCGCCCGCTACGGGAAGATCGTCCTGCTCGTCGACGCCGACGTCGACGGCGCGCACATCCGCTGCCTGCTGCTCACGCTCTTCCAGCGGTACATGCGGCCGATGGTCGAGGCGGGCCGGGTCTTCGCGGCCGTGCCCCCGCTGCACCGGATCGAGCTGGTCCAGCCGAAGAAGGGCCAGGACAAGTACGTCTACACGTACTCGGACAACGAGCTGCGCCAGACCCTCCTGGAGTACCAGCGCAAGAACATCCGGTACAAGGATTCGATCCAGCGCTACAAGGGCCTCGGCGAGATGGACGCGGACCAGCTGGCGGAGACCACCATGGACCCCCGCTTCCGCACCCTGCGCAGGATCAACATCGGCGACCTGGACTCGGCCGAGCAGGTCTTCGACCTCCTCATGGGTAACGAGGTCGCCCCGCGCAAGGAGTTCATCACGAGCTCCGCGGCCACCCTGGACCGCTCGCGCATCGACGCCTGACCCCGCGACCGGCACACCCGGGCTGTTCACTCCATCACCTGAAGGGGTGAACAGTGCCGGGACACCAGTCCGGAAAGGGTCCATTCCGCACATCCTTGTGGGCACGCGGCCAATGCGGCAGCGGACAAGGAGAGTTCGGTGGACAAGCACGAAGGTCGTGATGCCGGAACGATCCGGCTGGACGACCCCTGGTACGACGCGCTGGCCGTCGGCTGGGGCGAGGGCGGGGAAGCGTCCCCGCCGACCCCGGCCCCCGACGGCCGCCCCGGGCCCGGCGCATCCGAGATCTACCTCGAGGTGCAGCGCAGCGCTGCCTTCCAGGAGGTCCGCAGCCGCTACCGAAGGTTCGTCGTCCCCGCGACCGCCGGCTTCTTCCTCTGGTACGTCGCCTACGTGGTCGCCGCCACCGCCGCACCCGGCGTCATGGCCCGGCCCGTGACCGGCGCCGTCAACGTGGCCATGCTGGCGGGGCTCGGCCAGTTCCTCAGCACCTTCCTGCTGACCTGGGCGTACGCCCGGCACGCGCGACTGCGCCGGGACCGCGCCGCGCTCGACCTGCGCTGGACCGTCTTCGAGCAGGAGCGCGGCCAGGAGCGGAACCGGGCGAGGGGGACCGGCCGGTGACCACCGAGCACCAGACCCTCGCGCTGATCCTGTTCAGCGTCTTCATCGCGGTGACCCTGGGTATCACCACCTGGGTCAGCCGCAACCGGCACGGGTCGGCGGAGGAGTTCTACGCCGGCGGGCGGCTGTTCTCCCCTCTGGAGAACGGTTTCGCCATCGCGGGCGACTACATGTCCGCCGCCTCCTTCCTCGGCATCTCCGGGCTGATCGCCCTCTTCGGCTACGACGGCATGCTGTACTCGGTGGGGTTCCTGGTCGCCTGGCTGGTGGTGCTGTTCCTGGTCGCCGAGCTGGTCCGCAACTGCGGGCGCTTCACCCTCGCCGACGTGGTGGCCGCGCGGATGAGCGAGCGGCCGGTGCGGATCGCGGCCGGCACCTCCTCGGTCGTCGTCTCCGTGCTCTACCTCGTCGCGCAGATGGTCGGTGCGGGGAGTCTGGTCGGCCTGCTCCTCGGTAGCTCCGGCACCGCGGCACGGACGCTCACGGTGATCGGTGTGGGAGCGCTGATGGTGGTCTATGTGTCCTTCGGCGGGATGCGGGCCACCACCTGGATCCAGATCGTGAAGGCAGTGCTGCTGATGGGCGGGACGATCACCCTGACCGTGCTCGTGCTGCTGCGCTTCCACGGGAACTTCGACCAGCTGCTCACCAGCGCCGCCGAGCGCAGCGGGCACGGGCTCCGCTTCCTGGGCCCCGGCCTCAAGTACGGCGGCGACTGGACCGCCCGGGCCGACTTCATGAGCCTCGGCCTCGCGCTGGTCCTCGGAACCGCCGGGCTGCCGCACATCCTGTCGCGCTTCTACACGGTGCCCACCGCGCGGGCCGCGCGCCGGTCGGTGGTGTGGGCGATCGCGCTGATCGGCGGCTTCTACCTGATGACCATCGTGCTCGGCTTCGGGGCGGCCGCGCTGGTGGGCCCCGACGCGGTGCGGGCCTCCAACGCCTCCGGGAACACGGCGGTTCCGCTGCTCGCCGCCTTCCTCGGCGGGGGCGCCGAGTCCACCGGGGGCGCGGTGCTCTTCGCCTTCGTGGCCGCCATCGCCTTCGCCACCATCCTCGCCGTGGTCGCCGGGATCACCCTGGCCTCCTCGGCCTCCGTCGCGCACGACCTGTACGCCTCCCTCAAGCGCAGGCACGCCAGGCAGCGCAGCGAGGTCTCCGTGGCCCGGGTCGCGGCCGTCGGCATCGGGGCGGTCGCGATCGCCCTCGGGCTGCTCGCCCAGAACCTCAACGTGGCCTTCCTGGTGGGACTGGCCTTCGCGGTGGCGGCCTCGGCGAATCTGCCGGTCCTGCTGTACTCGCTCTTCTGGCGCGGGTTCACCACGCGGGGTGCCGTCTGGGCGGTGTACGGCGGCCTGATCCCGGCGGTGCTGCTGGTCGTGCTCTCGCCCGTGGTCTCCGGGAGCCCCGAATCCCTCTTCCCCGGGGTGGATTTCCAGTACTTCCCGCTCCAGAACCCGGGGATCGTCTCCATCCCGCTGGGCTTCCTGGCGGGCTGGCTGGGCACCGTCACCTCGGGCGAGGAGGCGGACGAGCGCAAGCACGCCGAGACGGAGGTCCGTTCGCTGACGGGGGCCGGGGCCGTCTGAGCGCCGCCGGCCGGTCCCCCTCGGCCCGTCCTCCCCGCCCGCCCCCCTCAGCCGGATCCCTCTGAGGGGAGCCAGGTGTAGCGGTGCTCCGGGCGGCCCGTCTCGCCGTAGCGGAGGGCCAGGGTGACGCGGCCCGAGCGTTCGAGGAGCTTCAGGTAGCGCTGGGCGGTCTGGCGGCTGATGCCCGCCCGGTCGGCGATCTGCTGGGTGGACAGGGGGCCTCCCGCGGAGCGGAGGACCTGGCGGACCAGTTCGGCGGTGGTGGGGGAGTGGCCCTTGGGGAGCTCGTTCGGGGATCCGGCGGCGGCGAGGGCGCCGAAGATCCGGTCCACATCGACCTGTTCGGCCTCGCCCCCGGTGTCGAGGGCGCGGCGCAGTGTCCCGTAGGCCTCCAGCTTCGATCGCAGGCCGGCGAAGGTGAAGGGCTTGACCAGGTACTGGAGGGCGCCGAGGCGCATGGCGGCCTGGACGGTGGCCAGGTCGCGGGCGGCGGTGACCATGATCACGTCGGTGCTGCGGCCGAGTTGGCGCAGGCGGCGCACCAGGTCGAGGCCGTTCTCGTCCGGGAGGTAGTGGTCGAGGAGGATCAGGTCCACGGGGTGGGTGGTCAGGAACGCGAGGGCTTCGGCCGCGGAGTGGGTCTGGGCGACCACCAGGAAACCGGGAACCTTCGCCACGTACGCCGCGTTGATCCGGGCAACGCGCATGTCGTCGTCGACGACCAATACGCGCATCGGGGTCTCGTTCATCGCAGGGCCTCCGGGAGCACGACGGAGAACTCCGCCCCTCCGTCCGCTGTCTCGCCGGCCCGGGCGCTGCCGCCCTGCCGCTCCGCGAGGCGGCGTACGAGGGCGAGGCCCAGCCCGCGCTCACGGTGGGCCTTGGCCTGTTTGGTCGACCAGCCCTCCGTGAAGATCTCCTCGCGGCGTGCGACGGGGACGCCGGGGCCGCTGTCGCGCACGCGGAGCACCGCCGTCCGGCCTTCGGCGCGCAGCTCCACCTCCACCAGGGGTGCCGTCGAGCCGACGGCGGCGTCCAGGGCGTTGTCCACCAGGTTGCCGACGATCGTGACGAGGTCGCCCGGGTCCACCAGGCGGTCGGGGAGGAGGGTGGTCTCGGCCAGCCGCAGGGGGACGCCGCGCTCCGCCGCGACGGTCGCCTTGCCCACCAGGAGGGCTGCCAGCAGCGGGTCGTGGACCTTCTCCGTGACCTGTTCGGCGGTGGTGCGGTGCACCCCGACGACCTCCGTCACGAACTCCACCGCCTCCTCGTGCAGGCCGAGCTCCAGCAGGCCGAGGAGGGTGTGGAGGCGGTTGGCGTGCTCGTGGTCCTGGGCGCGCAGGGCGTCGATGAGGCCACGGGTGGAGTCGAGCTCGCGGCCCAGGTGCTCCAGCTCGGTGCGGTCGCGCAGGGTGGCCACGGCGCCGCCGTCCTCGGTCGGCATCCGGTTGGCGACCAGGACCCGGGGGCCCTGGACGGTGACCAGGTCGCGGCCGGTCACACGGCCTGCGAGGACGTCCGCGGTGCGTCCGGCGCCGAGGACGTCGTCCAGCGGACGTCCGGCGAGGCCGCCCGAGGGGCCCGCCGCGTCCGGCGTGAGGCCCAGCAGGCGGGCGGCCTCGTCGTTGACGAGCCGGACCCGGCCCGCCCGGTCGAGCGCGATCACGCCTTCGCGGACGGAGTGCAGCATCGCCTCGCGCTCGGTGAGCAGGCCCGCGATGTCGGAGAAGGCCAGGTCCCGGGTCTGCCGCTGGATCCTGCGGGACACCAGGTAGGCGGCCAGGGCGCCGGCGGCGAGGGCGCCGCCCGCGTAGGCCAGCAGGCCGGGGATGGCGCCCAGCAGCCGGTCGTGGACGCTGTCGTAGGCGATGCCGACCGAGACGGCGCCGACGATCTCGCCGTCGGCCGCCAGGAGCGGGACCTTGCCGCGGGCGGAGCGGCCGAGGGTGCCCTCGTCGATCTCCATGACCTCGCGGCCCGCCAGGGCATCGCCCGGGTCGGTGGAGACGGGCAGCCCGATCCGTCCGGGGCTGGGGTGCGAGCGGCGGATGCCGTCCAGGTCGATCACGACGACGTACTCGGCTCCGGTGGCCCGGCGGATCCGCTCGGCCGAGGACTGCACCGGGCTGTCCGGCGAGGCCCCGGAGTCCAGCAGGTCGGCGGCCAGCGACGGGTCGGCCGCGGCGCTCTGCGCGATGGCGAGGGCCCGCCGCATGGCCTGGTCGTCGAGCTGCGCGCTCAGCGGGGCCAGGAAGAGCCCGGTGGCCAGCACGACCACCCCGCCGGCGATGGCCAGCTGGGTCAGCAGGATCTGGGAGACGGCCCGTCTGGGCAGCCCGAGGCGCCGAGCGCTCATGAGGAGGAACCGCATGAGTAGCAACGGTAGGTCGGCTCCCGCCTAAGCGGAATTCCCTCATTCACGCAAATCCCTTGCGTCAATTGTGCCCAGCTTGCGCAAGAGATGAGGGCGTGAAAGTGCGGTCGTAGCAGTAGACGACTGAGCAGCACTCGGCAACTCTCCCACTGGACGATGCAAATTCCTGTCTCAGCTGGTTCAAAAAACTCATGCCGAGGGACGAGGACATATGAGAAGGCTCAAATGAAGAGGGCGGGCCCCGGCCGCCAACATCACCGACGGCAACCAGTCGACGTACTGGGAGAGCGCGGGCAGCACCTTCCCCCAAGGGGTGCAGACCGATCTCGGGGCCGTCACCCGGGTCGACCAGGTGGTGCTCAAGCTGCCCGCCGCCTGGGAGAGCCGCAGCCAGCCCCAAGCGGCGACGCCTTCGACGCGAAGTCCGGCTTCGGCCTCTGGGCGAACGAGATGCCGGAGGCGGGGCAGGGGCCGGCGGCCGGTGAGGTCACCGTCCACAACCTGAAGACGAGCGACAACGCCGTGGACGTGCGGGACACGACCTCGACGTTCAAGATCAACCAGCTCCCGTAGGTGACAGGCGGGGCATCCCGAGGGTGCCCCGCCCCGTCACGACCGTCACGTCCGATATCGCCGTGCTGGGTTCCAGGGCTCGCTGCGGGTGGAGTGCGTGACCTCTTTCATGCCGCTCTTCCATGCGTCAAACTGGCCGTAATCGAACTGCAAGAAACTTGCATTTCTTGCGCTAGTCTTGCGCTCATGACGCGACGACTTGCTCAAGTGGCGAAGAAGGTGGGAGTCAGCGAGGCAACGGTCAGCCGGGTGCTCAACGGCAAGCCGGGCGTTTCGGAGGCCACCCGCCAGTCCGTGCTCACCGCCCTCGATGTCCTCGGCTACGAGCGCCCCACCCAGCTGCGCGGCGAGCGCGCCCGGCTGGTCGGGCTGGTCCTGCCCGAGCTCCAGAACCCCATCTTCCCGGCCTTCGCCGAGGTCATCGGGGGCGCGCTGGCCCAGCAAGGAATGATCCCGGTGCTCTGCACCCAGACCACTGGCGGGGTCTCCGAGGCCGACTACGTGGCACTGCTGCTCCAGCAGCAGGTGTCCGGAGTGGTCTTCGCGGGAGGCCTCTTCGCGCAGGCCGACGCCCCGCACGAGCACTACCGGCTGCTGTCGGAGCGCAAGGTTCCGGTGGTGCTCATCAACGCCTCCATCGAGGACCTCGGCTTCCCTTGCGTGGCCTGCGACGACGCCGTCGCCGTCGAACAGGCCTGGCGCCATCTGGCCTCCCTCGGGCACGAGAGGATCGGCCTGGTGCTCGGCCCGCCGGACCACATGCCCTCGCTGCGCAAGCTGGTGGCCGCCCAGTCGGTGGCCGCCGCGGCCGGCACCGAGCTGCCCGAAGCCCACGTGGAGCGGGCCCTGTTCTCGCTGGAAGGCGGGCACGCGGCCGCCTCCCGGCTGCTGGACCGCGGGGTCACCGGCATCATCTGCGCGAGCGACCCCCTGGCCCTCGGGGCGATACGGGCCGCACGCCGCCGGGGACTGGACGTGCCCCGCGAGGTCTCCGTGGTGGGGTACGACGACTCCGCGTTCATGAACTGCACCGAGCCCCCGCTGACCACCGTCCGCCAGCCCATCGAGGCGATGGGCCGGGCCGCGGTCGAGCTGCTCACCGCGCAGATCCAGGGGGCCGCCGTCCAGCCCGGCGAACTGCTCTTCGAGCCGGAGCTGGTGGTTCGGGGCTCCACCGCGCAGGCCCCCCGCGGGTAGCGCCCGTACCGCCTTCGACCGGCGAGCCCAGGGCTCCGGAACGTCATCCGCCGACGTCCCGGAGCCCTTTTTGCGTTCTCTGTACTGCGCATCTCTGTCAATCTCTTACGGAGTATGCGCGAGATATTGCGTTCATCTGTGGGTGGTGGTTGAGTGTGCCGCGCTCGCCCCCACGCCTCCCGTTCGATGCTCGAAGGGGACCACCGATGAGAACCCACATCCGCCACACCGTCGCGGCCGCTGCCGGCGTCACGGCATCGGCTGTGGCGGGCGGGGCCCGTGGTACTCCCCGCTCGGGCGCATCCGCAGCGGCCGCTCCTGGTACTCCTCCAGCGCGTGCGCGATCCAGCCGGCCGTGCGCGCCACCGCGAAGACCGTCTCCCCGGCCTCCGCCGGCATCCCGCACGCCACCGTCAGCACGGCCAGCGCCAGATCCACATTGGCGTGCAGTCCGCCGCCCTGCCTGGCCATCACCTCGGCCACCTCCCGCGCGGCGCCCAACGCCGGCCCGGCCTGCGGCAGATCGTCCAGGCGGGCGAAGAGCGCCTGCGCGCGCGGGTCCCCGCCCTTGTACAGCCGGTGCCCCAGCCCCGGCACCCGCCGCCCCGCCCGCAGGTACTCCGCCACCACCGGAGCGGCCCCGCCCCGCTCCAGGACCTCCGCCAGCATCCGGTGCGCGAGCCGGCCGGCCGCGCCGTGCAGCGGCCCTTCGAGCGCGCCGAGTCCGGCCGACACCGCCGCGTACGGGTGGGCCCGGGCCGACGCTGCCACCCGTACCGCCAGGGTGGAGGCAGCCAGATCGTGGTCGACCAGCAGCCCCAGCGCCAGATCCAGCACGGCCAGCGCGTCCGGGTCCGGCTCGCACGCCGTCAGCCGCGCCCACAGCTGCCGGGCCATCCGGCCGTCGCCCGCCCACGCGGCGGGCCCGGCCTCGGGCAGGGCGCCGACCAGCGTGGGGATCAGGCAGCGCGCGGAGCCCAGTACGGCCTCCTCGGACAGGTCGAAGCGCAGCGGGTCCGCCACCGCCGCGGCGGCCACCGCCACCCGCAGCCGGTCGACCGGACCGCTGTGCTCCGGGAGGGCGGCCACCGCCCGCCGGGCCGCGGCGAGGGGCTCCGCGGGAGCGGCGAACCGGGCCCCGTGCGGGAGCGCGCCCGTCCAGAGCCACTCCGCGACCTCCTCGTAGGCGTACCGCGAGGCCAGGGCCACCGCGTCCACGCCGCGGAAGTAGTACCGGTCCCGCTCGATGAGCGTGAGGGACGTGCGTACGGAGAGCTCACCGGTGGGGGTCGCCGCCTCGCGCCGGTTGCGCCGGGCCAGCGCCTCCACCTCGCGCGCGTCGAAACTGCTGCCGCGGCCCACCGGATCGCGCCGGCTCGTGAGCTGGCCGCGGCTGACGTAGGCGTACACCGTGGCGGGCTTCACCCCGAGCAGCTCGGCGGCCTGGCGGGTGGTGAGCCGTCGCTCTTCGTTCATGCACGACAGCCTACATATATTGATTCGATCAATATTGACAAGGATTCCATCAATCATCGATGGTCGATCCATGAACACCACTGTCGAAGTACCCCGCGGTCTCGCGGGAGTCGTGGTCACCGAGACCGAGCTCGGTGATGTCCGGGGCCGTGAGGGCTTTTACCACTACCGCCAGTACTCGGCCGTCGAGCTCGCCGGAAGCCGCAGCTTCGAGGACGTGTGGCACCTGATGTTCCGCGGCACGCTCCCGGCGGACGCGGCCCAGCGCGCCGCCTTCGCCGCCGAGATCGTCCCGCTGCGCCGGCTTCCCGAGGAGGTGCGGGACGCGCTCCCCGCCCTCGCGCGCGCCACCGTCCTCTCCGGACCCCTCGCCGGACTGCGCACCGCGCTCTCGCTGCTCGGCGCCTCCGCCGGCTTCCGCCCCCTGTACGACATCGCCCCCGGCCGCCGCGCCGCAGACGCCCTGGCCGCCTGCGCCGCCGTACCGACCCTGCTGACCGCGCTGCACCGGCTGGGCCAGGGCCTGGAGCTGGTCGAACCGCGCGACGACCTGCCCTACGCCGCCAACTACCTCTACATGCTGACCGGCCACGAGCCCGACCCGGTCAAGACCCGCGCGGTCGAGCAGTACCTGATCTCCACCATCGACCACGGGTTCAACGCCTCGACCTTCACCGCCCGCGTGATCGCCTCCACCGGCGCCGATGTCGCGGCCTGCCTGACCGGGGCGATCGGCGCCCTCTCCGGCCCCCTGCACGGTGGCGCCCCGAGCCGGGCCCTGGACACCCTGGACGCCATCGGCACCGCCGACCGGATCGGGCCGTGGATCCGGGAGCGGGTCCTCGCGGGGGACCGGATCATGGGTTTCGGCCACCCCGTCTACCGCACCGAGGACCCCCGCTCCCGCATGCTGCGCGACACGGCCCGCGGCTTCGGCGGCCCCCTCGTGGACTTCGCCGTCGAGGTCGAGCGCCAGGTCGAGGAGATCCTCGCCGAGCTCAAGCCGGGCCGCGAACTGCACACGAACGTGGAGTTCTACGCGGGCGTGGTCATGGAGCTGTGCGGGCTCCCGCGCACGATGTTCACCCCGACCTTCTGCGCGGCCCGCGTGGTCGGCTGGAGCGCCAACATCCTCGAACAGGCCGCCGACTCGAAGATCATCCGACCCGCCGCCCGCTACACCGGCCCGACCCCGCCCCAGCCGGTGCCGCCCCTCGGCTGACCGCGCTTGGCTACGATCGACCGGGTGAACAGCAGGCAGCCCATCCCCGTCGTCGTCCTCGCCGGATTCCTCGGATCCGGCAAGACCACCGTGCTGAACCACCTCCTCGGCAACCGAGGAGGCACCCGAATCGGAGTCGTCGTCAACGACTTCGGGTCGATCGAGATCGACGCCATGTCGGTGGCCGGCCAGGTCGGGGACTCCATGGTCTCCCTCGGCGGCGGCTGCCTGTGCTGCGCCGTCGACGGCAGCGAGCTGGACGCGTACCTGGAGAAGCTCTCCGCGCCCGTCCACCGGATCGACGTGATCGTCATCGAGGCGAGCGGGCTGGCCGAGCCCCAGGAGATGATCCGGATGCTCATGGCCAGCGAGAACCCGGACATCCGCTACGGCGGCATGGTCGAGGTCGTGGACGCGGCCGAGTTCGACGCGACCCGGGCCAAGCACCCCGGGACCGACCGCCACCTCGCCGTCGCCGACCTGGTGGTGCTCAACAAGACCGACCGCGTCGACGCCGCGGAACGGGCCCGCGTCGAGGGGGAACTCGCCGCGCTCTGTGCGCCGGGCATCCCCGTGATCGGGGCCGACCACGGACGGATCGACCCGGAACTGCTCTTCGACCGCCGCACCTGGACCGAGACCCGCGGGCAGCTCTCCTTCGAGGACCTGATCGCGGAGGCCGAGGACCACGAGCACTGCTCGCACCCGCACACGGAATACGAGAGCACGCAGTTCGTCTCGGAGCAGGCCCTCTCCCCGCGCCGGTTCCTCGACTTCCTCGACCGCCGGCCGGCCGGGCTCTACCGCGTCAAGGGCTTCGTCTACTTCGGCGTCCCCGGCCACGAAGAGCGGTACGAGATCCACGCGGTCGGCCGCTTCCTCCGCTTCGCGCCGGAGCCCTGGGGGCGGGGCGAGGCACGCCTGACGCGGCTCGTCCTGATCGGCTCCGGCACCGACGGACCGGGGCTGCTGCGTGAGCTGGAGGCCTGCCGCGAACCGGCCCCGCACGAGGGGCGTCCCGAGAGCATGTGGGGCATCCTGCGGTACGTGGCCCGGCCCGCCGGTTCCGAGGACGACACCGACGCCTAGCCGGCCGGAGCCTGTCTCCTTGAGGGCCGACCGCGCAGGTCAAACGATCAGCTCGCTGATCTTCAGGGCAGGAAGGCGTAGAACGGGCGGTCAGGCGCGAAGTTGCGGGAACACACCGTCACGTCCCTACCCCTGAGATAAGCCAGCAACCAATCGCTGAACGTCATCTCGTAGAGGGTCCAGGCCGGACTGTCGAACTCCTGAACCACGACTCGCCAGGGCGACGAGGGGGCGTCGGGAACACGGAGGAACACCGCTTCCCCCGTCGTGGCCGATGCCACCGGTATCAACTCACCGGGGTTCGCCCCAACCGGACTGGGCAGGAACTCGGCCATGTCCTCCTCGCGCCAGAGCGCGAGATCCCCCCTGATGCCCTCTCCCAGACTGCGCAGAAGATGACCGGCGGGATGTGTCAGATACAACTGCCCGTTGACCGCGATCGAACCGTAGGCGTCCACGATCTCGCGGAAGTCCGCAGGAAATGCGGTACCGAGTTCCCGCTCCAGTTCGGTCCACGGAGCCGGATCCGACCAGTTGAAACGGGGTTCGCCCATCAGGGCTGTGATCTCTGAAAGCGTTGCCACAGGCTCCTCCTCACACGTCGAGCCGATGCCTGTCCTGGAGATGAACAGGCCTTAGGCCACCTCGACCCCGTACTCCCTCAGCAGGCCCTCCAGGCCGCCCCGGTAGCCCTTGCCGCCGATCACGAAATCCCAGTCGCCGTTGGAGCGGCGCCGGAAGGAGCCGAGTACCAGGGCGGTCTCGCCGGCCCGGCCGTCGGAGACGTCCAGCCGCCCGAGTTCCTCGCCACCGGCGGACAGCAGGCGGATGTGGGCGTCGGTGAACCCGGCGAGGTCGGCGTGCGGATCGACCTCCGGGTCGACCGCGGCCACGAGGACCAGGCGGTCGGCGGACTCCGGCAGGGCCTCGAAGGAGACCTCCAGCGCCGCCTTGTCGGGTGCCGAGTGCGCGCGGGCCCGTACTGCACCGTCCGGGGTCCGCGGGTTGTTGAAGAAGACGAAGTGCTCCTCGCTCAGCACCCGGTTGCCCGTACAGACGAGCGCGCACACGTCCAGTGCGACGGACCCCGCCCAGGACATGCCGAGCACGTTGTGGTCCGCCGCGGGAGCGGGCTCGGGCCTCCGCTGGGCGGGGACCGCCGAGGCCGCCGGGCCACCGCCGAGGCGGCCGCGCAGCCCGTACTGGTGCAGCAGCTCGACCAGATCCGCCCCGGGAACCAACTCCAGCGGCTTGCCGTTGGCAAAGGTGTACGAACCGGGCCCGAAGGACGCCGTGGTGACCAGCACCCCCTTGTTCGCCCCCTTGTCCTGGACCGTGCCGTACAGATCACGCACGGCCGTCGGCGGCACCGTGTTCCGGTAGCGCTTGACCTGCACCACGATCCGCCCACCACGGATCGGCGCCGGGTCCAGCGCCTCCACGTCCACCCCGCCGTCGCCCGACCGCTGCGTGGTCACCGCCTCCATGCCCATCGCCCGGAACAGCTCGGCGACCAGGTTCTCGAAGGCGATCGGGTCCATCGCGAAGAGGTCCGGCTCGTCCTCGTCCGCTTCGCCGGTGTGCCCGCCGTGGCTGACGACACCTCCGCCGACCTCGTCGGGCCGGCGCCCGGGGCGCACGGCCGCCAGCTGGTCGGGGCGCGCCGACAGCTGCCCGCCCAACCCCGCAACCAGACAATCCACCGCGCTGACCTGCTCAAGCCGCAGCACCTCGAAGGCGGACCGCGCCGCCGACACCGTGGCGACCACGAGCTGCGCTTCCAGGCCCGTCACCGGATCGTGGGCGTCCACGAACCCGTTGACGACCACCGAGTCCAGCACGCCGAACTCGTCCGCCGCGTACAGCTCGCGCACCACCAGCAGCACGCACTGCGCCAGCAGGTCCCGGTACAGCGTCCGCCGCTGCGTCGCCGGGCGGGCCGTCTCCTTGTCCTGGCCCGTACTCGGCACGAACCGCACCGACTTGGCCGCCGGCACCACCTCGTAACCCGGGAGCTCCCAGTCCAGCACCAGCTGGCGCGCCCCCGGGTCGTATGCGGCCGCCACCTGCCTCGGCAGCGCCTCCGGCCAGGCCGTCGAGGCGTACAGGGCGGCCGAGAAGTACTCCACCACCGCCTCGGCACTGCCCGCGCGCAGGGCCCCGGCCAGCTCGGCGAGCCCGCTGTTGTGCGCCCGTATCCCGGCGAGCTGCTCCGCCGCCCACCGGTCGTACTGCTGCCGGTACGACGCCAGCTGCTGCTGTCGCTGTGCCTCCGCGGCATGCGCCGCCTGCCAGGCCTGCGTGTACCGGGCGTGTGCCTCGCGCTCGGCCTGCGCCCGCCGGTTCGAGCCGAGGGTCCAGCCCGTGCTCTGCTGCTGGAACTGGTGAAGCTGCGGCATCGGCACCGGGTGCGCCAGCGTGCCCGGGTTGAAGGGGTCGAGCTGCTCGGACCGGACCAGCCCGGACATCCGGAACGCCGGTGCCCGGCACCCCGCGGCCAGCAGGTTCTGGAGGGCGGCGACTTCCGCCTCGATGTGCTCCGTACGACGCCGGGCCTCGGCCTCGCGGTGCTGCCGGTCGGCGGCCTGCTGTTCCCGCCGCCGACGCTCCGCCTGGCGCTGCTGGATCAGCTGCGTCTGCTGCATCCGGCGCTGGGTCTCCGCCCAGTCCCCGATCACTCCGCCCGAGCGACGACTCATCAGCTCTGTTCTCCCCCACCGCCAGTGCCAAGAGGGAAAACACTAGTCGCCCTTCGGGTGGTACGTCCCGGGTGGGGCGTACCACCCGAAGGGCGACTTCCGTCCTACAGCAGAGCCCCCGCCAGCGCCGCCACCGCCGCGGGCAGCGCGGTCCCCGAGCCGTCCCTTCGCGGGTCCACGGCCGGCAGCTCGGCCGGAGTGCCGTTCTCGGACGCCGCCCTGACCGGTGAATTGCCCGCCCAGGCCAGCACCAGCACGTCCTCGCCCTTCAGGAACCGCTGGCAGCGCACCCCGCCGGTGGCCCGGCCCTTGCGCGGGTACTGGTCGAAGGGGGTCAGCTTCCCGGACAGCACCGAGTCGTCCAGCGTCCCGTGCGAGCCCGCCACCGTGAACACCATCGCGTCCCGCGCCGGGTCCACGGCCGAGAAGTGGACCGCCTTGGCGTTCCCGGCGAGCTTGATGCCCGCCATGCCGCCCGCAGGGCGGCCCTGCGGGCGCACCTGGCCCGCCGGGTAGCGCAGCAGCTGGGCGTCGTCGGTGACGAAGACCAGGTCCTCCTCACCCGTGCGCAGCTCGACCGCGCCGACGATCCGGTCGCCGTCCTTGAGGGTGATGACCTCCAGCTCGTCCTTGTTGGCCGGGTAGTCCGGCACGACGCGCTTGACCACCCCCTGCTCGGTGCCCAGCGCCAGGCCCTGCGAGGACTCGTCCAGCGAGGTCAGGCAGATGACCTTCTCGTCCGGATCCAGGGTGGAGAGGAACTCCGATACCGGCGCGCCGCCCGCCAGGGTCGGCGCGGCCGCCGTGTCCGGGAGCTGCGGCAGGTCGATCACCGACAGGCGCAGCAGGCGCCCGGCCGACGTCACCACGCCCACCTCCGCCCGCGCCGTCGCCAGGACCTGCGAGACGATCAGGTCGTGCTTGGCCCGCTTGCCGTCGGCCTCCGCCAGCGGCTCACCGGTCACGGTCCGCGCCAGCAGGCCCGTCGAGGACAGCAGCACGCGGCACGGATCGTCGGCGACCTCCAGCGGAACCGCCGCCACCGCGGTGCCCGCCGACTCCAGCAGGACCGTACGGCGCTCGGTGCCGAACTTCTTCGCGACCGCCGCCAGTTCCGTCGAGACCAGCTTGCGCAGCTCGGTGTCGGACTCCAGGATCCCGGTCAGCTCGTCGATCTCGCCGGTCAGCCGGTCGCGCTCGGACTCCAGCTCGATCCGGTCGAACCTGGTGAGGCGGCGCAGCGGGGTGTCCAGGATGTACTGGGTCTGGATCTCGCTCAGCGAGAACCGCTCCATCAGCCGGGACTTGGCCTGAGCGGAGTTGTCGCTGTCCCGGATGAGCCGGATGACCTCGTCGATGTCGATGAGCGCCACCAGCAGGCCCTCGACCAGGTGCAGGCGGTCGCGGCGCTTGCCGCGGCGGAACTCGCTGCGCCGCCGGACGACCTCGAAGCGGTGGTCGAGGTAGACCTCCAGCAGCTCCTTGAGGCCCAGCGTCAGCGGCTGCCCGTCCACCAGCGCCACGTTGTTGATGCCGAAGGACTCCTCCATCGGCGTCAGCTTGTACAGCTGCTCCAGGACGGCCTCCGGGTGGAAGCCGTTCTTGATCTCGATGACCAGGCGCAGACCGTGCGAGCGGTCGGTGAGGTCCTTGACGTCGGCGATGCCCTGGAGCTTCTTCGAGCCGACCAGGTCCTTGATCTTCGCGATGACTTTCTCGGGGCCGACTGTGAAGGGCAGTTCGGTGACGATCAGGCCCTTGCGGCGCGCCGTCACGTTGTCCACGGTGACCGTCGCGCGGATCTTGAAGGTGCCGCGGCCGTTCTCGTAGGCGTCCTTGATCCCCGAGAGGCCGACGATCCGGCCGCCCGTCGGCAGGTCGGGACCCGGCACGAAGCGCATCAGCGCCTCCAGGTCCGCCTGCGGGTAGCGGATCAGGTGGCGGGCGGCCGCGATGACCTCGCCGAGGTTGTGCGGGGGCATGTTCGTGGCCATGCCGACCGCGATCCCGGAAGCGCCGTTGACCAGCAGGTTCGGGTACGCGGCGGGCAGCGCGACCGGCTCCCGCTCCTGGCCGTCGTAGTTGGCGGTGAAGTCGACGGTGTCCTCGTCGATCGACTCCGTCATCAGCGAGGTGGCGTCGGCCATCTTGCACTCGGTGTAACGCATCGCGGCCGGCGGGTCGTCGTTGCCGAGCGAACCGAAGTTGCCGTGGCCGTCGACCAGCGGCAGCCGCATCGAGAAGGGCTGGGCCATGCGCACGAGGGCGTCGTAGATGGACGCGTCGCCGTGCGGGTGGAGCTTGCCCATGACCTCGCCGACGACGCGGGCGCACTTCACATAGCCGCGGTCGGGGCGCAGACCCATCTCGTTCATCTGGTACACGATGCGCCGGTGCACCGGCTTCATGCCGTCGCGGGCGTCGGGCAGGGCGCGGGAGTAGATCACCGAGTACGCGTACTCGAGGAAGGAGCCCTGCATTTCGTCGACGACGTCGATGTCGAGGATCTTCTCCTCGAAATCCTCCGGCGGCGGGGTCTTCGTGCTGCGGCGGGCCATCGCTGCGCGGCTCCTTAACCAAAATGGGTGTGCTGGGGGGTCTGACGCGGACCATTGTGGCCCGAGGCACCGACAACGCCGACTCCGACCCCGGGGGTCCCCCCAGACGGAGTCTGGGGGAGTGACCCGGGAACTTATCCGGCAACCGACGCGCTTGCATACAGTGGCAGGTCTGACAGAAATCTCTGCATCGCGATCGAAGGGACCACATGCCCATGGGTCACACGGCCACCGCCCAGGCCGGCTCCGGCGGCCTGACAGCGACCGAGCACCGGCTGGCCAACGGCCTGCGCGTGGTGCTTTCCGAGGACCACCTGACCCCGGTCGCCGCGGTCTGCCTCTGGTACGACGTCGGCTCGCGTCACGAAGTCAAGGGCCGTACCGGCCTGGCTCACCTTTTCGAGCACCTCATGTTCCAGGGCTCGGCGAGCGTCCCGGGCAACGGGCACTTCGAACTGGTCCAGGGCGCAGGCGGCTCCCTCAACGGCACGACCAGTTTCGAGCGCACCAATTACTTCGAGACGATGCCGACCCACCAGCTGGAGCTCGCGCTCTGGCTGGAGGCGGACCGCATGGGCTCGCTCCTGGCCGCCCTGGACGAGGAGTCCATGGAGAACCAGCGCGACGTCGTCAAGAACGAGCGCCGCCAGCGGTACGACAACGTCCCGTACGGCACGGCCTTCGAGAAGCTGACCGCGCTGGCGTACCCCGAGGGGCACCCGTACCACCACACCCCGATCGGCTCCATGGCCGATCTGGACGCGGCCTCGCTGGAGGACGCGCGCGCCTTCTTCCGTACGTACTACGCGCCGAACAACGCGGTGCTGTCCGTGGTCGGCGACATCGACCCGGAGAAGACGCTCGCCTGGGTCGAGAAGTACTTCGGCACCATCCCCGCGCACGACGGCAAGCAGCCGCCCCGCGACGGTGCGCTGCCCGAGATCATCGGGGAGCAGCTGCGCCAGGAGATCGTCGAGGAGG
The DNA here is from genome assembly GCF_018614075.1 of Streptomyces sp. ISL-94. Taxonomy (GTDB): domain Bacteria; phylum Actinomycetota; class Actinomycetes; order Streptomycetales; family Streptomycetaceae; genus Streptomyces. The sequence goes on along the minus strand of NZ_JAGGOZ010000099.1, from coordinate 28,162 downwards.
TCCCGGCGCGTGCGCTGATGGCCGCCTACCGGCTCCCGCACGACGGTACCCGCGAGTGCGACGCGGCGGACGTGGCGCTGACCATCCTGGGCGGCGGGGAGTCCTCGCGGCTCCACAACCGCCTGGTACGCCGCGACCAGACGGCCGTCGCGGCCGGCTTCGGGATGCTGCGCCTGGCCGGCGCGCCCTCGCTGGGCTGGCTGGACGTGAAGACCTCCGGCGGGGTCGAGGTGCCCGACATCGAGGCGGCCGTGGACGAGGAGCTCGCGCGGTTCGCCGCCGAGGGCCCCACCGCGGAGGAGATGGAGCGCGCCCAGGCGCAGCTGGAGCGGGAGTGGCTGGACCGGCTGAGCACGGTGGCCGGCCGCGCCGACGAACTGTGCCGCTTCGCCGTGCTGTTCGGCGACCCGCAGCTGGCGCTGACCGCCGTCCAGCGCGTCCTGGACATCACCGCCGAGGAGGTGCAGACCGTGGCCGCGGCCCGGCTGCGCCCGGACAACCGCGCGGTGCTGGTCTACGAGCCGCTGCCGGCATCCGGAGCGTCCGACGAGAATGCCGAGAGCGCCGAGAACGCCGAGTCCGACGAGAACGAGGGGGCGGAGCAGTGAGCGACACCGCAGCCGTCACGATGACCTTCCACCCGCGGCCGCAGGCCGGCGAGCCGCAGCCGTGGGCCTTCCCCGCCCCCGACCGCGGCGCCCTGCCCAACGGCCTGACCCTGCTGCGCTGCCACCGCCCCGGCCAGCAGGTCGTCGCCGTCGAGGTCAACCTCGCCGCCCCGCTCGACGCGGAGCCCGAGGGCCTGGACGGCGTGGCGACCATCATGGCCCGCGCGCTGTCCGAGGGCACCGACAAGCACTCCGCCGAGGAGTTCGCGGCCGAGCTGGAGCGCTGCGGCGCCACCCTCGACGCGCACGCCGACCACCCGGGCATCCGGGTCTCCCTGGAGGTGCCGGCCTCCCGCCTGCACAAGGCGCTGGGCCTGCTCGCCGAGGCGCTGCGCGCCCCCGCCTTCGCCGACTCCGAGGTCGACCGGCTGGTGCGCAACCGGCTCGACGAGATCCCGCACGAGCTGGCCAACCCGCAGCGCCGCGCCGCCAAGCAGCTCTCCAAGGAGCTCTTCCCGGCCTCCCTGCGGATGTCCCGCCCGCGCCAGGGCACCGAGGAGACGGTCGCCCGGATCGGCTCCGCCGCCGTACGCGCCTTCTACGAGGCCCACGTACGCCCCGCCACCGCCACCGCGGTGGTGGTCGGCGACCTCACCGGAATCGACCTGGACGCCGTACTGGCGGACACCCTGGGCACCTGGACGGGCAACTCCGCCGAGGCCCTGCCGGTGCCGCCGGTGACCGCCGACGACACCGGCCGCGTGGTCATCGTGGACCGCCCCGGGGCGGTCCAGACCCAGCTGCTGATCGGCCGGATCGGGCCCGACCGGCACGACCGCGTCTGGGCGGCCCAGGTGCTCGGCACCTACTGCCTGGGCGGCACCCTCACCTCCCGCCTGGACAAGGTGCTGCGCGAGGAGAAGGGCTACACCTACGGCGTGCGCGCCTTCGGCCAGGTCCTGCGCTCGACCGCCGACGGCAAGGGTGCCTCGATGCTCGCCATCAGCGGCTCGGTGGACACGCCGAACACCGGCCCGGCGCTGGACGACCTCTGGAAGGTGCTGCGCACCCTCGCGGAGGGCGGTCTGACCGATGCCGAACGGGACGTGGCGGTGCAGAACTTGGTGGGGGTGGCCCCGCTGAAGTTCGAGACGGCGGCCTCGGTGGCCGGCACGCTGGCCGACCAGGTCGAGCAGGAGCTGCCGGACGACTACCAGGCGCGGTTGTACGCGCAGCTCGCCGCCACCGGGACGGTGGAGGCCACTTCGGCGGTCGTGGCCGCCTTCCCGGCGGACCGGCTGGTCACGATCCTCGTGGGCGACGCCTCGCAGATCGAGGCACCGGTTCGGGCGCTCGGGATCGGCGACGTGAGCGTCGTCACCAACTGACGTTTGCACGGGCGTCCAACTGACGTCCGGCCGAAGGCCAATTGGCTCTCGGCGAGAGGGGTTTCGGCGGCTTGCCCGCCGGAGCCCCTTTTGTCCATTTAGTGGTGTGGTTGCTTGTATGTGCTGTGGCGTACGCAACAAAAAGGCGTGTCTGTTTGGCGATTGACTGATGATCCGCCTAGCGTCGGCCGTGCTGTCCGTCAGTTGTGCCAGCCGCATCCGCGGCACCGGACAGCGATCGCCGAGTCCCCGTCAGGCGCGAGCCTGGGGAGCCGGGGACCCACATCAGTCCCTGGGGTGAATCGGACCGCCTCGCAAGAGGAGGCCCGTAGGAGACCTTCCTGCTCCGAACCCGTCAGCTAACCCGGTAGGCGAGAGGGAAGGAAAGGATCAGCCCCTTCATGGCGTTTGGCAGTCGTGTCGCCGGTAAGCACCGTGGTTCCAGTCGTCTGAGCCGCAAGACCGCCGGCTACGCCGGCATCGCCGCCCTCGCCACCACTGGTGTCGTCGGCTCCCTCGCCGCCCCGGCTTTCGCCGCGGACGCCGGCCACAGCAACTCCGCCCAGGACAACGCGCTCGGTGCCGTCGTCGTCGCCGAGGACCTCGCGGGCGACATCGAGGACCAGGCCGAGTCCCAGCAGCGCGCCGCCGAGCACGCCGCCGCCCAGGCGCAGGCCGAGGCCGACGCCAAGCAGCGGGCCTCCGAGGCCAAGCGCCTCGCCGAGGCCAAGGTGAAGGCCGAGCGCGAGGCCGCCGAGCGCGCCGCCCGCGAGGAGGAGCGCAAGCGCCTCAACACCTTCGTCGCCCCGGTCGAGGGCTCGTACGTCAGCACGCAGTACCACGCGGGCGGCGGCATGTGGTCCTCCGGCAGCCACACCGGCATCGACTTCCACGCCGCCTCCGGCACCTCCGTCCACGCGGTCGGCAGCGGGACCGTCGTCGAGGCCGGCTGGGGTGGCGCGTACGGCAACAACGTCGTCATCAAGCACAACGACGGCACCTACACCCAGTACGGGCACATGTCCTCGCTGAGCGTCTCCGTCGGCCAGCAGGTGACCCCGGGCCAGGAGATCGGGCTGTCGGGCTCCACCGGCAACTCCAGCGGCCCGCACCTGCACTTCGAGGCCCGCACCGGCGCCCAGTACGGCTCGGACATCGACCCGGTCGCGTACCTGCGCTCGCACGGCGTCAGCCTCTGACCCGAAGGCGCCCGCGCCCCGCGCACCGCACCAGCGCTTCACCGAAGGCCCCGGCTCACCGAGCCGGGGCCTTCGCGTTGTCCGCGTGCAAATGTTTCGTATTTTCGACCGCTCTCGGAAATTATCGTGTGTTGCAATAGAGTCGCAGCACGCGCACGCGTGTCCAATGAGGGTGCGAGTCGGAAATAGGCGGAGGTTCGGTCTTGCGTATTCCTGCGCACGCGGTATGCACGGCAATTCGCGACGACATCGTCTCCGGGGTCTTCGAACCGGGCGGCAGACTCACCGAGGAGGCGCTCGCCCGCCGGTACGGAGTCTCGCGCGTCCCCGTCCGCGAGGCGCTGCGCACCCTGGAGTCCGAGGGGTTCGTGACCACGCGGCGCCACGCGGGTGCCTGTGTGGCCGAGCCGACCGAGCAGGAGGCCGCCGACCTGCTGGAGCTGCGGATGCTGCTGGAGCCCCTCGCCGCGGCCCGGGCCGCCCGGCGGCGCACCGAGGCCCACCTCAAAGTGCTGCGCGGACTGGTCAGGCTGGGCCAGGAGCGGGCCAGGCGGGGCCAGGGGGAGGACCTGCGGTCCCTGGGCGGCTGGTTCCACGAGACCCTCGCCCAGGCCTCCGGCAGCCCCGGCCTGATCGCGCTGCTCACCCAGATGCGGTACAAGGTCGCGTGGATGTACGTGGTGGAGGCGCCCGTCCGGCCGGTGGAGTCCTGGGCGGAGCACGGCGCGATCGTGGACGCGGTGGCGCGCGGGGACGCGGAGCGGGCCCGGGCGCTGACCGTGATCCACGCGGACCGGACGGCGGGGGCGCACCGGCCGCGGCGGCCCGCGGTGAGCATTTCGCAACCTGCCGTAAACATGTCGAGCGGCCGGCATTAACAGAGGCCGTATACAAAGGACCGGTATCGGCGTGAATTCGCTGCTCGGCCGTGCCGTATTCCTTCGGGGCAGGTCGTCCAATAGGAGCGGCCTCGCGGAGCGGAATTCCGGCGCTGGCTTATTTCCGCTGAGGCCGGATGTGCGGCGAGCCCTATTTCGGCCGAAGTCGGAGTCGGATCCCGAGCCTGATTTCGTCGCGGAAACAGTGAAGCCGTGGTCCGGAGCTCCGGACCACGGCTTCGCCGCGTGTACTGCGTGAGGCCGAACCCGGCCCGAAGGGTCAGACGGTCTCGGGGAGCTCCTCGAGCCCCTCGGTGACCAGCTTCGCGAGGCGGTCCAGCGCCACCTCGGCGCCCTCGGCGTCGGACGCGAGGATGATCTCCTCGCCGCCCTGGGCGCCCAGGCCCAGCACCGCGAGCATGGACCCGGCGTTGACGGGGTTGCCGTCGGCCTTCGAGATGGTCACCGGGACGCCGGAAGCGGTCGTCGCGCGGACGAAGATCGAGGCGGGACGAGCGTGCAGGCCCTCGGCCCAGCCGACGTTGACGCGGCGCTCTGCCATGGTGATGCCCTTCAGGTTCTTACGGGTTGTCTAGACCAGTCTCTCACGACGCCCGGAATGCTCCGACCGACCTCCGGCTCCAATCCTCCGCCGTTTGACCTTCCCCAGCTTGCACTGATTTGCCCCAGCTTGCCTCATGCGCCGCGCAGGAGCTGTGCAGCCGGTCATGGCCGTAAGATCACCGCATGACCACCGAGTCGGACCCCTCGTACCCGGCCCACTGGGAAGCGGACGTCGTCCTGCGCGACGGCGGCACCGCCCGGATCAGGCCCATCACCCCCGCGGACGCGGGCCGGCTGGTCAGCTTCTACGAGCAGGTCTCGGACGAGTCGAAGTACTACCGGTTCTTCGCCCCGTACCCCCGCCTCTCCGATCGCGACGTGCACCGCTTCACGCACCACGACTACGTGGACCGCGTCGGCCTCGCCGCGACCATCGGCGGGGAGTTCATCGGGACCGTCCGCTACGACCGCATCGGCGCCGACGGCCGGCCCGCCACCGGGCCCTCCGACGAGGCCGAGGTCGCCTTCCTCGTCCAGGACGCCCACCAAGGCCGCGGAGTGGCCTCCGCGCTCCTCGAACACATCGGCGCGGTGGCCCGGGAGCGGGGCATCCGCCGGTTCGCCGCCGAGGTGCTGCCCGCCAACAACAAGATGATCAAGGTGTTCACGGACGCGGGCTACGAGCAGAAGCGCAGCTTCGAGGACGGCTCCGTCCACCTCACCCTCGACCTCGAACCCACCGCCGAGTCCCTCGCCGTCCAGCGCGCCCGCGAACAGCGCGCCGAGGCCCGCTCGGTGCAGCGGCTGCTGGCCCCCGGCTCGGTGGCGGTGATCGGCGTCAGCCGCTCCCTCGCGGGCGTGGGCGCGGCTGCGCTGCGCAACCTGCGCGACAGCGGCTTCCACGGCCACCTCTACGCCGTCAACGAGGCGGTCACCCGCGATCTGCTCGACGGCGTACGGGCCTACCCCGCGATCGGCGCCATCGGCGCCCCCGTCGACCTCGCCGTGATCGCGGTCCCGGCCGACCGCGTCCCGGAGGCGGTCGCCGCCTGCGGAGAGCACGGGGTGCAGGGGCTCGTCGTGCTGTCCGCCGGATACGGGGAGAGCGGACCGGAGGGACTCGCCCGCCAGCGCGAACTGGTGCGCCAGGTGCGCTCGTACGGGATGCGGCTGATCGGGCCGAACGCCTACGGGGTGATCAACACCGCGCCGGAGGTGGAGCTCAACGCCTCGCTGACGCCCGCGCCGATGCCGGTGCGCGGCCGGACCGGCCTGTTCACGCAGTCCGGGGCGATCGGCATCGCCCTGCTCTCCGCCCTGGTGCGGCGCGGGGAGGGGCTGTCCTCCTTCGTCTCGGCGGGGAACCGGGCCGACGTGTCCGGAAACGACATCCTCCAGTACTGGTACGACGACGAGGCGACGGATGTCGCCCTCATGTACCTGGAAACCCTGGGCAACCCGCGGAAGTTCACCCGCCTCGCCCGGCGGACGGCCGCCGTCAAGCCCGTGGTCGTCGCCAAGGGCGGCCGCCACACCCCGGCCGGGCACGTCGTCCCGGACACCCGGCTGCCGGACGCCACCGTCTCCGCCCTGCTGCGCCAGGCCGGCGTGATCCGGGTCGACACCGTCACGGAGCTGGTGGACGTCGGCCTGCTGCTGGCCTCGCAGCCGTTGCCCGCCGGGCCCCGGATCGCGATCCTCGGGAACTCCGAGTCGCTCGGGGTCCTCACCTACGACGCCTGCCTCACCCAGGGCCTGCGGCCGCTGCCGCCGATCGACCTGACCACGGCGGCCTCACCGGCGGACTTCCGCGCGGCGCTGGCCGCGGCGCTGTCCTCCGACGCCAACGACGCGGTCGTCGTCACCGCGATCCCGTGGGTGAACGAGCAGGCTCCGGCGGACGACCTCGCCGACGCCCTGCGGGAGGCCGTGGCCGAGGTGCCGGGCAAGCCGGTGGCCGTCGTGCACGTGGAACTCGGTGAACTGGTGGAGGCCCTGTCCGGGTTTTCGGCCCCGCAGCCGAGCGAGGCGCTCCTCCGGGCGGAGCCGCGCCCCGTCACCAGGATCCCGAGCTACCCGGCGGGGGAGCGGGCGGTGCGCGCGCTCGCCGAAGCCGTGCGCTACGGGCAGTGGCGGAGGGCCAACGCCGAGGCCGGCCAGGTCCCCGAGTACGAGGACATCGACGAGGCCGGCACCGCCGACCAGCTGGCCGGGCTGCTCGCCGGCATCGACACCGAGGCCGTGCTGACCCTGACCGACTGGGACGCCCGCGAGCTGCTCGGGAGGTACGGGATCCGCGTCCAGCCCACCCTGCCCGCGCCCAGCCCCGATGCGGCGGTCAGGGCCGCCGGGATCCTGGGCTACCCCGTGGCCCTCAAGACCACCGCCCCCCACCTGCGCCACCGCGCGGACCTGGGCGGCGTACGGCTCGACCTGCGCGACGAGGCCGAGCTGAGGCTCTCGTACGAGGAACTCACCGACGCGCTCGGGAAGCCGGCGGAGCTCCAGCCGGTGATCCAGCCCATGGTGCCCCGCGGGGTCGACACGGTCGTCCGCTCCGTGATCGACCCGGCCGCCGGCGCCGTCCTCTCCTTCGGGCTCGCGGGCGTGCCCTCCGAGCTGCTCGGGGACACCGCCCACCGGCTGGTCCCGGCCACCGACCGGGACGCCTCCGGGCTGATCCGGTCCATCCGGGCCGCACCCCTCCTCTTCGGCTGGCGCGGCAGCGACCCCGTGGACACCCCCGCCCTGGAGGAGCTGCTCCTGCGCGTCTCCCGCCTCGTGGACGACCACCCCGAGGTGGTCGGCGTCTCGCTGGAACCGGTGGTGGTCGCCGCCGAGGGCCTTTCCGTACTCAGCGCCACCGTCCGGGTCGCGCACCCGCCCGCCCGCGGCGACCTCGGCCCGCGGACCCTCCCCAATTACTGAGCGGGTACGGCGAAGGCCGGGGTGCCCCGTACGGGCCTTAGGATGGACCTCATGGCGAAATCCGGTACGACGACCCAGGGGCTGCGCACGGCGATCGAGCGCAGCGGCTACTACCCGGCCCTCGTGGCCGAGGCCGTGGAGGCCGCGGTGGGCGGCGAGCCGATCTCGTCGTACCTGGTCCACCAGGAGACGACCTTCGACTCCAACGAGGTGCGCCGCCACGTCACCGTGCTGGTCCTGACCGGGAACCGGTTCATCGTCAGCCACACCGACGAGCAGGCCGCCGACGCCGGGTCCCCGTCCCCGTACGCGACCACCTCCACCGAGTCGGTCAAGCTCTCCAGCATCTCCTCCGTGGTGCTGAGCCGCGTCGTGGCCAACCCGGAGTCCTACACCCCCGGCACCCTGCCCCGCGAGGTCGTCCTGACCATCGGCTGGGGTGCGGTCTCCCGGATCGACCTGGAGCCGGCCGCCTGTGGCGACCCGAACTGCGACTCCGACCACGGCTACACCGGCAATTCCACCGCCGACGACCTCAGCCTGCGGGTCAGCGAGGCGGGCGACGGCCCCGAGGCGGTGCGCCAGACCCTGGTCTTCGCGCAGGCACTCTCGGAGGCCACCGCGGCGACGTCCTCCCCCTCCGCCCGCTGATGGCGTACCCCGCGGCGCAGAACTGGCAGGACTGGCAGGACGAGCCGGAGCTGCTGGATCCCGCCGCCGCGCCCGTCCCCGAGTACGGTGCCGGCTCGCTCGCCGACCTGCTGCCCACGCTCGTGGCGGGCCAGGGCGTACCCGGCTTCGAGGCCTCGATCGCGGAGCTGGCCCCGGCCGACCGGAACTGCGTCTTCCTGGTCGACGGCATGGGCTGGGAGCAGATCAAGGCCCACCCGGACGAGGCCCCGTACCTCACCTCCCTCCTCGGCAGCTCGCGCGGCGGCACCGGCCGCCCGATCACCGCGGGCTTCCCGGCGACCACCGCCACCTCGCTGGCCTCCGTCGGCACCGGCCTGCCGCCCGCCCGGCACGGCCTGCCCGGCTACTCCGTGCGCAACCCGGCCTCCGGCGAGCTGATGAACCAGCTCCGCTGGCAGCCGTGGACCCCGCTGAAGCCCTGGCAGCCGTACCCGACCGTCTTCCAGCTGGCCGACAAGGCCGGCGTGGCGACCGCGCAGGTGTCCTCGCCCGCCTTCCAGACCACCCCGCTCACCAAGATCGCACTGAGCGGCGGAACCTTCCTCGGCCGGATGACCGGCGAGGAGCGGATGGACCTCGCGGCCGACCGCCTCGCGGCCGGAGACCGCTCGCTCGTGTACACGTACTACAGCGAGCTCGACGGGGCCGGCCACCGCCACGGTGTGGACTCCGACGCCTGGCGCGGCCAGCTCATGTACGTGGACCGGCTCGTCCAGCGGCTCGCCGAGCAGCTCCCGCCGCGCACCGCGCTGTACGTGACCGCGGACCACGGCATGGTCGACGTCCCCTTCGACGAGGACTCCCGCATCGACTACGACGAGGACTGGGAGCTGGGCGCGGGCGTGGCCCTGCTGGGCGGCGAGGGCCGGGCCCGGCACGTGTACGCCGTCCCGGGCGCCGAGGCCGACGTCCTGACGGTGTGGCGCGAGGTCCTCGGCGACCGGTTCTGGATCGCGAGCCGCGAAGAGGCGCTGGCACTGGGCTGGTTCGGCGCGCCGGGGGAGTGCGACGAGCGCGTCCTGGGCCGGATCGGCGACGTCGTCGCGGCCGCCCACGCCGATGTGGCCATCACCGCATCGCGCAACGAGCCCAACGAGTCCGCCCTCGTGGGCATGCACGGCTCCATGACCGCGGCCGAACAGCTCGTCCCGCTGCTCGAAATCCGCACCTGACCGACCCCTGCTCCTTCCCCCTTCTGCCCACGACCCGAAAGGTCCGTACTTCCCATGCCCGAGCTGGTGTTCTTCTCCGGAACGATGGACTGCGGAAAGAGCACTCTGGCTCTACAGATTGCGCACAACCGGTCGGCGAGGGGGCTGCAGGGTCTGAACTTCACTCGGGATGACCGTGCGGGGGAGGGGAAGCTCTCTTCAAGGCTCGGGCTGGTGACCGACGCGGTCGAGGCGGTGCAGGGCATGGATCTGTATGCCTATGTCGTCGACCGGCTGTCGCAGGGCGGCAAGGTCGACTACTTGATCGTGGACGAGGCGCAGTTCCTGGAGCCGGTGCAGATCGATCAATTGGCGCGGGTCGTGGATGACTTGGGCCTGGATGTCTTTTCCTTCGGTATCACCACCGACTTCCGCACGAAGCTCTTCCCTGGCTCGCGGCGGCTGATCGAGCTGGCGGACCGCCTTGAGACGCTGCAGGTGGAGGCGATGTGCTGGTGCGGGGCGCGTGCTACGCACAATGCCCGCACGGTGGGCGGCGAGATGGTGGTGGAAGGTGAGCAGGTCGTTGTCGGTGATGTGAGTAGCCCCGCTGCGGAGGTCGGCTACGAGGTGTTGTGCCGGCGTCACCATCGTCGCCGTATGACGAGCGGTTCTGTCCGCGCTGGCGCGCTCTCGCCGGACGTCCTGCCTGTGGGCTCTGACTGAGGGTTGTCGGCCGAATAGGCCGGTTCACTGTGCGGTGGTCTGCAAAGCCTCTCGGCATCCGCCTCCAGGGACCTGCCGATAAATTACTGATCGTTTTTGGGTCTGGTCAGCCCGATGAGGTTCGCGAGGTCCTGGGCGGTGGCTGCCGTAATCGGGGCGGACTTGACGGGGCGGACTTGACGGGGTGGCCAAGTCCTTCCAGGACCGGGGTGATCTCGTGGGTCGCGTCGCCGACTGCGTTTGCCGGTGAGCTCAGCAGGGTGGTCAGTGCTCTGACCTGGATCTTCCAGCGGTGTCGGATCACGGTGACCAGGAGCCGGTCGGACAGTGAGGGCGGGCCTCGGCGCAGGGTGCGGCGCCGGGCCCGCTTGTGGTGCAGGCTGATCGGTGGATGGTCGAGGATGTACTGCTCGGCCTCGGTCAGGAGCCTGGCGAACTCGTGGGCCTGCATCCCGGTGATCACGGGATGGTGCAGCCAGCCGGGGGCCCGGTCGGCTGGCTGGCTGCGGTCCTCGTGACGGGGAGTGGGCGGCGGGGTCGGCGGTTGGGGGTGCAGGGTGTAGTTCCATGTTCCGTGCCACTCGTGCTCGGTCAGGGGCAGGGCGGCCATCACTTCGTCGGGCACGGTGATGCCGGTGGGGTAGGCGCCGGGTGGGCTTCGCCCGGCAAACCCCACTGCCCGCTTCACCCTGGAAGACGCCCCCGCCATCCTGGGCACCGTCTTCGACGACGTCCGGACGATCCCCCTCCCCTCGTGCATGCCTGACCAAAGAGCAGAGGCTCTGCGTCGGCGTTCCGTCCCCCAGCTCGCCACTCTGGGCCGAGCGGACTGTGGGGAGGCGGTCGCTCACGGTGTGGCAATCCGAGCTGCGGGAGCGCGGGCCCCACAGCCAGCCCATGACACCAGAGCATCGGGAGGAACCAAGCGCCTCACAACTGATCTTGCGGAAATCAGCGCTGCATGACGTGGTCTTCGCCGCAGCCCTCGATCTGGGAAGAGGACTTCGCACGCTTCGGGGACAGCCTGCTGATCACACGGTTGTGTCGGATGTTCAGGACGGCGCCTGCGAACAGGAGGTGCGTTTCCACTCGCCGATGAACTCAAACCCCTGGCGCCGGACCGTAGGCGCCACGTCGCACGGCAGAGATCCCCCTGAAAGCGGCGCAATCACCCAAGGTACGGTTCCCTCTGGGTCGCTGACCAGCACTTGGGGGATGAAGATCATGGAATTGACCGGGGAGATAGCAGCCATCCGGGATGGCGGGGGTGATCCGGCTCGGTTGGTGGGTGAGTTCCGACGGGCTGTGCTGCTCGTTCCGTTCGCCGCCGACGCCAACGGTCTCAGTGACTCTGACGGTTCCCATGGCGGCCTGATGTCCGCAGTCAGGGGCGGGATTCGTTGGCTGTATGCGTTCACGGATGAAGAGGCGCTGGCCCGCTTTGCGGAGGCGCGTGCGGAGGCGGACCGGGAGTGGCCTTACCTTTCGATTCTGGGTGCGCGGCTTGTGGATGCGGTGGTCCCGATGGCCGACGGTCCGGCGGGGGTAGCCGTGAACGTGGCCGACGAGGACGGTTCGATGCTCTTCCCGCCGGTGGCGGGGATCGTCCCCGACGCGTATGCCGTCGACGCTGTGGGCGTGGCCTGATGGCGGGCGATGGGGACCTGGAGGTCTCGCCTGCCGCGGTCAAGAACATTCAGGACGGGCTGCGCGCGGCGATCTCGGAGCTGCGTGAGTCGGGGGATGCCGCAGGCGCGTCCATGGGTTCTGGTCTCAGTGACTTGTCGATGACGGGGATGGAGGCCGGGCATGCAGGGCTGGCCACCGACTTCGAGGACTTCTGCGAGCGATGGGAGTGGGGCGTGCGGAGCCTCGTGCAGGATGCCAGCACCCTCGCCCAGTCCCTCGGCATTGCCGCTGGCACGGTGTGGGAGGAGGACCAGTACGTGCAGGGGGCGTTCAAGGTGGTCGCCAATGCCGCGTACGGCAATCCGCATGCCAGTGAGGACGATATCGAGAAGAAGGACTGGGACGACATCTGGCGGGCTGATGTCTACAAGCCGGACTACAGCGCGGAGTCGTTCGAGAAGAGCGGCGAGGACATCAAGAAGAACTGGTCGGAGACCAAGGACACGCTGACCTCCAGCGGCAGGATCGGTTCGCTGAAGGACCTGCTGGATCAGGCGAACGGCGACGGGGGCGGTAACTGATGGGATGGCGCGACTACATACCCGACTCGGTCGAGGACGTGGCCGAGGACGCGGTCGAGGGGGTCGGCGATGCCATCGAGTGGGCCGGCAATAAGACGGCCGGCGCAGTGGACAAGGTCGGCCTGGAGGATGCCGGCGATTGGATCCGCGACAAGAGCCGCTCCGCCGCCAACCGGCTCGGCGCGGACGTGGAGGAACTCGAGCTCGGCCAGAGCGACGACCCGAAGAAGCTGGTCTACGGCAGCGTCTCCAAGATCCGCGAGCAGGTCTCGCACCTGAACGACTTCAAGGCCTCTTTCGAGCAGGTTGGCAACGGCCTGAAGGGCATCGGGGAGCCCGAGGGTCTCAAGGGCAAGTCCGCGGACGCCTTCCGGGAGGCGGTGGCCAAGGAGCCGCCCCGCTGGTTCGAGGCCACCGAGGCCTTCGGCAAGGCCGCCGACGCGATGGGCCGTTTCGCCGAGACCGTGGAGTGGGCGCAGGGCCAGGCGAAGGAGGCCCTGGCGGACTACGAGCACGCGAAGAAGGTCTCCACCGACGCCCGCAACGCGCACAACAAGCAGGCTGAGGCCTATAAGGACGCGGTGAAGGCGAAGCAGGACCACCTGCCGCCGAGGCCGTCCGATGACTTCGACGACCCCGGGAAGCCCCTCGCCTCCGCTGCCCAGGAAAAGCTCGTCAGCGCCCGCAAGCAGCGCAACGAGGTCGCGGAGACGACCCGTACGGCAGTCTGCGCGGCCCGTGACAAGGCCCCGAAGAAGCCCTCGTACGCCGAGCAGCTCGGTGATGGTCAGGAGTACTTCGTACTGGCCGGCAACCACTTCCTGGGCGGCGTGATCAAGGGCACGGCCGGCACCCTCAACTTTGCCCGCGCGCTGAACCCGTTGGACTTCTACAACATCTCGCATCCCGCCGAGTACCGGACGAACCTCAACTCGACGGTCATGGGCCTGCTCACCATGGCCAACGACCCGTGGGGCGCGGGCAAGCAGATGCTCGACGAGTTCATGAAGGACTCCAACGAGGGCATCGGCAAATTCATCCCGGACCTCCTCGGCTCCAAGGGCCTCGGCACAGCGAAGAGGGCCGGCGCGGCCGCCAAACACCTCGACGACCTTAAGGCCGCGGAGCGCAAGGGCCCGGCCCGGACCGGCAACGACGCGGACGGTCCGAACAAGGGCGAACGGCCCGACTGCGAGAAGCGGTGCGACGGGACCGACCCCGTCGACCTGGCCTCGGGCCGGATGTTCCTCCCGCAGACCGACATCGTGCTGCCCGGCGTCCTGCCGCTGGCCTTCACCCGGCGCGCGGAATCGGGGTACGCGAGCGGCCGCTGGTTCGGTCCGACCTGGGCATCGACGGTCGACCAGCACCTGGAGGTCGATGCCGAAGGCGTCGTGCTCGTCACCGAGGACGGCCTCTCCGTCCCGTACCCGCACCCCGCCCCCGGCATAGCCGTCCTGCCGGTGTCCTCTTCCGCGCCCCGCCATCCGCTGGAGCGCACCCCGGACGGCGACTGGACGCTCAGCGACCCCACCACCGGCCACATACGCCGCTTCACCCCGCCCGACGGCGACCCGGACGCCGACGGCATCGCGCCCATCGCCCAGCTGGAAGACCGCAACGGCAACCTCATCACCTTTGAGTATGACCACGCGGGCACGCCGCTGGGGATGGCCCATTCCGGTGGCTACCACCTGCGCTTTGAGACCGCCGAGGGCCGCATCACCGCCCTGCACCTCACCGGCGGCCCACGCGTGCTGGCGTACGGGTACACCGACGGGAACCTGACCGAGGTCGTCAACTCCTCCGGACGGCCACTGCGCTTCACCTACGACGAGCGCTCCCGCATCACCTCCTGGACCGACACCAACAACCGTAGGTACCACTACGCCTACGACGAGCGGGACCGCTGCATCGCGGAAGGGGGTGCCGTCGGCCACATGGCCCTCACTCTCGCGTACTCCGAGGCGGACCCTGGGACCGGGCTGCGCGTGACGGCCGCCACCACGGGCTCGGGCCACACCCGCCGTTACCTGGTCGACGACGCCTACCGCGTGGTCGCCCGGATCGACGAACTGGGCGCCACCGTGCGCTACGAGTACGACCGGCAGGGCCGGCTGCTTGCGGAGACGGACGCGCTCGGCCTGACCACCCGGCGCACCTACGACGCACGGGGCCTGCTCACGGAACTCGTCCGGCCGGACGGGCGCCGGGGCAGGATGGAGTACGACGATCTCGGCCTGCCGGTGAAGGTGGTCGGCGACGACGGCCGGGTCTTCCGTCAGACCTATGACGAGCGGGGCAACCGCACTTCGTTGACCTCGCCCAGCGGAGTCACCAAGACGGCCGAGTACGGCGAGCGCGGGCAGCTGCTCTCGCTGACCGACGCCCTTGGCGCAGTCACCCGCATCGAGTGCGACGGCTCCGGCCTGGCTTCCCGGGTGACGGACCCGCTGGGCGCCGTCAGTCGCTTCGAGAGGGACGCCTTCGGCCGGGTCGTGCGGTTCACCGACCCGCTGGGCGCCGTCACGCGCATGGACTGGACGGTGGAAGGCAGGCCGGCCCGCCGGATCGCCCCCGACGGCAGCGAGCAGTCGTGGACGTACGACGGTGAGGGCAACTGCCTCAGCCGTACGGACGCGCTGGGCGGCAGGACCCTCTTCGAGTACACCGACTTCGACCTGCTCTCGGCGAGGACCGGGCCGGACGGCCTGCGGTACGCGTTCGACTACGACGGCGAACTGCGGCTGACCCGGGTGACCGGCCCGCAGGGGCTGTCGTGGGACTACGCCTACGATCCGGCTGGCCGGCTCCGCTCGGAATCGGACTTCGACGGACGGACGGTCGCGTACGGATACGACGCGGCGGGACGCCTGGTGTCGCGGGCCGACGACGGGGCCGAGCCGGTCACGTTCGCGTACAACCCGCTGGGCCAGACCGTCCGCAAGCAGAGCGCGGACGGTGTCACGGAGTACGAGTACGACGTCTTCGACGAACTGGCCGCCGCGACGTCACCGGACGGAACCCGGCTGACCCGGCTGAGGGACCGCCACGGCCGTCTCCTGTCCGAGACCGTCGACGACCGCACCCTCACCTACGGCTACGACGAGCTGGACCGGCGCGCGGTACGCACCACCCCGGGCGGAGCGGAGAGCCGCTGGGCCTTCGACGCGGCCGGCCGGCGCAGCACGCTCACCACGTCGGGCCGCACCGTCGCCTTCGACCGGGATGCGGCGGGCCGCGAGGTCTCCCGCACGGTCGGCTCCGCGGCCACCGTCTTCGACCAGCTCGACGAGCTGGGCCGGATCACGGGCCAGCAGGTGGTGGGGCGTGACGGCGCCCTTCTCCAGCGGCGGGGGTACACGTACCGCGCCGACGGCCGGTTGGCGGGGAGCGAGGACGCCCTGGGGGGCGCCAGGACCTTCGAGCGGGACGCGGTGGGCCGGATCACGGCCGTCCGGGCGGAGGGCTGGACGGAGCGGTACGCCTACGACGAGGCGGGCAACCAGTGCGCCGCCTCCTGGCCCGACGGCCACCCGGGCGCCGAGGCTCGCGGCGAGCGCGCGTACCAGGGCACGCGCATCGTCCGCGCGGGCGCGGTGCGCTACGAGCACGACGCCCGGGGTCGCGTGGTCCTGCGCCGGAAGGTGCGACTCTCCCGCAAGCCGGACATCTGGCGCTACACGTGGGACGCGGACGGGAGGCTCACCGGGGTGGTCACCCCGGACGGGACGCGCTGGCGCTACCGCCATGACGCGCTGGGCCGGCGGACGTCGAAGCAGCGCCTGGCCGACGACGGCCGGGTGGCGGAGGAAACGCTCTTCACGTGGGACGAGAGCACCCTGTGCGAGCAGACCACGGCCGTGGCGGCCTCGGCCTCGGGGGAACCCGAGCGGGACGGCCGTTCGGTCGTCGTCTCCTGGGACCACAACGGGCTGCATCCGCTGGCTCAGACGGAGCGGATCGTCGCCGACGCCACCCAGGAGACGGTGGACGAGCGGTTCTTCGCGATCGTCACGGATCTGATCGGCACCCCGAAGGAACTGGTCGGCGAGAACGGGGAAATCGCCTGGCGTGTTCGGGCCACGCTCTGGGGCGCCACCGCGTGGAACCGTGACGCGACCGCGTACACACCGCTCCGCTTCCCGGGCCAGTACTACGATCCCGAAACCGGACTGCACCACAACTACTTCCGCACCTACGACCCCGAGACCGCCCGCTACCTCAGCCCGGACCCGCTGGGCCTGGGCCCGGCGCCGAACCCCGCCACGTACGTCCTCGACCCGCTGACCTGGACCGACTACCTCGGGCTGGCCCCGGAATGCAAGATCGGGGAGCCGGACCCGGCGAGCCAGGGGGGGAACCTCCCCATGCTGGCGGACAAGATCGCCGCACACGGCGACATCAAGAAGCGCGGAATTCCCGGGGTGGACGACCTGGACGTGCCGGAACACCTGGAAGACATGATGACCAACAGCCCGGGGGTGAAGATGCGCAGTACCCCTTCGGGCACGCCTCGCTGGGCCTGGTGGGACGAGTCGACCGGCACGATGCTCATTCGGGAAGGGGAGAACGGCACCTTCATGCAACCGGACCGCGGCTACCAGTACTACTTGGAACAGATCAATGAGTGAGGCACGGATGAGCGGGACCCCCGAGACGGACGCCTTGTGGGCGCGACTGTCGCCTGCCGCGGGGGCGGCGGTGGCCGCCGTCGACGCGGAGCGGCTGGAGGTGGAACGGGCCCGGCTGTCCCCGGAGCGGCGGGAGGCGGTCACCGAGCCGGTGTATTCCGTACGTCGGCGGTTCGAGGCGTGGGAGCGACTGGGCCGGATCCTGGAATCGGGACCCCGCCCGGACGAGTTCTACCCGTTCAGCGCCTATGAGAACGACCTCGACGGCAGGGACTCGCTGGCGGGGGTGATGGCCTCCCTCCCGGAGGCGGTGCGGGCGGAGTTGGCGGGTGTTCTGGACGCACTGGACGCCCGGTTCGCGGCCGCCACCGACCAGGACGTGACGGGAGCGCTCGACCCGTGGCTGCGCACCGGGCGGGGCCGAGCGACGCAAGCCCACGTCTGGTGGTGGCGCGTGCCGAAGTCCGCGCCGTGGTGAATCCGGACGGAGCGATGCGGGGCCAGCGCTCGAAGCCGTCCCACGCCACGCGTACGACCGGCGGGACCTGCGGGCGTGCCGACGGTGCCGATGATGGAGGTTGGTCAAGCAATAGGATCCCTTCAGGCCAGATCTTGCCTGGAGTTGGGCGTCTTTGCCTCGGTATCACCGCAGCCCCGTAGCAAGTGCTTCCGGTGGTTGCGGTGTTTGATCCCTCCCTGCCTGCCCCGCTATCACGCCGGGGACATCGGCGACGCTGCAGCCCGGATGTCCGGCGGCGACATCTGTTGGCGAGGACGTGACCACCGGCCGAACGTGGAAGCGGGCCGTCTCAACCCACGCTGTGGGAGAGACGGCCCCGCTCCACTCGAAGCCCGACCGGGCGTTGTCGTTACGGCTGGTAGATGTCCTTCCACCCGTTCCAGGAGCCGTTGGCCGTGCGGGTGGTCTGGCTGATGGTGCCGTTGGCGATGGCGGTCAGCCGGAAGCCGTCCCCGGCCGTGGTGGCGAGGAGCTTGCGGGTGTAGCCGGGGTCGCCCACGATCGCGGTCACGTCTCCCCATGCGGTCCAGTTGCCGTCGGCCCGGCGGGTGGTGTGGTACACCCGCCCCTCGGAGGCCGCGGCGAGCTGGAACTCCGCGCCGGTACCGGCGCTGGCCGAGGCCTCGATCGAGGCGAGCGGGCTGGCGATGGGCAGCTGGGCGAAGGCGTGCCAGTTCCCGGGAGCGATCTGGGCGGAGTGGTAGGCCCGGCCCTCCGAGAGGATCGCCATGTGCGGCTGGCCGTTCACCGAGGCGAGAGTGATCTGGTCGATCTGCGCGGGGGTACCCGGGACGAGCCGCCAGGCGTCCCAGCGATCTGGGTAGCGGGTCGTCAGGTAGACCTTGCCGTCCGCGACCGCGGCGACGGCCATGTTCCAGCCGTCCTGGGCGGCGGCCATCTGCGTCACCTTGGGCAGGCCGCCGGCGGCGGCGGTGGCGTCACCCCAGGACTGCCAGCTGGCGGGGAGTCGCACGGCGTGCTGGATCTTGCCGTCAGCCAGTGCCAGCACGTGGAGCTGGCTGTCGGCGCCGATGGTGGCCACCTGTTCGACGTTCGGGAGATCGCCGGTCTCAGGGGTGGTGTCCTGGACGCTGCCCCCGGTGAAGCCGTGCCAGACGCGCCCGCCGGCGACGGCGACCATGTGGCCGCCCTGGATGGTGGTGGCATCGGCCAGCGAGGTAGCCGTGTTGTTGTTGTCCCACTGGATGCCGCTGTTGAGCGTGGCCTCGGAGTCGTTGCCCGCCTTGTCCGTGGCGTATGCCTTGATCTCGTAGCGGCCGTCACCCATCTTGGGCAGCAGCACTGAGGCCTTCCCGTGCCAGGCCTCGACTCGTCGCGTGGGCTGATCCGTGTTGATGCCGAACCGGTAGGTCTGGACGTGCTCCCCGCCCTCGGCGCCTTCCGCGGTGAAGGTGGCGATGCCCTTCTCGGGATCGATGTCGATCTTCGGGGCGGGCGGTGCGGTGCGCTTCATGGTGAACCGGCCGCCGCCTTCCCAGCGGGACGCGCTCGTGCCGTCGTCGGCCTGGACTTCCCAGGCGTACGACTCGTCCCAGGGCAGCCAGGCGTCGGGGACGCGGAAGTCGGCGAGACCACCGCTAGGAACGATGACGGCGGCTTCGTTGAACCAGCCGCCCCGATCGACGTAGTGGACGCGGAACCGAGCGGTCACGTTGCCACTGTCGGGGTCCGAGATCCGCGCGCGCAGGTGCACACCGTCGGCCGCATTGGTCTTGCCGATGTAGCCGTGGGCGGTGGGCTGCGGAGTCATCTGCAGCTCGCCGGGGGTGTTCGGCGTCTGGTTGTACTCGATGGAGAGGGTGGCGCTGTTGAGGAACTTCTTCCAGGCGTAGGTGTCGGACTCGTTCTCCGCCTTCAGGCCCAGCGTGACGTCGGACCAGCCGGCCGCGGCAACTTCCTTCATCTTGTTTGTGACGTCGAACTCCACGCCGCCCGCCGGGCAGTTGGGGCCCCACCCCTTGGCCGTGTTGACGGTGGCCAGGTGCTGGGTCCAGGCCGGCTGGTTCCGCCACGTGGTGTCCGAGTTGATCGCTCCGGTGAACCAGAGCTGTACCGGCCGGGCCTGACAGGACCAGGACCATTGGAGCTGGGTGGAGAAGGTGCCCCGGATGACGTTCTTGCCGGCGAACCCGGCCGTATCCATCCGGTAGAGGGACCGGGAGAGCCCGTTGGTCTCGTTCTCGTAGCCGACACTGGCCAGTTCGTTCTTGTTCCAGTACACGGTGTCCTGGTACTTCTTGTACACCCGGGTCCAGGCGACCCGGCCACCGCTCATCCACGGGTCGATGAAGACCGGGAAGACGGTGTCCTTGCCCCTGAGGATCTTCTGGTCCGGGACCACCTTCAATGTGGAGCCGTCCACCTTGGTGGCCATCGCAGCCTGCTTCGCATTCAGGCCCGGCTCCCACGCCGTGGAGGCGCTGCCGTCCTGTGCCACAAGGGCGCTGCCGTCCAGCGCCGCGGGGGCGCTCCGAGCTAGTGAGGCGACCTTCTGCTGCCCGGCCGTCGGCGTCGATTCCCACATGGTCGGGGTCGGCCCACCGAAAACGATCTGCCCGGCCGCGTCCTTGGCGGTCAGATTCCCGTGTTCGTCGGCGGCCACGACCAGGTTCTTGGTCCCCAGGCCGAAGCCGATCTCGGCGAGCTTCGGATTCGCTGCCGCCTCGGCTGACTTGACCTCAAGGACCTGGGAGAAGCCCTCGATGCCGGCGCGGACCTTCAGGTCCACTCCCGGGAGCACTTCGGGGTAGGTCGCGGTGTCTCCGCTGATGTGCGGCTTCGGCAGAGCCTGGGGCCAGGTCAGGGATATCTCTTTGTCCCCGTCGGCCAGGCTGACCAGTGGTCCCGTGCCGCCGCCGGACAGCGAGAGGGGAAGGAGCGAGGCCTTCGGCGTCAGAATTCCCTCGGCCGAGACCTGGAGGGAGGCGTCGAGGTCGGCCCACTTCCCTCCCTTTTTGACCCACTTGGGGCTGGTGTGGCGTTCCAGGGTGAAGGTGCCCGAGGGGTTCGCGAGGGTGCGGGTGTCCTCCGTCCGCTTCTCCAAGACCTCCACCGGCTGCCTGCTTGAACGTGCGCTGTCCTGCGCCTTCTGCTCCGGCGTCACACCCTTCGCGTTCACGGGCGGCATTGCTGTGGGGGAGGGGGACGCTTGGGCGGGCGTCAGGCTGACGCACAGACCGGTGAGCGCGAGCACGGCCAGGGCGTTGGGCCAGAGCTGTGGTCGTCGTGGGCTCCTCGACGGAGGGGCTGAGTGCATGGCAAAACCATCCAAGGGTGACGGCGATCGGATTGGCGACCGCCTCATGGGCGGGCGGTACACGGGGGAAGTTCGGTGGCTCCGCGTCCGAGCGGGTGGGCGACCGGAGGCGAGCCGAAGATCACACACACCCGGAACCTTACTGAACTAGATCATACTTATGCTCGACCTTGACTTGCCCTCACGCTCGAATCGGTTGGAATTAGTTCGTCCACTTCTGGGTGCGAGCACCCATCCCCTCGAGTGACCCACGGGACTTCCACCGTGGCTGAATCCATAACCACGGTGAGACTGATCGTTTACTGTGTGCGTGATAGGTGCGCTGATCGTCAGCGCACCTCATTCTGCATAGAGGAATTGCGTGAGTCCGTCACAGATACCCCGGAGATCCAAGCCCCATTGGAGCTCCGACAACATGTGGAACTGGCCTAAATCCATTCGCCGTTCCGTACAGGCCATTGCCATCACGGTCAGTTCCGCCCTGCTGCTCTCGGCCGGCGTGAGCACCGCGGCGGCCGCCACTGAGAAGTTCAAGGTGCGCGGCACCCAGACGGAGCCGGTACTCGCCGGCGCCGGGGTCCCGGTGAAGTCCCCGCCGAAGAACGAGGCGGCGCAGAACGCCCAGAAGAAGGCGCCCAAGGTCACCTGGCCCAAGGGCGGCGAAGCGCTCCTGGAGCCCGGTGCCACCGTGGCTGCGCGCGCGCAGGCCTCTACTCCCGGCCGCAGCGACGTCGGCGGCCTTCCCGTCGGAATACGTTCCACGGCAGTCCCGTTCACTCGGGCGGGAGCGGCGGCCGCACCCGCGGCCCCGGCCAATGTGAAGGTCTCCGTCAAGGACCAGGCCCACGCCGAGAAAGCCGGCATCAACGGTGTGCTGATGGCCGTGGAACCGGGCACGGGTGCACCTTCGCCCGGCACGGTCGAATTCGCCGTCGATTATTCCGCGTTCGCCGGAGCGTTCGGCGCGAATTTCGCGGGCCGCATGCGCGTGGTGCAGTATCCGGCATGTGTGCTAACCGCGCCGGAGAAGGCCGAGTGTCAGACCGGGACTCCAGTCGACAGCGGAAATGACGTCAAGAACAAGACGTTGACCGCCCGTATCGCCCTGGCCGGCACCGGCACCGGGTCGCAGCAGCAGCTTTCCGCGAGGAGCGCCGCCGCCGCGGCTCCGATGGTCCTGGCCGCCGAGGGCGGCGACTCGGGCACCGGCGGAGACTTCAAGGCGACGCCTCTCGCCCCTACGTCGAGTTGGCAGGCCGGTGGGGCCTCCGGTGACTTCAACTGGACCTATCCCATGTCCACCCCCGAGGCCCCCGGTGACCTCTCTCCGGAACTCGGGCTGAACTACTCCGCCCAGAGCGTGGACGGCCGCATGGCCGCCAGCAACACCCAGCCCTCGCAAGCGGGCGACGGGTTCGAGCTCACGTCCGGCGGTTTCATCGAGCGCCGCTTCCAGCCCTGCTCGGACGTCCCCGGCTCGGGAGTGAGCTTCAAGGACGGCAAGGGCGACCTGTGCTTCGCCTCCGAGAACGCCATGCTCTCCCTCAACGGTTCGGGCACCGAGCTGGTCAAGGATGACTCCACCGGCACCTGGAAGGGGGTCAAGGACGACGGCTCCAAGATCGAGTACCTCACCGGTGCCAGCAACGGCGACGCCGAGGGCGGCTACTTCCGCCTGACCACCGTCTCCGGCACGGTCTTCACCTTCGGTCTCAACCGGCCGGGCAACTGGAAGACCGGCGACCAGGAGACCAACTCCGCCTTCACCGTCCCGCTGTACGGCAAGGACGGCGGCAAGCAGCGCGCCTGGCGGTACAACCTCGACCACGTCTCCGACGTGAGCGGGAACGCCATGGTCTACTACTACGCCAAGGAGACCAACCGCTACGGAGCGGACAAGAAACTCCAGGGCGTCGAGTACACCCGCGGCGGGCACCTCAGCCGCGTCGAGTACGGCCTGCGGACCGGCGCCGAATACGGAACCAAGGCCCCGGCCAAGGTCCTGATCGACACCGCTGAACGCTGCCTGCCCGGTGTGGACTGCTCGGACGCCAATTTCAACAAGGACAACGCCAAGAACTGGCCCGACGTTCCCGTCGACCAGTTCTGCGCCCCAGGCACGGAGTGCAAGAACCAGCACTCCCCGACCTTCTGGACACGCAAGCGGTTCTCCGCCATCACCACCCAGGTACTGACCCGGGGCGCCTACAAGGACGTCGACCGCTGGGACCTGACCCACTCCTTCCCCCAGACCGGCGACGGCACGAGCAACGGCCTGTGGCTGGCGTCGCTGAAGCACACCGGCAAGACCAACGGTGACTTCAGCACCCCGGAGATCACCTTCTCCGGCCAGCAGCTGGCCAACCGCGTCGACGGCCTGGAGGGCCTGCCGCCCTTCATCCGCTACCGGATCAACGCCATCCACACCGAATCCGGCGGCCTGATCGGCGTCACCTACTCCGCTCCCGAGTGCAACCGCGACGGCACCCTGCCCGCGTCGGACGCCGACAACACCCTGCGCTGCTACCCGGTCAACTGGTCCGCACCCGGCCAGCCCATCGGCCCCGACGGGCGCCCCAAGCCCTACAAGGACTACTTCCACAAGTACGTCGCCACCCAGATCGTCGAGAACGACCTCGTCGGCGGATCCACCTCGACCGTCACCCGGTACGAGTACTCCGGAGCCCCCGCCTGGGCGTACGACACCTCCGAGTTCCTCCGGGACACCGAGCGCACCTGGAACCAGTGGCGCGGCTACGGCAAGGTCATCACCCGTACTGGCGACGGCGCCGACCAGCGCACCCGCTCGGAGAACGTCTACTTCCGGGGCATGGACGGCGACCGCACCGCCTCCGGCGGCACGCGCAGCGTCAAGGTCGCCGACTCCGAGGGCAACCAGATCACCGACCACCTCTCCCAGGCCGGTGTCACCCGCGAGACCCTCACCTACAACGGCGACGACGGCGCGCTCATCGCCGCGACCGCGTACGAGCCGTGGATCAGCGGCCCGACCGCGACCCGCAACCGTACGGGGACGACGCCGCTCACCGCGCAGAGGTTCAACAACGGCGCAGAGCACACCCGTACCGCCGTCGCGAGCGGCTTCCGGCGCACCGCGGTGGAGAAGACGTACGACGGTCACGGGCTGATCACCACGGTCAACGATCTGGGCGACACGTCCAGGAGCGACGACGACCGCTGCACCAGCACCGAATACGCCCGCAACACCCAGCTGCACCTGCTGGACCTCGTCTCCCGCCAGGAGACGGTGTCCGTCGCGTGCGGTGCCACGGTCCAGCGGCCCGCACACGTCGTCTCCGACGACCGCACCCTGTACGACGGCAAGGGTTTCGGTGAGACCCCGACCAAGGGCGATGCCACCAGCGCCGAAGAGCTGGCCGAATACGTCAACGGCCAGCCGCGCTACGTGACCGCCGGTACGGAAAAGTTCGACCAGTACGGCCGCTCCGTCGAGACCACCGACGCCCAGGGCAACACCTCCAGGACCGCGTACACGCCGGCCACCGGTGAAATGCCGCACCAGGTGGTAACCACCAACCCGCTCGGTCACACCGAGACGGAGATCCTCGACCCGACCCGCGGTCTGACCCTGACCGCGATCGACGGCGACGGGCGGCGGGACGAGTCCGAGTACGACGCCCTCGGCCGCCTGACCAAGGGCTGGTCGGCCGGGCGGACCCGAGAGCAGAAGCCCGACATCGAGGTCTCCTACCTGATCCGCAAGGACGGCCCTTCCGCCGTCACCACGCGCACCCGCCTCGCGGACGACACGTACACCGTCAGCCACGAGCTGTACGACGGTCTGCTGCGACCGCGCCAGACCCAGGCCACCCGCTCCGACCTCAACCAGAACGACGAGTCGCGCGCGGGCAGGGTCGTCACCGACACGGTGTACGACTCCCGTGGTCTGGAAGTCAAGGAATCCGGTCCCTACCTGGAGAAGAGCAACCCCGGCACCGCCCTGGTCTCCGTCCCGGACAACCAGATCATCCGCCAGAACGGCTACCTCTACGACGGTGCCGGGCGCAAGACCGCCGATCTGTTCTACAGCCTCGGCACCGAGAAATGGCGCACCACCACCACCTACGAGGGTGACCGGCAGCACGTGGTCCCGCCCGAAGGCGCCACGGTCACCACGACCATCACTGATGTCCGGGGCAACCCGGTGGAACTGCGGCAGTACAAGGGACGGCAGGTCGGCGCCGAATTCGACAGCACCCGCTACGGCTACGGTCCCGGTGGTGAACTGACCCAGGTCGTCGACCCGGTCGGCAACACCTGGCAGTACGAGTACGACCTGCGCGGCCGCAAGACCAAGGAGCACGATCCCGACCGCGGTGTCACCACCTACACCTTCGACAACGGCGACCAGCCCGTCTCCACCACCGACGCCCGGGGCAGGAGCATCCACGTCTCCTACGACAAGCTCGGCCGGCCGACCGAGCAGCGCGAAGCGGGGCCGACCGGACCCAAGCGTGCCGAGTGGACCTACGACACCCTGTCCAAGGGTCAACTGACCTCCTCGACCAGCTACGCGGGCGGAACGCCGTACACCACGTCCGTTCTCGGCTACGACAGTTCAGGGGCCGCGACAGGATCCAAGATCACCATCCCCGAGGGTCAGGGCGCGCTCTCCGGAAGCTACGAGTCGAAGATCGACTACAACAGCACCGGTGACCCGAGCGCGGTGCACCTTCCCGCCGCCGGCGGTCTCCCCGCGGAGAAGCTGGACCTCACCTACAACGCGACGGGCATGCCCAGCACCCTCAAGGGCTCGGCCGAGTACGTCAGCAGCACCCGGTACACGCCCTTCGGCGAGCTCATGCAGTACATGCAGGGCGCCAAGGGCAAGCGCATGATCCACACCAACTACATGGACGACTCGACCCGCCGGGTCACCAAGTCCTTCGCGGACCGTGAGGTCGCACCGTACTCGCTGTCCGAGGTCGACTACACCTACGACCCCGCAGGCAACATCACCTCCCTCAGCGAACTGCGGGAGAAGACGACCCGCGACACCCAGTGCTTCCGCTACGACCACCTGCGCCGTATGACCGAAGGCTGGACGGCCAAGGACAGCTGCACGAGCGGCCCTTCCGCGGCCACCGTCGGCGGAGTCACTCCCTACTGGCACTCCTACACCTTCGACCCCACGGGCAACCGCACCAGCGAGACCAAGCACGACGTCGGAAGCGGTGCAACCCGACGCACCTACACCTACCCGGCCGCCAAGGGCAGCCAGCCGCACACACTGAGCGGCGTCGACAGCGTCGAACCGACCGGGACCCGCAAGGACTCCTACACGTACGACGCCACCGGCAACACCACCGTCCGCAAGATCGGAAACTCCGAGCAGAAGCTCGAATGGGACACCGAAGGACAGCTCACCAAGGTCACTGAAGGCACCAAGGTCACCGAGTACGTCTACGACGCCGAGGGCAACCGCCTGCTACGCAAGGACCCTTCGGGCACCACGCTCTACTTGGGCGGCACCGAGGTGTCCCTGGGCACGGACGGCAAGACCAAGGCCACCCGCGGCTACACCTTCGGCGACAAGACGGTTGCCGTCCGCTCGTCGGACGGCGACCTCTCCTACCAGTCCGCGGACCACCACAACACCGCGACCCTCTCGGTGGACGCCGCAGGAACCATGACCGCCACCCGGCGGGACATGACCCCCTACGGCGAGACCCGGGGCGCGGCGCCCCAGTCCTGGCCCAACCAGAAGGGCTTCGTCGGGGGCACCATGGACGCCTCCACGGGCCTGACCCAGCTGGGCGTGCGCTCCTACGAGCCGGCCACCGGCCGGTTCCTGTCGGTCGACCCCCTGATCGACGTCAACGACCCGCAGCAGATGAACGGTTACGCGTACGCCAACAACAACCCGGTGTCCATCTCGGACCCCGACGGCAAGATCATCCCCATCCTCGCCGCAATCGCCCTCCGTATAGCAGCGCAGCAAATCGCCAAGGAGATCGCCCGCCGTGCCGCGATCGAGGCGGCCAGGAGGGCGGCTGCCGAATTGGCCAAGCGCCTGGCGATAGAAGCCGCCAAGAAGGCAGCTCAGGAGGCAGCCAAGAAGGCGGCTCAGGAAGCGGCCAAGAAGGCTGCGGAAGAGGCTGCGAAGAAGGCTGCTGCCGAAGCCGCAAAGAAGGTGGCTCAGGAAGCGGCCAAGAAGCAGGCGGCCAAGCAGGCGGCGCAGCAGGCGGCGAAGAAGCAAGCCGCCAAGAAGCCCCCGGAGAAGGCTGCACCGAAACAGAATGCCGCGGCGAAGAAAGATCCGGTTCAGAAGCAGTCCGCCGGACCGAAGAAGGGATCGACGGAGAGAAAGAATGTTGAAGCTCCCTCTCGGGAAAAGGTGCCGGAATCTGGATGCACCGGTGCCGCCGGTTGCACCGTCCATCCGGACCAGCCGACCAAGATTGAGGGGTATGTGAAGCATGGACTCCATCAGGCCATTGGCCGAAACGATGGGCGAGGAGTCGACATCGCCAAGATGAAGGACGCAGTGGCGGACCCGAAGAAGGTGACGCACAGGGTTGACTCGCGAGGTCTCCAGTGGCGCTTTGAAGGAAAAGGAAACAAGAAGGCTACGGTGGTACTCAACGCCGCATCACAGGTCATCACGGTGTTCGGCAAGTCCCGTGGTGTGAACCTGGGGAAGCGGTCGATGAGGCCGAAGGATATGCACTAGACCGCGTTGGCCCCTGTAGTAGTCTCACAGGGGCCAACTTTTCATTTCGGTAGACAGCGGCAGGAAGAATGAGCGAAACGAGTCACACGACGCCCGCCTGGTTTCGGGGAGGCGTAAAGCTGTACCGGACTCTGCTGGAGATTACGGAAGAGCGGCCGGACATGACCGAGCTCGCTGTATCCCCTACGATTCCGAGTGAATCGGAGGCGGACATGATGCTGGAGTTCCTGTCCGACGAACTCATGAACGTCGGGTTTACCGGCGACTGGGAAGTGACCGCGCGTGGACAGGAAATCGAAGACCTGATCGACGTGTTCAATGACATCGCACAGCCCGATTAACCTGCCCCGCACCTGACCGAGCAGCTCGGAAGCCCTGCCGAATGCCTCTGGCAGGGCTTTCGAGCTGTGTATCAGCTTCCTGAGGCACGAGGCGCGGATCCGCCGGTGGTCGACGGGGCCGGTGTGCGGGGACCCGGCCGATGTGCGGTTTGTCGGGCTGCAGGTGCTGGCCGAACCGGCACGGGCATTGAGGCCTTCAGGCGAGGGCCGGCGCGGCCTGACCGCGCTGTTCTGGTCCAACGTCGACCTGTATGGCACCTTCCACCCACACATGGACAAGTGGCTCGACCTGCCTCCGGCCGCTGCCCTGCCCCGTTACCTTTTTCGTGG
>NZ_JAGGOZ010000009.1 GCF_018614075.1 Streptomyces sp. ISL-94 | reverse complement strand
CTGCGGCGGCTGCGGACCGATCACGTCGACATTCTCTGGGTGCACGCCCGCGACAACTTCACCCCGGTCGAGGAGGTGATGCGCGCGCTGGACGACCTCGTACGCACCGGAAAGGTGCTGTACGTGGGCGTGTCGGACTGGCCGGCCTGGGAGATCGCACAGGCCAACACCCTCGCCGAGCTGCGGGGCTGGTCCGCCTTCGCCGGCTCGCAGCTGCGCTACAGCCTGCTGGAGCGGACCCCCGAACGCGAACTCCTCCCGCAGGCACGCGCGTTCGACCTCGCCGTGCTGGCCTGGGCCCCGCTGGCGGCCGGCAAGCTCACCGGCAAGTACCGCCGGGGCGGGACGGGCCGGCTGGATACCTGGGGCGTCAAGCCGACCCCGCGGGAGGAGGACGTCATCACCGCCGTCCTGGAGATCGCCGAGCAGGGCGGCTGGACCCCGGCCCAGGTGGCGCTGGCCTGGCTCCTCGGCCGCCCCGGAAACGTCGTCCCGATCATCGCGGCCACCCGGGAGAGCCAGCTCGCCGACAACCTCGGCTGCCTCGGCGTCCGCCTCGACGCCGATGCCGTCGCCCGCCTCGACGAGGTGAGCGCCGTACCGCTCGGGTTCCCCCACGACTTCGTACGGGAACCCGCCGTCGTCAAGACCGTATACGGGGACCGCTGGCCCGGCATCGAGGACCGCCGCAGCACCCACCGCCGTACGGCCACCGAGGTTCTCTAGAAGGCGGCTCAGCCGTTCAGCAGGCGGCCCATCCACTCCTCGATGCCGTCCACCGTGCGCGGCAGGGCGCCCGACATCAGGCGGGCGCCGTCCGCCGTGATGACCAGGTCGTCCTCGATGCGCACCCCGATCCCGCGCAGCTCGACCGGCAGGGTCTCGTCGTCCGGCTGGAGGTACAGGCCCGGCTCCACCGTCAGGACCTGGCCCTCCTCCAGGACGCCGTCCAGGTAGGTCTCCGCCCGCGCCTTCGCGCAGTCGTGCACGTCGAGGCCGAGCATGTGCCCGCTGCTGCACAGCGTGTACCGCCGGTGCAGGTCGCCCTCCGCGTGCTTCAGGACCCCCCACTGCGCCAGGCCCTCCGCGATCACCCGCATGCCGGCCCGGTGGAAGTCCCGGAAGCTCGCCCCCGGGCGCAGGGCCGCCATACCCGCCTCCTGGGCGGCCAGGACCAGTTCGTAGACCTGCCGCTGGACGGGGGAGAAGCGGCCCGACAGCGGCAGGGTGCGGGTGATGTCCGCCGTGTAGAGGGTGTCCGTCTCCACACCCGCGTCCAGGAGCAGCAGTTCGTCCGGGTTGAGCCGGCCGTCGTTGCGGATCCAGTGCAGGACGCAGGCGTGCGCGCCCGAGGCCGCGATCGTCTCGTAGCCCGTGCCGTTGCCCTCGGCCCGGGCGCGCAGGCCGAAGACCCCCTCGAGCCACCGCTCCCCGCGCGGATGCGCCAGCGCGTGCGGCAGCGCCCGTACGACGTCTTCAAAACCCGCCGCCGTGTGGTCGACGGCCAGCTGGAGCTGCTCCACCTCCCACGCGTCCTTCACCAGCCGCAGCTCCGAGAGGGCGATGGCCAGTTCCGTGTCGCTCGCGGCGTCGCGGCCCGCCGGTGACCCGAGCTCGTCCAGGTGGGCGCAGCGGATGCCGGTGAGGCGTTCCGCCTCCGCCAGGTCGGCCCGGCGGCCCACCCAGAACTCCCCGTAGCGGCGGTCCCGGTAGAACTCCCCGTTCCCGCCCGCCCGCGGCGAGCGCGGACGCAGGTAGAGGACCGCCTCGTGCGCGTGCGGGCCCGAGGGCTCCATGACCAGGACGTGGCCCGCCTGGTCCTCGCCCGTCAGGCCGGTCAGCCAGGCGTACGCGCTGTGCGGGCGGAAGCGGTGGTCGCAGTCGTGGGAGCGGACCTTCAGCTCGCCGGCCGGGACGATCAGCCGCTCGCCCGGGAAGCGGGCCGAGAGCCGGGCCCGCCGGGCCGGGGTGACGGCATGGCCGGGGACGCGGTCGGAGTCGGGCAGCGGGGAGGCGGCCCAGTTCCCCGCCATGAAGCGGGACAACTCCGGGGATACCGGCAGGTCGTGGCTGCCCGTGTTGAGGCGGGAGGAGGTGTCGGTCACTAGGGCTCCCTCAAGAAGATGCGAACTGATGGGCGCACAGGTCTTGTCAGTGCAATTTCACATTACTATGTTACAGCTCACACCGCGGCACGTTAATCCCCGTCAAACGCCGCGTGACCCGGGGCAGTTGACCCGCCCCGGGGACGTTCACGCACCACCCCCCACCTCACCTTTCCCACGGGAGTTCTCGGTGTTCAAGCACAGAGCTGTGCGTTCGTCCCTTCTCGCCTCCGCCGTCGCCGTGACACTCCTCGCCACCGCCGGGCAGGCCACCACCACCCAGGCCGCGGAATCGGGGACCACCGCCGCCGTCGCGGGCAGCGCGACGGCATCCGGCACCTTCTCCGGCGCGCCCGCCGCGAATCCCTTCGACGAGGTCGACCGCCTCGCCCACCCGCTGGAGCAGAAGCCGGCGCCCGCCCTGGCCCCCGGCGGCACGGCCGCGACCGGACAGGTCCCCGGCGCCGCGACGGCCGAGGCCGCGCCCGCCGCGAGCACCGAGAAGAGCCGCGCCGCGGCCCAGGCCGCCCCCACCGCGCGGAGCCTCGCCGTCGCCGTCCCCTGCACGCTCGACGGGATCACCGGCCTGTCCCCGGAGCAGTTCGCCGACTTCCTCGCCGACCAGGCGGTCCTGGCCGACGGCTGTCTGCGCGGCCTCATCTGGACCTGGGACGCCCGCCTGGCCCCCGTCATGTCCGACGCGCACGTCCAGGCGGTGTCCCGCCGGATAGCCGGCCTGGCCGCCGCCCACGACGGCCGTAACTCCTCGCACCTGGAGGAGATGTTCACCTACCTGCACGCCGCCGTCTACCACGACTTCTCGCGCGACGAGATCGACCTCACCGACGCCGCGACCGTCGACGCGATGCGCCGCGCCATCGAGGCCTTCGGCGCCGCCGCGCACAGCTTCGACGTCACCGCCTCCAACGCCCGCACCCTGCGCGAGGCCCTCTACGCCACGGGCCCGGGCCTGCGCCAGTACCAGCTCGGCCTCATCAAGAAGGTCCTGGCGACCGTGGACGCGTCGCACCCCGAGATCTACAAGGACCCGAGCTGGGGCGGTGCGGCCCTCGCCGCCCTCACCGTCAACTACCTCGGCGTCTACCCCGGCAACGAGGACTCCGCCTTCCACGCCGCGGTGAAGGCCGACCCCTCCTACCGCGCCGCGTTCAAGGCCTTCGCCGGCCACACCCACCTCAAGGGCACCGCCAACGAGTGGGTGGCCCGCGACGCCCTCGGCGAGTACGGCCGCTTCGGCCAGGTCGACGGCCTCAGGGACCAGATCGTCGCCGACCTCGGTGCCCTCCTCGGGTCCGTCAAGGCCGGCTGGGGCAACGGCAGCGAGCAGTGGGCCAAGATCGTGTCCTGGCTGAACACCTACGAGGCCTGCAAGCCGTACGGGGTGTGCAAGGAGGACATCGAGAAGATGCTCTTTCCGAACACCTACACCTACGACAACGGCGGCATCAAGGTCCGCACGGCCCTCGACCGGGCCACCGTCGACCAGCTCTACTACGCGAGCAAGCAGGTCAAGGCGCAGTTCCACCGCGTCCTGGGCACCGACCAGCCGCTCGCCGGCGACCCCAACACCACGCTGAACATCGTGCTGTACGCCTCCCGCGCCGACTACGTCACCTACCAGACGATGCTGAACGGCTACGGCACCAACAACGGCGGCATGTACATCGAGAACGGCGCCACCTTCTACACCTACCAGCGCCGCGTGCCCCAGGACTCCTCCCTCACCCTGGAAGAGCTCTTCCGCCACGAGTACACGCACTACCTCAACGGCCGCTACGCCGTCCCCGGCTTCTTCGGCGAAGGCCCCTGGTACGAGAGCGACCGCACGACCGCCATGGACGAGGGCACCGCCGAGTTCTTCGACGGCGCCACCCGCGACAACGGCATCGCCGTCCGCAAGTCCCTGGTCAAGAGCGTCATCAGCGACACCGCCGGCGGCGGCCCCCGCATGTCGGTCGAGCAGCTGCTCAACGCCACCTACGACGGCGACGGATTCCGCTTCTACAGCTACGCCGGCACGTTCTTCGAGTTCCTGTGGACCGAGAAGCCCTCCCTGCTGCGCGAGATGTACACGCACCTGCGCAACAACGACGTGGCGGCGTACGACGCCTGGCGCGGCCGGATGGGCGCGGACACCTACCTCCAGCGCGACTACGACCGCTTCCTGAACGCGCAGATCGCCAAGGTGGACCAGCTCTTCGTCCCGAACACCTCCTTCACCCCCAACGAGCAGCTGCGCGATACGGCGCTCGCCTCGGTGAAGTCGGCCTTCGCCACCGCCACGTACAACAACCCGGACTGCGTCGAGAACGGCGACCCCGGCAAGCGGCGCTTCACCTGCACCGGGCGGATCACCGCGAACCTGAAGAACTGGCGCAGCGACGACCAGAACTTCAAGGACATGTCCGAGACGGTCGACTACTTCATCCTCGACCGGGCCGGCGCGGCCTCGAACAACCTGGCCGACATGAACTGCTCCTTCGGCGCGCCGGAGATCTGGTCCAACAAGGCCGCCGCGACGTCGAGTTACAGCTGTGAGGGCCCGCTCCGCAGCTGATCCGTACCGGACCGGTCCCGGCCCCGGGACCGGTCTGGGCAGCTCCTAAAGAATGTGACATATTACTGCCGTGCTCAAGAGACACTCTCCCGACGTCGTGATCATCGGGGCCGGCGTCGTCGGAGCGGCCTGCGCGTACTACGCGGCCTGCGCCGGACTCTCCGTGGCCGTGGTCGACCGCGGCCCGGTCGCGGGCGGCACGACCGGCGCCGGTGAAGGCAACCTGCTCGTCTCCGACAAGGAGGCGGGCCCCGAACTCGACCTCGCCCTTCTCTCCGCCGGGCTCTGGAACGAACTCGCCGCGGCCCTCCCGCAGGAGATCGAGTACGAACCCAAGGGCGGCCTCGTCGTCGCCCCGGACCAGGCTTCGCTCGAAGCGCTGCGACGCTTCGCGGAAGGCCAGCGCAAGGCCGGAGTGGAAGCGGCCGAGGCGGCGGCCGAGGACCTCCGCGACCTGGAACCCCACCTGGCCCCGGGCCTGGCCGGCGGCTTCCACTACCCCCAGGACGCCCAGGTCCAGCCCGCCCAGGCGGCGGCCCGCCTGCTGGCCGCGTCGGGCGCCGAGGTCCACCTGGGCGAGGAGGTCACGGACATCCTCCTGGACGCCGCCGGCGCCGTACGGGGCGTCCGCACCCCGCGGCGTGAACTCCTCGCCCCCTCGGTGGTCAATGCCGCGGGCACCTGGGGCGGCCGCATCGCCTCCCTCGCCGGGGTCGGCCTCCCCGTCCTGCCGCGCCGGGGCTTCGTCCTGGTCACCGAACCGCTGCCCCGCGTCGTCCGCCACAAGGTCTACGCCGCCGACTACATCGCCGATGTCGCCAGCGGCTCGGCGGCCCTCCAGTCCTCCGCGGTGGTCGAGGGCACCCCGTCGGGCCCGGTCCTGATCGGCGCCACCCGCGAACGCGTCGGCTTCGACCGCACCCTCTCGACCGAGGCCCTGCGCCGCCTCGCCTCCCAGGCGGCGGCCCTCTTCCCGGTCCTGGCCGACGTCCGGGTGCTGCGCACCTACCACGGCTTCCGCCCCTACCTCCCGGACCACCTCCCGGCGATCGGCCCCGACCCCCGCCGCCCCGGCCTGCTCCATGCCTGCGGCCACGAGGGCGCCGGCATCGGCCTGGCCCCGGCCACCGGCGCGCTGATCGCCGCCGCCCTGACGGGAACGGCCCCGCCCGTGGACCCGCTGCCCTTCCGTCCGGCCCGGTTCGGGGAGGCCGCCGACGAGCCCCCGGCCGGGGAACGGCCCCCGACACCCCCGAGGAGGACCCCCTGATGCGAAGCCCCCGCTCCCTGGTCGGCGGCAGCCCGGAATCGGCGTACCCCATCGCCTTCGACGGGCGCGAACTCCCCGCGCAGGAGGGCCAGTCCATTGCCGCAGTCCTGTGGTCCGCCGGGATCCTGGCCTGGCGGACCACCCGCGAGTCCGCCGCCCCGCGCGGCGCCTTCTGCGGGATCGGCAGCTGCTACGACTGCCTCGTGACCGTCAACGGCCGCCCCAACCAGCGCGCCTGCCTGGTCCCCGCCCGCCCCGGGGACACCGTCACCACCCAGGAGGGCACGGGCCATGCAGACCTCGGCATCTGAACCCGCCGGCGCCGTCAACCCCGGCGACCTCGCCGACGCTGCCGACCTCGCCGACCTCGCGATCATCGGCGCCGGCCCGGCCGGGCTCGCCGCCGCCGTCACCGCCGCCGGCCACGGCCTGCGCGTCACCCTCCTCGACGCGGGGCAGCAGCCCGGCGGCCAGTTCTACCGCCGCCCGGCGCCCGGCCTCGGCGCCGCCCGCCCCGAGGCCCTCCACCACGGCTGGGCCGCCTTCGCCACCCGCGAAGCCGCCCTGCGCGCCCACCAGTCGGCGGGCCGCATCACGTACCTCCCGCTCCACCACGTGTGGACGGTGGTCCCCGAAGGCGACCGGTGGACCCTGCACGCCGTGGCCGGTCCCGACGAGCACGCGGCGACCGTCCGCGCCGCCCGCGTCCTGCTCGCAACCGGCGCGTACGAGCGCCAACTCCCCTTCCCCGGCTGGACCCTGCCCGGCGTGGTCGGCGCCGGCGGAGCCCAGGCCATGCTCAAGGGCGGCCTGGTCCTCCCCGGCCGCCGGATCGTCGTCGCCGGCAGCGGCCCCCTCCTGCTCGCCGTGGCCGGCTCGCTGGCCGCCGCCGGAGCCACCGTCCCGGCCGTGGTGGAGGCCTCGGCCTACACCGCGTACGCGCGGAAGGTGACCACGCTCCTCCGCAACCCCGGCAAACTCGCCGAAGGCGCCCTCCACGGAAGCGCGCTGCTCAGGGGCGCCATCCGCCTCCTGACCCGGTCCGCCGTCGTCGAGGCGCACGGCACCGACCGCGTCGAAGCCGTCACCGTCGCCCGGCTCGACCGCGACTGGCGCCCCCTGCCCGGCACCGCCCGCCGGATCCCCTGCGACGCCCTCGCCGTGGGCCACGGCCTCGTGCCCCAGCTGGAACTCGCCACCGGCCTCGGCTGCGCCACCGTGCGCAGCGCCGACGGCACGGTGGCCCTGGACCTCGACGCCGGGCAGCGCACCTCCGTCCCCGGCATCTGGGCCGCCGGGGAGACCGGCGGCATCGGCGGCGCCGAACTCGCCCTCACCGAGGGGGAGATCGCCGCCCTCACCGCCGCCGGTCGGCCCGTCACCGCCGCCCTCGCCCGCCGCCGCGCCCGGCTGCGCGCCTTCGCCGGTGCGATGGCCGCCGCCCACTGCCCGGGCCCGGGCTGGACCGGCTGGCTGCGGGAGGACTCCGTTGTCTGCCGCTGCGAGGAGGTGCCGGCCGGCCGGATCCGCGAGGCCGCCGAAGACCTCGGCGCGCGCGACGCCCGTACGGTCAAACTCCTCACCCGGGCCGGCATGGGCTGGTGCCAGGGCCGGATGTGCGGCCCGGCCGTGGCCGCCCTGTCCGGGGAACCGCCGGCCCCCGACCGGCGGCCGCTGTCCTGCCCGGTCCCGCTGCGCCACCTCGCCGAACTCCCCCCGGCCGACCGCTGATCGGGCCCGCCCGGCCCCTTGTGGCGGACTCACACCCACTAGTAAAATGTCACACACCACACTAGGGAGTCACCTCATGACCCACGCGCCCACCCCCGCGCCCGTTCCCACCCCCATGCCCGGCGGCGACACCCGCACCCGGCCCTGGCACGGGATCATGGTCGCCACCACGCTCCCCCTGCGCGAGGACCTCAGCGTCGACTACGACGCGTACGCCGAACACGTGGCCTGGCTGATCGCCAACGGCTGCGACGGCGTGGTCCCCAACGGCTCCCTCGGCGAGTACCAGACCCTCGACCACGAGGAACGGGCGCGCGTCGTCCGGACCGCCGTCGAGGCCGCCGGCGACGGAGCCCGCGTCATGCCCGGCGTCGCCGCCTACGGCAGCGCCGAAGCCCGCCGCTGGGCCGACCAGGCCGCCGAGGCCGGGGCCGGCTCCGTACTCCTCCTGCCGCCCAACGCCTTCCGTGCCGACGAGCAGACCGTACGCGCCCACTACGCCGAGGTCGCCCGGGCCGGCCTGCCCGTCGTCGCGTACAACAACCCGTACGACACCAAGGTCGACCTGACCCCCGCCCTGCTCGCCCGCCTCCACGGCGACGGCTCCATCGTCGCCGTCAAGGAATTCAGCGGGGACGTGCGCCGCGCCTACGAGATCGCCGAACTCGCCCCCGGCCTCGACCTGCTCATCGGCGCCGACGACGTCCTGCTCGAACTGGCCCTCGCGGGCGCGGTCGGCTGGATCGCCGGCTACCCGAACGCGATCCCGCGCTCCTGCGCCACCCTGTACCGGGCCGCCGTCGCCGGCGACCTCGCCACCGCCCTGCCGCTCTACAAGTCCCTGCACCCCCTGCTCCGGTGGGACTCCAAGACCGAGTTCGTCCAGGCCATCAAACTCTCCATGGACCTGGCCGGCCGCCCCGGCGGCCCCACCCGACCGCCGCGCTTCCCGCTCACCGGCGAGACCGGCGCCTCCGTCCGCGCCGCCACCGAGAAGGCCCTCGCCGAGGGCCTCAACTAACCCGTCCAAGGGGGGACATGATGCGCACACGCCACATCTACCACGCGGTGGACTCGCACACCGAGGGCATGCCGACCCGGGTCATCACCGGGGGAGTCGGGGTGATCCCCGGCGCCACCATGGCCGAGAAGCGGCTCCACTTCATCGAGCACACGGACCACGTCCGCACCCTGCTCATGTACGAGCCGCGCGGGCACTCCGCCATGAGCGGCGCCATCCTGCAGCCCCCCACCCGGCCCGACGCCGACTTCGGCGTCCTCTACATCGAGGTGTCCGGCCTGCTGCCCATGTGCGGGCACGGCACCATCGGGGTCGCCACCGTCCTGGTCGAGACCGGCATGGTGCCCGTCGTCGAACCGGTCACCACCGTCCGGCTCGACACCCCGGCCGGGCTGGTGAGCGTCGACGTACAGGTCGAGGACGGTGCGGCCACCGCCGTCACCCTCACCAACGTCCCCTCCTTCTGCGTCGGTCTCGACCTGAAGGCCGAGGTCCCCGGCTTCGGCACGGTCACCTACGACCTCGCCTACGGCGGCAACTTCTACGCCTTCGTCGAACTCGACTCCCTCGGGCTCCCCTTCGACCGGGCCCGGAAGGACGACCTGCTCGCCGCCGGGCTGGCCGTCATGGAGGCGGTCAACGGCTCGGGCGACCGCCCCGTCCACCCCGAGAACCCCTCCATCGCCGGGGTCAAGCACGTCTACCTCGCCGCGCCCGGCTCCGACGCCCGGCGCTCGCGGCACGCCATGGCCATCCACCCCGGCTGGTTCGACCGCTCGCCCTGCGGTACGGGGACCAGCGCGCGCATGGCCCAGCTGCACGCCCGCGGCCTCCTGGAGCTCGGCGCGGACTTCGTGAACGAGTCCTTCATCGGCACCGAGTTCACGGGCCGGCTGATCGGGGAGACCACCGTCGGCGGGCTTCCGGCCGTCGTCCCCACCGTGACCGGGCGGGCCTGGATCACCGGTACCGCCCAGTACTTCCTCGACCCCGCCGACCCCTTCCCGGGAGGATTCTTCCTGTGATCACCGTCCGAACGGTGGACTACCACACCGCGGGCGAGCCCTTCCGCATCGTCGACATCGCCGCCGACAGCCTTCCGCCCGTCCCCGGGGACACCGTCGCCGAGCGCTGTGCCACCGCCATCGGGCCGGGAGGCTCCGGGACGGCCCCGCGCCGGGGCGCCCTGGACGACGTACGGCGCCTGCTCGTGCAGGAGCCGCGCGGGCACGCCGGGATGTACGGGGGGTTCGTCGTGCCCCCGGACGACGACGGGGCCCACTTCGGCGTGCTGTTCTGGCACAAGGACGGCTACTCCACCGCCTGCGGCCACGGCACCATGGCCCTCGGAGCCTGGGCCGTGGACACCGGGCGGGTCGCGGCCCCGGACGACGGGGACGCGCAGGTGCGCATCGACGTGCCGTCCGGGCGGGTCACCGCCACCGTGCACCGGGACGGCGGCCGCACCGCCGGGGTCACCTTCCGCAACGTTCCGGCCCGGATCGGCGCCCGCAAGGTGCCGGTCGCCACCTCGCTCGGGCTCGTCGAGGTGGACATCGCGCACGCCGGGGCCTGCTACGCCTCCGTCGCCGCCCGCGAACTCGGCCTGGATGTCTCCCGGGCCGCCCTGCCCGCCCTGATCCGCGCCGGACAGGAGATCCGGGCCGCGCTGGCCACCCACCCGGCCACCTGGCACCCCGGCGGGCCGCTGCTCTCCGGGATCTACGGGGTGATCCTCCACGAGGAGCTCCCCGGCACTCCTTTCGGGCCGCACCACCGCAACGTCACCGTCTTCGCCGACGGGCAGGTCGACCGCTCGCCCTGCGGCTCCGGCACCTCGGCCCGGCTCGCGCTGCTGGCGGAGGACGGGCGGCTCGGTCCGGGCGAGGACCTGCTGCACGAGTCGGTGGCGGGCACGGTCTTCACGGGCCGGGCGGTCGCGGGCGGCGTTCACGGGCTGGTCACGGAGGTCACCGGGGCGGCGTACCGCACCGGTGAGCACACCTTCATCGCCGACCCGAATGACGCGCTCGGGACGGGCTTCCTGCTGTGAATCCTCCCGCTCACCAGGGAGTGGGATTCCTGGCTCACGCTGCTCGATCGCTCAGCGAACGAGCGAGGCTTCTGCGATCAGCACCAGCCGGGTCGAAACCAGCCCGGATCGGACGACAGGCCTTGGGACTTCACGTGCGCGCTTGGTTCTCGCCACGCAGTCAGAGACGTGCCATCCGTCACGCGGGCTGGGGTCTTCGGTGACTGAACTCCCGCAATGGTCCGGAGCGGACATGGCCGAGCTGCTCACCCCGGCCGCAGCCGCCGACGCCCTGGCCGACGCCTTGCTCGCCGGCCTCGATCCCGAGACCTGCCCGCAGCGCACGGCGCTCGCCGTGCCCGGCGGGGGCGAACTGCTGCTGATGCCCGCCGCGTCGGCCTCGTACGCCGGGGTGAAGATCGCCGGGGTGGCGCCCGGGAACCCGGCCCGCGGGCTGCCCCGGATCACCGGGTCCTACCTGCTGATGGACGGGCCGACGCTGCGCCCGCTCGCCCTGCTCGACGGCGCGACCCTGACCACCCTGCGCACCCCGGCGGTCTCCGCGCTGGCGGTGCGCCACCTGGCCCCGGCCGGGCGGCCGCTTCGGCTGGTGCTCTTCGGGTCGGGCCCGCAGGCGTACGGCCACCTCGAAGCGGTGCTTGGCGTACGGGAGTTGTCCGAGGTGGCGGTGGTCGCCCGGCAGCCGATCGGGGCGCGGAGGCTGGCGGAGCACGCCGAGACCCTCGGGGTACCCGCCCGCACCGGGACGGCCGGGGACGTGGCCGGCGCCGACCTGGTGGTCTGCTGCACCACGGCCCGCGCACCCCTTTTCGACGGCCGGCTGGTGAGGCCCGGGGCGGTGGTCGTCGCGGTCGGCTCGCACGAGCCGGAGGCCCGCGAGACCGACACCGCCCTCATCTGGCGCTCCGCCGTGTACGTGGAGTCGCGCGCGGCGGCCCTGCGCGAGGCCGGGGACCTGCTGGTGCCGGAGGCGGAAGGGGCCATCGGGCCCGGTCACATCACCGGCACCCTCGCCGACCTGGTCACCGGGCGGATGCCGACGGGCGGGCCGCCGGGTTGTCCACAGGTCTTCAAGAGCGTGGGTATGGCCTGGGAGGATCTTGCCGTGGCGGTCGCGCTGTTCGAGGCCGCCGGGGGAAACAGCGAAACGTGACATTGTACGCTGTTCCTCCGCCCACTGGTGGGTAAGGGGTCTCGGAGGAAAAGCAATGGGTGACCTGAAGCAGCACAGTCTCATCAAGGCCCAGGAACGGCTCCGCGACCAGGTCGGCCACGCCCTCCGAGCAGCCCTGATAGCGGGTGAGCTGCGCCCCGGGAGCGTCTATTCGGCGCCGGGCCTCGCGGCGGAGCTCGGGGTCTCGGCCACGCCGGTGCGCGAGGCGATGCTCGACCTGGCCCGCGAAGGCCTCGTCGAGCCCGTCCGCAACAAGGGCTTCCGGATCACCGAGGTCAGCGAGCGCGATCTCGACCAGTACACCGAGCTGCGCACGATGATCGAGGTGCCGACCGTCGGGCGGATCACCAAGATCGCCACGGCCGAGCAGCTGGAGGCGCTGCGCCCGATCGCGCAGGAGATCGTCACCAGCGCCCGCGAGCACAATCTGATCGGCTACCTGGAGGCGGACCGCCGCTTCCACCTCACGCTGCTCGGACTGGCGGGCAACGACCGCCTCGTGGAGACGGTCGGCGACCTGCGCAAGCGCTCCCGGCTGTACGGGCTCACCGGACTGGACGAGGCCGGCAAGCTGGTCTCCTCCGCCGAGGAGCACATCGAGCTGCTCGACCTGATGCTCACCGGAGACGCCGAGGCGGCCGAGGCCTGCATGGTGCGCCACCTCGGCCATGTCCGCTCCCTCTGGGCGCAGGGCCGCGACGAGCCCGTCGGCCGCACCCCGGGCGGCCTCGGCTCGGGGCTGTGATGCCGGCGCCGAACGGCCGTTCAAGCAGGCGGTGGTGACAGGGGGT
Organism: Streptomyces sp. ISL-94; assembly: GCF_018614075.1. Classification (GTDB taxonomy): domain Bacteria; phylum Actinomycetota; class Actinomycetes; order Streptomycetales; family Streptomycetaceae; genus Streptomyces. The sequence continues at coordinate 84,304 of NZ_JAGGOZ010000009.1, read as the reverse complement.
CTCGGCGGGCGGGAGGGTTCTGCGTAAGCTTCCGGAGGGGCGTGGGCACCTCGGTGCCCGCGCCCCTCCATCTTTCTCCTGCCAACACGGGGACCGAACTTGATATCGAAGCTGATGCGCCGCGGACGCGCCGCACTCGCCGTCACCGTCGCCACCGGAGCCCTGCTCGCGGTGTCCGTGCCGGCCCAGGCCGCCGCCGCGCCGCCCGTCACCGCCGCCGGCGCGTTCCTGCTGGACAGCGCCACCGGGACCGAGCTCTTCTCCAAGGAGGCCGACACCAAGCGCCAGATGGCGAGCACTACCAAGATCATGACCATGATCGTGGTGACCACCTCGCCCGGGATCGACCTCACCAGGACGGTCCCCATCCGGCAGGAGTACCTGGACTACGTCGTCCGTGAGGGCGCGAGCTCGGCCCACCTGGTGGCGGGCGCCACACCGACGGTCCGCCAGCTGCTGTACGGGCTGATGCTGCCGTCGGGCGGCGACGCCGCCTACGCGCTCGCCGACACCTTCGGCTCGGGCACGACCACCGGGGCCCGTACGGCCGACTTCATCGCCAAGATGAACGCCAAGGCGAAGGCCCTGGGCATGACCAACACCGTCTACGACTCCTTCGACGGCATCTCGCCGACCGGCAACAACCTCACGACCCCGCGCGACCTCGCGAAGCTCACCAAGTACGCGATGACGGGCGTCACCTTCCAAGCCGTCGTGAAGGCCACCTCGTACAGCACCGGCGGCACCTCCACCGACGCCGCCTGGAAGAACAGCAACCTGCTCCTCCAGCCCCGCCCCACCGGCTACGAGTACCCCGGCGCGATCGGCGTCAAGACCGGCACCGGAACCGCGGCCGGCAAGTGCCTCGTCTTCGCCGTGAACCGCAACGGCAAGACCGTCATCGGCGTCCTGCTGAACGACGAGGAGCGCTACGCCGACTCGATGGCGCTCTCCGACTGGGCCCTCGGCTCGGCCGCCGGCTCCAAGGCGGCCGTCCAGCGCAGCAACACCGACCCGATCCCGGACATCCTGGACTGACGGTGAGGACCGCCCGCCACCCTGCCAATCCGGCCGGGTGGCGGGCGGTCCGCTTTGGGCAGGCCCAACCGCCTTTGAACGGGCGGGACTTGGACACGGCTGGATAACGGCGGCGCAAACCCCTTGTCAGTACAATTTCACATTACTATGTTACCGGTCACACCCTAGAGCGCGGCCCTTCACTGGAGTGACCCATGACCAAGCGCACCCAACTCGCCCTCGCCACCACCTTGGTGGCGGCACTCGCACTCGGCGCCTCGGGCTGCTCCGACCCCAAGAAGGGCTCCGCCGGCGCGGGCGCCTCCAACCCGGCCGCGGCCAATGACGGCAAGGTCCTCGGCGGCACCCCGGTCAAGGGCGGCACCCTCACCGTCCTGTCGAACCAGGACTTCGCCCACCTCGACCCCGCCCGCAACTGGGTGATGCCGGCCATGGACTTCGGGACCCGGCTGCTCTACCGCACGCTCGTCACCTTCAAGGCCGAGCCCGGCAAGGGCGGCAGCGAGCTGGTCCCCGACCTCGCCACCGACCTCGGCACCCCCTCCAACGGCGGCCGCACCTGGACCTTCACCCTCAAGGAGGGGGTGAAGTACGAGGACGGCTCGCCCATCAAGGCCCAGGACATCAAGTACAACGTCGAGCGCTCCTTCGCCCCCGACCTCACCGGCGGCCCCGACTACGCGGCCCAGTACCTGGCCGGCGCCGAGGGCTACAAGGGCCCGCTCCAGGGACAGCACCTCGACTCGGTCAAGACCCCCGACGACCGCACGATCGTCTTCGAACTCAAGCGGCCCGTCGCCGAGTTCTCCGCGACCGCGACCCTTCCCACCTTCGCCCCCGTGCCCCAGGCCCAGGAGAAGGGCACCCAGTACGACGCCCGCCCCTTCTCCTCCGGCCCGTACAAGATCGAGTCGTACGACCGCGACAAGAAGCTGGTCCTGGTCCGCAACGAGCACTGGGACGCCCAGACCGACACCGTCCGCAAGGCCTACCCGGACAAGTTCACGGTCGTCATGGGCCTCAAGGGCGGCCAGATCGACGACCGGATCATCGCCGGCGAGGGCGCCGACGCCTCCGCCGTCCAGTACATGGACATGCGGCCCGAGAGCGCGCCGAAGGTCCTGCCCAAGCCGGAGGTCAAGACGCGCCTGCTGGCAGAGTCCCAGGGCTGCACCGAGATGCTCTACCTGAACAACTCCCGGGCGCCCTTCAACGATCCCAAGGTCCGCGAGGCCATGCAGTACGCCGTCGACAAGGAATCCGTGATCACCGCGGGCGGCGGCCCGGCCCTCAACGAGGTCGCCACCGCCTACCTGCCCCCGGCGCTCTCCGGCGGCAAGCAGGCCGACACCCTCAAGATCGCCCCGGCCGGCGACCCTGCCAAGGCCAAGGAACTGCTCAAGGCCGCGGGCAAGGAGACCCTCAAGGTCTCCCTCGCCGTCTCCACCGGTGACAAGGCCAAGGCCGAGGCCCTCCAGCAGGGCCTGTCCCGCGCCGGCATCGAAGTCGTCGTCGACACCATCGACCCCGGCGCCTACTACGACGTCATCGGCGACCTCTCCACCACCCCCGACATGACGCTCAGCGGCTGGTGCCCCGACTACCCCTCCGGGTCCACCTTCATCCCCTTCGTCTTCGACGGACGCACCATCAAGGAGAAGGGCAACCAGGGCAACAACAGCCAGTTCCGCGACGACGCGACCATGAAGCGGATCGACGAGATCAACGCCATGGCCGACGCCACGCAGGCCAACCAGGCCTGGATCGACCTGGACGCGGAGATCATGAAGAAGTCCCCGGCCGTCCCGGTCCTGCTGGAGCGCAAGCCGCTGCTCGTCGGCCCCAACATCGCGGGCGCCTACGGCCACCCCGTGTGGACCGGCACCATCGACTACGCCACCGTCGGCCTCAAGGACCCCTCGAAGAGCCAGGGCTGAGGAATCCGGAGCCCCCGACCCATGACCACCACCGCACCGGTCCCGGACGACCGGGCAGCCCCCGGCCCTGACGGCACCCCGGCCCCTGACGGCACCCCGGCCCCTGGTGCCGCACGGGCCCCCGGCGCCGCCTCGGCCTCTGGTGCCGCCTCGGCCTCCGGTGCCGCCTCGGCCCCCGGCACCGCTTCAGCCCCCGATGCCGCCACCGTCCGGCCCGCGGCAGCGCCCGGCAGCAGCCCCTGGCAGCTCGCCCGGCGGGAGCTCCGCAGCCGCCCCGCCGTCCGCGTCAGCCTCTGCCTCGTCCTCCTCTTCGTCCTCATGGCCGCCACCGCCCCCTGGCTGGGCGCGCTCGGCGGCTGGTCCCCCGAGGAGTTCGACAAGACCGCCATCGACCCCTACCTGGGGGGCCAGCCCCTCGGCTCCCTCGGCGGGATCAGCCCCGAGCACTGGCTCGGCGTCGAACCCGTCACCGGCCGCGACCTGTTCGCCCGCGTGGTCCACGGCGCCCAGGTCTCCCTGCTCATCGCCTTCGCCGCGACCGCCATCGTGGTCCTCGCCGGCACGGCCGCCGGAATCGCCGCCGGCTACTTCGGCGGCCGCACCGACGCGGCCTTGTCCCGGCTGATGGACCTGACCATGTCCTTCCCCTCCCTCATCTTCATGATCGCGATGCTGTCCGTGGCCAAGGACGTCAACCGCATCGTCCTCATGACCGCCGTCATCGGGCTCTTCGGCTGGCCCGGCGTCGCCCGCGTCGTCCGCGGCCAGACCCTCTCCCTCAAACACCGCGAGTACGTGGACGCCGCCCGCGTCGGCGGATCGAGCTCCTGGCGGATCCTGACCCGCGACATCCTCCCGGGCGTCTCCGGCCCGGTCATCGCCTACACCACCCTGCTCATCCCGGGAATGATCAGCACGGAGGCGGCCCTGAGCTACCTCGGCGTCGGCGTCCGCCCGCCCACCCCGTCCTGGGGCCAGATGATCGCCGAATCCGTCGCCTTCTACGAGACCGACCCCATGTACTTCGTCATCCCGAGCGTCTTCCTCTTCCTCGCCGTGCTCGCCTTCACCCTGCTCGGCGACGCCCTGCGCGACATCCTCGACCCGAGGGGCGGCCGTACGTGATCCTCTACCTCGCCCGCCGCCTGCTCGCCCTCGCCGGCGTGCTCCTCGCCATCGCCGCCGTCACCTTCCTCATCTTCTACGTCCTGCCCTCCGACCCGGCCGCGGCCGCCTGCGGCAAGAGCTGCAGCGCCGAGCGACTGGCCGACGTACGGGCGTACCTCGGCCTCGACCAGCCCCTGTGGCGGCAGTTCGCCGACTTCCTCACCGGGATCTTCACCGGCCGCACGCTGGGCACCGGCCAGTACGCCGTCCAGTGCGACTTCCCCTGTCTGGGCTACTCGTACGAGAACTCCCTGCCCGTGTGGGACCTGCTGATGGACCGGCTCCCGGTCTCCGCCTCCCTCGCCGTCGGCGCCGCCGCCCTGTGGCTGGTCCTCGGCCTCGGCGCCGGGGTCACCGCCGCCCTGCGCAAGGACACCGCCACCGACAAGGCCCTGATGGTCGGCGCGGTCGCGGCCGCCTCGCTGCCGGTCTACTTCACCTCCGTGATGCTCATCTACGGGGTCATCCGCGTCGCCGGGCTGCTGCCCTACCCCGCCTACCAGGCCTTCACCGACAACCCGCTCGCCTGGGCCTCGAACCTGCTGCTGCCCTGGACCGCGCTCGCGCTGCTCTACGCCGCCATGTACGCGCGGCAGAGCCGGGGCTCGGTGATCGAGGCGATGGCCGAGCCCTACATCCGCACCGCCCGCGCCAAGGGCATGCCCGAGCGCACCGTCGTCGTCAAGCACGGGCTGTGCTCCGGGATGACCCCGATCCTGACCATCTTCGGCATGGACCTCGGCGGGCTCCTCGCCGGAGCCGTCATCACCGAGTCCATCTTCGGACTCCCCGGCATCGGGCGGCTGTTCTACGGGGCCCTGGTCAGCTCCGACCAGCCCGTGGTCCTGGGGGTCACCGTGCTCGCCGCCTTCTTCATCGTCGTCGCCAACCTCGTCGTCGACCTCCTGTACGCCGTCATCGACCCGAGAGTGAGGTACTGATGGCCGCCCTGCTCGAAGTGCGCGATCTGCGCGTCACCTTCACCACCCCGCGCGGCACCGTACGGGCCGTCGACTCGCTCGGCTTCACCGTCGAGGCCGGCCGCACCCTGGGCATCGTCGGGGAGTCCGGCTCGGGGAAGTCGGTCACCTCGCTCGCCGTCATGGGCCTGCACCGCGGCGCCGAGACAGGCGGCTCGGTGGCCCTGGACGGCCGGGAGCTGACGGGCCTGCCCGAGCGGGAACTCGCCAAGGTGCGCGGCCGCAAGATGGCCATGATCTTCCAGGACCCGCTCTCCAGCCTGCACCCCTACTACACGATCGGCGAGCAGATCGCCGAGCACTACCGGGTGCACTTCAAGGCCGGGCGGTCCGCCGCACGCAAACGGGCGGTCGACATGCTCGGCGAGGTCGGCATCCCGGAACCGGCCCGCCGGGCGGGGGAGTACCCGCACCAGTTCTCCGGCGGCATGCGCCAGCGCGCCATGATCGCCATGGCCCTGGCCTGTGAACCCGAACTGCTGATCGCCGACGAGCCCACCACCGCGCTCGACGTCACCGTGCAGGCCCAGATCCTGGAGCTGATCGCCCGGCTCCAGCAGGAGCGCGGCCTCGGCGTCGTCTTGATCACCCATGACCTGGGCGTGGTCGCCCGCGTCGCCCACGAGGTGCTGGTCATGTACGGCGGCCGGGCCGCCGAACAGGCCCCGGTCGACGCCCTGTTCGCCGATCCCGCCCACCCCTACACCCGCGGGCTGCTCGACTCGCTGCCCCGCCTCGACACCACCGACGACGCCCCGCTGACCTCCATCCCCGGCTCCCCGCCCTCCCTGCTCGCGCCCGCCCCGGGCTGCGCCTTCGCCCCGCGCTGTCCGCGCGCGGCCGAGCCCTGTGACGACGTACGGCCCGAGCTGCTGGCGTACGGGGACGATCGGGACGGCGACGGACCGCAGCGCATGGTGGCCTGCCACTTCGCCGGCGCCCGCACCGCCGAGGAGGCGGCCCGATGAAGACGACGAGTTCCGAGCCGCTGCTGTCCGTACGGGACCTCACCATGGCCTTCCCCGGGAAGCGGTCCGCGACCGGGCGCCGGGGGGCGCCCGTGCGCGCCGTGGACGGGGTCTCCTTCGACCTGGCCGCCGGGCAGACCCTCGGCCTGGTCGGGGAGTCGGGCTGCGGGAAGTCCACCACCGGCCGGATGATCGTGCGGCTCCTGGAGCCCACCTCGGGCCGGGTGGCCTTCGAGGGAACGGAGATCGGCCGGCTCTCCCAGAGAGCCATGCGGCCGCTGCGCAAGAACATCCAGATGGTCTTCCAGGACCCCCACTCCTCCCTCAACCCCCGCCAGACCGTGGCGCGGATCATCGCCGACCCGCTGCTGGTCCAGGGCTGGAGCGCCGCTGACGCCCGCCGCCGCGCCGCCGAGCTGATGGAGCTGGTCGGCCTGATCCCCGAGCACATCGACCGCTACCCGCACGAGTTCTCCGGCGGCCAGGCCCAGCGCATCGGCATCGCCCGCTCGCTGTCCACCAGCCCCCGGCTGATCATCGCCGACGAGCCCGTGTCCGCCCTCGACGTCTCCGTCCAGGCCCAGATCGTCAACCTCATGGAACGGCTGCGCGCCGAACTGGGCCTCGCCTACGTGTTCATCGCGCACGACCTGTCCGTGGTCAAACGGGTCAGCGACCGGGTCGCCGTCATGTACCTCGGCCGGATCGTCGAGATCGGGGACAAGAAGTCCCTCTACGAGAACCCCCAGCACCCATACACCCGGGCGCTGTTGTCCGCCGTACCGCTGCCCGACCCGGCGGCGGAGCGGCGGCGGGAGCGGATCGTGCTGCTCGGCGACCCGCCGAGCCCGGCCGCTCCACCCCCGGGCTGCAGCTTCCACCCGCGCTGCCCCAAGGCGCAGGACATCTGCCGCACCGAGCGGCCGTTGCTGCAGCTCGCCGCCTCACGCGAGGTGGCATGTCATTTGGTGTAAGCAGAGGGGCCCGGGTGACTGACGGGGCTTCTTACGGGAAGACGGAGGGCCCCGGAGCCAATGGCGTCTCCGGGGCCCTTCGGGTTCACGCGCCCAGTTCGCGGCGGAAGAACTCCAGCTCCATCGCCATGATCTTCTCCCGCGTCCCGCCCGGGGCCATGTGGGTGACGCCGGGCAGCGCCAGCAGCTGGTGCGCGCGGCCCGCGTCCGTCAGGGCCTGCGAGAGGCGCAGGGTGTGGGAGGGATGGACGTTGTCGTCCGCCAGGCCGGTGACCAGCAAGAGCGGGCGGGAGAGCCGGGGGGCGTCGGCGATCAGGGAGTCTCGCTCGTACACCTCGGGGTGGTCCTGGGGGAGGCCCAGATACCGCTCGGTGTACGCCGTGTCGTAGTGCCGGAAGTCGGTCGGCGCGGCCCCGGCCGCCGCGGCGTGGAAGACGTCCGGGCGGCGCAGCACCGCCATCGCCGACAGGTAGCCGCCGTAGGACCAGCCGCGGATGCCGACCCGGCCGAGGTCGAGGTCGGTGTGGCGGGCGGCGAGCGCGTGGAGGGCCGCGACCTGGTCTTCCAGGGTGACTTCGGAGAACCCGCGGTACATGGCGTGGGTGAAGGCGGGCGAGACGTACGAGGTGCCGCGGTTGTCGACGGTCACCACCGCGAAGCCCTGGTCGGCCCACCACTGGCGGGCCTGCCAGCGGCGCGGCTCGGCGCAGACGTCCTGCATGCCGGGGCCGCCGTAGCTGTCCATCAGCACGGGCAGACGCCGGCCGGGGACGTGGCCGCGGGGCAGTACGAGGGCGGTGGGTACGCCGTGCTCGGTGACCCGCTCCAGGACCGGGACCACCCGGTAGGGCAGCGGCTCCGACAGGTCGGCGGGCGTGAACTCCCGGCCGTCGGGGGTGCGTACGGTACGCCGGATCCCGTCGGCGTCGGCGGAGGTCAGCAGCAGCGCCCCCGCCGAGGCCTGGACGCTGTGCACCCCGGGCCCGTCGGCGACCGGGGCCGGCTCCCCGCCGTCGGGGTCCAGCAGCAGCACCTGCTGTTCGGCAGGGTCGCGCCGGCCGGCCGTGATCAGCAGCCGGCCCTCGTGGACGCCGGCGACGCCGCGGACCTGGATCCCGTCGCCGGTGATCGGCACGCTGTCGACCGCGAGGGCGCGGGCGGCCCCGCCGGGGGTGTCGGCGGCGGTCAGCATCCGCCCGTCGGGGAGGCGGGCCGGGGTGCCGGGGACCAGGGGGCCCACCCACTGGGGGTGCGCGGTGCGGGACAGCTCCCGGGTACGGCCGCTGGCGGGGTCGGCGGAGAGCAGCAGCACCGTGCGCTGGAGCCGGTCCTGGACGGTCAGCAGGATCTCCGTCTCGGACTCCCAGCCCGCGTCGGAGACGTACGGGCAGGTCTCGGCGTCCCAGTCCAGCCGTATCCGGGCCCCGTCCGGGCCCAGCACCCACAGCTGGACATCGGCGTTGGGGCCGCCCGCCTCCGGGTACGCGAAGTCCTCGGCCGGCAGCTCGGGGTGCACCGGGTCGGCGAACCAGCGCCGCTGGAGGGCTGTTTCGTCGACGCGGGCGGCGAGCAGGGTGACCCCGTCCGGGGACCACCAGTGCCCTCGGCTGCGGCCCAGCTCCTCGGCGGCGGCGAACTCGGCGAGCCCCCAGCGGGCCCCGTCGGCGGGGCTGACCCGGCCGCCCGGGGTCACGTACAGGGCATCGCCGGTCACGTAGGCGGTGCGGGAGCCGTCGGCGTTCGGGCGGGGGTCCACGGCGGGACCGGCCGCAGGGATCTCCTCGGGCTTCCCGGGCTCGGCGGGCTGCCCGGGCTCGTCGACCGAGGCCCCGTAGAGCTGCCCGTAGAGCGCGAAGACGGCGCGCCGGCCGTCGCCGGAGAGCGCGTACGAGCCGATGCCGTCGGCGGCCAGCCGGGTGCGCTCGCGCAGCCGGCGCTCGGCGGTGGGGAGGGGGCCGGGCTCGGGGCACAGTTCGCGGGGATCGGCAACCAGGGCCTCGGCACCGGTGGCGGTGTCGAGGACCCAGAGGCTGTCCACCGGGTCGGTGGGCCCGGTCGAGCGGAGGAACCAGAGCAGCCGGCCGTCGGCCCCGAAAGCGAAGGCCCGCGGGGCGCCGTAGGTGAATCGGGCCGTGCTCGCGGAGAGCCTGAGGAAGTCATCCATGCCCGCAGTTTGACATGTGAAATGTCACACCGCCTAGGCCGTTCGAGTGGTGACGCCACGTGTCCGGGCTTAGCGTCGAGAGGGTGGACCCGAACGCAACGCCGACCAGCACCGGGACCGACGGCAAGGTCCGAGGGAGCGGGAACGGGATCGCCCTGTTCGTCATCGCCTCCTGCCAGCTCATGGTGGTCCTCGACATCACCATCGTGAACATCGCGCTGCCGCACATCCAGACCGCCCTCGACTTCTCCACCGAGAGCCTCTCCTGGGTCGTCAACGCCTACACCCTCGCCTTCGGCGGCCTGTTGCTCCTCGGCGGCCGCGCCGGTGACATCCTCGGCCGCAAGCGCGTCTTCATCTTCGGCGTCCTGCTCTTCGGGGTGGCCTCTCTCCTCGGCGGACTGGCCCAGAACGCGGGCCAGTTGATGGCCGCCCGAGCCCTCCAGGGCGTCGGCGGAGCCATCGCCTCCCCGACCGCCCTCGCGCTGATCACCACCACCTTCCGCGAAGGACCGGCCCGCAACCGCGCCTTCGGCGTGTTCGCCGGAGTCTCGGCCGGCGGCGGCGCGATCGGCCTGCTCGCGGGCGGCGTCCTCGTCGAATGGCTCAACTGGCGCTGGGTGCTCTTCGTCAACGTCCCCATCGCCCTGGCGATCGCCCTCCTGGGATCGAGGGTCATCCGCGAGTCCGAACGCCACCCCGGACACTTCGACTTCCCGGGCGCACTGCTGGGCACCGGCGGCATGGTCGCACTCGTCTACGGCTTCATCCGCGCCTCTCAGGAAGGCTGGCGCGACGGCTGGACCCTCGGCTCCTTCGGCGCCGCCGTGGTCCTGCTGACCCTGTTCGTCCTCAACGAGCGGCGCTCGCCGCAGCCGATCACCCCGCTGCACATGTTCGCCGACCGCAACCGGGCGGGCACGTACGGGATCATGCTCTTCCTCGCCTGCGCGATCTTCGGCATGTTCTTCTTCCTGACCCTGTTCGTGCAGAACGTGCTGGGCTTCAGCCCGCTACGCGCCGGGCTCGCCTTCCTGCCGGTCAGCGTCATGGTCGCGCTGGCCGCCGCGACCGCGTCCCAACTGCTGCCGAAGTACGGGCCCAAGCCCTTCATGGTCGCCGGCGCGCTGTGCTGCGCGGCCGGACTCGCCTGGCTGACGCTGACCGACATCCACTCCACGTACCTGGGCAGCATCTTCGGCCCCATCCTGCTGTTCGGCACCGGCATGGGACTGCAGTTCGTCTCGCTGACCCTGATGGCCCTGTCCAACGTCCCCGACCGGGAGTCGGGCGCGGCGTCCGGGCTGCTCAACTCGATGCAGCAGGTGGGCGGCTCGCTCGGCCTGTCGATCCTGGTGACCGTCTTCGGTACGGCCAGCCGCAACGAGGCCAAGGACCAGGCGCCGCTCTTCCTCCGCACGGCCAACCCCGGGCAGCGGTCCTTCTTCGAGCGCACCGGACAGCTCCCGAAACCCTGGGGCGACCAGGTCCTCGCCGCGGGCGTATCCGCGGCCTTCGTGGCGGCGGCGGTGTTCACCCTGGTCGGCGCGGTCATCGCACTGCTCGCCATCCAGGTCCGGCCCTCGGACCTCGAACGACTCCAGGGCAACCACACGCCGAGCGCCGACCGGATCTAGGGGCAATGGCGGTGCTACCAGGCCGAGTTCTGCTGGCTGATGGTGAAGCACAACCGAGGAAGGGGTGTTGCCTCGGCCCGTGATGATCACTAAAATCAGTCGGGTGACTGCCGGGTCGGCCATGAGCCATGCACGAGTAAGGCTCCCGGCCTCGGCGTGAGCGCGAGGCGGGCAAGAGCCCCGCCTCCCTTTCCGAGTCTTCTGCCCGGCGCCCCCATGAGGCGCCCCTCCCAGCGGATCCCGAGACCGGAGACACACACCACATGCCGAACGAACAGCAGTACCCGTGCGCATCCGCACTGCCGACGACCTCTGTCCAGTTGAATCACACCGCCGTCTATGCCAGGGACCGGCAGCTGTCGGCCGAGTTCCTGGCCGTGGTCATGGGGTTGGAGGTCGGCGCTCCATTCGGGCCGTTCCTTCCCGTCGACCTCGGCAACGGCGTGACGCTCGACTACTACGAGAAGCGTGACGAGCCGATCCAGTCGCAGCACTACGCGTTCCTCGTGCCGGACGAGCAGTTCGACACCATGATCGCCCGTCTGGAAGCGGTCGGGGTCACCTACTACGCCGACCCCAGCCATACCGAACCCCGCCAGATCAACCGCCTGTTCGGCGGTCGCGGCGCGTACTTCGACGATCCGGACGGCCACAACATGGAGATCATGACCCGTCCCTACGTCCGCCCCTGACCGTCCCCTGACCGACGGCTTGTCGGGCCCTGCCGGCAGCTCTCCAAGCCTCCTGGCCTCCGGGCTCACGTCCCGGAGGCCAGGAGGTGAGCCCGAGCGGGCCGACCGCGCCTGGTCAGCGGGCGAGCGCGGCGCGCAGGCGGGACGCGTCCGCCCGGCTGTTCATGCGCAGGGTCAGCCAGGAGCCGTCCGCGAAGGCGAGGTCCACCCGGGCCGGGCGGCGCCGGAGCCATGGCACACGGCGCAGGGTGCAGGCGGCGGAGCGGGACTCGCGGGCGGTGTCGCCGCGCCGCCAGGGCGGGCGGACGGTGACCTTGCCCGGGGCCGCGGTGAAGGTTCCGTACGGGCCCCGGGTCTCGGTGTGCCAGTGCGTCCAGTGGAAGCCGTGCAGGGCCAGGGCGAGACGGCCGGCCTCGCTGTCCCAGCCGCCCCACAGGGCCGGGCCGTGGAGGAGCCGCCCGACCAGGCGGGCGGCACGCTCGAAGGGGTCGGCGAGCGCTGACGCCGCCTCGGCGAGGTCGTCGGGGAGCGCGGTCAGGAAGCGGAAGAGGAAGAAGCCGCCGACCCGGCGGAGCGGCCGCTCCGGGGCGGGCGAGCCGGGCAGCATCGCGCGCGCGGGTCGGCGTGCGTAAGGGGACAAACGCCCCGGAATCTCCTCGTCCATCCGGTCATGATGGCCGGATGGCGCTAGCCGTCCAAGCGACGGACCCGGCAGCGCGCCGGGCCGTCCGTCCGCAGGGTGATTCCGGCGCTGACCGGGATGTCGGTGTCCACGGCCTCGAACTCGTACGTCCGCAGGATCATCGCCAGCGCGATCACCGACTCCAGCATCGAGAAGTGCTGCCCGATGCAGGCGCGCGGGCCGCCGCCGAAGGGGAACCAGGCGTAGCGCGGCCGGGCCGCCTCCGCCTCCGGCGCGAAGCGCTCCGGGTCGAAACGGTCCGGGTCGGGCCAGTAGCGGGGATGGCGGTGTGTCACCCACGGCGCCAATATCACGTCCGCGCCCGCGGGGACGGTGTGGCCGCCGATCTCGGTGGCGGCGACGGCCTTGCGGCCGATGACCGGGGCGGCCGGGTAGAGCCGCATGGCCTCCTTGAGGACCTGGGTGAGGTACGGGAGCCGGTCCAGGTCGGCGGCCTCGGGCGTACGGTCACCCAGGACCCGGGAGATCTCCTCGCGGGCCCGGCTCTGCTCCTCGGGGTGGCGGGCGAGCAGGTGCAGGGCGAAGGAGAGGGAGGTGGCGGTCGTCTCGTGCCCGGCGAGAAGGAAGATCAGCACCTGGTCGCGCAGCTCGGAGGCGTCGAACTCCCCGTCGTCCGAGCTCTTCGCGGCGGCGAGCAGCGTCAGCAGATCCTCGCCGGGGCCTTCGGCGGCGGACGCGGCCCGCCGCTCGCCGATGATCTCGTCGCACACCGCATAGAGCTCGTCCATCGCGGCCGCCGCCCGCTTGTTGGCCGGAGTCGGCCAGCTACGGGGGAAGTTGGCGGGGGAGTAGCCGCGGCGCAGCACGTACTCGGTGATGACCGGAAAACACCGGTCGACCACGTCGACGGTGGCCTCCACGTCGGTGCCGAAGAGGATCCGGGCGACCGCGCGCAGGGCGAGGCGCATCATCTGCTCGGAGACGTCGACGATCCCGTCGGGGGCCTGCTCCCAGGCGTCGACGACCGACGCGGTCTCGGCGGCGACGGCCTCCGTGTAACCGTCCACCCGGCGCCGGGTGAACAGCGGCTGCACCAGACGGCGCTGGCGCAGGTAGTCCTCGTCCTGACTGGTCAGCAGCCCGTTGCCGAAAGAGTCGCGGACCTCCTGGTAGAAGGGGTTGTCCTTGCGGAAGTTGGCCGACTCCGAGGCGAGCACCTGCTGCGCGCCCTCCGCGGAGAAGACGCAGTACAGCTCGACGCGCAGCCCGGGCGGGCCGGCGGTGATCCGTACGACGTCGCCGTGCCGGTGCTGCGCCCGCAGGTAGGTGCCGAGCGAGTCCGACTTCAGCTCGAAGAGCGACCCCAGCAACGGCACCCCCGCCAGTGCGGGAACCTCCGCACCGACCCCTGCGCCCGTACCGACTGCCATGTCCGCCCCCTCGTCCCGTCCCAACCCCCCGATTCTGCCGGTCCCCCCAGCGTGATGGCGAGGACGACCACCCCATCAGGCCGAAACCCACCGGTCGCCCCCCCCGCTACCCCTCCAGGCACTCGCGCACGGCGCACTCCCACGGCGTCTCCCCGGGATCCATGTTCCCGCCCGGCCACTGCCAGACCTCGGTGGAGTTGGTGGCGCGCAGCTGGACGGGCCGGCCGCGGGTGTCGGTGAAGTAGAGGCAGGCGTACGAGGTCGCGCGGGCGATGGTCTCGATGTACTGCCCGGGCGGGAGCCAGGCGGAGGTCACGCCGCCTCCACCCAGGCCCGGACCATGAGCGTGCCGAGGTCGAGTGGGTCGGGGGCCTCCAGCACCTGGGCCTCCACGCGGCCGAACCCCGCCTCCGCCAGCATCTCCTCGTACATCTGCGGCGTGTACGACCACCGCTTGACCGCGATGGGCCGCCCCCGGAGGGCCCCCGGATACATCCCCTGTGGGCCGTAACAGCCGTCCACCGCCGGCCCGTGCGTGAAGAGCAGGATGCCCTTCGGCGTGAGCCTCTTGCGGATCAGCGGCAGCAGTTCGCGGGGGTTGGTGAACCACACCGCCCCGAAGCGGGAGCTCACCGCGTCGAAAGCCTCGTCCGTACGCGTGAGGAATGCGGTGGCGTCCTGCTGGAAGAACCGCGCGGGCAGTCCTGCGCACCGCTTCCGGGCGCGGTCCACGTGCGCCGGAGCGAGGTCCAGGCCGGTCACGGGAATGCCTTGGCGGGCGAAGAGCACCAGTTCCAACGCGTCACCGCATCCCAGCTCCAGCACACTGGCGGGTGCGCCGAGCAAGTCCAGGCCGGGGCCGTGACCCTCGTACTGCGTCCATCCGCGGAATTCGGCGTCGTCCCATTCGACCACGCCCCACCCTTCGGCGTACGTGTCCCAGTAGTTGTTCAACGGGAACTCCCGTCGGCGCTGGTCGGCTTGCGGAGCCGTCGTTCACGGCGGGCGGTCCATGGGGCGGCGAGGGGTTCGTCTTCGGGGTTCATCGTCGTACCTCCGTCGAACAGGATCAGCACCCTACCGACCCGGAAGGGCGGCCAGCACTCCCTCGATCCGGTGACGAGCGGCCCGGTTGCCGATGGGCCTGATCCTGTCCCGCGGCGCATGACGAAGGCCCCGCTGCTCGGAGGTGAGCAGCAACGGGGCCTTCGAAGTGTGGAGTTGCGGCTGACCGGCCGTCAGCGGTCCTGCGGGCCGCAGGCTCAGATGTCGCGGAAGATTTCGATCTGGGCGCCCACCGAGTTGAGGCGCTCGGCCAGTTCCTCGTAGCCGCGGTTGATGACGTAGACGTTGCGGAGTACCGAGGTGCCCTCGGCTGCCATCATCGCCAGGAGGACGACCACCGCCGGGCGGAGAGCCGGGGGGCACATCATCTCTGCCGCGCGCCAGCGGGTGGGGCCCTCGACCAGGACGCGGTGGGGGTCCAGGAGTTGGAGGCGGCCGCCGAGGCGGTTGAGGTCGGTGAGGTAGATCGCGCGGTTGTCGTACACCCAGTCGTGGATCAGGGTCTGGCCCTGGGCGACGGCGGCGATGGCCGCGAAGAACGGGACGTTGTCGATGTTCAGCCCGGGGAACGGCATCGGGTGGATCTTGTCGATCGGGGCTTGGAGCTTGGAGGGGCGGACCGTGAGGTCGACCAGGCGGGTGCGGCCGTTGTCGGCGGTGTACTCCGCCGAGCGGTCGTGGTCCAGGCCCATCTCCTCCAGGACCGCGAGCTCGATCTCCATGAACTCGATCGGAACCCTGCGGATGGTCAGCTCCGACTCCGTGACGACCGCGGCGGCGAGCAGGCTCATCGCCTCGACCGGGTCCTCGGAGGGGGAGTAGTCCACGTCCACGTCGATGTTCGGGACGCCGTGGACGGTGAGCGTGGTGGTGCCGACGCCCTCGACCTTGACGCCGAGCGCCTCCAGGAAGAAGCACAGGTCCTGGACCATGTAGTTGGAGGAGGCGTTGCGGATGACCGTGACGCCGTCGTGCCGGGCGGCGGCCAGGAGCGCGTTCTCGGTGACGGTGTCCCCGCGCTCGGTCAGCACGATCGGGCGGTCCGGGGAGACTCCGGCCTCGACCTTGGCGTGGTAGATGCCCTCGGTCGCGGTGATGTCCAGGCCGAAGCGGCGCAGGGCGATCATGTGGGGCTCGATGGTGCGGGTGCCGAGGTCGCAGCCGCCGGCGTACGGGAGGCGGAACTGGTCCATCCGGTGCAGCAGGGGGCCCAGGAACATGATGATGCTGCGGGTCCGGCGGGCGGCGTCCGCGTCCATGGCGTCCATGTCGATGCGGGCCGGCGGGATGAGCTCCAGGTCCACGCCGTCGTTGATCCAGCGGGTGCGCACGCCGATGGAGTTCAGCACCTCGAGGAGGCGGTAGACCTCCTCGATACGGGCCACCCGCCTCAGGACCGTACGGCCGTTGTTGAGGAGGGAGGCGCACAGCAGGGCGACACAGGCGTTCTTGCTCGTCTTGACGTCGATGGCGCCGGACAGCCGGCGGCCGCCGACGACCCGCAGATGCATCGGGCCGGCGTAGCCGAGGGAGACGATCTCGCTGTCGAGAGCTTCACCGATTCGGGCGATCATCTCAAGGCTGATGTTCTGATTGCCGCGCTCGATCCGGTTCACGGCGCTCTGGCTGGTGCCGAGCGCGTCGGCCAGCTGACTCTGTGTCCAGCCCCGGTGCTGCCGGGCGTCACGGATGAGCTTGCCGATGCGTACGAGGTAGTCGTCTGCCATGGCTGCACCGTATCTCACATATGAGATGTCGATCGCGTCGGGTGGGGCAGACGGGTGTTACCGACCGTCAGCTTCCATGCCCGCGCCCGCTGACGCGTGGTGCGCGACGAGCCGGCCCAGGAGGTGCGTGAGCTGCTTCCGCTCCTGCTCGGACAGGGGGGACAGGAGTGTCTCCTGGGCCGCGTCGAGGAGTTGTTCGAGCTTGCGCAGCCGCCGCCGGCCGAGCGGCGTGAGGGTGATGACGTTGCGCCTGCGGTCTTCGGGGTCCGGGGTCCGCTGCACCAGTTCGCGCTCGGCGAGTTCGTTGATGACGGCGACGAGGTCGCTGCGGTGGATACCGGTGCGGCCGCTCAGGGCGGCCTGGCTCGCCGGTCCGGACTCCTCCAGGGCAACCAGGGCCGCATAGTGCCATTTACGGGCATCTGCCCCACTCAGTCCCTCGGTCACCAGGCGTTGGGCGTGCGCCGAGGCCGACGCCTGGTTCGACGCCCTCGGGCTCGGCGAGGTGGTGCTGGTCGGCCAGGACTGGGGCGGGGCGCTCGCCTTCGACTGGGCCGCCCGGCATCCGGAGCGGGTGCGCGGCCTCGCCTTCATGGAGACGATCCTGCGACCGATGGGCTGGGAGGAGTACCCGCCGGCCGCCCGGGCCCGGTTCCAGGCCATCCGCACCCCGGGCGTGGGCGAGGAGATGGTCCTGGACCGGAACCTCTTCATCGAGGACAGCATCCGGCAGACGGTGCTGCACCCGATGAGCGAGGCCGACCGGGTGGTCTACGCCGCCCCCTACCCGTCCCGCGAGAGCCGGCTGCCGATGCTCCAGTGGGCCCGCTCGCTGCCGATCGACGGGGAGCCGGCCGATGTGGTCGCCCGGGTCGAGGAGTACGACGCCTGGCTGTCGGCCTGCCCGCAGATCCCCAAGCTCCTGCTCACCTTCGACGGCTCGCCCGCTCTGATGGTCGGCGCCGAGGCGATCGCCTGGTGCGAGGAGAACATCTCGGCGCTGGAGACCGAGTACTGCGGCGCCGCCGCCCACCTCTGCCCGGAGGACCGGCCCGAGGAGATCGCCGCCGCCGTCAACTCCTGGGCCGCCCGCCACGCCCTGCGCTGATGCGGCGGCCGTCAACTCCTGTCCGCCCGCCACGCCCAGCGCTGACGCGGCTCCAGCTGCGCGAACCCCGGCGCCCGCGGAGCCGGCCGTTCGGCGACCCGCCCCCGATGAGTGGTCGCAGAGACCCGAATGGACCGCTCCGCCTGGAGCGCCGCGAGAATCCGGGCAGGCGGAAGCGGCCCCCCGGCCGGCGGATGTGACAGATCCCGGACAGCGCGCCTCGTTGCGATCCCCGGACATGTACTAGAGTTATCTCGACATCGAGATATCTGCCAAGGCGTACCGCAGTCGCCCCCGCCGGTAAGGGTTACCTAACTTAGCCTTACCTTAGCGGATTGGCCATGGGGCGTGGCGGCAGGATGCGGTAAACGCGCGAATTCATGCATGAAGGAGACTGTCGTGTCGGCGAACAGCTTCGACGCCCGCAGCACGCTGCAGGTGGGCGACGAGTCGTACGAGATCTTCAAGCTGGACAAGGTCGAGGGCTCCGCCCGCCTTCCCTACAGCCTGAAGATCCTGCTGGAGAACCTGCTCCGTACCGAGGACGGCGCGAACATCACCGCCGACCACATCCGGTCGCTCGGCAACTGGGACTCCCAGGCCAAGCCCAGCGAGGAGATCCAGTTCACGCCGGCCCGCGTGATCATGCAGGACTTCACCGGTGTTCCCTGCGTCGTGGACCTCGCCACCATGCGTGAGGCCGTCAAGGCCCTCGGCGGCGACCCGTCCAAGATCAACCCGCTGGCCCCGGCCGAGCTGGTCATCGACCACTCCGTCATCGCCGACAAGTTCGGCACCAACGACGCGTTCGCCCAGAACGTGGAGCTGGAGTACGGCCGCAACAAGGAGCGCTACCAGTTCCTGCGCTGGGGCCAGACCGCCTTCGACGAGTTCAAGGTCGTCCCCCCGGGCACCGGCATCGTCCACCAGGTCAACATCGAGCACCTGGCCCGCACCGTCATGGTCCGTAACGGCCAGGCGTACCCCGACACCCTCGTCGGCACCGACTCGCACACCACCATGGTCAACGGCCTCGGTGTGCTCGGCTGGGGCGTCGGCGGCATCGAGGCCGAGGCCGCGATGCTCGGCCAGCCGGTCTCCATGCTGATCCCGCGCGTCGTGGGCTTCAAGCTGACCGGCGAGCTGCCCGCCGGCACCACCGCCACCGACCTGGTGCTCACCATCACCGAGATGCTGCGCAAGCACGGCGTCGTCGGCAAGTTCGTCGAGTTCTACGGTGAGGGCGTCTCCGCCACCTCCCTCGCGAACCGCGCCACCATCGGCAACATGTCGCCGGAGTTCGGCTCCACCGCCGCGATCTTCCCGATCGACGACGAGACCCTGAAGTACCTGCGCCTGACCGGCCGCGACGCCCAGCAGGTCGCGCTCGTCGAGGCGTACGCCAAGGAGCAGGGCCTGTGGCTGGACCCGGCCGCCGAGCCGGACTTCTCCGAGAGGCTGGAGCTCGACCTCTCCACGGTCGTCCCCTCCATCGCCGGCCCCAAGCGCCCGCAGGACCGCATCGTCCTCGCGAACGCCGCCGAGCAGTTCGCCCTGGACGTGCGCAACTACGTCGACGACGTGGACGAGGCGGGCATCGAGTCCTTCCCGGCCTCCGACGCCCCGGCGAACCACCCGGACGGCGCCCCGTCGAAGCCCACCCCGGTCACCCTGGCCGACGGCTCGTCCTTCGAGATCGACCACGGCGCCGTCACCGTCGCCGCGATCACCTCCTGCACCAACACCTCGAACCCCTACGTCATGGTCGCCGCGGCGCTCGTGGCCAAGAAGGCGGTCGAGAAGGGCCTGACCCGCAAGCCGTGGGTCAAGACCACCCTGGCCCCGGGCTCGAAGGTCGTCACCGACTACTTCGACAAGGCCGGCCTGACCCCGTACCTCGACAAGATGGGCTTCAACCTCGTCGGGTACGGCTGCACCACCTGCATCGGCAACTCCGGTCCGCTGGACGAGGAGATCTCGAAGGCGATCAACGAGCACGACCTCGCGGTCACCTCGGTGCTCTCCGGCAACCGCAACTTCGAGGGCCGGATCAACCCCGACGTCAAGATGAACTACCTGGCGTCCCCGCCGCTGGTCGTCGCGTACGCCATCGCGGGCTCCATGAAGGTGGACATCACCACCGAGGCCATCGGCATCGACACCGAGGGCAAGCCGGTCTACCTCAAGGACATCTGGCCCTCCGAGGCCGAGGTCAACGACGTCGTGGCGAACGCCATCGGCGAGGACATGTTCAACAAGTCCTACCAGGACGTCTTCGCGGGCGACGCCCAGTGGCAGGCGCTGTCGATCCCGACCGGCAACACCTTCGAGTGGGACCCGCAGTCGACCTACGTCCGCAAGCCCCCCTACTTCGAGGGCATGACGATGGAGACCACCCCGGTCTCCGACATCGCCGGCGCCCGCGTGCTGGCGAAGCTGGGCGACTCGGTCACCACCGACCACATCTCCCCGGCCGGTGCGATCAAGGCCGACACCCCGGCCGGCAAGTACCTCACCGAGCACGGCGTCGAGCGCCGCGACTTCAACTCGTACGGTTCCCGCCGCGGCAACCACGAGGTCATGATCCGCGGTACCTTCGCCAACATCCGCCTGCGCAACCAGATCGCGCCGGGCACCGAGGGCGGCTTCACCCGCGACTTCACCGTCGACGGCGCGCCGGTCTCCTTCATCTACGACGCCTCGCAGAACTACCAGGCCGCCGGCATCCCGCTGGTCATCCTGGCGGGCAAGGAGTACGGCTCCGGCTCCTCCCGCGACTGGGCCGCCAAGGGCACCGCGCTGCTCGGCGTCAAGGCCGTCATCGCCGAGTCCTACGAGCGCATCCACCGCTCCAACCTGATCGGCATGGGCGTCCTGCCCCTGCAGTTCCCCGAGGGCGCCACGGCGGCCTCCCTGGGCCTCACCGGCGAGGAGACCTTCGCCTTCACCGGTGTGGAGGAGCTGAACAACGGCACCACCCCGCGCACCGTCAAGGTCACCACCGACACCGGTGTGGAGTTCGACGCGGTCGTCCGCATCGACACGCCGGGTGAGGCGGACTACTACCGCAACGGCGGAATCATGCAGTACGTGCTCCGCAACCTCATCCGAGGCTAAGGGCGCGCCAAGCGGAGTCATTCTCCGCTTATCGGCACCATAGGGCCGTATCCCCGTTAAGGGGGTACGGCCCTTCCGCTTTTCCGGGGTGTCCCCGGCGGTCGGGGCCAGGTGACGGAGAGGTCTCAACTCGGAAAAGCCGAGGTCCATAGTTGTGCACGATCTTGCTCAGGCGAGCGGAAGTGGACTATACCTGTGCCCGTCCGGACCATCGCGAGACGAGCGGCCCCGGACCGGGGGATGGGCGGGGACCTGCGGTGATGTCCGCATGCGCGGCGACCGGGGTGATTTCCGGCCTCCTTCACACTTCTGACGAAGGCGAGGACATGAGCATGGGATCCACTGGTGAGGGCCTCGGCCGCCGCGATCTGATCAAGCGCTCCGCAGCACTCGGACTGATCACGGTGCCGACGATGAGCTTCCTGTCCGCCTGCGCCTCCGGCGGTGAGGACACCACGAAGGGCCCGGACAAGGGTGCGGTGACCAAGGAGAACCCCTTCGGCGTGGCCAAGGGCGGCAAGCTGGACGTCGTCGTCTTCAAGGGCGGGTTCGGCGACGACTACGCCAAGGCCTGGGAGGCCGCCTTCGACAAGAAGTGGGGCACCACCAGCTCCCACCTGGGCACCCAGGAGATCACCGGAAAGCTCCAGACGCGCTTCAACGGCGGAAACCCGCCGGACGTCGTCGACGACTCCGGTGCCCAGAAGATCAAGCTGGACGTGCTCTTCAAGAGCAACCAGCTCGCCGACCTCACCCCCGTGCTGGACGCACCCTCGCTTGACGACCCGAACAAGAAGGTCCGGGACACGCTGATCGCGGGCACCGTCGAACAGGGCATGCAGGGCGGAAAGTTCGTATCGCTGAACTACGTGTACACCGTCTTCGGCCTCTGGTACTCCGGCAAGCTCTTCAAGGAGAAGGGCTGGACGCCGCCGAAGACCTGGGACGAGTTCCTCGCGGTCTGTACGAAGGCCAAGGAAGCCGGCATCGGCGGCCTCGCCCACCAGGGCAAGTTCCCGTACTACATCAACGTCGTCATCATGGATCTGATCGCCAAGAAGGGCGGTCTGGAGGCCATGAAGGCGATCGACAACCTTGAGCCCAACGCCTTCGAGGGCAACGCGGCCGCCCTCGCCGCCGTCGAGGCGGTCTACGAAGTGGTCGAGAAGGACCTGATGCTGCCGGGCACCAACGGCCTGACGCACACGGAGTCCCAGACCGCCTGGAACCAGTACAAGGCCGCCTTCATCCCCTCCGGCTCCTGGCTGGAGAACGAGCAGCTCAAGCAGACGCCCGAAGACTTCGACATGCAGTTCCTGCCGGTGCCGCTGCTCGCCGACAGCAAGCTGCCTTTCGAGGCCATCCGGGCCGGCGCCGGCGAGCCGTTCATCGTCCCGGAGAAGGCGGCCAACAAGGCCGGGGGGCTGGAGTTCATCCGCTCGATGCTGTCCCGCGAATGGTCGACCCTCTTCGCCCAGCAGGCCAACTCGCTCACCGTGGTCAAGGACGGCGTGGACCCGAACGTGAAGCTGCGCCCGGGCACCCAGTCGGCGGTGACGGCCCTCAAGGCGGCGGGGACGAACACCTTCAACTACCTTTATCCCGACTGGTACAGCGAGATGGACACGGCGATCCAGGACGCGTCCAATGAGCTGATGGCCAAGCGTATTCAGCCGAAGGAGTGGATCAAGCGCGCCCAGGCTGCGGTAAACAAGGCGGCGCAGGACCCCAACGCCAAGAACAACAAGCGCAGCTGACCCCCGCAGGGACGGACACCATGAGCCAAGTAGCCCAGGGCAGAGGACGGGGCGGCTTCATCGCCGGCTTCCTCCTCGCGCCCCTCGCGCTGTACCTGACCTTCGTCATCTGGCCGTACGTACAGACGTTCGGCTATTCCTTCACCAACTGGACGGGCCAGTCACCGACGTTCGATTTCGTCGGGATCGACAACTACTCGGCCCTGATGAAGGACGAGGTCTTCCGCGGCGCCCTGTGGCACAACCTGCTGCTCTTGGTGTTCGTCCCGACCGTCACCATCCTGCTCGCCCTCTTCTTCGCCTTCATGGTGAACGCGGGCGGGCGGGGCGGGGCCGGCGGGGTGCAGGGCGTGCGGGGGTCGGCGTTCTACAAGATCGTCTATTTCTTCCCGCAGGTCCTCTCCCTCGCCATCCTCGCGGTGCTCTTCGGGGCCGTGTACCGCACCGACGAGGGCGGCCTGCTCAACGGCGTCCTCATCAAGCTCGGCCTGGTCGACCCGCTGCACCCGGTCGAATGGCTGAACGAGCCCAGGTTCGTGCTCTGGTGCCTGCTCGTCGTGGTCGTCTGGCACGGCGTCGGCTTCTACCTCGTGCTGTTCTCGGCGGCCATGCAGTCCGTCCCCAAGGACATCTACGAGGCGGCGCTGCTCGACGGCGCCGGGCGCGCCCAGACCTTCTTCAAGGTCACCCTGCCCCTGCTGTGGGATTCTGTGCAGACTTCCGCGGTCTACCTGGGAATCGCCGCGATGGACATGTTCGTCCTGGTGTCGACCATGACCTCGGGCCAGTTCGGAGGCGGACCCGACCACCACAGTGAGGTCATGGCGACGGTGCTGATGAGGAACTTCCTCTACTTCGGCAAGAGCGGCTACGCCTGCGCCATGGGCGTGGTCATGCTCGTCCTCACCATGATCCTCTCCGTCATCACGCTGCGCGCCACCCGCCGCGAGCGCATCGAGTTCTGAGCGGGAGACCACAATGACCACAGTGATCAAGGCGCCGGGCGAGGCCGCCGCGGAGCAGCCCGGCGGAGCCGGCCCGACCGGGGAGCGGGGCGCCCGCCGCTCTGAGGGCATGGCCCTCAACGTCTTCTCCCACGGCTTCCTCGCCGTCTGGGCCATATTGATCGTCCTGCCCCTGATCTGGCTGGCGCTCGGCTCCTTCAAGACCGACGCGCAGATCGGCGGCTCGGCCCTGAGCTGGCCCTCCAACTGGAACGTCGACGCCTTCGGCCGGGCCTGGGACAAGGGCATCGGCGACTATTTCGCCCACACGCTGATCGTGATGGCGTTCTCGGTTCCGCTGACGATGCTGCTCGGCTCGATGGCGGCGTACGTCCTGGCCCGCTACCCCTTCCCAGGCAACCGGTTCATCTACTACTTCTTCGTCAGCGGGGCGATGTTCCCCGTCTTCCTGGCGCTCGTCCCGCTGTTCTTCATGGTCAAGCGGTTCGACATGCTGAACACGTACCACGGCCTGATCCTCGTGTACGTCGCCTACTCGATGCCGTTCACCGTCTTCTTCATGCACTCGTTTTTCCGGACGCTCCCGACGGCGGTGCACGAGGCGGCGGTGATCGACGGGGCCTCCGACACCCGGATCTTCTTCCAGGTGATGGTGCCGATGGCCAAGCCCGGGCTGATCAGCGTCGGGATATTCAACATCCTGGGCCAGTGGAACCAGTACATCCTGCCTTCCGTGCTGATGCAGCCCCAGACGGGATCGGACCCCGAGCGCTACCTGCTCACCCAGGGCCTGATCCAGCTCCAACAGCAGCAGGGATACGAGACCGACCTCCCGGTGCTGTTCGCCGGCGTGACCATCGCGATGATCCCGATGCTGGTGGTCTACCTGTCCTTCCAGCGCCAGATCCAGGCCGGGCTGACCTCCGCGACGCTCAAGTAGGCCTGACGTCACCGTGCCGGGCCGGCGGCCGGCCGGTGGCCTGGCCGGGCCGGGACGGCGCCGGACTCGGCGCGGGCGTGAGTGAAGCCAGCGTCGTGGGCTGCACGGCGCCGGCTGCGGCCGAGCCGCGCAGCAGTTCGGTCAGGTCGTGGCGCTGAGCCCGCTCAGTGGTGGGAGCCGCTGCTGTGATGCGGTCCAGCCGGAAGCCCCGCCCGGCCTGTCGCATGCGGCACCAGGCGATGACGTACCACCGGCCGTCGGCGGTGAGCAGTCCGGCAGGTTCCACCACGCGGTCGCTTGGGCGTCCTGCCGCGTCGGTGTAGCACAGCCGCAGGACCGTGGGTGTGGTGAGGGCCTGTTCCACTGCAGCGCGGACCGTGGAGTCGGCCGGCGAGGGCAGCGTAACGATCCGTGCGGCGAGTTCCTGCGCCGCCGCCGAGACGGTACCGGTCATCGAGGCCGCGATCTTCTGGGCTGCCGTGCGGGCCGCACCGGAGTACGGGGCGCAGGCGTCGGCCGCGGCGAGGGCGACCGCCAGTGCCGAGGCCTCATCGGCGGTGAAGTGGATCGGGGGCAGGGTCATCGCCGGGTCGATCGACCAGCCCCCGCCTCGCCCGGGTGCGGTGCGTACCGGGACACCGGTCTCCATCAGCGCCTGCAGGTCGCGCTGCACCGTACGCGTGCTCACCTCGAATCGCGCGGCGAGCGCCGCGACCGTCAGCGGCCGCGGCGCCGCCGCGCGCAGCTCTTCCACCAGCGCGTAGAGCCGGGCAGTGCGGTTCATGCCGGCGACGCTACCGTCCCGTGGTGGACAGGAAGTCCTGCTCGCGCCGCAGCTCCCGCTCGGTGACGGTCAGCGGGAACAGAGTGAAGCCGTGCATGGCGCCGGCGACGACATCGAGCTGCACGGGCGCGCCTGCCGCTTGCCACCGCCCGGCCAGGAACAGCGAGTCGTCCAGCAGCGGATCCTCGGTGCCGACGACGATCCGGGCCGGCGGCAAGCCGGCAAGGTCGGCGAACAGCGGTGAGACCTCGGGATCACGGCGCTGCTCCGCCCCCATGCCCGGTGTGAACAGCTCATAGGTCCGCCGCAGTGTGTCGGTATTGCTCGGCAGCCGCTTGGAGCCGAACGACCGCTGGCTCGGCGTCATCGACAGGTCGTAGGGGCCGAAGAGCAGGTGGGCCGCCCGGAACGCGCCGGTGATGCCGTGCCGGTCGCGAAGGCGCAGCAGGGTCACGACGCTGAGGTGGGCACCGGCCGATTCACCGCCGATCAGCAGCCGGTCGGTACCGAACCCGGCCGCGGCGTTCTTCACCAGCCACCGGGCAGCCGCTTCGCAGTCGTCGGGCCCGGCGGGGAACGGATGTTCGGGCGCGAGACGGTAGTCCACGCTCACCACGGCCAGCCGTGCCCGCTCGGCGAGCAGCCACAGCCTCTCGTCCTGCCCGTCCGCGGAACCGAACGCCCAGCCGCCTCCGTGGAGGTGCAGGTACACGCCGTCAACGCGGTCCGGCACGAAGACCCGTACCTTCACCCCGCCCTCAACGACGCGGTCTTGGCCGTGCGGCAGTCTCACCGGTGGCGTGTCGCCACCGAGCCGGTTGCTCCGCAGCGCGGCCGGCAGGGCTGCGTCCGGTGTCCCTTCGCGCGCCGGCCGGCTCACGGCAGTGGCCTCGAACCGCTTGTTGAAGGCCAGGGTCTCGGCGAGGCAGTCCTCATCTGTGATCGTCATGCTGCCAAGGCTCGCAGCCGTCCGCGACAACGTCCTGTCACTGTTTGCCGGAGAGCTGCGTCACACTCCTTCCGCACCGCCTGCCGGTCACGGACTGGAGCCAGGTGTCGAACGTGCGGATGTACCAGGTCTTCACGAACGGGGTGAGCGTGCGGTAGGCGAGCAGTACGCCGATCAGCCAGGCCGGAAAGGCCGCAGAGGATCGGCGCCTCGGCGACCGGAACACGATCTCGGCGACCGCTCTCTCCCCCTTATGGCCGATAGTGGCCGTTTCGTGCTGTCTCAGGCTCTTGACGTGTGGATGCGCAAAGGCTCGACTTAAGGTTCACAAGTTGGAGAGACGCCGGGGTCTCGCAGCGCGAGCCGCGACGTCCCGGCCGGGGGGCGACGGCTTGCCGTCGCTTATGGGCAGGAGTGGATGAGTCGTGCAGACTCCCGGATCGCAGTCCTCGCTGCATCGCGCGAATCTCGAACGGGTCGTGCGGGCGGTGCGCCTCGCGGGTTCGCTGACCCAGGCGGAGATCGCCCGCACCACCGGACTGTCGGCGGCCACGGTCTCCAACATCGTCCGCGAGCTCAAGGAGAGCGGGACCGTCGAGGTCACCGACACCTCGGCGGGCGGCCGGCGGGCGCGCAGCGTCTCGCTCAGCGGTGACGCGGGCATCGTCATCGGTGTCGACTTCGGCCACACCCACCTGCGGGTGGCGGTCGGGAACCTCGCCCACCAGGTGCTGGCCGAGGAGGCCGAGCCGCTGGATGTGGACGCCTCCTGGACGGAGGGCTTCGACCGGGCGGAAGCGCTGGTCGGGCGGCTGATCGCGGGCATCGGGGTGGGGCTGGAGAAGGTCATCGGCGTCGGGCTCGGCGTCCCGGGCCCGATCGATGTGGAGTCCGGGACCCTGGGCTCGACCGCGATCCTGCCGGGATGGGCGGGGATCAACCCCCGCCAGGAGCTCTCGCAGCGCCTCGGGGTGCCGGTCTACGTGGACAACGACGCCAACCTCGGAGCCCTCGGCGAACTCGTTTGGGGGAGCGGGCGGGGAGTAAAGGACCTCGCGTACATCAAGGTGGCCAGCGGCGTGGGCGCCGGGCTGGTCATAAACGGCCGGATCTACCGGGGGCCGGGCGGCACCGCGGGCGAGATCGGGCACATCACGCTGGACGAATCCGGCCCGGTCTGCCGCTGCGGGAACCGCGGCTGCCTGGAGACCTTCGCCGCGGCCCGGTACGTCCTGCCGCTCCTCCAGGGCACGCACGGACCGGAGTTGACGATGGAGCGGGTGGTCGAACTGGCCCGCGGCGGGGACCCGGGCTGCCGCCGGGTGATCACCGACGTGGGCCGCCACATCGGCAGCGGCGTGGCCAGCCTCTGCAACCTCCTGAACCCGAGCCGGGTGGTCCTGGGCGGCTCCCTGGCGGAAGCGGGTGAACTGGTGCTGGCGCCCATCCGTGAATCCGTGGGGAGGTACGCGATTCCGAGCGCGGCCCGCCAGTTGTCGGTGCTCACGGGCTCCCTGGGCGGCCGGGCCGAGGTGCTGGGCGCGCTGGCGCTCGTACTCAGCGAGATGGGCGATTCGACGCTTTTGTCAGATCATGGAAGTGGAGTGCGAACGCCCGCCGTCTTGCCTTCAGGTAGATAACAGATGGCACCGTTGTCATCTCGTTAAGGATTCACTCCTTGACGGCAAAACGCGGCCGGGGTTGACTCACATCCACCTCGGCCGCAGTGTTGCGGCCTCGTCAGGGAGGTTCAAGAAATGAACACTCGTATGCGTAGAGCCGCTGTAGCCGTCGCAGCCGGAGCGATGGCCGTTTCGCTCGCCGCGTGTGGCAGCGCCAAGGAGGCCGGCGAGAAGCCGAAGGCCTCCGGCTCCGCCGCGGGCGACGCGATCAAGATCGGCCTGCTCCTGCCGGAGAACCAGACCGCGCGTTACGAGAAGTTCGACAAGCCGCTCATCGAGAAGAAGGTCGCCGACCTCACCGGTGGCAAGGGCCAGGTCGTCTACGCCAACGCCAAGCAGGACGCGACCACGCAGAACTCCCAGGTCGACACGATGATCACCAACAAGGTGAACGTCCTGATCGTCGACGCCGTGGACTCCAAGGCCATCGCCGGCTCGGTCAAGAAGGCCAAGGACGCCGGTATCCCGGTCGTCGCCTACGACCGCCTCGCCGAGGGCCCGATCGACGCCTACACCTCCTTCGACAACGAAGAGGTCGGCAAGGTCCAGGGCAAGGCCCTGCTGGAGGCGCTGG
Organism: Streptomyces sp. ISL-94; assembly: GCF_018614075.1. Lineage (GTDB taxonomy): Bacteria > Actinomycetota > Actinomycetes > Streptomycetales > Streptomycetaceae > Streptomyces. Next base: position 56,006 of record NZ_JAGGOZ010000009.1, on the reverse strand, counting down.
GCGACAAGGCCAAGGACGGCCAGATCGTCATGATGAACGGTTCGGTCACCGACCCGAACGCCAAGCTCTTCAAGTCCGGTGCGCACTCCGTCCTCGACGGCAAGGTGAACATCGGCAAGGAGTACGACACCGTCGAGTGGAAGCCGGAGAACGCCAACACCAACATGGCGGCCGCGCTCTCCGCGCTCGGCAAGGACAAGGTCATCGGCGTCTACTCCGCCAACGACGGCATGGCCGGCGGCATCATCACCGCCCTCAAGGCGGCCGGCGTCTCCCCCCTGCCCCCGGTCACCGGCCAGGACGCCGAGCTCGCCGGTGTGCAGCGGATCGTTGCGGGCGAGCAGTTCATGAGCGTCTACAAGCCGTACGCCCCCGAGGCCGAGGCCGCCGCGAAGATGGCCGTCGCCCTCGCCAAGGGCGAGAAGATCGACGACATCATCAACCAGAACGTCGACAGCCCCACCACGAAGGGCGTGCCCTCCGTGCTGATCCCGGTCGTCTCGCTCACCAAGAACAACATCAAGGACACCGTCGTCAAGGACGGCGTCTACAAGGCCGACGAGATCTGCACCGACAAGTACGCGGCCGCCTGCGCCACCGTCGGCCTGAAGTAGCGGCCCCCGCCGCCTCCTCGCGAGGCGGCCCCCGTGCCTGTCCGGCGCCCCGCCCCCTCTTTCCCCGCCATCCGCGGGGCGCCGGGCAGAAACGTTTCCCCCATTCGCCCCGCTCCTGCTCTTTTGCACGACATCCCCGCCGGTCAGGCGGCGAAGGAGATGGTTCATGTGTCCGCTGCGCCCGTGCTGGCGTTGCGAGGGGTCTCGAAGCGGTTCGGCGCCGTTCAGGCCCTGACCGACGTAGAACTCGAGATCCACTCCGGTGAGGTGGTCGCCCTCGTGGGCGACAACGGCGCCGGCAAGTCCACGCTGGTCAAGACGATCGCCGGCGTGCACCCCATCGATGACGGCGTCATCGAGTGGGAGGGCCGTCCGGTCTCCATCGGAAAGCCCCATGACGCCCAGAACCTGGGCATCGCGACGGTCTACCAGGACCTGGCGCTGTGCGACAACATCGACGTCGTCGGCAACCTCTTCCTCGGCCGCGAGCTCAAGCGCCGCGGCGTCCTGGACGAGGTGGAGATGGAGCGCCGCGCCCGCGAGCTCCTGACCACGCTGTCCATCCGGATACCCAGCGTCCGGATCCCCATCGCCTCGCTCTCCGGCGGCCAGCGCCAGACCGTGGCGATCGCCCGCTCCATGCTGGGCGAGCCCCAGCTCGTCATCCTCGACGAGCCCACCGCGGCCCTCGGCGTCGAGCAGACCGCGCAGGTCCTCGACCTGGTGGAGCGGCTGCGCGAGCGCGGCCACGCCGTCATCCTCATCAGCCACAACATGGCCGATGTGAAGGCCGTCGCCGACAAGGTGGCGGTTCTGCGGCTGGGCCGCAACAACGGTGTCTTCAACGTCGCCGACACCTCGCAGGAAGAGATCATCTCCGCCATCACGGGAGCCACGGACAACGCCGTGACCCGCCGGGCGGCCCGCACCGGGGAGGCTCGCAAGTGAGCACCGAGAACCAAGCCGCCGACCCGCTGCACACGCCGGAGGAAGCGCACACCAAGGTCGTCAACCCGGCCGCCGCGCACGACGCCATCCCGGCCGTGGACCCCCGCCTGCTCGTACGCGAGGAGGGCCTCGCCGGATACCTGAGCGAGTTCGGGCGCCGGATGAAGGCGGGCGACCTGGGCTCCATCCCGGTCGTCATCGGCCTGGTCATCATCTGGAGCATCTTCCAGGGCCTGAACGCGAACTTCCTCTCCCCGGAGAACCTCAGCAACATCGCGATCACGATGACCGCCACCGGCATGATGGCCGTCGGCATCATCTTCGTGCTGCTGCTGGGCGAGATCGACCTCTCGGTCGGCTCCGTCAGCGGCGTCTCGGGTGCGATCGTCGCCGTCCTCGCCGTGACCCACGGCGTGAACGAATGGCTCGCGATCCTCGCCGCCGTCGTCGGCGGCGCCCTGATCGGCTCCATCCACGGCTTCTTCTTCGCCCGGATCGGCGCCCCCGCCTTCGCCGTCACCCTGTCGGGCCTGCTGTTCTGGTCCGGCGCGATGCTGCAGATCCTGGGCAGCAACGGCACGGTCAACCTCGACTCCGAGGGTGTGGTCGGCAAGCTGACCACGTACTTCTTCTCGGACGTGGCCGTCGGCTACGGGCTGGCCGCCGTCGCGGTGGCCGGGTACTTCCTCGCCACCTTCTTCGACGCGCGCCGCCGCGAGGCCGCCGGGGTCCCCTCCCGGCCGCTCGCCGAGATCCTGCTGCGCACCGGCCTGCTCGCCTTGTTCACCTTCGGTCCCGCGATCGTGTTCAACCAGTACAAGGGCCTGCCGCTCGCGGTGGTGCTCTTCCTGCTGGCCCTGGTCGGCACGGACTTCGTCCTGCGCCGCACCTCCTTCGGCCGCCAGGTCTTCGCGCTCGGCGGCAGCGTCGAGGCCTCCCGCCGCGCCGGCATCAACGTCAACCGGGTCCGGATCACGGTCTTCGCGATCGCCGGCACCTTCGCCGCCATCGGCGGGCTCTTCTGGGCCTCCAAGATCGCGGCGGCCAACCAGAGCGCCGGCGCCGGCGACCTGCTGATGAACGTCATCGCGGCGGCCGTCATCGGCGGCACCAGCCTCTTCGGCGGCCGGGGCCGGACCTGGAACGCCCTCCTCGGCGTCATGGTCATCACCTCGATCCAGTACGGTCTGGCCCTGGAGGGAATCGCGACGCCGATCCAGTACATGATCACGGGAGCCGTGCTGCTGGCCACCGTGGTGATCGACTCGATCACGCGCAAGACCCAGAAGACGGCCGGACGCGCCTGACGCGCGTCCGGAGGCGCTTCCGGCGGTAAGACAGGTCACAGTGCCCGGTGCCACTCCGTGTGGCGCCGGGCATCCGTGCGTACATGTGTGCGCACGGCTGTGCGGGTTTGCGCCCTTATGTGATGTGTGATCGCGCAATGGTGCGTACATGTATGACAAAGGTGTGGCTCACCCGGGCAGCCGGATGACCGGTCCCGCGAGCGGAACATTAGACTCGACAGACCAGCCAGCAACTGCAAGGAGGCACGGGTGCTGCTGACCCGCATCAAGGGACCGCGCGATCTGGACCGGCTCAGCCAGGAGGAGCTCAACCAGCTCGCCGCGGAGATCAGGTCGTTCCTCGTCGACGCCGTCTCCAAGACCGGCGGGCACCTCGGCCCCAACCTCGGTGTGGTCGAGCTGACGATCGCCCTGCACCGGGTCTTCGACTCGCCCAAGGACAAGGTCCTCTTCGACACCGGCCACCAGGCCTACGTCCACAAGCTGCTCACGGGCCGCCAGGACTTCGGCAACCTGCGCTCCAAGGGCGGCCTGTCCGGCTACCCCTCGCGCGCCGAGTCCGACCACGACGTGATCGAGAACTCGCACGCCTCCACCGTGCTCGGCTGGGCCGACGGCATCGCCAAGGCCAACGAGGTGCTCGGCCGCGAGGACCACCACGTCGCCGCCGTCATCGGCGACGGCGCGCTGACCGGCGGCATGGCCTGGGAGGCGCTGAACAACATCGCCGCCGCCAAGGACCGCCCCCTGGTCATCGTCGTCAACGACAACGAGCGCTCCTACGGTCCCACCATCGGCGGCCTCGCCAACCACCTGGCCACCCTGCGCACCACGGACGGCTACGAGCGCTTCCTGGCCCGCGGCAAGGACCTTCTGGAGCGCACCCCGGTCGTCGGGAAGCCGCTCTACGAGACCCTGCACGGGGCCAAGAAGGGCCTCAAGGACTTCATCGCGCCGCAGGGCATGTTCGAGGACCTGGGCCTGAAGTACATCGGCCCCATCGACGGCCACGACATCGAGGCCCTGGAGTCGGCGCTCCAGCGCGCCAAGCGCTTCAGCGGCCCGGTCATCGTGCACTGCCTCACCCAAAAGGGCCGGGGCTACGAGCCGGCCGTCCAGGACGAGGCCGACCGCTTCCACGCGGTCGGCGTCATCCACCCGGACACCGGCCTGCCGGTCTCCACCGACGCCGCCAGCTGGACCTCCGTCTTCGCCGACGAGATGGTCAAGCTGGGCAGGGAGCGCAAGGACATCGTCGCGATCACCGCGGCCATGCTCCAGCCGGTCGGCCTGAAGAAGTTCGCGGACGCCTATCCCGACCGCATCTTCGACGTGGGCATCGCCGAGCAGCACGGCGCCACTTCGGCGGCGGGCCTGGCGACCGGCGGCGCCCACCCGGTCTTCGCGGTGTACGCCACCTTCCTCAACCGCGCCTTCGACCAGGTCCTGATGGACGTCGCCCTGCACAAGTGCGGAGTCACCTTCGTCCTGGACCGGGCCGGTGTCACCGGCACCGACGGCGCCTCCCACAACGGCATGTGGGACATGTCCATCCTCCAGGTCGTCCCGGGCCTGCGCCTCGCCGCCCCGCGCGACGCCGAGCAGCTGCGCGCGCAGCTGAACGAGGCCGTCCTCGTCAAGGACGCGCCGACCGTGGTGCGCTTCTCCAAGGGCGTCGTCGGCCCGGCCGTCCCGGCCGTCGGCCGGATCGGCGGCATGGACGTGCTGCGCACCCCGGCCCCCGAAGTCACCCTCCCCCTCGGCCCTTCGGGCCTGGGAGGTGCCTCCACGGACGTACTGCTCGTCTCGGTCGGCGCACTCGCCCCGATGTGCCTGGAGATCGCCGACCTGCTCGACAAGCAGGGCATCTCCACGACCGTCGTCGACCCCCGATGGGTCAAGCCGGTGGACGAGGCGCTGGCCCCGCTCGCGGACCGGCACCGGGTCGTCGTCACCGTCGAGGACAACAGCCGCGCCGGCGGTGTGGGCTCGGCCGTCGCGCAGGCGCTGCGCGACGCGGGCGTGGACGTGCCGCTGCGCGACTTCGGCATTCCGCAGCGCTTCCTCGACCACGCCACCCGCAAGGAGGTCATGGCCGAGATCGGCCTGACCGCCCCGGACATCGCCCGGCAGGTCACCGGCCTGGTGGCCAAGCTGGACGGGCGCTACGACAGCGAGGCGGCCGCCACCCTCGACTAGGCCCGTACTTCGCAGGTCACCCGTTAGGAACGCCTCAACTCAAGATCGTTGGCCGATCTCGGCCGCGTTGGCCCAGCCGTGACAGACCGCACGGCGTCAACTATCCGATGGCGACCGATCGCGACCGGTTGATCTTCACGATCGGGTGACCTGCGAAGTCCGGGACTAGGACGGGTACGGGGCCACTGGGCCGCCGCGCGGTTGCACGTCACGGGCCGGGAGATCACCCTGAGGAGGGTGGGCCTCCCGGCCCTTTCTCGTGCGTCGCCGTGTTCGGAGGTGCGTTGGTGAGTACGGATCTGAACAGTCCCTTCCGCACCAAGTCGGTCGAACAGTCCATCCGGGACACCGAGGAGCCGGAACACCAGCTCCGCAAGTCGCTCTCCGCCTGGGACCTGACCGTCTTCGGCGTCGGCGTGATCATCGGTACCGGCATTTTCGTCCTCACCGGCAAGGTGGCCAAGGAAACCGCGGGCCCCGCCACCGCGCTGGCCTTCGTGGCCGCCGGTGTCGTGTGTGCCCTCGCCGCGCTCTGCTACGCCGAGTTCGCCTCGACCGTCCCGGTCGCCGGTTCGGCCTACACCTTCTCCTACGCCTCGATCGGCGAGCTGCCGGCCTGGATCATCGGCTGGGACCTGGTCCTGGAATTCGCCCTGGGCACCGCGGTGGTCGCCGTCGGCTGGTCCGGGTACGTCCGCTCCCTCATGGACAACGCGGGCATCCAGCTGCCCGCGTCCCTCCAGGGGCCCGACGTGCCGGGCGGCGCCTTCGACCTGCTGGCCTTCGTGCTCGTCCTGGTGCTGACCGCGATCCTGGTGGTCGGCGTGAAGCTGTCCGCGCGGATCACCGCCATCGTCGTCGCGATCAAGGTCACGGTGGTGCTCATCGTGATCATCGCCGGCCTCTTCTTCATCAAGGGCAGCAACTACAAGCCGTTCATCCCCAAGGCGGTGACGCAGGAGGGCGGTTCGGGCCTCGACGCGCCACTGGTGCAGCTGATCTTCGGCTACGAGCCCACGAACTTCGGCGTCATGGGCATCTTCACCGCCGCGTCCGTCGTCTTCTTCGCCTTCATCGGCTTCGACGTCGTGGCCACGGCGGCCGAGGAGACCAAGCTGCCCCAGAAGGACATGCCGCGCGGCATCATCGGCTCGCTGCTGATCTGCACCGTGCTCTACGTGGCGGTCTCGCTCGTGGTCACCGGCATGCAGCACTACAGCCAGCTGTCGGTGAGCGCCCCGCTGGCCGACGCCTTCAAGTCCGCCGGACATCCCGTGTACGGCGGCATCATCAGCTTCGGCGCCGCCGTGGGCCTCACCACGGTGTGCATGATCCTGCTGCTGGGCCAGACCCGCGTGTTCTTCGCGATGAGCCGCGACGGCCTGCTGCCGCGCTTCTTCTCGCGGACCCACCCGAAGTTCCGCACCCCGTACCGGCCGACGATCCTGCTCGGCGTCGTCATCGCGATCGTCGCCGGGTTCACCAGCATCAACGAGCTCGCGACCCTGGTGAACATCGGCACGCTGTTCGCGTTCGTGGTCGTGGCGCTCGGCGTGATCATCCTGCGCCGCAGCCGACCCGACCTGCACCGGTCGTTCCGGACCCCGTGGGTGCCGCTGGTCCCGATCCTGTCGATCGCCACCTCGGTCTGGCTGATGCTGAACCTGCCGGCCGAGACCTGGCTGCGCTTCGGGATCTGGATGGTGATCGGCCTCTTCGTGTACTTCCTGTACGGACGCAGCCACAGCCGGCTCGGCCGGCGGGGCCGCGACGCGAAGTTCTAGACCGAAGTTCCAGCAGGGGCTCAGCCCTTGGCGGGGGAGTCCTTGGCAGCGGCCGGGATCTTCTGGTCGTTGCGGAGGGCTTCCCACAGCTGGGTCGCCTGCGGCTCGGCCACGATCACGCGGTTGGGGTCGACCTTGTCGTAGGCGACCGGCAGCATGACCGTCTCCATGGTGTCCGGGTCCACGCCCTTCATGCTCTGCGCGAAGTCGGACAGCGCGGTGAGCGAGGCGAGGTCGGAGTCGGTGGTGAGCGACTTGGTGCCGGCGTCCGCGAGCTTGTAGAGCCGCGCCGGGTTGCCGAGGGCGTCCTGCTTCTTGATCTCGGACAGCATCGCCATCATGAACTGCTGCTGGAGCCCGATGCGCCCGAGGTCGCTGCCGTCGCCGTAGCCGTAGCGGGTCCGTACGAACTTCAGCGAGTCCGTGCCGTTCAGCCGGTGCTCGCCCGCGTCCAGCTTCAGGCCGCCCTTCGCGCCGCTCATCGGCTTGTCCAGGGTGACGGTGACCCCGCCGAGCGCGTCCACCAGTCCCTTGAACCCGGCGAAGTCCACCTCGACGAAGTGGTCCACGCGGATGCCCGACATCGACTCCACGGTCTTGACCACGCAGGCCGGACCGCCGAGCGAGTAGACGGAGTTGAACATGACCCGCTTCGCGGACGCGACGGTCTTGCCGTTGTCGCCCTTGCACTCGGGCCGGGTGATCAGGGTGTCGCGGGGGATGCTCACCGCGGTCGCCTTGGCCCGGCCCTCGGGTATGTGCACCAGCATCGCGGTGTCCGAGCGGGCTCCGCTGACATCGCCGTGGTCGAGGTCGCCGTTGGCTCCCGCACGGGAGTCGGAGCCGAGTACGAGGACGTTCTGCGCTCCGGCGACGACCTTCGGCGGGCGGTTGTCGCCGATCGCCTTGTCCAGGTCGACGCTGTCGATGTTCCCGTTCAGGTGGCTGTACGCCCACCAGCCGGCGCCCGCGGTGCCGAGGATCAGCACGGCGACCACGAGGAGGACGATCCTCAGAACGCGCCGCTTGCGCGGGCGTGCCCCGCGGCCTCCGGTCCGGCGGCGACTGCGTGCGGCGGTGTCTTGGGTCATACTGCTCGAATCCTCGGGGGGCCCTGGGGCGGACGTCAGTGGGTGCGGCCGTCCGGATGCCGCTGCACTATAAGCAGATTTCCGAGTCGAATGGGAGAGCGCTTATCGTCCTCCTGGTCGGTCGTGAAGCGGAAATCCCGGAGTCCGCGAAGCGCCAGGGAGGAGGAGAGGAAGCCATGGCCCGAGCAACCAGACGCCGTGCGCGACGCGGTGAGACGTCCCGTGAACCGCTGCCGGGCGCCGGCCCGCAGGCGACCCGGACGGCCCCCGTGGCGATCGTCGTGGCCGGCCCCGCCGATGCCGTTCCCCTCCTCCACTCCGAACCGGCCGGCTCCGTGATCGAGGTCATCTGCCTCGACGGCGGCGGCGACGCCGAGTACCGCGCGATGGAAGCGGCCGTCACCCAGGCGAAGCGACGCGGGTGCAGCTTCCCCGGAGAACCGTTCTTCCTCGACGCCGAGGCGGGCAGCCTCACCGGCCAGATCCTCGACGCCCTCCACGAGATCGGGCCGCTGCGCGTGCGGACCCTCGATCCGGACCCCGTGCACGACGACATCGACCGCGAACGCAAGCTCCCGATCGTCAACGAGCCGGCCGCGCGCGGCCAGGTGGCCCGCAGCGCGCTCAGGGCCGCCCGCCGCTACCAGCTGGAGGCCGGTACGCCGGTCTTCGTCGACTGCCGCAGGGCCGGCGCGGACGCCGAACTGCCCGCCGAGGCGTGCACGCGGTACCCGCTGCCCACCCGGTGGCTGATCACCGGCAAGGACGGCCGGCTGTCCGCCTACCTGCCCACGGCCGCCGGCGTCGTCCGCTGGACCGAGGGACCCACCGAGGCCGACGGCTGGCGGGGACCCGAGCTGCTCGAAGGCCCGGAGCTGATGCCCGGGCTGACCGTGCTGCGGGGGCCCGAGGGCTACGCGCACCTGATCGGTCTGAGCCGGACCACGCGCAGGGAGGGCGGCGTCGCCGTCGAGGTGGTCTGCGCCACCCAGTACCAGACGGGCCGCCCGGTCGGACCCTGGATCTCGATCGGCAATCCCAACGCCGCGAGCTGGCAGAAAGCGCGCGAAGTCGGATTTCCGGCAGCCACCTTCGACGCCGCCGGCGTTCTGCACCTGTTCGTCCGCAATTTCGGGCACAGCGTCAGTGTGCGGCGGCAGTCGCCCAAGGGGAGCCTGGCCGGCTGGGAGACGCTGCGCGGAATGCGGACGGCCGATGAAGTGGCGGCCTTCCCGGCCGCCGACGGCGGGGTGCACATGGTGGCGAGGGCGCGCGACGCCCGGGCCGCGGTGCACTGGTACCGGCGGGACGAGGCGTCGGGGTGGACGGAGAACCGCCGCATCCCCGTGAGCCCGTACCCCGGGAGCCTGTCCGCGGCCCCCGAGGCCGGCCTGGTGCGCTTCCGCTACGCGGGCAGCAACGAGGTCTGTGCCTGGTGGCCGGGTGCGCAGGCGCCGATCGGCCTCGGCGGGCCGGACGGGGTCGGTCCGGTCGCAGGGGTGGCGGGCGCCGACATCCAGGGGTGGGGCTGCACGGTGCTCGTGCGCGGCGGCGCCGGGAGAGTGACGGCCATCGGCGCGCACCCGGACGGGCGGCCGGACACGGGTGTGTGGTGGTCGGAGTCCGGGGAGCCCTCGGTGGTTCCCCCCGCGGCCGCGTTCGACAGCCGGGGCCGTGTGGTGATCGCCACAGTCGGGATGGACGGAAGACTGCGCGTTGCCCGCCAACAACTGGGATCCTCTGGCCTGGAGTTCACACAGTGGGACGTCCACTGAAGGGCATTGTGGCGGATCGCACGGTACGGGATGACCGGAGTTGTCATCCTGCGCCCTGGCTGGTGTCATACGTGTCTTGTTATGGTCGCTCAGCGCCCTTTACCTAAAACATAGGTGAACGTTCGGCGTCACGGTGGCGGCTCTCGCTGTCGCCCGTGCTCGTGGTTCGAGCGTTGGCGCCGCTGGAGGCCAGGTTCGCGCCATTGACGACTGAGGGGTTATGTCCAAGCTGTCACTGAAGGCCGTCCAGAAGCTGACCTGCAAAAAAAGGGACGCCTGGTGGACGGTCCTTCTGGTCGACCCGATAGCGACCCGCCTCGTCTGTCTGTTCGCCCGGTGGAACTTCGTGACGCCCAACCGCGTGACATGGGCCGCGCTCTACGTCGGCCTCGGCTCGGCCTACTTCTTCCTGCAGGGTGACTGGGCGTCCCTGTGCATCGGCGCGGGCCTTTACCACGTCAGCTTCATCCTCGACTGCATCGACGGCAAGCTCGCCCGCCTCAAGGGCAACGGCACCATCTTCGGCGGCTGGCTCGACTACGTCTTCGACCGCATCCGCGTGCTCTTCTGCGCGCTGGCCCTGATGGGCGGGCAGTTCCTGCTCCACGACGAGGAGGTCTACCTCCTCGCGGCCCTCGCCGTGATCTTCCTCGACATGCTCCGCTACGTCGACGCCCTCCAGATCTACAAGATGCGCATGTCCATGCGGAACAAGATCGAGGCGGTCACCCTCGCCCGGCAGGCGGAGCAGGGGCTCGCGGAGGAGGAGCGGAAGGTCGTCTTCATCGAGGACCTGCTGCGCGAGAACCCCCTGGGCGAGGCCGACGCCCTCAAGCGCGAGAAGGCCGAGGTCGACCAGGCCGAGGTCATCGACCTGCACCAGCAGTTCCGCGAGCGCTTCCCCTGGTACGCACGGGTCCGCCACGCCCTGGTGCAGAGCCGTATCCGGCCGCACCTCATCAGCGGCATCGAGTTCCAGATGTTCATCTTCATCGTCGGCCCGGTCATCGGCCACGTGCTGTGGACCACGGCCGTGTCGGCCGTGCTGATGGGCGCCTTCGAGCTCGTCATCATGTTCAAGTTCTGGCTCTCCACCCGCGACTTCACGCGCACGATGGAGCGCCTCGACCCGGGCAACACCCCGTCGCGCGCCGGCTCCATCGCCCCGCACCTGCACGCGGGGCGCCACCGCCGCCGCAGCGAGGACGACGACGCGCGCCTGATGCAGGCCGCCCAGATGTTCCCCGCCCCCGAGGCCTACGAGGACCCGGGCTTCCAGCCGTACCCGTCCCCCTACCCGGACGAGTACACGGGCAGCGTGACCGACACCATGCAGTTGTCCAAGATCCCGTCCCAGGCATCGCCGCGACCGGGCTACGCCGAACCGGAGCGCCACCCCAGATGAGTTTCCCGGTCGACATATCGCAGTACCGCGTCACCATCGTCATCCCGGCCTTCAACGCGAGCGCCACGCTCGCCCGGGCGCTCCAGTCGGCCCTGGCCCAGACGCACCGCGGCGTCGAGGTGCTCGTCGTCGACGACTGCTCCACCGACGGCACCCTCGGGGTCGCCCGTCAGTTCGCCGGCCAGGACGGCCGGGTCCGCATCATCGAGCGGCCGCACAACAGCGGCGGCTGCGGCGCACCCCGCAACAACGGCATCGAAGCCGCCTCCGGCCAGTTCGTGATGTTCCTCGACGCGGACGACGAGCTGCCGCTCAAGGCCGTCGAGACGCTGCTCTCCTCCGCCCTCACCACGGGCTCCGAGGTCACCGCCGGCCGTGTCGTGCGCATCAACATCGCCACCGACGAGATCACCGTATGGCAGCCGCAGCTGTACCCCGCCGACCAGACGGTGGCGGGCCTGGGCGCCATGCCGGAGCTCTTCGAGGACCCGATCGCCGCCGGCAAGCTGTACCGCCGCGACTACCTCGACAGCTTCGGCATCCGCTTTCCCGAGGGCGTCTTCTTCGAGGACACGTACTTCTCCACCGTCGCGAACTTCCACGCGCGCTCCCTCACCATCGTCGCGAGCCCCGTCTACCGGTGGATGTGGGAGCGGGACTCCGACCAGCCGTCGATCACCAACCGCCGGGGCGAGCTGCGCAGCATCCGCGACCGCATCCTGGTGCACCAGTACACCGACCAGTTCCTGCACAGCGTCGGCCGCCCGGACCTGCTGGCCCGCAAGGCCGCCAAGTTCCTCTCGCACGACCTGCGGCTCTACACCCCCGAGCTCCGCACCGGCGACCGCGCCTACCACACCGGCTTCCTCGCGGCGGTGGCCCCGTACCTGCGCACCCTGGAACCCACCACGTACGAGCTGTGCGGACCCATGGAGCGGGTGCGGGCCTTCGGCCTGATGCACGGCCGGGTCGACATCGCCGTCTCGGCCTCCGACTACATGCGGCGCCGCAGCGTCATCAGCTCCGACATCGTCGAGCGCGACGGCCGGGTGTTCTGGTCCGCCTCGCTGCTCGGCCACCCCGAGGCCGAGCGGTTCCTCGACGTCACCGAACTCGAGCTGACGGGCCAGAAGCTGGCCGACGCCCGCCTGTACAACCAGGCGTCGGCGATCGAGACCGTCGACGGCGAACTGCACATCCAGGGTGCGATACGCAACCAGTTCGGCCGGGTCGGCCCCGGCGACAAGGTCGAACTCGTCGCGGTGCTGCGCCGCCGCAGCACCAAGACCGACCACCGCTTCCCGGTCTCCGGCGTGGAGGTCGACGGAGACTGGATCCGCTACCACACCACCGTCGACCTCACCTCCACGCTGGGCAAGGCCGACCGCGCGGGCCACTGGAACTTCTTCGTCCAGCTCCGCCACGGCGGCGAACGCGCCTCCACCGCCCTCAACATCAGCGGCATCGACGTCAGCGCCCTGCGGTACACGTGCGAAACCGGGGTCCTGGAGGTCTACGAGACCGTCAGCGGCAATCTCGGCATCCGCCCGGAGACCGAGGAACGCCAGGTCAAGGACTCCGACCGGGGCACGCCCTGGCTGTGGTGGAAGGACGCCCCGCCGCCCGACTTTCCGGCGGCGGCGGAGCAGTACGCCGCCGCGGTCGTGGTCCACTGCCACAACGACGAGTACCACCTGCGGGAGTTCCTCTCCTCGCTCGTCGCCCAGCGGGCTTTCCCCCGCACCCAGGTGGTGTTCGTCGACGACGGGTCGAGCGACAGCACCGCGCGGCAGCTGGCCGCGTTCACCTCCTACTATCCGAATGCGGTCGTCGTCCACCAGCCCCCCCTCGGGCTGCGCGCCGCCTGCGACAACGGCCTCCAGTACGTCGTGGCGCCCTACGTGATGCTCGCGCGGGCGCGGGACATCCTCGGCGAGGACGCCCTAGGCCGGCTGCTCGCCGCCGCCCGCCGGGTGAGGGGAGCCGACGTCGTCGTCGGCGAGACCGACAACTTCCCCGGCCCCCCGCGCAGCGAGGACGAGCCCTGGCAGCGGTACTTCGAATCCGCCGCCAAGGTGCGCAGGCTCGCCGACGCCCCCTATCTCGTCTTCTCCACCTCGCTCGGCGCGAAGCTGTTCAAGACCTCGCACGTCCGCGAGCACGGCTTCCACTGCGGTAAGGGCCCGGGCCCCGAGGACGACTACTTCACCGTGCCCGCGCTGCTCTACTCGCGCGCCGTGGCCGTCGCGCCCGGAGCCCGCTTCTACGCGCGCGAGGAACGCCAGCAGAACTCGCTCTTCGACCGCCCGTGGAACGACCCGGTCAAGACGACGGACCGGATCCGGCTGGCCGCCTACGTCCTCGCGTCGGTGGAGGGGGCCCCGGACCGCGTGGTCCGTCTGGCCCAGCGCTTCATCGTCCGCACCCTTCAGCCCTATGTGCGCAACATGCACCGCATCATGAGCAGGCCGGAGCTCGCCGCGGCCCTGCCCCCGCTCACCTCGGTGTACTCGCGGATACCCGACGACCTCATCCTCCAGTACGCCGTACAGCCGCTCGCCAGGGTCCAGCACCACGCGATCGTCACCGGCAACCTCGACCTGTTCGCCGACCCGCTGCGGACGCCCGACTACCTGCCCACCCTCTTCCTCGACGACGAGGGCATCTACCGGCGCCTCGCCGGCGACCCGGTCCGTACCACGCTGCTGCGCGTGCCGCGGGCCAGCGCCGTCCTGGAGACCTTCGAGTGGCAGGACGACGAGATCCGCTTCGAAGGACTCCTCGTCCTGTCCGGGACCGACATCAGCACGGCCTTCACCAACAGGATCCAGCTGGTCCTCTCCAACGGGCGGCGGGAGGTGGCCCTCCCGGTGGAGCAGGTCTACCGCCGTGACCGCTGGCGCACCCGCAAGAACCAGGACTGGCTCTCCGGCTGGCGGGCCACCGCCAGGCCGGGCGCGCTCGACTCACTGCGCAACGCCGACCTGACCCTCACGATCCGGGTCATCGACGAGGACCGCCACCACGACATCCGGATCGCGGCCCGGCAGATGCTGCACCGGTTCAAGGGCGTGCACACCGCGGGCGGGCAGCGCTTCGTGCTGTCCATCGACGACGAGCAGGTGGCCGTCCGCTGGGTGCGCGGGTTTTGGGCGCGGCGCAAGGACACGCTGCGCCGCTTCCGCTGGGAACTGCGCAATTCGCTGCCCGGCCGCCCGGGCTGGCGCACCCGTCTCATGTACTGGTGCACCTACCCCTACCTGCACGGCCGGGGCATCTGGATCATCGGTGAGCGCGAGGACACCGCGCAGGACAACAGCTACCACCTGTTCAAGTGGATCCGGCAGAACCGGCCGAAGTGCAAGGTCTACTACTCCATCAACGGGGACTCACCGGACTTCGAGAAGGTCGCGCCGTACGGACAGGTCATCGACCGGCTGTCCTGGAAGCACCGCGCCTACCTGCTGCACGCGGAGCGGCTGATCAACGCCTACGACCTGGAGGCCTACCTCGGCTTCCCGGGCCTGCACAAGCGCGCCTTCCTGCGCGGCTACGGCGACCTGCTGCGCTACAAGCGCGTGTTCCTCCAGCACGGCGTCGTCTACAACGACGTCGTGGCCTCGATCCACGGCCAGGCCACCAACGTCGACATGGTGCTGACCACGGGGCGCAGCGAGCGGTCGTACTACGCCGAGCACTGCGGCTACGGCTACGACCGCGTCGCGGCGACCGGCCTGCCCCGCTTCGACGCTCTGGAGCCGGTGCCGGGCCTGCGCCGCGTCCTGGTCATGCCGACCTGGCGCCGCGACATCGTGGCCCCCTCGTACAACAAGGCGGCCAAGCCCGAGATCCCGTTCGCGGCCTCCGAGTACTACCGGTTCTTCTCGGCCCTGCTGCGCAACGAGCGGCTGCTGAGCGCGCTCCAGTACTACGGGGTCGAGCTGGAGTTCATGCCGCACTACGAGATCCGGCCCTACCTCGGCCACTTCAAGATCGACCACCCGTCGATCACCGTGTCGACGACGGGCCGGGACGTCCAGCTCGCGATGCGCGAGTGCTCGATGCTGGTCACCGACTACTCGTCGGTGTTCTTCGACGTGGCGTACATGGGCAAGCCCATCGTCTACACGAACTTCGACGACGAGTCCTTCTACAGCAAGCACTACAAGCGCGGCTACTTCGACCTGGCGAGGGACGGTTTCGGTCCCGCCTGCCGCACGGTCGACCACGCCGTCCACGAGATCATCGCGACCATCGAGCGGAATTTCCAGGTGGAACCGCACTACCGGCAGCGCGCCGAGGACTTCTTCGTCCTGCGCGACACCTCCAACTGCGAGCGCGCGTACGACGTCATCGACACGATGGACGCGAACGTCGTGGGCGACCAGCGGGCGCTGCTGCACCTCGGAGCACACGGGTTCGGGGAGTTCTGAGAGAGACATGAAGGTCGCAAGATGACGGCAGTTTTCCTCGCGGGCGGATCCAGCGTCTGCGACCGCCCGCGCAGCATGGCTCCCATGATCGGCTGGGGTCAGGCCATGCCCCTGTTCATCCAGGGAGCGGACGTGATCAACTGCGCGCGCGCCGGCGCGAGCAGCAAGAGCTTCATGGAACGCGGCCGCCTGTCGTGGATCCTCGACCACCTCACCCCGGGCGACCTGCTGGTGGTCTGCTTCGGCATCAACGACATGAGGCCCGTGGATGGCCTGTACGCCGCTCCCTTCGGCGAGTACCAGTCCGTGCTGCGCAGGTACGTCACCGAGGCCCGCGACCGCGGCGCCCACCCGGTCCTCGTCACCCCGCACGAACGGCGGGTCTACGACCGGTTCGGCAACCTGCGCCGCCCGCTCAGGCTGTACCCCGCCGCGATGCGCGAGGAGGCGCAGCGGCTGGCCGTGCCCCTCATCGACCTGAACGAGTGGAGCGTCGGCTGGTGGCGCCGGCTCGGCCCCGACGGCACCCGGGACCTGTTCCTGCACCTCGAACCCGGGGAGCACCCCAACTACCCCGAGGGCATAGCCGACAACACCCACCTGCGTGCCCACGGAGCCGCCGAATGCGCCCGTTTCGTTGCGGGTGAGCTGCGCGCGCAGGGCCTTCTGCCCACCGACTGGTTCCGCAACCTCGAAGCCGTCATCGATGCCGACCGGGTCATCCCCTTCCTCGACGACGCCGTCTTCGAGCAGCTCACCAAGGAACGTGTCGCGGGAGGCATGAAATGACCGCGTGGTTCCCCCTGGTCCGCGCCTGGGTCGCGGACGGCCCGTACGGAGGCGTGCTCGACCTCGCGTCCACCGTCGATCCGGCACGCCCGCTCGTCCCCGGCCAGACGTTCCGGCTCGCCCTGACCATCACCCCGAGCGGCGGTGCCTACCGGACGTACGGCTACATCCTGGACGGGGACCTGAGCGACGCGGTCACCCTCACGGAACTCCAGGGCATGCGTCAATTGCCCAACGGGCGGTACGCGGCCTTCGCGTCCGGCACCGAGGCGGTCACGGCCACCTGCCTGGTCGAGGTCGGGCAGGACGCCGTGGACGGAACGGTCGTCCTGCCGCGCGTCGTCGTCGGCGTCATGCCCGCACAGGGCGACAAGCTCGTCGCCTCCGCGGGGATCGAGGACCAGGGCTTCCACGTGCGCCGCCGCGTGATCCCCGGCCGGACGCTGTTCCTGAACCCCGGCGGCCAGGCGACGCTGCCCGGCGCCACGGCCGACGGCCTGCGGCTGAGCGCGGTCTCGCCTGCCCGGTACGGCATGGTCGGCTGCGCCCCCGACGGCACCGTCACCTACCAGGCGCCGGCCTCGTTCCACGGCTACGACCGCTTCACCTGCACGTACGAGGACCAGGACGGGCATGCCACCGCCTCCCACGTGATCATCCGCATCGGCGACCTGGGCCTTTCACCGGGGGCGCTCAGTGTCCACCACGGCTGACCGCGCCCGCTGGGCCGCCGCCGCGCTGGCCCTCGCCCTCGCCCTCACCGGATGCTCGGGACCGTCCGCGGTGCCCGACGACGGGGCGCCCTCCCGCACCCCGGTCCAGGAGATCCCGCTGCCCGCGGGGGTCACCTACCGGGAGACGGTCCGCAAGCTCGACGGCAAGCAGCCCTCCCACGTCCGGATCCTCACGATCCACCCGGACGCGCAGGTCCGCGTGGCGGGAGCGCACGGCAGCTCCCTCGCGCGCGCCGAGACGGTCCGCGCCATGGCCGGCACGGCCGGGGCGCTGGCCGCGGTGAACGCCTCGTACTTCGACATCAGCGGCGGCAAGAACTACGGCGGCTACGACGGCGACCCGCTCGGCCTGTACGCCGAGGGCGGCCGGGTGCTCAGCGAGGCGACCAACGGCCGCCCGGCGCTGCTGCTCGGCTACGTCGGGGACCGGCTCGACGCCCGCATCCAGGAGGTTGCCACCCGCGGCGAGGTGCTCGCGCAGGACGGCGCGCGCGAGGAAGTGGACGGCATCAACCGGGTCCCCGGCCGCATCCTCGGCTGCGGCGGAGTCGGCGGCGACCGCGTCGACGTCACCGAGGTGCCGATGGAGGAACCCTACGGCGGCCTGTGCACGGACTCCGGCGAGCTGGTGGCCTTCACCGGCGACTGGGGGGAGCGCACCCCGCCCGGTCCGCCCGGCAGCATGGAGGCCCTGCTCGACGCCGACGGACGGGTGATGAGCGTGCGCAAGCCGGCCGGAGGCGCCGTACCCCAGAACGGCAGCACGCTCTACGCGATCGGAACGAGCACCGCATGGCTGCGCTCGCACGTCGAACCCGGCAGCGACGTCGTCCTCTCGACCGTGCTCAACGACACCGCGGGAACGCCCGTCTTCGGCGCAGTGGACACCGCCATCGGCGGCCGCTACCGGCTGCTGCGGGCCGGTGCCCCCGCCTTGGGCGACGCGGCCTCGTCGACCAAGAAGGCACCCCGTACGGCCGCGGGCGTCACCGCGGACGGCACGCTGCTCGTGGTGACCGTCGACGGCAGGGCGCCCGGGGTGGACGCCGGTGCCACGCTCAGCCAGACCGCGAAGCTGCTGGCGTCGCTCGGAGCCAGGGACGCCATCGGGCTCGACGGCGGCGGCTCGACGACCATGGTCGTGCGCGGGGAACTGCGCAACAGCCCCCGCGAGGTGGAAGGGGAGAAGGTCACCGAGCGGCCCGTCGCCAACGTGCTGGCCCTCTTCGACCGCTGAGCGCGGCGACGCCCTCGCCCCGTGCCGGAAACGGCGGATGCCGCACCACCCGCCGGGGTGGTGCGGCATCCGCCGTTCCGTGCGACTGCGACCGGTCAGACCGGGACGCTCGCCATGCCGGGGGCGAGGAACTTCTTGCCGTTCACACGCTCCGAGACACCCTCACGGTCCAGGTACGGCGTCACGCCGCCCAGGTGGAAGGGCCAGCCGGCGCCCGTGATGAGGCAGAGGTCGATGTCCTGGGCCTCGGCCACGACACCCTCCTCCAGCATCAGGCCGATCTCCTGCGCCACCGCGTCCAGGACGCGGTCGCGGACCTGCTCCTCGGTCAGGACGACATCGCCCTGTACCAGGAGGGCGGCGACCTCGGGGTCCAGCTCCGGCTTGCCGGAATCGTAGACGTAGAAGCCGCGCTTGCCCGCCTTGACGACGGCCGCCAGGTTCGGGGAGACCTTGAAGCGCTCCGGGAAGGCGCGGTTCAGGGTCTCGGAGACGTGCAGACCGATCGCCGGGCCGACGAGCTCCAGCAGCACCAGCGGGGACATCGGCAGGCCGAGCGGCTCGATGGCCTTCTCGGCGGTGACCACCGGGGTGCCCTCGTCGATGACGTTCTGGATCTCGCCCATGAAGCGGGTCAGGATGCGGTTCACGACGAACGCCGGGGCGTCCTTGGTGAGGACCGCGGTCTTCTTCAGCTTCTTGGCGACACCGAAGGCCGTGGCCAGCGAGGCGTCGTCGGTCTGCTCACCGCGGACGATCTCCAGCAGCGGGAGGATCGCGACCGGGTTGAAGAAGTGGAAGCCGACCACGCGCTCCGGGTGCCGGAGCTTGGAGGCCATCTCGGAGACCGACAGCGAGGAGGTGTTGGTGGCGAGGATCGCGTGCGCCGGGGCGACCGCCTCGACCTCCGCGAACACCTTCTGCTTGACGGACATCTCCTCGAACACGGCCTCGATGATGAAGTCCGCGTCCGCGAACCCCTCGGCCTTGTCCAGGACGCCGGTCACCAGGGCGGTAAGGCGGTTGGCCTTGTCC
Source organism: Streptomyces sp. ISL-94 (assembly GCF_018614075.1). Lineage (GTDB taxonomy): Bacteria > Actinomycetota > Actinomycetes > Streptomycetales > Streptomycetaceae > Streptomyces. The sequence continues at coordinate 36,655 of NZ_JAGGOZ010000009.1, read as the reverse complement.
TGGTTGATGCGGCCCTTGCCGAGCAGCTTCTGGATCTCGGCGTGGACGTAGCCCACACCCTTGTCCACGCGCTCCTGGTCGATGTCGGTGAGGACCACCGGCACCTCCAGGCGGCGCAGGAACAGCAGCGCCAGCTGCGAGGCCATCAGGCCCGCGCCGACGACGCCGACCTTGGTGACCGGGCGGGCCAGGGACTTGTCCGGGGCGCCGGCCGGGCGCTTGGCGCGCTTCTGGACCAGGTTGAAGGCGTAGATGCCGGAGCGCAGTTCGCCGCCCATGATGAGGTCCGCGAGCGCGGTGTCCTCGGCGTCGAAGCCCTTCTGCAGGTCGCCGTCCTTGGACGCCTCGATGATGTCGAGGGCGCGGTAGGCGGCGGGGGCCGCGCCGTGCACCTTGGAGTCCGCGATGAAGCGGCCCTTGGCGACAGCCGCGTCCCAGCCCTCGCCGCGGTCGATCTCCGGGCGTACGACCTCGGTGGTGCCGTTCAGCACGTTCGCCGTCCAGAGCAGCGACTGCTCCAGGAAGTCGGCGCCCTCGAACAGCGCGTCGGCGATGCCGAGTTCGAAGACCTGCTTGCCGCGCAGCTGCTTGTTCTGGTTGAGCGAGTTCTCGATGATCACCGAGACCGCGCGCTCCGCCCCGATCAGGTTCGGCAGGATGGTGCAGCCGCCCCAGCCGGGAACCAGGCCGAGGAAGACCTCGGGGAGCGAGAAGGCCGGGATGGCCTTCGAGACGGTGCGGTAGGTGCAGTGCAGGCCGACCTCGACGCCGCCGCCCATCGCCGCGCCGTTGTAGTACGCGAAGGTCGGGACCGCGAGGGCCGACAGCCGCTTGAAGACGTCGTGGCCGCCCTTGCCGATGGCGAGCGCGTCGTCGTGCTTCTTCAGCAGCTCGACACCCTTGAGGTCGGCGCCGACCGCGAAGATGAACGGCTTGCCGGTGATGCCCGCGCCGACGATGGAGCCCGCGAGGGCCTCCTGCTCGACCTGGTCGACCGCCGCGTTCAGGTTGGCGAGGGACTGCGGGCCGAAGGTGGTCGGCTTGGTGTGGTCCAGGCCGTTGTCCAGCGTGATGAGCGCGAAGCGCCCGGCGCCGAACGGCAGGTCCAGGTGGCGGACGTGCGCGGACGTGACGACCTCGTCCGGGAACAGCTCGGCCGCGCCCTTCAGGAGCTCAGCGGTGGTGCTCACTTGGAGTCTCCCTCGGCGTTGAAGTTCGGGTTCTCCCAGATGACCGTGGCGCCCATGCCGAAGCCGACGCACATGGTGGTCAGGCCGTAGCGGACGTGCGGCTGCTCCTCGAACTGGCGGGCCAGCTGCGTCATCAGGCGCACGCCCGAGGAGGCGAGCGGGTGGCCGAAGGCGATGGCGCCGCCGTACTGGTTCACGCGGGCGTCGTCATCGGCGATGCCGTAGTGCTCCAGGAAGGCCAGCACCTGGACCGCGAAGGCCTCGTTGACCTCGAAGAGGCCGATGTCCTCGATGGACAGGCCGGCCTGCGCGAGGGCCTTCTCGGTGGCCGGGATCGGGCCGTAGCCCATGACCTCGGGCTCGACACCCGCGAAGGAGTACGAGACCAGGCGCATCTTGACCGGGAGGTTGTTCTCGCGGGCGAAGTCCTCGGACGCGATGATCGCGGCGGTGGCGCCGTCGTTGAGACCGGCGGCGTTGCCCGCGGTGACCCGGCCGTGGGTACGGAACGGGGTCTTCAGGCCGGCCAGGTTCTCCAGCGTGGTGCCCGGGCGCATCGGCTCGTCGGTGGTGACCAGGCCCCAGCCCGTCTCACCGGCCGCCTCGTTGGTGTTGCGCACCGAGATCGGGACCAGGTCCTGCTGGATCTTGCCGTCGGCGTACGCCTTGGCGGCCTTCTCCTGCGAGCGCACGGCGTACTCGTCGGCGCGGAGCTTGGTGATCGTCGGGTACCGGTCGTGCAGGTTCTCGGCGGTCATGCCCATGAACAGGGCGGACTCGTCGACCAGCTTCTCGGAGACGAAGCGCGGGTTCGGGTCGACGCCCTCGCCCATGGGGTGGCGGCCCATGTGCTCGACACCGCCGGCGAGGGCGACGTCGTACGCACCGAAGGCCACACCGCCCGCGACGGCGGTCACGGCGGTCAGCGCGCCGGCGCACATGCGGTCGATGGAGTAGCCCGGGACGGACTGCGGGAGACCCGCGAGGATGCCGGCGGTACGGCCCAGCGTCAGGCCCTGGTCGCCGATCTGCGTGGTCGCGGCGATGGCGACCTCGTCGATCTTCTTGGGGTCCAGGTCCGGGTTGCGGCGCAGCAGCTCCCGGATCGCCTTCACGACGAGGTCGTCGGCGCGGGTCTCGTGGTAGATGCCCTTCGGGCCCGCCTTGCCGAACGGGGTGCGGACGCCGTCGACGAAGACGACGTCCCTGACGGTACGAGGCACGTTGGCTCTCCTCCAGGTGCGGGTGTGCACTGCTGCGCGGGGGCGGCTCGGCCTGTCTTGCTGAGCGCCCGCTCACCCGGCCCATGCTACTTGCGAGTAACCGGTGTGCACACCCCCTCCCCGAGGAGCGGCGAAGGTCACACCCGGCCTCCGGCCGATCGGCACCGTCAGGGACACCGGATAGGGGCGGTTCGGGGACGGTGCGGCGGTGCGCCGAAGGCTCCGGGCCGGCGCGCGCCGATCCCGGCGTGGCCCCGGCGTCCCGGCCGGGCCGACCGGACCGAAAGGGCCCCGCCATGGCCGTCGTCACCACCGACCGCGGCCCGCGCCGGCCACCAGATCCCCTGAGAGAGGGTGTCCAAGCACGTGCACCGCCTGTCGCGCGAACGGCTCAAGCACACCGCGATCGACGGGCACACCCAGGGCGGCAGCTTCCTGATGGACAAGGAGGGCGACTGCACCCCCGCGCCGTGAACACGCGCAGGCCCCCGGCGGGAGAGCCGGGGGCCTGCGCGGGGCGGAGCGGGATCAGGCGGTCGCCGCCAGGGCGGTCACCAGCGCCGCCGTCACCTGCTCGATCTGCCAGGGGCGGGCGCCGTAGCCGGCCAGGGCCGTCGCCACCGTGTCGGCCTCCAGACGCTGTGGCGGCTCCCAGCACAGCCGGCGCACCGTGTCCGGGGCGATCAGGTTCTCCTGGGGCAGGTTCAGCCCCTCCGCCAGCGCCGAGACGGCGGTGCGGGCCGCCGACAGCCGGGCCGCGGCGGCCGGGTCCTTGTCGGCCCAGGAGCGCGGCGGCGGCGGACCGGACGGGGTCGCCCCGGGCTGCGGCAGCTCGCTCTCGGGCAGGACCCTCGCCCGGTCCACGGCGGCCATCCACTGGTCCAGCTGGCGCCGGCCCATCCGCTGCCCGTAGCCGGGCAGGGCCGACAGGGTGTGCACGTTCGCCGGGAGGGCCAGGGCGGCCTCGACGATCGCGGCGTCGCCCAGCACCTTGCCGGGGGAGACGTCACGCCGCTGGGCGATCCGGTCCCGCGACTCCCACAGCTCCCGTACGACCGCCATCTGCCGGCGGCGGCGCACCTTGTGCATGCCGGACGTACGGCGCCACGGGTCCTTGCGCGGCGGCGCGGGTGGAGCCGCGGCGATGGCGTCGAACTCCTGGCGGGCCCATTCCAGCTTGCCCTGCCGGTCCAGCTCCTTCTCCAGCGCGTCCCGCAGGTCCACCAGCAGCTCCACGTCCAGCGCGGCGTAGCGCAGCCACGGCTCCGGAAGCGGGCGGGTGGACCAGTCGACGGCGGAGTGGCCCTTCTCCAGCGCGTAGCCGAGCACGCTCTCGACCATCGCGCCCAGTCCGACCCGCGGGAAACCGGCCAGGCGGCCGGCCAGTTCGGTGTCGAACAGGGAGGTGGGCGCCATGCCTATTTCGCGCAGGCACGGCAGGTCCTGGGTGGCGGCGTGCAGGATCCACTCGGTGCCGGTCAGGGCCTCGCCCAGCGCGGACAGGTCGGGGCAGCCCACCGGGTCGATCAGCGCCGAGCCCGCGCCCTCGCGGCGCAGCTGCACCAGGTAGGCGCGCTGGCCGTAGCGGTATCCGGAGGCGCGCTCGGCGTCGACGGCGACGGGCCCGGTGCCCGCGGCGAAGGCCGCGACCACCCGGGCGAGCGCGTCCGCGTCGGCGACCACCGGGGGGATCCCCTCACGGGGCTCCAGCAATGGAATCGGCGGCCCATCGGACGAACTGACGACGTCGTCCGGGGGGCCGCCCCCGGTGGTGGTGCGCAGGTCTGCTGCGGTCTCTTGGGCGTCGGTCACCGGTCAAGGGTATCCGTGGATACGGGGCGCCCGTCGCCGGAACGTTCCGTCGACGGGCGCGATGAGTATGCGGGGAGTTTTCCGGGGGTATTCCGGACGGCGGTCCCGGCCTGCTATCCGGGAGTTCCGGCCGCCCGCGGTCAGTGGATGATCCCGGTCCGCAGGGCGACGGCGACCATCCCGGCCCGGTCGCCGGTGCCCAGCTTGCGGGCGATCCGGGCGAGGTGGGACTTGACGGTCAGGGCGGACAGGCCCATCGAAACGCCGATGGCCTTGTTGGACTGGCCCTCCGCCACGAGGCGCAGGACCTCGACCTCGCGGCCGGAGAGCTCTCGGTAGCCGCCCGGGTGGCTCGGGGCACCCGGGGGGCGGCGGTGCATACGGGCGGCGGCAGCGCCGATGGGGGCGGCGCCGGGCCGGGTGGGGAGTCCGATGTTGGTGCGCGTACCGGTGACGACGTAGCCCTTCACACCGCCGGCGAGGGCGTTGCGTACGGCGCCGATGTCGTCGGCGGCCGACAGGGCCAGGCCGTTGGGCCAGCCCGCGGCACGGGTCTCGGAGAGCAGGGTGAGACCGGAACCGTCGGGCAGGTGTACGTCGGCCACGCAGATGTCGCGCGGGCTGCCGACGCGGGGGCGGGCCTCCGCGATGGACGACGCCTCGATCACATCACGTACTCCGAGGGCCCACAGATGGCGGGTCACGGTGGAACGGACGCGCGGGTCGGCCACGACGACCATGGCCGTCGGCTTGTTCGGGCGGTAGGCGACCAGGCTTGCGGGCTGCTCGAGAAGAACGGACACCTAGGCCTCCTGGGGGAGTGGCGGGACGGCCGGCTCGGGGAAGGAAGCCGGTGCGAACCGTGCGGATGGTCACTGACTCCTTCGGCACGTCACCCGCCCGGCTTTAGGGAATGATCACGATTTGGTGAGTAACAATTCGGGCAATTCGGACGCACGATCGATCATAGGGTGATCAGAAGCCCACAACGGACGCCCTGTTCCGACACCCCGTTGCGGACTTCGACCGGCCGTTCGCTTCCAGGCCGGTCTCGGGCCCGGCCGTACGGCCCTGCGCCTACGGGTGGTGCGGACCGCGCCGCTGTGGCAGGGAGACCACGCCCGTCGCGCTGTCCGTCGGCCCCACCGGAGGCAGCCCCGCGACCTGGCACAGCAGCTCGCACCACGCCGCCAGGTGCGCCGAGGTGTCCGGCACCCCGCCCACCCCCTCGCGCGGTGTCCACGAGGCTCTGATCTCGATCTGCGTCGCCGGCCGCCGCTCCGCGAGCCCGCCGAAGTAGTGCGAGCTCGCCATGGTCACGGTCCCGCTCGCCTCCCCGTACGTCAGCCCGCGCGCGTCCAGTGCCCCCGTCAGCCAGGACCAGCACACCTCGGGGAGGAGCGGGTCCGCGGCCATCTCCGGCTCCAGCTCCGCCCGTACGAGCGTCACCAGGCGGAAGGTCCCCTGCCAGGCGTCGTGCCCGGCCGGGTCGTGGAGCAGGATGAGCCGGCCGTCGGCCAGGTCGTCCTCCCCCTCCACCACCGCTGCCTCCAGCGCATAGGCGTGCGGTGCCAGCCTCTGCGGCGGCTTCGTCGGGTCGATCTCGATCCCCGGACGCAGCCGCGCCTTCTTCAAGCCGTCGACCGCCCGGCGGAACGGGAGCGGGACGGAGCTCTCCTTCGCGCTGTCCATACCGTCAGCGCCATCTGAAAATCGTCCCTGAGCCGCAGCCATGCGGGGAAGACTAGGCGGTATGTGCGCCCGTACGGCGCAGGGACACCCGCGCCGGGCCGGGCACTTCTTCATACGTGCGAAGATTTGGGTCGTGAGCGCCAACGACCTTCCCCTCGCGCCAGGCTCCGCCGGCGCCGGGGAGACCCCAGTGACGGGCCAGCCGAGCCAGACGTACGATTCCGCCTTCCTGAAGGCGTGCCGGCGGGAGCCGGTGCCGCACACCCCCGTGTGGTTCATGAGGCAGGCGGGGCGCTCGCTCCCGGAGTACCGCAAGCTGCGCGAGGGCACGCAGATGCTGGAGTCCTGCATGCGGCCCGACCTGGTCACCGAGATCACGCTCCAGCCGGTGCGCCGCCACAAGGTGGACGCGGCGATCTTCTTCTCCGACATCGTGGTCCCGCTGAAGGCCATCGGCGTCGACCTGGACATCAAGCCGGGCATCGGCCCGGTCGTCGCCCAGCCGATCCGCCGCCGCGAGGACCTCGCACAGCTGCGCGACCTCACCCCCGAGGACGTCCCGTACGTCACCGAGGCGATCGGCATGCTTACGGGTGAACTGGGCTCCACGCCGTTGATCGGATTCGCGGGCGCGCCTTTCACCCTCGCGAGCTACCTGGTCGAGGGCGGCCCCTCGAAGAACCACGAGCACACCAAGGCCCTGATGTACGGGGACCCGCAGCTGTGGGCGGACCTGCTCGACCGCCTCGCGGAGATCACCTCCGCCTTCCTGAAGGTCCAGATCGAGGCGGGCGTCTCCGCCGTCCAGCTCTTCGACTCCTGGGTCGGCGCGCTCGCCCCGGCGGACTACCGCCGCTCGGTCATGCCGGCCTCGGCGAAGGTCTTCGAGTCCGTCGCCTCGTACGGGGTCCCGCGGATCCACTTCGGCGTGGGCACGGGCGAGCTGCTGGGCCTGATGGGCGAGGCCGGCGCGGACGTCATGGGCGTCGACTGGCGCATCCCGATGGACGAGGCCGTCCGCCGGGTGGGCCCGGGCAAGGCGCTCCAGGGGAACCTGGACCCGGCCGTGCTGTTCTCCACCGAGGAGGCAGTGCGCGCCAAGACCGACGAGGTCCTGACCGCGGCCGCAGGCCTGGAGGGCCACGTCTTCAACCTGGGCCACGGCGTCCTCCCGACGACGGACCCGGACGCCCTGACCCGCCTGGTGGACTACGTCCACACCCAGACCGAGCGCTGAGCGCCGTTGCCGGGGCGCTGCCCCGGACCCCGCGCCTCAAACGCCGGCGGGGCTGAAATCGCCCTCCGGGCAGTCCAGCCCCGCCGGCGTTTGAGGCGACGGGCGGTGGAAGAGCGGGTAGGGGACCAGCCCCGCAGGGCCGCCTACACCCCCGCCGCCCGCACCGCCGATACCGCCTTGCGGGCCGCCACCAGGACGGGGTCCCAGACCGGGGAGAACGGCGGCGCGTAGCCCAGGTCGAGCGCCACGACCTGCTCCACCGTCATGCCCGCCGTCAAGGCGACCGCCGCGATGTCCACCCGCTTCGCGGAACCGGCGCCGCCCACGATCTGCACGCCGAGGAGGCGCCCGGTGCGCCGCTCCGCCAGCATCTTCACCGTCATCTCCGCCGCGCCCGGGTAGTAGCCCGCCGTGTTCGTCGAGCGGATGGTGGCGGTGACGAAGCGGAGCCCGGCCTCCAGCGCGTCCCGCTCGCGCAGCCCCGTACGGGCGATCTCCAGGTCGCACACCTTGCTGACCGCCGTGCCCACGACCCCCGGGAACGTCGCGTAGCCGCCGCCCACGCCCGAGCCGATGACCTGGCCGTGCTTGTTGGCGTGCGTGCCCAGCGGGATGTGCCGGGTGCGGCCCGCGACCAGGTCCAGCACCTCCACGCAGTCGCCGCCCGACCAGATGTTCTCGTGACCGCGGACCCGCATCGACAGGTCCGTGAGGATGCCGCCCGACGGGCCGAGCGGGAGCCCGGCCGCCCGGGCCAGGGCCGTGCGCGGCTCCACGCCCATGCCGAGCACGACCACGTCCGCCGGGTACTCCTCGCCGGCCGCCGTGGCCACCGCGCGGACCCGGCCCTCCCCGTCTTCGAGGATCTTCGTCACCTCGGCGCCCGAGACCGTACGGATCCCCATGCCGTTCATCGCGCTGTGCACCAGGCCGCCCATGTCCGGGTCCAGCGTGGACATCGGCTGCTCGCCGCGGTGCAGGACGGTGACCTCGTAGCCCCGGCCGATCAGGGCCTCGGCCATCTCCACGCCGATGTAGCCCGCGCCGACCACGACCGCCCGGCGGCCCTCCGTACGCTCCAGCGTGCCCATCAGGCGCTGGCCGTCGTCCAGGCTCTGGATGCCGTGGACCCCGTGCGCGCCGATGCCGGGGAGGCGGGGGCGGACCGGGCGGGCGCCGGTCGCCAGGACGAGCTTGTCGTAGCGCGTCCAGGATTCGGAACCGCTGTCGAGATCGCGGGCGCGGACCCGCCCGCCCGCGAGGTCCAGCTCCACGACCTCGGTACGGGTGCGCAGGTCGATGCCGCGGGCCCGGTGCTCCTCGGGGGTGCGGGCGATCAGGTCGTCGCGCTCGGCGACCCGGCCGCCGATCCAGTACGGGATGCCGCACGCGGAGTAGGAGGTGAAGTGCCCGCGCTCGAAGGCGACGATCTCCAACTCGTCCGGCCCCTTGAGCCGCCGGGCCTGTGACGCGGCGGACATCCCCGCCGCGTCACCGCCGACCACCACCAGTCGTTCCTTCGCCGCCGTCGCCATGGCCCGTACCGCCCCTTCACCGTCATCGGATGGGGAACACGCTACGGGCGAACGTGCGTTCAGTCCTGTACGCGGGCCTCGGTGTCCGCGGCGGGCCCGGTGTCCGAAGCCGCCGCCCGGGCCGCCGGGACCGATACCCGCTTCGGGACCAGTCCCGTCCTGCGCCGCGCCGGACGCAGCCGCCGGTACAGCCGGTAGCCCAGGCCCACCAGCGCGGCGGCCAGCGCGAACGGCAGCAGCGCGCCCACCGCCAGCGTCAGGAAGCGCAGGACCGTCAGGAAGACCCCCCAGCCGCCGCGCAGGGCGTCCATGAAGGAGGACTCCTTCTCCTCCTCCCCCACCGGCTTCGCGGCCGGTTCCGACACCTCCAGCGTGATCGTGCCCAGCGAGGTCTGGTCCTTCAGCGCCGTCTGCTGCGCCAGCAGCGACTCCAGGTCGGACTGGCGCCGGCTCAGCTCGCTCTCGAGCATCACCACCTCGCTCAGGGCCGAGGCCCTGCCCATCATCTCCCGCACCCGGGCCACGCTGGCCTGTTGCGAGGCGACGCGGCTGCCGATGTCGGCGACCTTCTCGGTGACGTCCTGCGCGTCGACCTTGCGGTGGAGGAGCTTTCCGCTGCCCTCCATGGCCCCGAGCACCGCGTCGTAGCGCTCGCCCGGCACCCGCATGGTCAGGGTCGAGGTCATCCGGCCGTCCTGGCCGCGTTTAGTGGACTCGTTGCCGACGTAGCCGCCCGCGCCGTCCGCCGCCGCACGGGCCGCGGCGAGCGTCTTCTGGGCGTCGGCGGTCTCGATGCCGAGCGTCGCCGTACGGATGACGTGGGGCCGGACCACGGCCGGCTGCTGCGCGCCCTTGTCGCCCGTCGCGGGCGCCGCCGAGGGAGCCGCCGCGGCCCCCTTCGCACCTTCCTGGGCCTTGCTGTCCTGCGCGGGCGCGACCGCCGCCTTGTCGGCCGCGTGGTCCGTGCCGGCGGCGCCGCAGCCGGTGAGCGCGAGCGCCCCGGCCAGGGAGAGGGCGGCCAGGGCGGCCGCGGAGCGCTGTCTGTTCCGGGTGTGCATCGCTGTAAACCCCCGAGGTTCGGCTGGTGTTGCCGTTTCGACGCACAGAGCCCCGTCGCGGGTTTCGCTTCCCCGGTCCCGGGCCGGTCCCGATGCGGTCACGGTCCGGCCTCGGTGATCGGCCAAGGAGCGGTCTGAGACGATGTGTCCATGCACGAAGCGGACATGCGTACGGACGGACCCGGCAGCACGGGCCATGTCGTCGTCATCGGCGGTGGCATCGCGGGCCTCGCGGCAGCCCACCGGCTCCTCTCCCAGGGCGTCCGCGTCACGCTGCTGGAGGCCGGCCACCGGCTCGGCGGCAAGCTGCGGTCCGGCGAGCTCGCCGGCGCCCCCGTCGACCTCGGCGCCGAGTCCGTGCTCGCCCGCCGCCCCGAAGCCGTGGACCTCGCCCGGGCCGTGGGCCTCGGCGAAGCCCTCCAGGCGCCCGCCACCGCCACCGCCCACCTGTGGACCCGGGGCGCACTGCGGCCGATGCCGCGCGGCCACGTCATGGGGGTCCCCGGCGACCTGGGGCCGCTCGCCGCGTCCGGGGTGCTCTCGCGCGAGGGCCTGGCCCGGATCGAGGCCGAAGGCGCCCTGCCGCCCACCGAGATCGGCGAGGACGTCGCGGTCGGCGCGTACGTCGCCGCCCGGCTGGGCCGCGAGGTCGTCGACCGGCTCGTGGAACCGCTGCTCGGCGGGGTCTACGCGGGCGACGCCTACCGCATCTCGATGCGGGCCGCCGTGCCCCAGCTCTTCGAGGCCGCCCGCACGCACCGCTCGCTGGGCGAGGGCGTACGGGAACTGCAGCGCCGGGCGGAGCAGACCCCCCAGGCGGCCGGCCCCGTCTTCGCCGGCATCGACGGCGGTATCGGACGGCTCCCGATCGCCGTCGCCGAGGCCTGCCGGGCGGCCGGGGCGCGGATCCTCCTCGACACCCCCGTGCGCGAGGTCACCCGTACGACCGGCGGCTGGCGGGTCGTGGCCGGCGCCGGGTCCACCGAGGTCATCGAGGCCGACGGCGTGATCGTGGCCACCCCGGCCGGGCCGGCCGCCCGGCTGCTCGACGGGCTCGCGCCCGCCGCCGCGGCCGAGCTGCGCGGGGTCGAATACGCCTCGATGGCCCTGGTCACGATGGCCTTCCGCCGCTCCGACCTGCCGGCCTCCGTCACCGGGGGCGGCGCCAGCGGATTCCTCGTACCGCCCGTCGACGGCCGGACCATCAAGGCGTCCACCTTCTCCAGCAACAAGTGGGCCTGGGCAGGGGCCGATCCGGACCTTTTCCTGCTGCGGACCTCCGTGGGCCGCTACGGGGACGAGGGCGAACTGGAGCGGGAGGACGCGGAACTGGTCGAGGTCTCCCTGGCCGACCTCGGCGCGGCCGTGGGCCTCGCGGCCCGTCCGGTGGCCTCCACCGTCACCCGCTGGGATGGCGGGCTGCCGCAGTACCCGGTCGGCCATCTCTCCCGGGTGGCCCGGATCCGTACCGCGGTCGCGGCCCTGCCCGGCCTCGCCGTGTGCGGCGCGCTCTACGACGGGGTGGGCATCCCGGCGTGCGTCGCCAGTGCCGGCAAGGCCGCGGACGCCGTCATCGCCTCGTTCGGCACCCCTGGCACAGAGCACTGATCGGCACTGGGACAATAGGCACATGACTGCACCAGAGAAGATTCCCAATGCGGGGAAGAAGGCGAAGGACCTCAACGAGGTCATCCGCTACACCCTGTGGTCCGTCTTCAAGCTGAAGGACGTTCTGCCCGAGAACCGCGCCGGCTACGCCGACGAGGTCCAGGAGCTGTTCGACCAGCTGGCCGCCAAGGACATCACCGTCCGCGGCACCTATGACGTCTCCGGCCTGCGCGCCGACGCGGACATCATGATCTGGTGGCACGCGGAGACCTCGGACGAGCTGCAGACCGCGTACAACCTGTTCCGCCGCACCAAGCTGGGCCGCGCGCTGGAGCCGGTGTGGTCGAACATGGCCCTGCACCGCCCGGCCGAGTTCAACAAGTCGCACATCCCGGCCTTCCTGGCCGACGAGGTCGCCCGCGACTACGTCAGCGTGTACCCCTTCGTGCGCAGCTACGACTGGTACCTGCTGCCCGACGAGGACCGCCGCCGCATGCTCGCCGACCACGGCAAGATGGCCCGCGGCTACCCCGACGTGCGGGCCAACACCGTCGCCTCCTTCTCGCTGGGCGACTACGAGTGGCTGCTGGCCTTCGAGGCCGACGAGCTCTACCGCATCGTGGACCTCATGCGTCACCTGCGTGCCTCCGAGGCCCGTATGCACGTCCGCGAAGAGGTGCCCTTCTACACCGGGCGCCGCAAGTCCGTCGCCGATCTGGTGGCCGGGCTCGCCTGATACCTCCCCTGGGGGGAAGGACCGGAGGACTGACCTTCTCCGGTGGATCGGGAGGCCCTGCCCCCGAAACGACGCAGCCGGAGATCCCGCCCGGAAGTTCAGACGACAGGCGGCAGCAGTGCCCTGCGGGCGCTTGCCGCCCCGTCGTCCAGCGACACCGGTGCGGGCTCCGGATGCGGCGCACACGTGACACGCCACCCCGGGGTGTCACCTGTCAGCAGATACCGCTCCACGTGACGGTCCACGCAGCCATTGCGTCCGCCGAACACCCCGTGGGTGCCGGCCCCGCGCTCCGTGACCAGCGCGGCCCCGCCGCCGAGCCGCCGCTGAAGCTCCAGCGCGCCCGGGTACGGGGTCGCCCCGTCCCGCTCCGCCGCGACGATCAGCGTGCCGGGGAGCCGGGCGGCCCGGGCCCCCGCCGCGATCCCCACCTCGACCGGCTGCTGCCGTGCCCGCACCGGCCAGTAGGCGCACGGCAGGTTCAGGAAGGCGTGGGCCCAGGCCCCGAAGGGGGCCGTGCGGGCCAGTTCGGTGTGGTCGCGGTCCCAGGTCTCCCAGTCGCCGGGCCAGGGAGCGTCGTTGCACAGCACCGCCGTGTAGACCGCCGTCGCGTTCTCGGCGCCGGCCGCCGCGGCCGGGTCCGGGGCGGCCTGCCCGGTCAGCGGGCCCGGATCGCCGCGCAGGAAGGCCGCCAGGGTCGCCGCCCGCTCCGGCCAGACGTCGTCGTCGTACGCGGCCTGGAGGTAGGCGGCTTGGAGTTCGCCGGTCCCGACGGACCCGCCGGCGGGGGTACGGGCCACCGCGTCCCGGACCCGTTCGTAGCTCGCCTGTACGGCCGCCGGGGTGGAGCCGAGTCCGTACGTGTCGTGGTGGCGGGCGGCCCAGGCGCGGAAGTCGTACCAGCGGTGCTCGAACGCCCGTGCCTGGTCGAGGGTGTTGCGGTACCAGACGCGGCTCGGGTCGGGATCGACCGCCGAGTCGAGGACCATGCGCCGGACGCGGCCCGGGTGGAGGGTGGCGTAGACCGCGCCCAGGTAGGTGCCGTACGAGGAGCCCAGGAAGCTCAGCCGGTCCTCGCCGAGGGCGGCCCGCAGCACGTGCAGGTCGCGGACGTTGTCCAGGGTCGTGTAGTGGGGCAGGGCCGGGCCCGCCCGCAGGGCGCAGCCGCGGGCGTAGGCCCGGGCGGCGGCGACACGCTGCCGCTTGTACGCGGGGGAGGGCTCGGCCGGGACCTGGGTGGTGCCGCGGGCGGCGGGGTCCTGGCAGGAGAGCGGGGCGGAGCGGCCGACTCCGCGCGGTGCGTAGCCGACGAGGTCGTAGGCGGCGGCGATCCGCCCCCAGCCCGGCGCCTCGGCGAGGAGCGGGAAGCGCATGCCGGAGGCGCCGGGGCCGCCGGGGTTGTGGACGAGGGCGCCTTGCCGGGGGGCGCCGAGGGCGCCGCTCGCCGGGACGCGGCTGACGGTGAGTGAGATCTGCGGGCCGACGGGGCGGGCGTAGTCGAGCGGCACGCGCAGGGTCGCGCACCGGATGGGGCCGGGCAGCCCCTCGACGTGCGGGCAGGGCCCGAAGCCGAGGCCGGTGGCGGCGGCGCGGCGGGCGGCGAGCTCGGCGCCCGCCTCCGCGGCGGCGCCGCCGGGCGGGAGGGGCAGGGCGGCCCCGGCCGGGCGCGGGAGCGGCCGCGCGAGCGGGGCGGCGGCCGCGGGGACGGCGGTGGCCCCGGTGCACAGGGTGAGGGAGAACCCCGCCGCGGCGGCTGCGAGGCGGGCGAGCGGCATCCGCATGGCGGCCCCTTCGTATCGTCCGATGAGACGACCATCGGGCCGGAGCCGTGTAAAGGATCGGCGGCCGGTGTCGGCCTCAATGGCCCCGTTGCCGCGGGAACCACCCCCGGTTGCCGTACCCCAGCGCCGCCCGCAGCCCGGGGTCGGAGACCACGCGGACCCCGCGCACGGCCACCGCGGTCAGCGAATCCCGGTGGCTGCGCTCCCGGTCCAGCGCGACGAGCAGCCGCTGGCCGGCCGGGGAAGCCCAGCGCGAGTACGGGTGGGCCTCGAAGCGGGCTATGGCCAGGCAGCTCGCGCCGAGGATGAGCGGCAGCGAGAACCACGCCAGGATCATGGCGTGGGTCATGCCTGCGCCGGCCGGGAGGGTGACGGAGGCCGCGGCCATCGCGAGGACCAGCAGGGTGGCCCCGCGCACGGCCCGGACCCCGTCGGCGACCCCGCGCCGGGAGCCGGCGGGCACCGCGAGACCGGCTTCGCCGAGCCGGTCCGCGAGGGCCCGTACCGCCTCGTCCGCGGCCGCCGTGGACCGCAGGTCCGGTACGGGAGACTGCCCGTCGGAGCCGAACGCGCCGAGTACGGACCACTCGTGGGCGTCGTGGCCGACGGGGTCGACGACGGTGGCCCAGCCGGTGTGGGCCAGCAGCAGCCGTCGCCGGCGCTGCATCGAGAGCAGCGTCAGCTCGGCCACCCGCCCTGGACCGCCGGCGAGGTAGGCGGCCTCGTACAGGCTCAGCTCGTCGTGGTGGGGCGCGGTGGCGGCGCCGGTGGCGGGCTCGGCGGCGCGGGTGGCGGCCGCCAGGAGGAGGGTGCACGACCACAGCACCCCCGCCCAGGACACCAGCAGGAAGAGGACCCAGAACATCCCCGCTTTCTACAAGCAGTTGATGCACGTGGTCACAGGTGGCGCCGAGGTGTGAGCACCTTGTGATGCGGCCGTGATGGGGAGTCAGGAGCTGCTGGAGCAGCTGGAACCGGACGAACTGCTGCAACTCGAACTGCTGCCGGAGCAACTGGAACTACTGCTTCCGCAGCTGCTGCCGGAGGAGCCGCAGCCCGATCCCGAGGAGGAGGAGCAGCTGCTGCCGCCCGACGAGCCGCAGCCCGAACCGGATCCGCAGCCCGAGCCGCAGCCGGAACCGCCCCCGCTGCCACCGTCGCTCCCGGCGCACCAGACGACGGGCAGGACCTCGGCGGAGGCCGCGTACGAGGAGCCCGACCCGTGCGGACGGGAGGCCGCCTGGGCCGCGGCCAGCCGGGTGCCGCGCGCGGCGGGCACCAGCTGGCCGCGCAGGAACGGGTCCCGCAGACCGCGCAGTCCGAACAGCGCGGTCTGCACGTGCGGGTTCCGGTCGTTGAGGTACGAGGAGCGGATCTCGCGCAGCGCCCGCATCCCCGCCGGGGTCAGCCGGCCCTTGGCGCGGGCCGCGCAGACCAGGCCCACCACGACCCCGCCCAGCAGGACGGGCAGCACCTTCACGATGAACGGCACCTGGACCGCCCCGGGCCGCAGGAGGCACGCCGCGAAGGTGAGCGGCAGCGACACCGGGACCAGGATCCCGCACACGGTGGCCTGGACCAGCCCCCAGCGCCGCCAGGCCCGGCCCCACCCGGGCGGCGAGAGCAGCCCCCGGGCGGCCAGCGCGCCCCCGGTCTCCTGGACGGCAGGGTCGAGCATGGCGGCGTAACGGACCTGGTAGAGCCAGCCCGAGGGCGCATCCTGGTGTGCCTGGAGGACGGCGCGCTCGGCCGGGTCGTACGCGCGCGCCCCGGGGCGTACGTGGGCGATGCCGGGGCCGCCGACGATCAGCCGGCCGTCCGCGAGCATCGAGACGAGCGCGGTGTCCACGACGGCGCCGGGGCCGCCCGCCATGAACGCGGCCTCGGACAGGTCGTGCAGGGCGGGCGCCGGGCCGGCCGACGGGGGCCGGGAGCGGCGCAGGCCGCGGATCAGCAGGCCGCTGGAGACGGCGACGCCGAGCCAGATCGCGAGGGCGAGGAGGTTCATGCCGCTCTCCCCACGAGGGCCCGGGCCCAGCGCACGACCCGGCGGGGCGGCCGCGCACCGGCCCGGTCCCGCCACCAGGAGGTCAGCCGCCGCCGGGCGGCCGGGTCGGCCGGCAGGTCCCGGATCAGCAGGTGCTCGGCGAAGTCCAGCGCGTCGCGGCGGTATCCGCCGGTCATGGGACGGCCCTTGGCGTACGCGAGGAAGGCCGCGCGGTACGGTCCGGCGCCGCCCAGGATCCCCGGCAGCTCGGGCGCCACCTTGGCCACCACATCGGCCCGCTTGGCGGCCAGCGCCCGGGCCTGTACCCCGATCCGCTGCCGGTCGAAGCCCTCGGGCACGGGCGTCCCGGCCACCAGCGCCGACAACAGCGCGGCCTGCCCGAGCGCCACCCGGGTCCGGGCCGCCTCGGCGACGCCCCGCGTCGCGGGGTCGGCCGGAGCGCCGGAATCCGGGGCGGGTCCCGCCGCGCCGGCGGCCGGGTCGGCCGCCGCCTCGGGGCCGCCCTGGTGGGCGGGGTCCGCCCCGGGGGCCGCCGAAGCCGTCGCATCGCCCGGAGCCGCCTGCGCCGGGGCGGAGGTCCGGGCTCCCGCCCGGCCCGCGGCCGCCCGGCCCGCGGCCGCCCGGCCCGCGGCCGCCCGGCCCGCGGCCACCGCGCGGATCGCGGTCAGTTCGGCGGCCAGTTCCGCCTCCGGCGGGAAGTCGTCGTCCCGTTCCAGCAGCACGCCCGGCGGGTCCACCCGGGAGCGGAGTTCGGCGAGCAGGTCGAGGACCACCGGCGGCACCGGGTGGGCGTGCGTGTCGTGCCAGACCCCGCTCCGCTCGACGCCGCCCGCCACGTGCACGTAGGCCAGCGCCTCCAGCGGGATCCCGTCCAGTACGGCGGCCGGGTCCTCGCCCCGGTTGACCCGGTTGGTGTGCAGGTTGGCCACGTCGATGAGCAGCCGGACGCCGGTCCGCTCGACAAGCTCCGTCAGGAACTGCCCCTCCGTCAGCTCCTCGCCGGGCCACGAGAACAACGCGGCGATGTTCTCCAGCGCCAGCGGCACCGGCAGGGCGTCCTGCGCGATCCGCACGTTCTCGCACAGCACGTCCAGCGCGTCCCGCGTGCGCGGCACCGGCAGCAGGTGGCCCGCCTCCAGCACGGGCCGTACGGCCGAGGACGTGCGGACGAAGGCGATGTGCTCGGTGACCAGCGGCGCCCCCAGCGCCACCGCCCGCTCGCCGAGCGCCGCCAGCTTCTCCGGGTCGGGCCGGTCGGCGCCGCCCAGTCCCAGCGAGACCCCGTGCGGCACGACGCGCGTCCCGCGCTCGCGCAGCCTCAGCAGCGCCTCGGGCAGGTGGCCCGGGCAGATGTTCTCGGCCACCACCTCGACCCAGTCAAGGCCGGGCAGCCGCTCCACGGCGTCCGCGATCTCCGGCCGCCAGCCGATGCCCACCCCCAGGTGTGCCATGGGCTTCATGTCCCCTCGCCCCCTCTCGGCGCTTCCCATCGGACCGTGTGCCGGTGTCATGGCCCCACCGGCGTCCGGCCAACCGCGCGGAGGGGACGTTCAGAGCAACATTTGAGGTTCCCGGGGGACGGGGACGGGGACGGGGGCGCCAACGCGGACGGGAAGGGGGATCAGACCCGGGCCCGCAGGGCCGGGTGGTCGGCGATCACCGTCGCGCTGCCCGGCGCGATCTCCGTGAACCCGGCGTCCCGGACCACCGGCAGGCCGCTCCCGCTCAGCTCCGCCCACCGCTCGCGCGCAGCCGTCCGTACGGCCAGCCGGAAACCGGAGTCCTGCCACGCGGTCCGCTCCGCGTCCGTCAGCTCCCACCACGCCAGCTGCGCCGCGTGCCCGGCCTGGGCCATCGCCTTGCCGGCGGACATGCCGAGGCCGGGGTTGAACCACAGCACCGGCACACCCGGCTCCACGGCCGCGGCCACCGGCTCCGGGTCGTCCAGATCGGTGCCCGACACCTGGAGCTTCGCCAGCTCCTTGGGCCAGCCGTCCAGCGGCACCGGCGGGAAGACCCGTACCTCCGTGGTGTCACCGTGCACCGTGACACCCGGCAGGGTGCCCGCCTTGCGCCACTCAGCCCCGCGCGCCCGCCGGACCACCTTGCGGATCCGCGCGTCCTGCCAGTCCCGGACCGCCTCGGCCCACTCGCCCTCGCCCAGCGCCCGCTCGTCGGTCAGCAGGACCAGCACCGCGCGGGCCGCCGTCTCCAGCGCGTCCGTCCGGGCGGGCGGCCCGGTCTTCTCGATCCGCACCACCAGCGGCAGGACGAACTGCGGGGCCTCGTCGCGCAGGACGTGCTCCTGCCGGAAGGGGCTGTCCGCCCCGACCGCGGGTACGTCGGTGGTGTCATGGGTGTTCCGGCTGCTCATCCCGCCAAGGATGCCAGGCTCCGCCTCCAGGATGATGCCGAGGGGGGCCGGTCCGGGCGAGGATCGACGGCATGAAGAGCGATCTTTTTGCGTCCGAGAACCTGGCCCAGGCGGCCGTCGCCCCCGGCATGACCCTGCAGAACGCCAAGTCCGTGAAGTACGCCGTCAACGGCGAGATGCTGGCCCGCCAGGGCTCGATGGTCGCCTTCCGCGGCAACCTCCAGTTTGAGCGCAAGGGACAGGGCATCGGCGGCATGCTCAAGCGCGCCGTCACGGGCGAGGGCCTGGCGCTCATGTCGGTACGGGGCCAGGGCGAGGCCTGGTTCGCCCACCAGGCGGGCAACTGCTTCATCATCGACTTCGAGCCGGGCGACGCGCTGACCATCAACGGCCGCAACGTGCTCTGCTTCGACCCGACCCTCTCCTACGAGATCAAGATGCTGAAAGGCGCCGGCATGACCGGCGGCGGCCTCTTCAACAGCCTCTTCACCGGCACCGGCAAGCTCGCCGTGGTCTGCGACGGCAATCCGATCGTCATCCCGGTCACCGGGCAGTCCCCCGTCTACGTGGACACGGACGCGGTCGTCGGCTGGAGCGCGCAGCTGGAGACCGGACTCCACCGCTCCCAGTCGGTCGGCTCGATGATCCGCGGCGGCTCCGGCGAGGCCGTCCAGCTCAGCCTGCGCGGCGAGGGGTTCGTCATCGTCCGCCCGAGCGAGCTCACCGAGACGGCGGCCGCGCACTGAACCCGGCCGGGTGACGGGGGCCGCCGCTACCGGTGGGCCGGTGACGAGCCGCCCGCCGCGAGAAGGCGGGGCGCTCCCGTGCCGTCCGCCGGGACCGACCAGATGTCGCTCGTGCGGCCGTCGCGTCCCGGCAGGGCGTAGGCGAGGGCCGAGTCGTCCAGCCAGACGGCCTGGTCGTCGACGCTGTGCGGTTCGGCCGACGGCTGTTCGCGCATCGTCGCCAGGTCGAGGACGTACAGCCGCCAGGGTGCCCGGAGGTCCTCGGAGACCTTCTTCTTGAAGGCGATGCGCGTCCCGTCCGGCGACAGCGAGGGGCATTCGACGTTCTCGCGCAACGCCTTCGCCGACCAGTTCCGCAGGTCGCCCTCGACGAGGTGGGTGCGGCCCCCGGTGGAGACGGTGGCGTAGAAGCGGTTGTCGTCGCGGGCGAAGGTCACGCCCCAGTAGTTGACGTCGGGGCGGTGGTGGCGGACCCCGTCGAGGGTCAGCGGGATCTGCTCGACGGACTTGACGAGATACCCGGTGCGCAGGTCCAGGATCGACGTCCGCGTGGAGAAGGCGGAGGTCGCGTACGAGTCGCCGGCCGCGAACGTGGTCCAGGACAGCAGCTGCCCCGAGGCGGAGACGCGGGCCCGGTTGGGGATGCCGGGCACGGTTACCCGGCGGACCTCGCGCAGTCGCCGGTCGAGGACGAGCGCCTCGGTGCGGGCGGGGGTCCCTGGCAGCTTGCGCAGGCACAGGGCGTGTTCTCCGGCGGTGTGGAAGCGGTCGCAGGCGGGCCCGCCGGCCACGCGCTCCGCGTCCTGGCCGGGCCCGCGCGCGACCCGCCCGGTGGCCGCGTCCAGGAAGTACAGCCCGGGCTCTTCGAGGGTGAACGAGGCGTCGGCGCCGGCCTGCCTCAGCGGCCGTTCGCGGTGCCGCGCGTGCAGGACGTAGCCGAGGGAGCCGCCCGCGAGGAGCAGCACGGCGACGGCGACGAAGGCGAAGCGCAGCCGCCGGGAGCGGAGGATCATGACGGCTCCGGAGAAGAGGAGGGGGCGGGGGCGGGCCTACGGGCGGCGGGCAGGATGCTCCAGGCGGCCGCGAGCGCCCCGGCCAGCGCGAGCGAGGCGGCCCACAGGGCGGGCCGCTGTCCCCAGAAGGTCCACGCCGCCCCGAATCCGGCGGCGCCGAGGAGCCGGGCCAGCGCCTGGCCGGTCTGCAGCACCGCGAGTCCGCCCGCCCGGCCGCGAGCGGGCAGCAGGGGAGCGGCGAGCGCCATCAGGATGCCGTCCGTGGCGGCGTAGAAGATCCCCAGCAGCGTCAGCACGCCCACGACGGCCGGCCAGGAGACGGGGACGAGCAGCAGGACGTACGCGCCGAGCAGGGCGCCGTGCCCGAGCAGGAAGCCCGGGCGCCGCCCGGTCCGGTCGGCGATCCGGCCGGCCGGGACGGCGAGCAGCAGGTACACGGCGGCCGCGCCGAGCGGCAGCAGCGTGAACAGCGCGGGCGGCAGATCGAGCCCGCGCAGCAGCAGCAGGTAGAGGAAGGAGTCGCCGATGGTGGTGGCGCCGAGCAGGGTCGCGGCGTACAGGACGCGCCGGAAGGCGGGGTCGCGAACGGCCGCGTACGCGGGGGCTTTCGGGGCGGCGGGCGTGGGGACGGCAGGCTCCGCAGTGGCCGGGACGTACACGACGAGCAGGACCACGCCGAGGAGGCCCACGCAGAAGCTGACGGCGAACACCGCGTCGTAGGCGTCGGCGGTCGCCCACAGCACGGCGAAGGCGGCGAGCGGGCCGAGCAGGGCGCCCGTGGTGTCCATGGCGCGGTGCACGCCGAAGGAGCGCCCGAGCGTCTCCGGCGGGCCGCTGAGGGAGATCATGGCGTCGCGCGGAGCCGTGCGGATGCCCTTGCCCAGCCGGTCGGCGGCCAGCGCGGCGGTGATCGGGGCGGTGGCGCCGCCGGCGAGGAGCAGCCCGAGCCGGGAGAGCGCCGACAGCAGGTAGCCGGCCCCGGCGACCCGCTTGTGGCGGCCGCCGCGGTCGGCGAGCCGCCCGCCGAGCAGCCGCACGAGTGCGGTCGCGCCGTTGAACATGCCGTCCAGGAAGCCGAACTGGAGCGGGGACAGGCCGAGGCCCAGGACGAGGTAGAGCGGCAGCACCGCCGTGACCATCTCCGAGGAGACGTCGGTGACGAGGCTGACCGCGCCGAGCGCGAGGACGGCGGCGGGGACGCGCCGCCGGGCCCCTGGCGGGCGGGGCGGCGCGTCCGGGCGGCCGTTGGCGGCCAGGTACATCAGTGGCAGCTGTACTTCGGGCCGGTGTCCTTGACCTGCCCGTCCGTGCCGACGTAGGACCAGCCGTAGCCGGAGTCGGTGAATTCCAGCTTCAGCACGCCATACGGTCCGCTGATCCGCTTCTGGCTGTTGGGCTGCACCTGTTCGATCGGGTAGGGCTCGGCGCCGCCCATCCCGCCGACGATCTCCACGATCCCGTCGGCACTCGCCCTGCCCTCGGGGTCCTGCGGGGCGAACCGCTCGTAGTGGTGGTCGTGCCCGTTCAGCACGAGATCGGCCTTCGCCGCGTAGAGGATCTTCCACACGGGCTTGGACACCGGGTCGTTGCCGTGCCCGCCGGACGAGAACAGAGGATGGTGCCAGTAGGCGGCCACGTACTGCTTGGAGTTGGCGGCGAGGTCGGCCTTGAGCCAGTCGATCTGGGCGGCCTGGTCGAAGGAGTTGGAGTCCAGGGCGATGAAGTGCCAGTTGCCCTCGTCGTAGCTGTACCAGCTCTTGCCCTGCGGGAAGGCGATGCTTCCGAAGTACGCCTTGTAGCCGGCGAGGGAGCCGGCCGGGTCGTACGTCTCGTGGTTGCCCGGGACCGGCCGGGTCTTGGCCTTGAAGGCGCCCCAGCTCTTGTCGTAGTAGGCGCGGTAGTCGGAGAGCCGGGCGTCGTCGTACTGGTTGTCGCCCATCGTCAGGTAGAACCGCGGGTCGATGCGCTGGGCGAGCGCGGCGGTCTTGGGGTGCGCGCAGCCGCTGTCGGAGGCGGTGCACTGGGCGGCGATGTCACCGGCCGCGGCCACCGTGAAGGCGCCGCCGGGCGGCGGCCCGCCGTCGAGGGCGCCGTACACCTCGGCCTCGAAGAGCGAGTAGCCGTACGAGGTGCCGCGTGCGGTCCCGTGGACGCGCAGGTACCGCCCCTTGCCGGAGAGGCCGGTCCAGTCGTCGGTTCCGCCGTTGCCCGCGGCCTCGGTGGCGAGCGGGGTCCAGGCGGCGCCGTCGGCGGAGATCTCGATCCGGTAGGCCTTGGCGTAGGCCGCCTCCCAGGCCAGCCGCACCCGGGAGACGGTGGCGGAGGCGCCGAGGTCGACCCGGATCCACTGCGGGTCCTTGCCTTCGACGCTGGCCCAACGGGTGGCCGGGTCGCCGTCGAAGGCGTTCTTCGCGCCCAGCGACGAGGTCTCGGCGGAGGACGCGGTGGCCGGCTTCCCGCGCGATATGAGGGGGTCGGTGGCGGCCCCGGCCCGTTCGGGCCAGGTGAGGAGGAGCCCTCCGGCGAGCGCGAGGACGGCGGCGCCGACGAGGAGGAGGGTGCGAAGTCTGCCGCGGAGCAGGAGGGGCCGAGCGGAAGTGTTCAGGCGCATACCTGGACTCCCTGCCTTGGGGGTGGCGAGAGCTGGACAACCGGTGCGCGACGCCGCACCCCGGCCCGCGGGCGGGCAGGAAGCGGCGCCACGGCGGCCGGGTCAGAGCTCTCGCTGAGCGCGTCATGCCCGAGGGATTCGGGTCCGGGCACCGCGCCAAGCCGCCGCCCGGGACAGTAACAGGAAGGAAAGTTTCCTACCAGTACTTCGGCAGCACTTCGGCAGCGGCAGCCCAGTACGCTGGTGCGCATGGACCAGCCGGACCGCACCGAGTCGTACTGCCCCGCCCCGGCGGCCCCGCCCGGGCGGGTGGCAGGGCCGCCGTACGCCGACTGTCCGGAGTGCGGCAAGCCCACCGAGTACGGGGTCGCGACCCCGGGCGTGGTGCTCTGCCCGGTGTGCGAATGGCAGGACGCGCAGCGCACGGCCTGCTCCGGCTGAGGGCGCCGACCCGGGTCCTGCGCTACTTTCCGATCAGCTCGGAGACCTTCACGAAGCGGTAGCCGCGCTTGCGCAGCTCCGGGACGATCTTCCGGACGGCCTCCTCGGTGACGGGGGCGGCGCTGCGCGTGCAGTGCATGACCACCACCGAGCCGGGCTTCACCCCGGCCAGCACCTGCTCGGCCACCGCGTCCGGGTCCTTCGCGAAGGCGTCCCCGCTGACCACGTCCCACTGGACGGCCGTGACCTTGGCCGTGGACAGGGCCCGCAGCGCCTGGTCGTCGTAGCAGCCGCCCGGGAAGCGGAAGTACGGGACGGTGTTGACCGCGCCGGCCTTGCGGAAGGCGTCGAAGGCCCGGTCCACGTCGGCGCGGGCGGCGGCGCCGTCGAGCGACGGCAGCCCGTAGCAGGGGGACTTGAAGGCGTGGTGGCTGTAGGAGTGGTTCGCGATCTCGAAGTTCGCGTCGGTGCCGATGGACTTCGCCTGGTCCGGGTACTCCTCGGCCCAGCGGCCCGTCATGAAGATCGTCGAGGGCACCTTCAGAGTGCGCAGGGTCGAGATCAGCTGGGGGTTGTCGAAGCGCTCCCCGTCCGCGGCGCGCGGCCCCTGGTCGGAGGTCATGTCGGCGTCGAAGGTCAGCGCGACGGCCTTGTCGCTCTGCTGCTTCGCCCGCTCGAAGACCGGGGTCAGGCCGTTCGGGCCGGGCGCCATGGTCGGGGCCTTGTGCGGCGCGCCGGCCTGCGGGGCGGAGGCGGAGGGCGAGGCGGGGGCGGCCGCTGACGGCGCGGCCGGGGCGGGGGCGGTGGCCGCGTGGGTGCCCATACGGGCCTCACCGCCGGCGTCCGACGTGCCGGTGCCGCCCCCGCATCCGGCGAGGGCGGCACTGAGGGCGGCTACGGCCGCCGCTTTGCGCACAGAAATGGTCACGCAGGCAAAATATATGACTATGTGGCGAGTAGCCGTCTGCGGCACTCCTCAACATCGAAGTCACCCTCCGGATAGCGGGGGCCGATGGCCTCCAGGTGCTCCAGGAGCAGGGTGCTGATCGCCCAGTTGCGGTACCACTTGCGGTCCGCGGGGACGATGAACCAGGGCGCGGCGTCGGTGGAGCAGCGCTCCAGCGCCAGCTCGTAGGCCTCCTGGTAGGCGGGCCACGCGGCGCGCTCTTCGATGTCGCCCTCGTCGAACTTCCAGTGCTTGTCGGGGTTGTCCAGCCGCGCCAGGAGCCGTGCCCGCTGTTCCTCGTAGCTGATGTGGAGGAAGACCTTCACGATGCTCACGCCGTCGTCCGCGAGGGACTTCTCGAAGTCGTTGATCTGGGAGTAGCGCCGGTTCAGCCGGCTGCGCGGCACCAGCTCGCGGACGCGGGCGACGAGGACGTCCTCGTAGTGCGAACGGTCGAAGATGCCGATCTCGCCCGGCTGGGGGAGGGGCTTGGTGATGCGCCAGAGGAAGGGGTGCTCCCGCTCCTCCGGCGTGGGCGCCTTGAAGGCCTTGATGCGGCAGCCGGAGGGGTTGAACTGGCCGATCACGTGCTTGACGGTGCCGCCCTTGCCGCTGGTGTCCATGCCCTGGAGGACCAGCAGGACCCGGCGCCGGTCGCCGGCGGTGCTCGCCGCGTAGAGCCGCTCCTGGAGCGAGGCGAGCTTCCCCGCCATGCCGGCGGTGGCCGCGAGCCCGGCCGCCTTGTCCGCGGGGCCGGAGGGGGTCCCGGCGGGGTCGAAGCGGCGGAGGTCGAGCCGTTCCCCTGCGGGGACGCGCAGCAGTCCGCTCAGGGGTGCGGCCTCCTCCCGGGCCTCGCCCTCGCCCTTGCCCTCGCCCTTGCCCTCGCCCTTGCCCTCGCCCTTGTCCTCGCCCTTGTCCCGGTCCCGGTCCTTGCCGCTGTCCTCGTCCCTGGATTTGGTCTTCTTGGCCACCCTGAACCCCGATCCCGTCGATTGCGTACGATCGTGCAACAAATCGAACGGAACCGCGAGATCAGTGCCAGGGTCCCGTCACCGCGAACGTGGTCCCCGGGGCGTAGGCGCTGACGTACATCGTCCGGCCGTCGGGGGAGAAGGTGACCCCGGCGAACTCCCCCCACTCCGGGGCGCCGGCGGGACCGATGTCGTCGGCGTTGCGGGCCACCGGGTAGACCTCGCCGCCGACCGTCACGCCGAACACGTACTGCGCCCCGCCGCCGTCCTCGCACACCATCAGGCCTCCGTCGGGGGCCAGGCAGATGTTGTCGGGGGAATCTCCGGGCAGCTGGATGTCCGTCGCCGGGCCGAAGAGGACGTCCAGCCGGAGCCGGGCGCGCAGCGGGTCGTAGAACCACACCTGCCCGTGGTGGTCGGCGCCCGCGCCCTCGCGGCTGCGGGCGTAGCTGGAGACGAAGTGGACGCCGTCGCCGCCCCAGTAGGAGCCCTCCAGCTTCTGGGCGTGGGTGATCCCGCCCGGCCCGAAGTCCTGGAGGCGGATCGCGGTGCCGGCCGCGGACGGGTCCGGTACGGGGACCCACTCCACCGGGAACTCCGCACCGGGCTCGTCCACCACCGACAGGTCCGCCACGCCCGGTACGCGCAGGGCCTCCAGGGCGCCGCCGGCCCGCAGGGAGCCGCGTCCGCCGAGGGGCCGCTCCGGCAGGAACCGGTAGAACAGCCCGAAGGGCTCGGTGAACGCGTCCTCGGTCTCGTAGACGATCCCGCGGTACGGGTCCACGGCGACGGCCTCGTGGGCGAAGCGGCCCATCGCGGTGAGCGGGACCGCGCCCGAGCGGTGCGGGTCGGCGGGGTCCACCTCGAAGACGTAGCCGTGGTCCTTGGTGTAGCCGGAGGTACCCGCGCGGTCCTCGGTCTCCTCGCAGCTCAGCCAGGTGTTCCAGGGGGTGCGGCCGCCCGCGCAGTTGACGGCGGTACCGGCGAGGGCGACCCGCTCCCCGGTCACCGCGCCCGACGCGTCGAGCTCCAGAGCGGTGCAGCCGCCGAGGGCCTCGGGGTCGTAGGTGAGCCCCTTGACGGCGGGGACGCGCAGGGCGGCCGTGGTCCGGTTCTCGTGGTTGCGGACCAGCCGTACGCGGCCGCCGCCGGCGCCGAAGGCGGCCATGCCGTCGCAGTTGGCCGGAACGGTGCCCTCGCCGGAGCGGAGCGGCTCGCCGGCCCGCGACAGCACCCGGTACGAGAACCCGGCCGGCAGGTCGAGCAGCCCGCGCGGATCGGGCAGGAGCGGCCCGTAGCCGGTGCTCTGCCGCATGGCTCCGGCCCGGCCGGTGAAGAGGGCGCCGAGCGCCCCGCTCAAGGCGATGCCGCCGCCGGCGGCGAACAGGCTGCGTCGGGATACGGGCATCGGCAACTCCCGGCGGCGGGGGCGGAGATATGACCGGCCTGTGGTACCACACGGGGCCGCCGGCCGCGAGCCTCACCCGCCGACCGGTCCCACCGCCGGCCCAGCGGCCCCCTGCCGGTGCCTCGGCTCACAACACCGCCCGCCCGGCCGCCCCGGGGCGCTGCCCCGGCCCCCGCGCCTCAATCGCCGGCGGGGCTGATGTTGCCTCCGGCCTCCGCGCGGGCGCGCGTCGATACAGCGGCCTGCCGGCCGTCCTGGGGTGCTGCCCGGGCCCCCGCGCCTCAATCGCCGGCGGGGCTGATGTTGCCTCCGGCCTCCGCGCGGGCGCGCGTCGATACAGCGGCCTGCCGGCCGCCCTGGGGCGCTGCCCCGGACCCCGCGCCTCAATCGCCGGCGGGGCTGATGTTGCCCCCCCGCGCCTCAAAAGCCGGCGAGGCTGATGTTGCTCCCCGCGCCTCAAACGCCGGCGAGGCTGGAGTTGCCCCCGGCGGTGCTTGGATGCCCTCCGGGCAATCCAGCCCAGCTGAGCGGGCGGCAGAAGCCAAATCCAGCCCCTCCGGCGTTTGAGGAGCGGGGTGCGGGGCGGAGCCCCGGATCTTTGAGGCGCGCATGCGCAGTCTCGCCGGCCACATCCAGCCTGGCCGGCGTTTGAGGCGCGGGGCGTGGGGCGGAGCCCCCGGCCTTGGGCCGCACTTGCCGGCGGCACTCGGCACATCCAGCCCCGCCCGGCGTTTGAGGCGCGAGGGGGCTGGGGCGCGGAGCCCACGCGGCGGAGCCCCACGCGGCGGAGCCCCACGCGGCGGAGCCCCACGCGGCGGAGCCCCACGCGGCGGAGCCCCCGGACCCGTACAGCGGGAAGGGGCTCCGCGCAGCGGAAGCGGCGGCGTCAGACGAGCTTGGCGCTCAGGGTGATCGTCGTGCCCGTCAGGGCCTGGCTGACCGGGCAGTTCTTCTTGGCGTCCTCGGCCGCGGCAGCGAACGCGTCGGCGTCCAGACCCGGAACCTCCCCCTCGGTGGTGAGGTGGATCCCGGTGATCCCCTGGCCCGGCACGAACGTGACCGCGGCCGAAGTGGTCAGCTTCGCCGGCGGGTTGCCCGCCTTCGCCAGGACGTTCGAGAACGCCATGTTGAAGCAGCTGGAGTGCGCCGCGGCGATCAGCTCTTCCGGGCTCGTCCGCCCGTTAGCCTCTTCGTCGGTGCGCGCGGGCCAGGAGACCGGGTAGCTGCCGAGGCCGGACGAGTCGAGGGTGACGACGCCCTTGCCCTTGAGCAGGTCGCCTTCCCAGACGGCGTGTGCGTTGCGTGTGGCGGCCATGGTGGATCCCTTCGCAGAAGTGGAAACGGCCGGGTCCCCGGAAGGGCCCGGCGTTCCCAAACCTACTGGGACACCAGGGGTTTCGCGTCGCGCGCCAGGGCGGTGAGCCGCGATATGGCGCGGAAGTATTTCTTCCGATAACCGCCGTTGAGCATCTCTTCGCTGAACAGGCGGTCGAAGGGGACCCCGGCGGCCAGGACGGGTATCTCCCGGTCGTACAGCCGGTCGGCCAGTACCACCAGCCGCAGCGCCGTCGACTGGTCCGGCACCGGGCCGACGTCGGTCAGGCAGACGGCCGAGATCCCCTCCGTCAGCGCGCCGTAGCGGCTCGGGTGGACCCGGGCCAGGTGTTCCAGCAGGCTGGGGAAGTCGTCCAGGCTCGCGCCCGGGGTCGCGTACGCGGCCTTGGCGACCAGCTCCTCCGAGAACGGGGCCGGCGCCTCCGGCAGGCCGCGGTGGCGGTAGTCCTGGCCGTCGATCCGCAGCGGCCGGAAGTGTGCCGACAGCCCCTGGATCTCCCGCAGGAAGTCCGCGGCGGCGAAGCGTCCCTCGCCGAGCTTGCCCGGCAGCGTGTTGGAGGTGGCGGCCAGCGCCACGCCCTGCTCGACCAGGCGGCTGAGCAGCGAGGAGACGAGCACGGTGTCGCCCGGGTCGTCCAGTTCGAACTCGTCGATGCACAGGAGGCGGTGGCCGCCCAGGGTCTGGACCGTCTGCTGGAAGCCGAGCGCGCCGACCAGGTTGGTCAGCTCCACGAAGGTGCCGAAGGCCTTCAGCGCGGGCTCGGCCGGGGTGGCGTGCCACAGGGAGGCGAGCAGGTGGGTCTTGCCGACGCCGTAGCCGCCGTCGAGGTAGACCCCGCGCGGGGCCGCGGCGACGGGGTTCTTCGGGGTCCTCGCGAACCAGCGCCGCTTGCCGGCTCCGGAGGCGTGCGCCCCGCCCAGGCCGGCCGCGAAGCCGCTGAGCACGGTGACGGCCTCGGCCTGGCTCGGCTGGGCCGGGTCAAGGTTGTACGTGTCGAAGCGCACCGAGTCGAAACGCGGCGGCGGCACCATCTCGGCCACCAGCCGTTCGGCGGGCACCCGCGGCTCGCGGGCGCACAGGGCCTGCGGGCCCGCGTCGTCGGCTATCGGGGGCCGCCCGGAGGCGGTGAGTGGTGTTGACACAGCTCTTAACTGTACGGGGCGTGGCACACTGCACCGATGCGACGCCTGTTCCCTGTGACCGATCAGACATCAGCCTCGCCGCAGGACCCGGCCGACCGCGAGTGGTCGCTGGACGAGCTCGCGGAGGCCTACGCGTACCCCGCGTTCGGGCCGGACGGGCACTGGCTGCGAGCGAACATGGTTTCGACCCTCGACGGGGCCGCCCAGCACGACGGCCGTTCGCAGCCGATCTCCGGTGAGACCGACATGCGGATCTTCGGGACCCTGCGGGCCCTGGCCGATGTGGTGGTCGTCGGTGCCGAAACGGTTCGCCAGGAGGGCTACCGCCCGGCCCGGGCCCGGGAGGACTTCTCGGCCCGGCGCGCGGCCGCCGGACAGGGCCCCGCCCCCGCCATCGCGGTGGTCACCGCGAGCCTGGACCTGGACTTCTCGCTGCCCCTGTTCACCTCCCCCCTCGTGCCGACCCTGGTGGTCACCGGGGCCGCCGCGCCCGCCGGCCGGGTGGCCGAGGCGCTCAAGGCCGGGGCCGAGGTCGTCGTCGCGGGCGACGGGGCCGGCGCGGACCCGGCCCGCGTCGTACGGGAGCTCGCGGAGCGGGGGCTGCGCCGCCAGCTCACCGAGGGCGGGCCCCGGCTGCTGGGCCAGTTCGTGGCCGCCGACGCCCTGGACGAGCTGTGCCTGACGATCTCGCCGATGCTCACGGCGGGTGATGCCCAGCGGATCTCCGGCGGCCCCTCTGTCACGGTTCCGCACCGCCTCGCGCCCGCCTGCGTACTGGAAGAGGCCGGGTTCCTGTTCACGAGCTACCGTCGGATCTGACAAGCCGCGGAATTTGCCGTTCCGCTTAGCTTCCACTGGGCACATATACCTCCGCAGGCCCCGTGTGCGAGCGGGGCAGGATGGTTTCCGCAGGGGCCGGCCACCCGGCTTCGGCCCATGAAGGAGAGGGCGTCCGTGTTCACGAGCGTATTGATGATCGAGCAGCCGCTGACCACGGTGGACGTGGACTTCGTCACCAGCCTGCACGGAGACGACCAGGTCTCCTTCGTCGTCCTCATGCAACCCAGGGGCGACCAGGACCGACTGCTGCGCGCCATCGACGACGTAGCGCTCGGTGAGCTCCCCGAGGCCATGCGCGAGGGCGGGGAACCCGCGGGCGAGGCCGCCCGGGGCCCCGCCGCACACGCCCTCGCGCACTCACTGAACGCCTTGCGCCAGAAGGGCGCCAGCGCCACCGGGCAGATCATCGAGGAGCACCCGCTCGACAAACTGAAGGCCGTCGTCGAGGAGACCGGGGCCGACGAGGTGATCGTCCTGACCGCCCCGCACTTCGTGGAGGAGTTCTTCCACCGGGACTGGGCCTCCCGGGCCCGGCACAAGGTCGGCGTTCCGGTGCTCAAGCTCTTCGCCCACAACGAATAGGCTTGGGCCCGTCAGCCCGACGCGCACAAGCACCGCACTCGATCCTGGAGCGACCTGAATGAAGCCCGGCCTGCCGACCGCCATGGAACGGCCCCACTTCATCGGCATCGGCGGCGCCGGTATGTCCGGCATCGCGAAGATCCTCGCCCAGCGCGGCGCGCAGGTGGCCGGCAGCGACTCCCGTGACTCCGAGACCGCCCAGGCGCTGCGCGCCCACGGCGCCACGGTGCACATCGGGCACGCCGCCGGCCACCTCGCCGCCGACGCCACCTGCGTGGTCGTCTCCAGCGCCATCCGCGCGGACAACCCCGAGCTGGCGCGCGCCGCCGAGCTGGGCATTCCCGTCATCCACCGCTCCGACGCGCTGGCCGCGCTGATGGACGGCCTGCGACCGATCGCCGTCGCCGGTACGCACGGCAAGACCACGACCACCTCGATGCTGGCGGTGTCGCTGTCGGCCCTGGGCCTGGACCCCTCGTACGCCATCGGCGGCGACCTGGACGCCCCCGGCTCCAACGCCCACCACGGCGAGGGCGACATCTTCGTGGCCGAGGCGGACGAGAGTGACCGCACCTTCCACAAGTACACCCCGCAGGTCGCGATCATCCTCAACGCGGAGCTCGACCACCACGCGAACTACGCGTCCATCGAGGAGATCTACGAGTCCTTCGAGACCTTCGTCTCCAAGGTCGTGCCCGGCGGCACCCTGGTCGTCGCCCACGGCCAGGAGGGCGCGGCCGAGATCGCCCGCCGGGTCGCCGGCCGGCAGGGCCTCGAGGTCGTCACGTACGGCGAGGAGCCCGAGGCCGACGTCCGGATCACCAAGATCACCCCGCGTGGCCTGGCCAGCGAGGTCACGGTCGTCCTGGGCGGCCGGATGCTCACCTTCACCGTCTCCGTCCCCGGCCGGCACTACGCGCACAACGCCGTCGCCGCCCTCGCCGCGGGCGTGGCCCTCGGCATCCCGGCGCACAACCTGGCCTCCGCCCTCGGCAAGTACACCGGCGTCAAGCGCCGCCTCCAGCTCAAGGGCGAGGCCGCCGGCGTCCAGGTCATCGACTCCTACGCGCACCACCCGACCGAGATGACCGCAGACCTGGAGGCCATCCGCGGCGCCGCCGCGGACTCCCGGATCCTGGTCGTCTTCCAGCCGCACCTGTTCTCCCGCACCCAGGAGCTTGGCAAGGAGATGGGCCAGGCCCTCGCCCTCGCCGACGCCTCCGTGGTCCTGGACATCTACCCGGCCCGCGAGGACCCGATCCCCGGTGTCACCAGCGAGCTGATCATCGCCGCGGCCCGGGCCGCAGGCGCCGATGTCAGCGCCGAGCACTCCAAGGACGCCGTCGCCGACGTCATCGCGGGAATGGCCAAGCCCGGCGATCTCGTTCTCACCATGGGCGCGGGCGACGTCACGGATCTGGGACCCCGGATCCTGGCCCGGCTGTCGGACTGAGGGAGCGGGAACGTCATGGCGTACGAGGTCGAGAAGACGGACGAGCAGTGGCAGGCGGAGCTGACGCCGTCCGAATACCAGGTGCTGCGCCTCGCGGGCACCGAGCCGGCCTTCCGCGGTGAGTACACGGACACCAAGACGGAGGGCGTCTACTCCTGCCGGGGCTGCGGGGCCGAGCTGTTCCGCTCCTCGGAGAAGTTCGAGTCGCACTGCGGCTGGCCGTCGTTCTTCGATCCGAAGGACACCGACGCGGTCGAGCTGATCGCCGACACCTCGCACGGCATGATCCGCACCGAGGTCCGCTGCGCGAAGTGCGGCTCCCACCTGGGCCACGTCTTCGAGGGCGAGGGCTATCCGACCCCGTCGGACCAGCGCTACTGCATCAACAGCATCGCGCTGCGCCTGACCCCTGACGAGAGCTGAGGTCCGCTCGGCAGTTGCCGGTGTGACGGCGGCATCTCGCCATGCGTGAGGCCAGGGGCGGACAGGGAGAGCGTCACGGCGTCTACGACCCCAGCGGCCCCGGCCGCATGCTCTTCGGCTTCTTCGCCGCCATGGCGAGACCGAACGCGAGAGCATCCGCGAGGCTCCCCTAGCTAGCCGGCGGCCTCACGATACCGGTCGACCAGGTCGCGCTCCGCGTCCCGCAGGTAGGCGGTCATCGCGTTGGCCGCCTTGACGTACTCTCCCACCGCAATCAGCTCCAGGATCTTCCCGTTGCGGGCCCGGTAGGCGACGTGGAACTCCCGGAGGTCGGGCACGGCGTAGAAGACCAGGCGCAGTTCGGCCAGTACCCGGCTCATCAGCGCGTCGAGTCGGGTGCTGCCGGCCAGGGCCGTCAGAGCCTGATGGAAGTGGAGGTTGGCGGTGCCCAGCACCCGCCAGTCGGCTGCCGACCCAGCGGCG
This sequence comes from Streptomyces sp. ISL-94, assembly GCF_018614075.1. GTDB lineage: Bacteria > Actinomycetota > Actinomycetes > Streptomycetales > Streptomycetaceae > Streptomyces. The sequence goes on along the minus strand of NZ_JAGGOZ010000009.1, from coordinate 4,006 downwards.
TCGGCAGCCACCACCGCCGCGCGGACCCGGCTCAGGTCGACCTCGCGGCCCTTCAGATCCCTGATCACGGCCGGTTGCACCACCCTGCGCAGCCGGTACAGGTCGACCACATCGATCAGGCTCAGCTTGCGGACGAAGACGCCCTGATTGAGCCGGTGTTCGACCAGACCTTCGTGGGCCAGCAGGCGGAACGCCTCGCGCAGGGTGTTCCGGGAGACCTTCACCCCCTTGCTGATCTCCTCCTCCGACAGCCGGTCGTCCGGCAGGTGCTTGCCCTCCGCGATCCGCTTGCGCAGGATCCTGGCGACATGCTCCGCCTTACTGCTCCAACCCAGCCGCGCGAGCTCGTCGGCCCAGTCCTCGGCACGACTATCCATCACGCCTCTCCTTGCCACGGGCCATGCATCTCACATCCCAGCATGGTGGATGACCTGGTGTCAGGTAAACCCTCCAGCACTCTTGTTGAACAAATCACTCATTCACAGATCCTCTCAGTGCGGGATCCTCGATTCGCTTGCTACGTGCCACAGGCCTTTCCTACCGTGATGGCAATGGATCGTCAGATGGCGTTCAGATAGGGCCACTTGGGGAGCTGCTCATGATTCCGCCCGACGCACGTCCCTCGGAGAACCAGCCACACCGCACCAGATGCGACGGGTGCCGCCGCCACCAGCGGCGCGCCGCGGGCCCCCGGCGGTCGCAACCCAACCACCAGGACCGCGGCTCCTTGCCGGCCATCGCACCCTCGCTGACGGCCTTACTGGTCGACGCAGGCCTGGACCTCACACCGGTCCTGCGCCTGGTGGTCGCCCTCACCGCGGTTCTGCTGTGCCTGGGCGGCCAGCCGATCCTCGCCGGTTCCCTCTCGCTGATCGCCGAGCCCTACCGCGATCCGGGCGCCCGCGGCCTGAGCCTGCGGGTGCGCCGGGCGACCGGATCGGACCGCTACCTGGCCGTGGGGATCGGCCTCGGCGAGCGCGGCTTCGGCGCCGCCGCCGCCCTCGGACCGATCCCGCCGCTGAGCACCCTCCCGACGTTGCTTCGCCTCCCCCGCCGCTGAGCAGCTTCCCGCCACCGCTCCGGTTTCCCTCCCCGGCCCTGACACACGATCACTCCCCCGAGTGTGTCCGCACACGTCCGTATCCCAACCCGCAAAGGAGCCTTACCCATGACCGAAACCCGCGCCGCGCTCGCCCCGGCCGAGGCGCGCGAGCTGTTCCGGGCCGGCACCGCGGTCCCCACCACCGGGTGGTGCCTCGGGCGCACCCAGGCCAACATGATCAGCGTGCCCGCCGGCTGGGCGGCCGACTTCGCGCGCTTCGCCGAGCTCAACCCCGCCTCCTGCCCCGTCCTGGAGCAGACCGCGCCCGGGGCCCGCACCAGCGTCCTCGCCCCCGGCGCCGATCTGACCACCGACCTGCCGAGGTACCGCGTCTGGCAGGACGGCGAGTGGGAGGAGCACAGCGAAGTGGGCGCGTACTGGCGCGAGGACCTGGTCACCTTCCTCATCGGCTGCTCCTTCACCTTCGAGTCGGCCCTGCTGGACGCCGGCATCCCGCTGCGCCACATCGCCGAGGCGCGCAATGTCGCGATGTACCGGACCACCGAGCAGTGCGTACCCGCCGGGCGGCTGCACGGCCCGATGGTGGTCTCGATGCGCCCCATCCCGTGGGAACTGGTCGCCACCGCAGAGGTGATCACCAGCCGGATGCCGGCCGTGCACGGCGCGCCGGTGGCCGTGGGCCGGCCGGGAGACCTCGGCAACGCCAGGCTGGGCATACCCGACCTGAGCCGACCGGATTTCGGCGACCCGATCGAGATCGCTCCCGGCGAGGTGCCGGTCTTCTGGGCCTGCGGTGTGACGCCGCAGTCGGCGCTGATGTCCTCGCGTCCGCCCTTCGCGATCACGCACGCTCCGGGGTTCATGTTCATCACGGACAAGTTCGACCGCGACTACCTGCTCGGCGAACAGGACTGACGGGCCCTCATGCGCATCCTTTCCTACGGCACCCGGGCTCTCCTGGCCGAGGTCAGCGGTCTTGACCAGGTAGCCCGGCTGCATGCCGCGCTGCGCCGGCACCCGCTGCCCGGTGTGCTGGAACTCGTCCCCGCCGCCCGTACCCTGCTCATCCGCTACGACCGGGTGCTCACCGACCGGACCCGCCTCGTCGCCGCCCTCGGCGCCCTCGACCTGCGGGCGGTCCCGCCCGTCGAAGCCGAAACCGTGGTGATCCCGGTCCGCTACCAGGGCGAGGACCTGCCGGAAGTGGCCCGGCTGTCCGGTCTGACGGTCCCGCAAGTGATCGCCCGGCACACCGCTGCCACCTACCAGGTCGCCTTCTGCGGCTTCGCTCCCGGATTCGCCTACCTGACCGGCGTCGATCCGGCCCTTCGGGTACCGCGCCGTACCGTCCCGCGCACCCGGGTCCCGGCCGGCGCGGTGGCCCTGGCCGACGAGTTCACCGGCGTCTACCCGCGCGAGTCGCCGGGCGGCTGGCAGCTGCTCGGCAGCACCGAACTGACCCTGTGGAACCCGGCCGCGGACCCTCCCAGCCTGCTGACCCCAGGCACCGCCGTCCGCTTCCGCGACGTGACGGCGGATGGGGCCGAGCCGTGACCACCCAGGCGCGGCCCGGTACCCCGCCCGCCCTCGCCACCGCTGACCACCCGCTCCCACTCCACCTCGGAGGCCTGTCCGATGACCACGGACCCCGCGACCACCGCCCGCTCGGTACGGGTGGTCCACCCAGGCTTCGGTGCCACCGTGCAGGACCTGGGCCGCCCTGGGCACGCCGCGCTCGGCGTCGGCCTGTCCGGCGCGGTGGACCGGCGTAGCCTGCGACTGGCCAATCGACTGGTCGGCAACCATGAGCACGCGGCCGTCATCGAGGCACCACTGGGCGGGCTGGTGCTGGACTTCGACCACCACGCCACCGTCGCGCTCACCGGAGCGCCTTGCCCGGCGAGGGCGGGCGGCCGGGAGGCAGACATGTACGCCCCCGTCCGGCTGGCGCCCGGCGAGCGGCTGACCGTAGGCACCGCCACCGAGGGCCTGCGGCTCTACCTGGCGGTGCGCGGCGGGCTCGACCTGCCACCCGTACTCGGCTCCCGGTCCACCGACACCCTGGCCGGGCTCGGGCCGGCCCGGCTGGCCGCCGGCGACCTGCTCCCGGTGGGCGGGCTGGCCGACGGCTGGCCGGCCGCCGACTTCGCCCCGCAGCGCCGGCTGCCGGCCGAGCCCGTCCTGCGCATCCTGCCCGGACCACGGGAGGACTGGTTCACCCCCGAGGCGCTCGTCGCGCTCTGCACGCAGCCCTACACCGTGACCGACCAGAACGACCGGGTGGGGATGCGGCTCGCCGGGCCGTTCCTGGAACGAGCCCGCACCGGCGAGTTGCCCTCCGAGGCGGCGGTGCCGGGCGCCCTGCAGGTGCCGCCGAGCGGGCAGCCGATCCTCTTCCTCGCCGACCACCCGGTCACCGGCGGATATCCGGTGATCGCCGCCGTCCACGAGGACGATCTCCCCCAAGCGGCCCAGACCCGCCCCGGCCAGACGGTGCGCTTCCGTTGGTGATCGTTGTGATCGGCGAAGCCCCGTTTCGCCTCGTTGGCGGAGTCGTAATATCCGCAGTCTACGGAGCCGACCGGCGGCCGGGCGTCCGGGGGAAGTCGCGTGAGTGCACGCGTAGCCGTCTACGACACGGGCATGCTCATCGCTCTCGCCGACCGGCGAGTCAAGCGATCGCCGGACGTGCATGTGCAGCCGGTGTGAGCGCGCCGGACGGAGCACAGTGTGAATCCTCGAAGCGCGAGGGCCGGCCGAGCCTCTGGGATGCACGACTCGGTGGGTGCGGCCACTGCGCCGCCGGATGTTGAGGCCCCGCGGCCGGGCCGGCCCCGGCCAGGCAGGCCAGCGGCCGTGCGGTCGTGCCTGGTCGTCCGTAGCAGGAGACGGTGCACGGCGGGATCAGCCCGACCAGGATGTCCCGCCGCCCGCCGCCCGCCG